>RHGE01000483.1 GCA_004296775.1 Marinilabiliaceae bacterium JC017
AASCAAAAAACGCTAGTCAAATAAAAGCTTCAGCCCACCTCCTCGATGAATTTTTCCCAACCCACAGGCCGGAATCCCCGCATTCATTTTCGTCGCGCCTGCGCCGGCCCGCTTATTTGCCGGGCTTACGCGCTTCGGATCATTATGGCCTGGTAGACAACCTGGAGATTTGCGTTATCGTGACCTTTTAAAAGACTCCGTGCCTCGGAGCCTCTGTGTTTTCATCTGTAGGTTATTGTAAACATCACTTACTTCTGTCGTACCTACGGCACTTKTTTGSTTYACTKGTTAATGTCTACCATACTGTCGTGCCGATGGCACTGGATGATACATCTTCGTTATCATTTCTCTGTGCCTCTGCGTCTCTGTGTTTTTATCCGGGACGTTGTCCCAAACCCTACTTCATTTTTGGCATTGCCCCAAAAAGGAACCAAAAAAC
>RHGE01000486.1 GCA_004296775.1 Marinilabiliaceae bacterium JC017
AAAATTCTATAGATATACTGATTAGAAAGAAAATTAGTGAAAAGCAATTAAGAGGTTTTGAAATCTGAAGTATAGATTTAAATATTTAGGAGTGATGAAATCGGTAAAAGACATACAAAAGAAAGATAAGTTAAGAAAGTTCAGAGTTTTATCAATAAATTCAATGAAAAAGATAGTTGGTGGTGGTTGTAATGGTGATGATGGAGAAATACCCCACTTAAAAAAAATAGATGTGTGAAAATCTAATAAAATACATGATTTATAGGAGAAGGTTGAGTAATGATTGGAGAAAAATTCTATAGATATACTGATTAGAAAGAAAATTAGTGAAAAGCAATTAAGAGGTTTTGAAATCTGAAATATAGATTTAAATATTTAGGAGTGATGAAATCGGTAAAAGACATACAAAAGAAAGATAAGTTAAGAAAGTTCAGAGTT
>RHGE01000487.1 GCA_004296775.1 Marinilabiliaceae bacterium JC017
ATCTCTTTCAGGAAATGCTTCTTTGGCAAATTACCAGGCAGCTTTGCGTTCAGTGACCTATGAAAACATAAGTAGTAATCCCACCACATCCCCCAGAACCATCTCATTTATCGCAAATGACGGTTCCATTAACTCCAATACGTTAACCCGCAACATTTCTGTATCAGCTGACAATGACCCGCCGGTACTGCAATCCCCTACCACAACGACGTTAAGCTATGCTGAAAACGATGGCGCCGTTGCCATACTCGATGACGTCACCGTGCAGGATATGGATAACACCAATCTATCCAACGCAACTGTTACTATTTCGGCCAATTTCAATGATGGTGAAGACCGGCTTAACTTCACTTCTTCCGGCAGCATCACGGGCTCTTATAATTCATCTACAGGCGTATTATCTATTTCAGGAAATGCTTCTTTGGCAAATTACCAGG
>RHGE01000488.1 GCA_004296775.1 Marinilabiliaceae bacterium JC017
CGATACATCTATACTGGAATTAACTATTTCACTTTATTCTTCCGGCCAGAGGCCATGGTTTAAACGACAAAGCGAGACGCTTTGCCGAACGGAGATATGAACCAGACCCACGTTCAGCGAAGCGTCTCGCTTCGGTGCTACCATCCGGACTCCGGCCCCATATTAATTCGCACATTCGTTTGTTTTTTCGCGGCTATAATTCCCACGGCCTATACCAATTGAACTGTCAGAATAATGGTACCGAACGTATACTATTATACCTCCGATTCACTTACGATCACGCCTCGCCCAGAACTAACCCGGTTATAATTCAACGGTTACATCACGAATAGAAGCACGAAAAATACGATACATCTATACTGGAATTAACTATTTCACTTTATTCTTCCGGCCAGAGGCCATGGTTTAAACGACAAAGCGGGACGCTTTGCCGAAC
>RHGE01000489.1 GCA_004296775.1 Marinilabiliaceae bacterium JC017
GTTCGGCAAAGCGTCCCGCTTTGTCGTTTAAACCATGGCCTCTGGCCGGAAGAATAAAGTGAAATAGTTAATTCCAGTATAGATGTATCGTATTTTTCGTGCTTCTATTCGTGATGTAACCGTTGAATTATAACCGGGTTAGTTCTGGCCGAGGCGTGATCGTAAATGAATCGGAGGCATAATAGTATACGTCCGGTACCATTATTCTGACAGTTCAATTGGTATAAGTCGTGGGAATTATAGCCGCGAAAAAACAAACGAAGTGCGAATTAATATGCGGCCGGAGGCCGGATGGTAGCACCGAAGCGAGACGCTTCGCTGAACGTGGGTCTGGTTCATATCTCCGTTCGGCAAAGCGTCTCGCTTTGTCGTTTAAACCATGGCCTCTGGCCGGAAGAATAAAGTGAAATAGTTAATTCCAGTATAGATGTATCG
>RHGE01000490.1 GCA_004296775.1 Marinilabiliaceae bacterium JC017
AAAAACGCTAGTCAAATAAAAGCTTCAGCCCACCTCCTCGATGAATTTTTCCCAACCCACAGGCCGGAATCCCCGCATTCATTTTCGTCGCGCCTGCGCCGGCCCGCTTATTGTCCGGGCTTACGCGCTTCGGATCATTATGGCCTGGTAGACAACCTGGAGATTTGCGTTATCGTGACCTTTTAAAAGACTCCGTGCCTCGGAGCCTCTGTGTTTTCATCTGTAGGTTATTGTAAACATCACTTACTTCTGTCGTACCTACGGCACTTGTTTGGTTTACTTGTTAATGTCTACCATACGGTCGTGCCGATGGCACTGGATGATACATCTTCGTTATCATTTCTCTGTGCCTCTGCGTCTCTGTGTTTTTATCCGGGACGTTGTCCCAAACCCTACTTCATTTTTGGCATTGCCCCAAAAAGGAACCAAAAAAC
>RHGE01000491.1 GCA_004296775.1 Marinilabiliaceae bacterium JC017
CCAACTGTAAAAGAAGAATTTGGGGTATGTAAATTTGGGCCAAAATCGGACAGCGAGCGTTCCATGGCAACAGGTTCGATGCTGTTCGATGTACTTAATCAGTTAACGTTAGATGCCAGACTTTCACCATACAAAAAGACCAATGGAAAAAGTGCTGGTGAACGAGCATTACTACAACAGCACTTACCATCTTTATGTAAAGGCGACTTGTTAATAATGGATAGAGGATATTCTTCCATTGCATTGTTTTTCATTCTTATGGCCAAAGGAATTGAATTTTGTGCAAGAATTCAGGGACAGTGGTGAAAATGAGCGAATAGTTAATTTTTCGCTACAAAAATCTCAAAGCAACAAACTGAAAGATTTTCCAGGATGGGCAAACAAAACCATTCAGTGTCGATTGGTTCGGGTAGAACTGGATAATGGCGAGATA
>RHGE01000492.1 GCA_004296775.1 Marinilabiliaceae bacterium JC017
TTCGCAGCTTATCACGTCCTTCTTCGCCTCTGAGAGCCTAGGCATCCTCCATGCGCCCTTTCCTACTTTCTTATTCACCGTAGTTGGTGTTTATGATTTTGATTTGCCAATATGTCAATGATCGTTTTGCTARTTTCTAGCGTGTGGAAAATACCGGTTTYARCCAATACAATCCTTTTTTAAACAACAACACATCATTAAATACTCTTAATATTTCATGATGCGTATCCTGTTTTGTTGGATCTATACCTACGAGATAAGAGTTATATCCTCTTGTCGTTTGTTGGGAATAACTCTCCAGAAAGGAGGTGTTCCAGCCACACCTTCCGGTACGGCTACCTTGTTACGACTTAACCCTAGTTACCAGATTTACCCTAGGCCGCTCCTTGCGGTTACAGACTTCAGGTACCCCCGGCTTCCATGGTTTGACGG
>RHGE01000053.1 GCA_004296775.1 Marinilabiliaceae bacterium JC017
TTCATAACTGTTGTGTTCCTGTAAACGCTTATGGGGATCAGAAGTTTGACCAACGTAATACTTGCCGGCCTTTTCACAATGGAGGATGTAGACAAAATAAGGCATAACAAAAAAAGCCACCCAAAATGGATGGCTTTGCTCCCCAGGTTTCCGATACTCGGAACGAACCTACGACCTACGGATTAATCCCGATCCTCGGGACCGCTCTATCCAAGCACCTTCTTTTTCAATTCATCAATAAAACTTACGGAATGGTAATTGGCAATTATGTCACGGATGAACAAAGCCGATTTCTGATTTTTTATATAGCGTTCTACCTTCATGGCATCACCACGCTCGTCTGAAACAACAAAATAAGCYTCTAAAGTCCACGGCTTGTATTTGGCAGTATACTTATGCATACTTTCATAACTGTTGTGTTCCTGTAAACGCTTATGGGGATCAGAAGTTTGACCAACGTAATACTTGCCGGCCTTTTCACAATGGAGGATGTAGACAAAATAAGGCATAACAAAAAAAGCCACCCAAAATGGATGGCTTTGCTCCCCAGGTGACTCGAACCTACGACCTACGGATTAACAGTCCGCCGCTCTAACCAACTGAGCTACTAGGGAATTTATTCTAATATTCTCTTTAAAGCTCCCCAGGTAGGACTCGAACCTACGACCTACGGATTAACAGTCCGCCGCTCTAACCAACTGAGCTACTAGGGAGTATAATATAAAGCTTTAAATCTTTTTCACAATCTTAATGACTTTGATTGTTCATTTGAACCGCCGTTCCTTTCAAATGCGTTGCAAAACTATAAGGATTCTTCAAAATATCCAATATCTTTGCGAAAAAATTTTCACTTTTATTTCAGTCGGATAAATAAATAATTAAGTATGAGCAGCGTATTAGGTATAGGAAATGCACTGGTTGATATCCTCGCCAGGCTTGAAAGTGACCATTTACTGGAAAAATTGAATTTTCCAAAAGGCAGCATGCAGCTTGTTGACCTGACAGCCTCACAAAATGTACTGGAGCAAACCATACATTTAAAAAAGGAACAGGCTTCAGGAGGATCTGCAGCCAATACTATTCATGGCCTGGCTTGTCTTGGAGTAAAAACTGGTTTTATTGGAAAAGTTGGTAACGATGATCTGGGAGAATTCTTCCGTACCGACATGCAACGAAACAACATCACCCCTATCCTATTACCAGGCGAAAACGAATCAGGAAGAGCTGTAGCGCTGATCAGTCCTGACTCCGAGCGCACCTTCGCCACTTACCTTGGAGCTGCCATAGAGCTTTCCGCCAACGATCTGCTGGAAGATCTATTTAAAGGTTACTCTTATTTCCATGTGGAAGGCTATTTAGTACAAAACCGGGAATTAGTTGAAAAAGCACTGCAAATGGCCAAAGCCAATGGGCTAACTACAAGTTTAGATCTGGCCAGCTTTAATGTGGTGGAAGAAAACCGGGAGTTCCTCCAGGAAATGGTAGAAAAATACGTAGACATACTCTTCGCCAATGAAGAAGAGGCCAAAGCCTATACCGGGAAAGAAAACGAGGAAGCACTCAATCACATGGGTCAACATGCGGACATCGCCGTATTAAAATTAGGTAAAAACGGATCGCTCATTAAACGTTTTGAGGAAGAGGTAAAAGTAGGTATCATCCCAGCCGACCGAATTGATACAACCGGCGCAGGCGACCTTTATGCTGCCGGTTTTCTCTATGGATTAGTTAATAACCTATCGCTGGAGAAATGCGGAAAAATTGGCACCATCCTTTCAGGCAACGTCATTGAGGTAATTGGCCCTAAAATGGAAGAGGCACGTTGGGAAAAAATAATTACACAAATTGAAATTCTTCTCAATTAAATTGTCATTTGTCATGTTGAGATATGACGAATAACCCTACTTTTGCTCAATTATTCATGTTTTACCCGGAAAAAGAAATATCATGTACGGAAAGTTTCAGGATTTTCTAGTTAAAGAAATCGAGGGCATCAAAGAATCAGGCCTTTATAAAAACGAGCGAATCATCACTACACCTCAGGATGCGGAGATAAAAGTTAATACCGGCGAAACCGTATTAAACTTTTGTGCCAACAATTACCTGGGATTATCATCTCACCCGCGTGTGATTAAAGCTGCTCAAAAAGCGATGGACACCCATGGTTATGGTATGTCTTCTGTACGTTTTATATGCGGCACACAGGATATCCACAAAGAACTGGAAGGGAAAATTGCCAAATTCTTTGGCATGGAAGATACCATCTTGTATGCGGCTTGTTTTGACGCCAATGGAGGCGTTTTTGAACCTTTGTTGACTGCTGAAGATGCTATCATCTCTGATGAGTTGAACCACGCTTCTATCATTGACGGTGTGCGTTTGTGTAAAGCGGTCCGTTATCGCTACAAGCACGCTAACATGGCTGACCTGGAAGAGCAATTGAAAAAGGCACAAGATCAGCGTTTCCGCATTGTCGTTACTGACGGTGTTTTCTCTATGGACGGAGACATTGCCAAATTAAACGAAATTTGTGACCTGGCTGACAAATACGACGCGCTTGTAATGGTTGATGACAGTCACTCCGCTGGTTTTATTGGAAAAACAGGTAGAGGAACCCACGAATACCACAACGTAATGGATCGTGTTGACATCATTACCGGTACTTTAGGTAAAGCCCTTGGTGGAGCCATGGGAGGTTACACAACCGGTAAAAAAGAGATCATCGACATCTTGCGTCAACGTTCAAGACCTTATTTGTTCTCCAACTCATTGGCGCCATCCATTGTTGGTGCAGCCAGTGAAATCTTCGACATGCTATCTGAAAACACAGAGTTGCGTGACAAAGTGATTGATAACGCTACCTATTTCAAAACAAAAATTCAGGAAGCCGGTTTTGACATCAAACCAACCAATTCGGCTATTGTCGCTTTGATGTTGTATGATGCAAAACTATCTCAGGATTTCGCTGCCCGTTTGCTTGATGAAGGTATCTACGTAACCGGATTCTATTATCCAGTAGTACCAAAAGAGCAGGCTCGTATTCGTATCCAATTGTCAGCGGCTCACACCAGAGAACATCTGGACAAAGCAATTGCTGCTTTCACCAAAATTGGTAAAGAGCTTAACGTTATTAAATAACACAAAAAAAGGGAAGCTTAAGCTTCCCTTTTTCATTCTATCTTATCTCCCGCCCAAATGGCGTAAGCGCCACTGACGCCAGCTTGAAATGTTGTTTG
The DNA here is from genome assembly GCA_004296775.1 of Marinilabiliaceae bacterium JC017. Taxonomy (GTDB): domain Bacteria; phylum Bacteroidota; class Bacteroidia; order Bacteroidales; family Marinilabiliaceae; genus JC017. Next base: position 3,237 of record RHGE01000053.1, read on the forward strand.
GCAAATGGAATTCCGATAATGGTAATCCCAAGGATAATCCCCCATATCACATGAGAGAGGGCAATCCAGATACCTCCCAGAAAAATCCATAATATATTCATAAACGTGGAGAGACAGCCACCTGCCTGCGGCGTAGGAACAGCTTCACGCCCGAAAGGCCAAAGTGCCAACGAAGCCAGCTTTAAAGTCTGCAGACCGAAAGGAATCCCTACAATCGTTATCATCATTAGAATACTTGCAACCAGGTATTCGATGGCAATCATTATTCCTCCGAATAAGAGCCAGATTAAATTACCAATAATAGACATGGATTAAGTTCTTTTTGTGATTAATAATTTTCCAAATATATTGCATAGATTTTATATTACAACATGAAAGAAACGATTCTGATTATTATAATACTCCTCGCCAACTTATCCTCCTTACTATCTCAGAAGGATGTTTACCTGGGCGGATCAGCGGGCTATTCCATCCCACTGAATTTGGGCAGAGACAAGGAGCAAATCGGTTTTCACGATGTGGCTAAATCAGGTCCCGCCATTGCCATGAATGCCCTTTGGTTTTACAACGAACGGCTGAGTCTGGGAGCTGAAGCCGGTTACCAGTACAATGGGGGAAGCGATTTTTGGAACGTGGATAACTACGGTGAAGTGAGTTCGGCCTATCATGCTTTTAACCTGCTCTTAAAGGGCAACTACTATTTTTCTGATGAGCAGTTCCGCCCATACTGTGGAATAGCTTTTGGGGCCTACTACCTGCTCAATAAACTTGATTTTGATTCATCACAGGCCGGCACCGCCAATGACCAGTCGGTTAGATACACTTACAAGCAGTGGAAGCCAGGGTATGCGCCCGAAGCCGGTTTTTTGGTTGAACTTTCAAAACATGCCCTGCTGGATGTGAAAGCCCGGCTGGTGATGATTCCCAATTTAAAGGAAGAAGTGGTAGACATTACGGATGATGCCGGTTATGTGATCGACAAGATCACCACAAATCCGCATGGCAACCAAAACCACCTGCAGTTGTCTGTTGGTTTATTGTTTGAATTGTAGAACAATAGATCATTAGGCGCTTAGAAAGCAACTTTTACCAACATGTTGTTCAAATTGGATGGAAATATATAGAGAGGTCAGAAGTTAGAGGAGGAAATAGATGGAAATACTTAGAGATAAATGGAGATACATTGAAACAGATAGAAATATTTTGAAACAACCTGTACTTACCAAATAAAAATCTCTGCATCTCAGCGCCTCCGCGGTGTATAATGAATCTTGTTAAAACAACAAACTAAAGGCAACATCCCTCGAAGAGGCTTTTTTTCAGGGCACTTCTGAAAAAACATAGATCTTAGACAACACTTGACTGACATTACACAGGTAGTAGTAAAATGATTAACACAAGGGCGTCCTTTGCTGCCTTATATGTTATGGAATTCATTTCTAACCGGGATGCCAGAGGTATCCAATGGTTATAGCTTAACAAATTGGAGACACATTCGACTGCGGCCGGAGTCGCACATAGACAATAGGTCTTGCCTATAAACGTGTCATCCAGCAGGGATGGAGGTGTATGAACGGTTTTATTGAAACGGTAAGGTTTAATACATTCAGACTTTCAGCCTTCTTTATTACATGATGCAAACACAGGGTTAAAACCCTGTGCTGTTACAGGCACTCCTTCGGAGTTTATCATCTTACAACGGTCTTCATCCTCCTCACCACTCCCGATTTGTCGGGATCTCTTAATCCTGTCAAAAGACTCATCGGCTACCAAGCAGACTGTTGAAGACCTATTGTGTCGGATTGTGAGAATAGCAGGATGCCGGAGGTATCCAATGTTTGTAGCTTAACAAATTGGAGACACATTCGACTCCGGCCGGAGTCGAACATAAACCACATATCTTGTCTATAAACGTTTCATCCCGCCGGGATGGAGGTGTATGAACGGTTTTATTGAAACGGTAAGGTTTAATACATTCAGACTTTCAGCCTTCTTTATTACATGATGCAAACACAGGGTTAAAACCCTGTGCTGTTACAGGCACTCCTTCAGAGTTTATCATCTTACAACGGTCTTCATCCTCCTCACCACTCCCGATTTGTCGGAATCTCTTAATCCTATCAAAAGACTCATCTGCTACCAGGCAGGCTGTTGATAACCTATTGTGTCGGATTTTGAGAATAGCAGGATGCCGGAGGTATCCGATGTTTGTAGCAATATCAAACAGACATACATTCGACTCCGGCCGGAGTCGAACATAAGCAAATAGCTCTTGTCTATAAACGTGTCATCCCACTGGGATGAAAATTCTTCATTTACAATGCGAGTCCAATGTTGAAGGTTATTGCTTCTCAAAAAAACTCGAGCGCCCATTACTATTTAAAACGATTCTATATACTACCCGATAATAATAAAATTTTGAGTTAACACTCATTTCTTTTGTTCACTCCGCCTATTTTTGATATCCGTAATCCAGTACTAACCTCACTAGTTTTCTCCTAACGGATTCTGGTAAAAATAATACCCAATGAAAAAGATCTTTTTTGACTTCCACGTGCACCCTACTATTAAACCATTTGGTCATGCATGTAAACAAGTATTAAAGAAAAAGCTACCCATCACAAAAGACACCTTTTCCTATGAATATTTGAAGGAACACCAACCTAAAATTCTTGATCAGCTGCTGAATCCGCGCAAAAAATGCAGCATGTGGCGAGAAGACAACCCCAGCCGTCTGCTGAATCCGCACTTTGCAGAACTGGCTTTTGCTAAATATTCACAGAGTAATTTTACGGCGGCTGAAGAGAGTGGCAGCCGGGTGCTTTGCGTTTCACTGTACCCTATAGAAAAAGAGTTTCTGCTGGCTACCTGTGACCAGAAGGTAACCGGCCTTCCCCTTGCCAAAAACCTGGTAACGGGTGTTACCTCGGCGCGCATTAAGTACATACAAAGCGATCGCTATAAATATTTCGCGAATGTGGAGGCCGAATACGAGTATTTGAAAACCTCATCGCAAGAACCGTCCTCCAAGGGACAGAAATTTCACATTGCCGGCAGTTATGCCGAAGTGGATGCCATCCTGAAGAAAGAACCCAACGCCATTGTGATCATCATCACCATTGAAGGAGCCAATGTCCTCTATCCCACCAAAGAGATACGCAAGGAAGATATTGGCGCCGTATTGGCAAACATACAGGCAATGAAAAACTGGGAGCACCCGCCCTTTTTTATCACGTTGGCCCATCATTTTTACAATGGATTTGTATCGCACGAAAAGAGCCTTGTATCACTTGTCACCACGCTTGGCAAGATGAACCAGAAACCCCACATGAATCAACCGGTATCGGCCATTCATGATTTGGAGTATTTCACCGAAGAGGGCCTGCAGGTGATTGATGCGATGCTGGATGATACAAACGGCAAGCGCATTTTAATTGACGTGAAACACATCGACTACCGGGGACGCAAACAATACTATGCCCTCCTGGAGGAGAAATACAACAACCAGGTGCCGGTAATTGTGAGCCATGGTGCGATAGGTGCCAAGGTGGAGGGTGACATTTTTAACGACTGGACCCTGAACCTGAATGATGACGACATTGCGGCGGTTTGGAAAACCAATGGTTTAATTGGTATTGAACTGGACCAACGGGTGCTTGGATTTGACAAATTGTTGAAATACAAAAAACGCAAAAAGGAACACCCCAAACGCTTAAGTCCCGAATTCAACAGTGAGCTGGTGTGGAATGCCATGCATTATATTGCCGGTAAATGTGCCGACATCATTGAAGAGAAGGGACTGCAGGGGGCTGACCCCTGGTCGGTGCTGACCATTGGGAGTGATTACGACGGATTGATCAACCCGATCAACAAATACCCCACACTGGTATCGTACCCGCTTTTGAAGGAACATTTGGTGAAACATGCCCGGAAATTTAAAGCATCCGGAGACTCGGTGTTGCACAAGCACACCCGCCAAACACCGGAGGAGCTGGTGGACCAGATCATGCATGAAAACGGGTTGAATTTTCTTAAGAAGAATTTTTAAATGACTCTTGAATTGCAGATAAAAGATTAGTAGACATCAGGCCGATTTATTTCGCGATCATTGGTTAAATAGCTTTGAAATAACCATACAGTTATAACGAGAAAGTCCGGAAGGGCTTTCTCGTTTTTTATGTCATTGTTCTTTCCGGCCATTTGCAGGGTTATATAATATTGTGTGGTCATTTATGTCATAAGGAAGTAATTGGGGATTTCACACGGGGGTGTTTTTTGCGGCAGGGGGCGCAGTGGCAGCCGCTTGCCGCCGGGGCTGATGTGGCGTGCCGGGCGGAGGCGACGAAGGAGCCCACGCACCGGCGAACGCCACACAGCCCGGGTGGTAAGCGCTATAACGGAGCACCCGCCCGGCCGCCCAAAAAATTATTCTCTATACCATTTTACATTGGGTAGTACTTATAAAAGAAAGTCCTCTCGTATAACATGGATAAATTAATTTATACTCTTACCGTTAAATATTACTAACGAGATTGGTTAATTCCGGGCACTGGTGGTCACTCTCCGACCTCAACATTCTGAATAAATGAACTTCAAGTTTTATTCCCCAGGTTTAATAAACATATATAAAAACCGATGAAATCCCGTATAAACAGGGGCTTCTGCAAGGGTTGTCATACATAAGTGCCCTATTATAATAGTAAAAACTTATAATATTATAAATGACATAATTCCTTTTGTTGAAAAAAAATTGTACTCACCTTTGAATTACCAAACACAAAAAACCGATTTATAATTCATGGACAATGAAAAATTGCAATGGGTAGAAAAAATGATTCAAGGGCTTCAGAAATCGTTCAGAAGTTCTGGAAAACACTGAATAGCTCCTGAAATCATCCAAGAGCAACAGGAAATGACTCAAGGGCTCCGAAAAATCATCCAAGAGCTCTGGAAAACACTCAAGAGCATGAAAAATTCATTCAAGGGCAATGGAAAATGACTCAAGGGCACAAGAAAATCATCCAAGGGCTTCGGAAAACACTCAAGAGCATGAGAAATTCATTCAAGGGCATTGGAAAATGACTCAAAGGCTCAAGAAATCACTCAAGGGCTCCGGAAATCATCCAAGAGCTTCAGAAAACACTCAAGAGCAACAGAAATCATAGAAAACCTCGAAAAAACAAACGATATCAAACAAAAAACCTTAATCAACCATTAAAAATTTAACCATTATGGCACAGAAGGAGATTACCAATCAATTGTTATCGGCAAAAAAGTTAATTGGAAACAGCTGGTCTGACAGTGCGGTGAAAGCAGCCGTTGCCGTTTTTTCTTATCCTGAAGAACGAATATCGGAAGGCATACAAATATTGGCAGATGCTGAGACATTGACCAACAAATATAACGTTGAACAGGCCGAGCAATATGAGGCCACCCATGAATTGAACACCAAACGGACGGCTTGCCATCAATGTTACATGGGATATTTGAAAATTGCCCGGACTGTTTTCTCCAGCCCATTGGCTACTAATTCACTTCAATTAAATGGTACGCGCAAACAAGCGTTAGGCGAATGGCTGAAGCAGGTAAAAGCGTTTTATGAAAACCTGCTGGCTAATGCTGATTTGATGGCTGAAGGCATTCAATACGGGTTGACCCAGGAACGTATGGAACGCGGACTGAACCAAACACTGGAAGTGGAGCAACTTTACCTGGCACAGATAAAAGAGATAGGTGAAGCGCAAGATGCCCGCGAGAAACGTGATGCCAAACTGGATGAGCTACAGGAGTGGACATCGAGGTACCAGGCCGTAGCAGAGGTAGCTCTGGCCGATTCGCCCCAATTATTGGAGAAACTGGGCATCCTGGTAAGAAGTGATAATTAAGATATCTGATATTGGTTTATTGGTATAAATGGGTTTCCCATTGGCGGGGCGCTTTGCTCCGTTTTATTCATTTTGGATTTTTCGCCAGGCCGCAAGGCCTGGTTTTTTTTGTAGCATTTGCAATTAGACATATGGGCATCTATAACTACTACTAAATGCCAGACCTTGCTTAGCCACCCCCATTAACAAAAAAAACCGGCACATGGCCGGTTCAAATATTTTAATAATGAAGGAATGATTATTTACTTCCGCCACCTATTTCAAATCCTAACTTAAAGGACAAATAGTTTTTTGATTCCAATTCTGAATCAATTCCTGTGATCACATTGTACTCAACACCTACACGGAAATGACCTATTAAAATACCGGCACGAGGGGCAAAACCAAATTTTGTACCATAATCCATATTCATCACCTCATCGCCTGTAACTGCATTTTCTGCTTCAACCTCAACTGTTCCTAAAGAATAGATACCAGTTCCAATTCCCACAAAAGGACGCACAAAACTATCCCCGAAATAGTAGTCACCAGTTAGCTGATAGGTTCCAAGAGTTGAAACACTAACACTCATACCTTGAACATCCTCGGCTCCCATAGCAGCCCATTCCATTTTTAAACCCAGGGCAAGATTATCTGTTACATTGTATTTTGGCTCTAAATAGAATCCCACTCCAGCTTTTATTCCATCACCGGAAGGGATGGCATAGGCTCCACCAAGATCTACTTTGAAGGCTCTGTAGTTTGAGCTTTGCGCAAACGAAGAAGTGATTCCTGCTACCAAAACAGCAACCAATAACAAAACTTTTTTCATGATTTTTTGATTAGATTATTTTATTGTCGGCGAAAATAGATAATTAATTGAACTCACATCATACAAATAATAACCATTCATCCATCCAACCTATATATTCACATACACATTTACACTTTTCATCGATTCTTTTAGGCCTTTCATCAATTTAAATACCTATTTCCTTGACTTTTTCCCTCCTGTACCACCCTACTAACAATGATTCATCAAATACTCAATTATTTAATGCTTCATTCATATCATTTAGCGCTGCACAGGCAAATACCAGCGGATACATCTCCTCGTAATACCACAGGGAGGCAAAGTATAACCCGATGGGTGCAGCGGGAAAGGGTTGATCAGGTTGCAGGTTTACCTTTTCCACCAGCCAGGCTGTTCCTTTATCCACCACATTGCTTTTCCCATTACCAGCCAGGGCTCTTAGCGCCAGGGCTGTTTCTTCGATGCCGGAAGGCACCTCTTTATTACCTCCCCAGCCGCCATCAGGGTTTTGAACCGCTTCCAGAAAAGCCACACCCTGAGTGATCCATTCAGTGACCTGATCGTACCCTTTGCACTGGGCTTCCTTTAATCCCAGCAACACCATGGCGGTTCCATAGACGGGATTATGGTGATGATCATCCTGCTCGTTGCCAAACCACAGGGGCAGCCAAGCGCCATTGTCCTGTTGTGATTTGGCGAGGTACCTCAGCATCCCTTCAATGGCTTTATTGAGCCTTTTTTGAAGGGATGGCTCCATACTTTCACGCCAGGCAATAAAAGCCCGGAGGGCATGAGCCGTAATGTCGGGACAACTGCAATCGAAGGGTAATTTGCCCCATCCGCGACAAAAGGTAGGGATGCCTCCGTCGCGGTTCTGGATACTCAGCAACCACTTCAATCCGTGGGAGGCTGCTTCCTGTACAACGGGATCATCGGGAGCTAATTTTTTCAATGCCAAGAGGGCTCCGGAAGTGTCATCGCCGTCGGGCACGCCACCGGGCAGGTGGGTCCAGGCCCAGCCGCCGGGTTTACTCCTGGTGAAGGGATGCACCTGTTTAAACTGCTGGTCTAACAGGGCGGTTATCAGCCGGCCTCTTTGCTTCTTTCCCATCCTTTTCAGCGTCCCGGCATTCAGGGCATTTACAGAGAGGGTGGTGACCCAGGTGGTCAGGTTGGTGTCGATGGGCCAACTGCCATCGGGGCGCATGGCACCTTCCAGGAAAACAGCGGCACGAATGCACACATCATGTTGGCGCTGTCCGGCTCCCACCAAACTCATGAGCACAAAACCGGTGAGCGGCGATGCTTCCAGAAACCCGCCATTGGAGGGTTGCTTACCGGCCAGCACTTCCAGTACTTTTTTCTGCACCCACCGGTTGACACCAACCATCAGGGGTGATTGACGGGAATTATTATGCTTCACCAAACCAATGGCGATGAGTGCCGGAATGGCATAACTAACCACCCGCAGGTTCATCCATTTGAAACATCTATCGGGCAACACCGCCAATTGATAGGGCAACTGGGGCACCTTGTCCCACCCGTCGGGGCCCAGCCGGCCTGCGAGGGCACACATGGCCAGGATAGGCACTGAAAAGGTCTGATCGTCCTGATAATGATCCAGGATGGACTTGCTGATCTTTTCAGGCGCCAGGGAGGGCAAGCGTTTCAACAGCCATTTTTCGGCTCCGTGAATGGTTTTTTGGCAGGTAGGATCATCTTCCACCATGGCCAAGGCAGCCCAGCACAGCAGGGTGGTGCTCATGTTACTGCTGCTTTTAACGGTATCTCCCCAACCGCCATCGGCATTGCTATTGGCAGCCAACCACTGCAAGCCTTTTTGAATGTATGTTTGATAAGCCTCACGATCGTAAAGCCACAAAGCAAAAACAGCAACGGCAGTGGACAAGGCGCTTCCGGAAAGGCATCCATCCCAGGTACCACGGTGATTGCGTTGGGCTAACAGGCGTTCTTCGAGCCGGGCGGCAATTTTGGTTATATTGGTGTTGTCTGATGTAATGTTCATGATGTAATTTTTCTGTTAGAAGAGAATGACAGGACCAATGTTCCTTTACTTTTCCCTTTTCCCTTTTTACATGTTGATTTATCCCTTTTTCTTTAACCTTTAAACTTTCTCCTTTTCACTTATCAACTCACCCTCGCCTCAAATCAATCCCAACGCCAACAAGGCATAATAGGTGTATTCACTGTCGGGCTGCATATCGGCGATGCTGCCAAAGAAACCGCCTGAATGATCCCAATGCAGGCTAATGAAGTCCTCCCCTGTTGCCCCATAGGATTGCAACGATTCGCCGGCCATGCTTAAAGCCAACAAGGCAGTAGCCGTTGAAAGCAGATCGGCCACTGGCAGGGCTTCTGCGGCAGCAAAACCACCCCTGCTCATCCATTGTTTCGTCAACCAGGCGATGGCAGAAGCGATCGTATCCTGGTGGTAACCAAGACTCATTATCAGGGCTGCCGATGTTACAGAAGTGACTCCTGCCTGTGATTGATTTTCATTCACAAAAGAGCCATCGCTGCACTGCAGAGAGTCTATGGCTTTCCGCCAACTGTCGATCCCTTCATCCTCAATTTCCAGTTCCTGAAACAAGGTCCACACCAGGAAACCGGCATAAATGGTTCCCCGCTCCGCCTGTTTGGTATGGTGATTAAAACCATTATCCTTCGACCGGTAGGATGCTATGATTGATAACAACTCCCTGTTGTTTTCTTTTACCTTCCTGGCCAATACCCGCTTTCCACGCTCCTCCTGCCTCTGACCACCCAAAAGAGAGGCTGCTCCTTGCTTCAACCGGATGGCTTCCACCAGAAATTGACACCGCAACAAACTGACGGCATGCACCAGGTCGGGCTCGTTCTGTTTTTGCCAGCTATTCAGAAAGTCTATTTGCTTCTTCACCGGCATTGGCAAATCAAACACAAATGCCAGGGTATAACCAAAAACCGAATAATAGGGATCGGACACCCCGGCGCGGTTCACAAATCCGCCTTGTTCATGCAGACAGGTACCGAGATAATTCCGGATGTGATCAACGGCTGGCTCACTGAGTTTGCCGCGCGCTGTACGAAGGGCGGAGAGTATCCGGCGATTACATGCTATTTTATCATTGACCTTTTTCAATTCCATCTTTCTTTTGGGTTGAATGATGTTACTTCTTGGGGTAGCAGGGTACTGCTATATAATCGGGAAATCGCATTTAAAAATGATTTCGTCTCCAATTACATTAAACCTCTTTTATTTTCCACTCAAGCCGTGGAGGCTCTTACTTTGTTCACCTTTTAATAATTGTTTTAAAGTGTTCACGATTTTCAATTCTCCTACAGTCGAGAAAGTAAGCAAAGAGTCCGCCGACTGCAGCACTCGTTCACCCACTACTCCGAAAGTTGATGAGACAGAAAGAACTCGCTCCGCTCAAACAGCTTTAGTTCACATTATTTTATTTTTTAAGGCGTTCATGATTTCGCTACGCTTCAATTCTGTCTTACCATCAACTTCAGGAAGTGGGTCCCGAACTACGTTGCTGAGGTCGGAATCAGCACAACAATGTTATTGTACTGCTAAAAATGAATTCTCTGACTAAATAATCTTGTTCAACAATCGGATTAAAAGAATTTTCATGGCAGGATTATTCAACTCCTTTAATGTATTTAATGCTTTTTGTTTGTAATCCTCCAGCAGTTTTTCTGCTTCCTGAACGGCTTCCTTTGTCTGTGTCAATTGACTTAGTTCAGCTGCAACTGTTTCATCGCCTTTTCTTGTCCGTTCTAAACAATCCTGCATTAATAACGGATCTCTCTCATTGATGATAGCCGTGATTAATGACGGCTGTAAAATATTGAAGCTATTGGAGCCAATATCAGCATTAAAATCTTCCAGGTCATCTTTGATCTGATAGGCAATACCCAAAGCCCTGCTGTAATTGCGGATAATCTCCATCAATGCTTTATCACCCCCGGCAACCACAGCGCCAAACAACAAAGCCACTTCAAAGGCCGGTGATGTTTTATTGCTGAAGATTTTAAGTATCTGTTGCACCGGCAACAACTCTTTTCGCCGGCGCCACAACAATTCCTCGCCCTGTCCCAGGGATAAGTCACGGTGTCCCTGTGCGGCAATGGTAAGTAATTGTGTTATCTGTTCTCCCTTCATCCATGCCCGGGCAATAAGTTGATAGCCATACCCCATTAGCAAATCACCAATATTGATGGCCACCGGGATATCGTGTTGCTCATGTAAGGCAGGTGCGCCATACCGTTCTGCATCATCGTCTTCAATGTCATCGTGTACCAGTGAGGCTTTATGGAAACACTCCACTGCCACTGCCAGTTTCATGATGGCTTCAGTGTTTGCATCAGTCATACTTCCCAAAGCTTTACAGACTGCTACCATGATCAAAGGGCGCCAACGTTTTCCTCCGGATGCCATCCATTTGCAGGCGATGTTAGATGTGGCATCTTCACTTTCCAGCAGCCGATGGAGGTTCTCCAGGGTAAACCAGTTGCCGATCTCTTGTTTTAGAAGGTTGAGATCAATCCACCCCTGCCAGTTGGTTTCATCCCGCAGGGAAAGCACTTCATTGAGCCAGTCCAGGTCTACACGAGAGTCTTTGCATTCGGCATTGAACAGAGGAATAGCAATGGATGGCACTGCCTCTTTTACCGCTAACGGAAAGGAACGCTCAAAAGAGTGCAGACATCCCACTCCGATCACACACTCCACCTTACCGGAAGCAAGCAGCAAGGTGACAGCCGTGGTGCCTTCACTGACAATGGTATGGTAACCTAACTCATCGGCCCGGGTGATGATTCCGGCAATATCACAACGTCCGCACTGCTGGCACAATAATCCAAGATCATCATACTCAGCCGGGCATTCGGTGGAATGACTCATGCATTTAGGAAGCAACAAAATGCGCCGGTTAAAGGGAATGCCGGAAAAAATCCGGTGCCAGGCATAATTATTAATCATCACCGCCAATAATTTGCGGTAAGGGAAAAGCTCCGGATGCTTCCAGATCAGGATCCCTGAGTGATGGATTACTTCCTCTTCCTGCAAGGGTGGCACCAGGTTCTTCTCCGCCGCATAATCTCTGATCAGCTCCCTTATGTGCTTTATCTTTTCGGCTGACTGTGGCACGGCTTTACTCAATCTAATATCCGGCAATTCTTCTCTGAACATCTTTCTTCATTTAAAATGAATACATCTTACCCATAAGCCCCCAGACCAAAAAAGGCATTTTTCTTGGCGAACTTATAGAACCAACTTTTCTCCGGTATCTCATTGGATGGAATGTGATGCCCCGGACAGACAGTCATCCTTTTCAGCTCGACATAGGCGGTATCTCTTTTCGACGAATCATAGGCCTTCAGATCTTCCACAACCTGATATAAGTAATCAGGATCTTCCAATAGAATACACCCGGGGGTGCGGTCGGCAATCCGGGATCGCATCTCTTTAAGAAAGTGGGAGTTTTCAAAAATCGCCTGGATATTCTCCCCATTGCCCACATTTTCACAGGCAAACTGAATGGGGGGACAAAATTCAATATCACCGGCCGGGTTAATATGATGGCTCAACCCGATTGCTCCGGGACACAAAGCCTTCCCGTTTTCATCCCAATAGGTATCAATGATGATGAGAGGCGTCGTCGTTCTAATGTCAACCATAAACCTTCGCAGGTAAAGGATCTCTTCTTCGGAGAGCGCCAATTCGGGTGTTGGCCGGGCTCCCACCGGGCGATAAATATAAAACCACAAATAATGAATCCCCTTTTGAACACATCTGTTCACAAACTCCTCATTTACCAGATCCTTAAAGTTAGATTTGCAGATGCTGGCCGCCACACCGGTAATCAACCGGTTTTTCTTACTGGCCTCAATGCCCGCCATGGTACGCCCATAAACCTCCCTGGCTCCCCGCCGGACATCACTCACCTCTTTGAGGCCCTCCACACTGATTAACGGCGTTACATTACCCAGCTGACGCATCCGCCGGGCTATAGCATCGGTCAACAGCGTTCCATTGGTAAACAGCTGGAAATAACAATCGGGATGTGCTTCAATGGTGTCCAGCAGATGCGGATACATCAATGGTTCACCCCCCAGTAAACCGAAATAATAAGAACCTTTCCGTTTGGCCGCCTTAATGATATTATTCAACGTATCGACCGGCATGCCATCGGATTTACTCTTCACCGTCACCCAGCATCCCTGGCATTTAAGATTGCAACAATCGGTCACTGAAATCATCATAAAAGCCGGGAACGGTTCTCCTTTTTTCAATCGTCTTTTATAACGTGACACAGCCACCATGCCTTTCCATCCTAAGTTGTAGGCAAATTTCCACAAGAGCCGCCGATCGACTTCTTTAAACATTCTTTTTCCCAGGGAAAATATCATTTGTTTGTTTTTATTTTTGTGCATCACTTATCCCGTTTTGGGGACATACACATCCTCTTAAGTTACTTTGCTCCTTTCATCCTCCATTTCAGGCAGAGATGTCTGATTACAAAAGGAGCAACGACCAATTATTAATCTCTATTCACAACAGGAATGACCTGTTTTATCATTTTTTTCAGAAGACGCTTCATCTACTTTTTTGGCCGCTGCATGACAACTGCAAATCCGTCGTTCTTCTTCGGCCATTTTTAACTGATCCTTCTTCAACAGGGACATTTTAAAATTGCTGCGTCGGGCATTCAAAACCGAATACACATCTTCATTTTGAATTTGATCGATTAGATTAACACCGCTCTTTTTCCCTGAAATCCCATCACTCCCATCAATGGTATTATCAGTGTGTTTCGGGAAAATAATGGCTTCCTGCGGACACACCCGGGCACACGCCGGACACATATCCTTACAATTGGCCGGCTGATCCACCACCACTTTCCCCTCTTCGTTTACAGCATAAACACCAAAAAGACAAAAATTGAGACACTTGCGACAACCGTTACACCGGTCGTAATCAATCACGGGATACCAAGGCTTCCACTCCTCTCTGTAGGATATCTTCGCATCACCGGTTACTGCTTGACCTGCCGTAATATTTGAAACCATTTCATCTGCTTTATCAATGTGTTGAAATGTTAGCTTCGTATTTGCCCCACTATCTCCCAAAAGCGATAAAAGCTTTTCCATCGCCCGGGGCTGACAACCAATCAGCATGGCATCCTCAGCATGACACATACCTTGCAGGTCTTCGGGGTTCTTCAACACCGATCCACACAGATCTTCAATGTAGGTGTACCCGATATTTTTTTCTTCTAAAGATTTTTTCAGCTTTTCAACGGTAGCTTTTTCAATTTTACCGTCTTTTTCACAGCCGCATATATAAACTTGTTTACTCATGATCTTTTTTAGATTAGGCATCAAAAAATTACTCTTAACTTTTTCTATTTTCCACTCAAGCCGTGGAGGCTCTTACTTTGTTCACCTTTGAATAATTGTTTTAAGGAGTTCACGATTTTCAATTCTCCTACAGTCGAGAAAGTAAGCAAAGAGCCCGCCGACTGCAGCACTCGTTCACCCACTAATCCTAAAGTTGATGAGACAGAAAGAACTCGCTCCGCTCAAACAGCTTTAGTTCACATGATTTTATTTTTTAAGGCGTTCATGATTTCGCTACGCTTCAATTCTGTCTTTTCATCAACTTCAGGAAGTGGGTCCCGAACTACGTTGCTGAGGTCGGAATCAGCACAACATTGCTCTTGTACTGCAAAAAACAACTTCAAAGAATTAGACATTAAGATTCTTTTTTAATTGAATAAGCCATTAAGGCATTTCCATGCCTGACATATAAAACCCCGTCACGAATGGCTGGATGGGCATAATGTTCTTCCGTTCCTTTCTCAATTGGAAATTGACTCACCAATTGGAGGTTTTCAGGTTTGACCAATCCCATTTTTCCTTTCTCATTGTAGCAGTATAGCATGCTGTCCGCGTAGATGGTAATGCCCCGGTCGAAGGCCAGCGAATCTTTCACCTCACCGGTTTCAACAGCCACTTTCTTCAGGTACTTCTTTCGATACCCAATACCATATAGGTAATCATCAATCTTCACAAATCCCCCTTGTATATTATCGATACTTTTATTGGTCCATACCTCGGTCACTGAACTGCCATCCTCCGCCAGTTTCAACTTCACTGTTCCATCGCCGCAGCCGGTGGCATAATACAAATAGCCATCTTCATAAATGGGTGTGTTTCCATGGATGTCACATCCTTTGGGTTGTTTATAGGTCCACAATAACTTACCGGTTTCTACATCAACACCCAGGAAAGCATTGTCAGAGAAGGTAACTAATAGTTTACGGGCCGGTAATTGAATGAGCAGCGGAGAACAATAGGCCGAGATCTCCCCTACTCCCTTACAGATCCAGATCTTTTCTCCCGTAAACCGGTTCAAGGCTACAATATTTGTATCCGCCCCACCAGGCGCACAATACACTTTATCTTCATCCACCAACAATGATTGCGAGTATCCAAAACGGATATTTTTCCCATTGAATTGCTCAATCATGTTCAAAGCCCATTTCTGTTCGCCATTGCCAACACTGAAACAGGCCACATCACCCATCCCGGAACACACATACACCAAATCTTCAACAACCGTGGGTGTTGAGCGAGACCCGATGTAATTCACCATCCATTCTTTCCCGTATGCCGATTTCCAAAGCAGGTTTCCCTCCAGGTCAAAGGAAAACAGGTAACCGGTACTGTCTATTTCGCCATTTACAAATACATTATCTGTGGTGATCACCGGAGAACCATAGCCATTTCCTACCTCTTCAGAAGCCCATAGAAGTGAAGGTCCCTGATCGGGCCATTTTTTCAACAGGTTTGATTCAAAATAAATACCATCCCGGTCTTTACCTCTCCACTGGCTAATTTTGTCGCCCTGATCCATACAGGAGGCAAAAAAGATTACTGTCAGAATTGGAATTAGATGTTTCATGAGATTTCTTTTACATATAGTTAGAATTCGAGACGATTAATTAAATCTTACTTTATTAGCATCAATAGATCGTTAGATTTTTAGATAATAGACATTAGACTGATTTACATTAACCTCATTTGTTGATCATTAACAACTTTACCCATTGGATAAATACAAACTATTTTTCAATTACTTACAAAAGTTTAACGAACCATTGTTAGCATTATACCAGGCTATTCATTTTTCAGTGCTTCAATTAAATTTCCTTTCATACTCGTAGCGGTTGGAATCCATATCCAGATCACCCCACTTATGAAGATCACTGCTATAATAGTAGCCACAAACAGCCCGGGCATGATATAAGCAGGCGATAACAAAGAGGGCAAAATACCCACTGTTGCAGCCCCTATCCCGCAAGACATACCAGTTATCAGTAAAAACAGGTTTTCAATGAATATCAATTTGAATATGATTTTCCTTTCGTATCCCATAGCCATCAACACCGCTATCTCCTGTTTTCGTTCCAGCATATTTCTTAACAACACAATCCCCAATCCCAATGTGCCGAGTATTATTCCCAATCCCCCCAACAACATGAACACGGTGAGGTAGGTATTCTCTACCGAATAGAAAGCCGCCAATCGTTGAGAGGCTGATGATAGTCTGATGCCATAATCCTGGAAATTACTATCCAGCAGTTCAGCTACCCGGCTTTTATTTTCTAACGAAGCATCAACTAATAACAATCGTGATCCACTCACCGAGGGATAATGCTTCCTGAAGAGATCATCATCAATAAGAATATTCCCCTGGAAAATGGAGTTTTTCAACCCGCCCATTAAGCGTAATTTGATAGGATGACCTTCTTCATTCAGGTAGGTCAACGTATCCCCTATCGACTTTTTCAGCCCCCAGGTAATTACTGTCATGTCGGCATAAGCAGGAATCACCTCCCCTTCCGACTTTTTCAAAGCCAGCCAGGGATGCTCCGGGTCTACCTCATCGGATAAAGCCGCAAACGAAAAAGACTGACGACGATCAAAGGTCTCCGGGTTAAAACCTAAAATTTGAGGATTACGAACCTGATTCAGGTTGAGGCAACTGGCATCATCCCCTTCCAGGCAATGAAACTGCATAAATTCTACCTCATCAAGCCCATCCTCTTCACTAAGCCCGACTTTGACCTTTCCTTCCGCGGTGTTTAAATCATACAATACCGGCAACGTGGTTTCCGCCCAAAACTGGTAGCCTCCGGTACCAGACTGATTCACATTTTCTGTACCCGAGAATGTTTTACGGTTAGCACCCGTGATGATGATGGAGAAAATGCCAAGCGCCAAAAGTAAAATGGTGGTTATGCTTCTTCCCCGGTTCCTGCCGGCATTTTTCAAGGCCAGTTGCGTCAGGCTGGGGACGGAATTACAAACATCATTTGATTGCTTCTCGAAATAGAGGTTAACACCGGCCACACAACCGATCAGGAATAATCCTCCGGCAGTAAGCAACAAACCAGCATTTTGACTTACGGAAGAAACAACTGCATATCCAATAAGTGCCGCAGCCCCCAGAAATCCCCCACAAACAATCAACAGGTTCACGGCAAAGAAATGTTTTGTACCAGGCAGAGACTGCTCTTTTGTATCTTTTATTAACCCAACCACCGGTTGTTGCAGTTTCCTGCAGGTCACAAACCAAATGGCCGCCAAAGCAATGACGATACCACTTATTGCGCCCGTCAGTAGAGTTGCCAAACGAATATGAACCATCAACATATCGGTTTTTACCACCTCCTGCCAAACACTGTTGAGTCCGGCTAGTATACCATAGTTATAGACAATTCCCAACAGTGCGCCTGCCCCACCACCCAGGAGGGCTGTCACGGCTGATTCCTTAAACCGAATATAAATGATTTGCCGGCGGTTAAAACCCAGACCAGCCAGGACACCGATCTCCTGCGTTCGGGCTTCGGTGTTCAGGGCGTAAATCAACAATGTCAACAACACACCGGCAGCAATGATAAAAAAGCTGAGGCTGAGAAACAGCCCGCCAAAATCAACCATGTTATTAGCTGCTTGCAATCCCTCGTTCTGGACAGGCAAAAACAACAGGTTAAATCGTTCCGGTGCCAGCTGATCCCGAATGGCCTTAGTCAGTTCATTGGTTTTAATAACTGACTGCTTAAAACGGAAGGCCGTGTAACTGCCAAACTTATTCTGCCATAACTTTATTCCCGTTTGAAGAGGGATAAACGCTTTGGGTGTCCCTTTATTTTTTTTCCAATAAGCTTCATCCTTGTCTCTGACCCTTTTGAGGTCCACCGGGATACCTGTTTTCCAATCACTGCAACTCCCGGCCTCTGACATCCCGGGAAAAGAGGGCATCAGAGATTCATTAGCGCCATTTCCAACCACAGGGATTATATCAAGGATAACAAACCGGCTACTCTTCTCCTGTAAACGGCGCAATGGCCCCATCACATAATAGTCCAGCACCACAGAATCTCCGATTTGAGCAGCCAGATCTTCAGCCAGCCAATCGTTGATAATAATTTCATCGGCCTTCATATACGGTGGTACTATAGGGGATGAATCGGCCGTTACAAAAGAATAAGGCGTCGCCTTTTTGTTGGCTGAAATCGTATTTACCAGATAGGTTAATATACCCGTATGTTGAATATTAAAGTCAGAGACAACTTGTGCAACAGGCGGGTCAATAAATACCCTGTCGGAGAGCAATTCCAGTTCCCCGGATTCAGGCAATTGATTAATTCTTAAACCCGCATCTGCCAACTGCCATACCTGCTCAAAACAGTTATTGATCTTTTCTGCCGTGAGAGTGTTCGTCTTCTGTCCTGCTACCAATAAAAGATTGGCTAATCCTTCAAGCTCCAGCTTTTCTGACAGATATTCATGAGATATAAATACATTATAGGGAGCCACCTGATTACTTTTCAGGCTGAAGCGCCCAAGGTTGTGTTCACCGGCTATGCCCTTAACAATGCAACGCAATGCCACCGATGGATCTGACTCCGAAACAAAAGGAGCATTCAAGGGAATTACACTACCCTTCTCCACTCGTAATAACAGGCGGTCTCCAACTTCCAGCTTTAGCTTTTGAGCCAAATTTTGACTGAGGAAAACCTCATTCTTCTCCAGGCTAGGCATAACACTATCCTGCAACTGCCAAAAAGTGTTATCTACACCAAGAACCTGAATCCCATTGGCACGAATATCACTCCCGCTATTAACTGCTACTCCCGGCATACTCAAAAGAGGAGAAACAGTAGTCTGCAACGTTGCAGCCATTTCGGCGGCCAACTGAGCCCGCACAAACCGGTCGCCAGTATGCATGGCATACGCCGTTTTTCCCAAACGCAGAGCCACCAGCTCATTCAAACTGTTCCTCACCGAATCCCCAATAATCAGAGCCCCTGTCAGGACGGCCGTACTGATGACAGTACCGGCAAACACCGCCAGATGCTGTCGCCGGAAGAACCACAAACTTTTTATTATGAACTTAAATGGTGTCATGTTGCCTTACTGATTCATTACTAGTTTACCCTCCGTAAGTTGATACACCTGGTCCATCCGGTTGGCCAAATCCTGCGAATGTGTCACCACTACCAGTGCCACCTGAAACTCCCGGTTAATTTGGGTTAACAACGTTCCCAACTGATCGGCCGAAGCATGATCAAGTGACCCGGTTGGCTCATCGGCCAGTAATAATCCCGGATTATTAATCAAAGCCCTGACCACTGCCGCCCGCTGGCATTCTCCCCCGGACATTTGCCCGGGACGTTGATGAATTTTATCTATAAGCCCAACACTGTTGAGAAGCGCCATGGCCCTTTCATGAGCCGCTTTTCGTTTCTGTTTATCCTTTTGGGGAATCACCGGAACCAACACATTCTCGATCAAACTGAGTTGGGGTAACAAGAGATGAGACTGAAAGACAAAACCAATGTTGCGGTTACGAACCTGGGCCAGTTGTTTTTCATCCAAACCACTGACCTCTTCTCCCATAATCTTCACGCCGCCATTACTTGGTTGGTCAAGCGTACCAATGATATTTAGCAAGGTACTTTTCCCGGATCCTGATGGCCCCACAATCGCAATGGCATCACCCTTATCCACTTTCAATGATACCTCTTTTAATACATCCCTTTTCAAGCCACCACCAGGGATTTCATAATACTTCCCGACTCTGTCCAGTTCAACCATCATATCTTCACCTGTTTATAGTTAGACAATAGATTTACAGACAAGAAATAATAGACTGCAAACACTAAGACGCGGATTTCTTTATTATTATTAATCATCTTCCTTTGTGTTAATTGAATTTGCATGACCATTGTATCTATTTTATTCCAAATCCATACACCCGGCCATCTCTTGCACCTACTACAATCATGTTATTAATCACAGCCGGTGTGCTGCTCACGGGGCTTCCAATCTCATAGGACCAGCTTTTGTTCCCTGTATTTAAATCCAACAGGTAAAGCCTGCCATCACCAGAAGCTATCACCACTTTATCTCCGGCAATCACCGGAGAACCATCTACTTTTCCAAGGGTTTTAAATTTCCACAACAATTTGCCATCTGTCTTATTGAAACAATAGACATACCTGTTTTGCGATCCAATAACAACTCTATCATTTGTCAAGGCAGGTGATCCCAGAAAGGGGCCGGCGCCTTCGTATTTCCAAATCATTTTTTTACCGGCGCAATCGGCACAAAAGAATTCCCCATCATAGTTTCCGAAAAAAGCGTAATCTCCATCCAATGCAGCAGAAGAGGCAATGTAAGTCCCCACAGAAAGCGTATCCACCAATTGACCATTCGTTACACTAACCAGGTGCAGGTAACCATCACAACCACCAAAGACTGCTATCCTGCCATTGGTAGCCGGTGTTCCGTTTATGTAATTATCCGACTCGTATTGCCACACTCTCTTTCCTGAACCGGCCGCCACACAATGCAGGTTAAAATCATAGCTGCCGGTCAACAGGTATTTCTCTTTTTTACCCGGGGACCATACCCAGGAAGTAGCCCCTGATATTTGCCCTTCGGTGTGGTACTTCCATTTAAGCGCCCCGCTGGAGGCATCAAGCGCCAAGAGAACGCCTTCCAGCGATCCCACATAAACGGTATTATCCAGGCACAAAGGAGCTGCCTCCACCGATGTTTCAGCATTGTATTTCCAAATCAACTCACCTTTTTCTGAAAGGCAATAGACAAAACCATCATCGGAACCAATATAGATGCGTCCCTTATTAATTACCGGGGAAGATTTGATGGCATCCCCGGTTTCATACTCCCAAAGCAATTGAAAGGACTCCTGCAGATTCACCGATGTGTAACCGGTCAGTGCTGAATTGCCCCGATAACCTGGCCAACTAGCCTTATCCTGTCCCTGACAAACCAGCCAGCTCAAAGAAAAAATGAATAGCAATATTTTGATTTTTGTCTCTCTCATAACTCTGAATTGATCCTTGATTTATTCTATATGACTTACCCTTCCTCCTTAAAAGAAAGCGCCCCTGTAGGACATACCTCCACACATTTTTTCGCTGAATGCTTCAATGCCTCTTGCAAGGATTGATGAAAGGGTACCGTGACCTGCACATTAAATCCCCTTCCGGAATAGGACAGACCGGTGGGTTCACCATTCTGACTGGTAATACTCAAGCACAAACCACATTTGATACACTTTGCCGGCTCAAACACCACCTGCTGATGCTGAAAATATTTGGTTATAGTTTTCCGCTCACCAAATTGAAACTTCTTCCTGTCTGCCTGGTATTCATCCGCATACAACCTTAGTTTACAACTATCCGGTTTACGACAATCACAATGCATGCATCGTTGGGCTTCGGCCATGGCTTCTTCAAGAGAAAATTCCTCTGAACACCCTGTTAATACCTCCTGTTTATCACTGCCAGTTTCCTGGAGGTATGCTACGATTTCTTCTGTAAATAACCGGCCAAACCTGGAATTGAATGGTCGTTCCCGTTTTGTTGGCTGATTCCCGCTCAGATACTGGTAAACCATATGCGCAACCTCTTTCCCCTGTGCCATGACCTTAACTGCCATTTTTTGAGGCCGCACCACACTTCCACAGGCAAACACACCCGGTTCCACCATTACAGCACCAGCCTTTCGTGAATTAGATAATTGCAGAGAAAAGCTGCCTTCCTTTTCATGGCCGGTGGCTAAAACAACCGCATCAAAATTGTTCTTAATCTCCGCATCCAGGATCTCATTTGTAACCCGTCTATTCAGGCAAATCTCTGCACCATAGGATTCAATCAATGCAATCTCTTTATCCAAGATCTCCTCAGGCAGGTTATCTCCATGAACACCACGCAAAGTTCCCCCTGCTTTCCCATCCTTTTCGAACAACACACAGCAGTGCCCTTCCGATAATAGATGATAAGCACAGGAGAGGCCTGCCGGTCCGGCACCAATAACAGCAATCCGCTTACCACTGTTGGCTTTCATATCAGGTTTAAAGGGATTGCTGCGATTGATATCTTCCCGGGCCACCATTCTTTTCAACAGACATATGGAAACAGGACTATCCACCTGCTTTCTGTGGCAGGCTTTTTCGCATGGTGCAGTACAGATATACCCCAGCACCAATGGCATGGCTATCTCCTTTTTAATAATTCTAATGGCTCCCTGAAAGTCTCCTTTGGCAATTAACCTGTTCATCACAGGGATATTCATAAAAGCAGGACAGGCCACACGGCAGGGGGCTTCACAATCACCCACGTGATCACTGAGAAGTAACTCAATGGCCGCCTTCCGGGCAGCTTTCACCTCCTGGTCACCCGTCACGATATCCATCCCCTCCACGGCTTTCACCTCACAGGAAGGAAATAACCGCCCGGTGTTTTTATCTTTCACCAGACAAACCTGGCAGGAAGCCTGGTTATTACATCCTTCATGGTAACACATGGTTGGAATCTCTATACCCAATGACCTGGCAGCCATTAATACAGAAGTTCCTTCCGCCACACTTATTTCATTATCATCTATTTTCAGTCTAATCATCTTATCGGATTATCACAGCATTTTCCGGACATATTTGTTTACAGACGTCACACCTGATGCACTTTTGCGGATCAATCTCATGCCTTTGATAAGGCCTGGAGATAATGGCATCAGCAGGACATCTCTGAACACAGTTGGTGCAACCAATACAGTCCGATGTTATTTCATAGGTTATTAAATCCTTGCATTTCCCGGCAGGACAAACACCATTAATATGGGCTTCATACTCTTCCCTGAAATACCTTAAGGTGGTTAATACCGGATTTGGAGCCGTTTGTCCCAGTCCGCAGAGGCTTGACTTTTTAACATTGACAGCCAACTGCTCCAAAGTATCCAGATCTTCCGGACGTCCTTTCCCACTGCTTATCTTATCCAGTAAATCCAGCATTCTTCTGGTTCCGATGCGGCAAAACGTACATTTACCACAGGACTCATCCCGGGTGAAAGCAAGGAAGTATCGGGCAATATCCACCATGCAATCGGTCTCATCCAGCACCACCAGCCCCCCGGAACCCATCATGGCTCCGGCACCGGACAAAGCCTCATAGTCAATGGGAGTATCAGCCATGGAGGCAGGAATACAGCCCCCGGAAGGTCCGCCAATCAAAACCGCTTTAAAACGTTTCCCGTTGGGTATGCCACCTCCTATCTCTTCCACAATCTTTCGGATGGTAATACCCATGGGGACTTCAATTAATCCTCCCCGGTTAATCTTACCAGCCAACGCAAACACCTTGGTTCCGGGACTGGACGCCGTCCCTATTTTATTAAAACGACCGGCTCCGTTTCGCATGATCCAGGGAACCAACGACAAGGTCTCTGTATTATTAATCAAAGTGGGCTGGTTCCATAAACCCTTTTCAGCAGGATAAGGCGGACGCATTAACGGTACCCCTCGCCGGCCTTCCAATGAAGCAATCAATGCCGTTTCCTCTCCGCATACAAAAGCCCCGGCTCCTTCAAAAACCTTAACCTTGAATGAAAAGGACGTGCCCAGGATATTCTCCCCGAGCAATCCTTCCTGTTCACACCTGGCAATGGCTTCCCTGATCCGCTTTACCGACAAAGGGTATTCCGACCGGATATAGAAAATACCTTCACCTGCACCCACTGCATAGGCCGCAATGATCATCCCTTCAAGTACCCTGAATGGAAAGGATTCCAGCAACATCCGGTCCATAAAAGCCCCCGGGTCCCCTTCATCTCCATTGCATATCACATATTTAGTCTTCGAAGCCGCCCTGTTCACCATACGCCACTTTTTGGCTGCCGGAAAACCAGCACCTCCCCTGCCTCGCAGGCCACTCACTTCCAACTCATCAATTATTTCATCGGGCGTTCGCCCGGTCAAGCAATCTTTTAATGCTTCAAAACCTTCAAACCTTTTATATTCATCAATATCAGAGGGCATCATTTTGCCAAGGTATTCCGTGGCGATATTCACCTGTCCCTTGTTGTATTCATAAATGGGAGAATCCACCTCATCAGCCAAAAAAGGGCGGGCCGATTCAGGAATATCCCGAAACACGTAGCGCTCAACCGAATGATGAAACCGGTTCTGCACCCGATCCAACAATTTGACCGATTTGAAATGCCGCTGTACAATTTCCCGCACTTCATGGATCTTTATTCGGGTATAATAAACCGTATCCTCTCCTGGTTTATGAATTTCCATCATGGGCACCTGGTTGCACACACCTACGCACCCCACCTGTTTCACGGCCACATTAATTTTGCTTTTCTGAAGCACCTTATCCAACTCTTCCTTCACCTTTAAGTTGCCCCCTGCCACACAACAAGAGTCAAGCCCGATACGGATTTCACCCTGTGGCAATCCCTTTTCAGAGAGTGTCCTGATTTCTTTATCAGGAGTGGTGTTCTCTTTAGAAAGAAAATCATCGAGTATATCTGCCACCTTGCCACTTTCAACCAGGCCATATATCACCTGGTCAATCTGAACCACCGGGGCGATGGCACAACATCCCAGGCAAGCCACCTCTTCAACGGTAAAAAGGCCATCAGCATCCGTATCCTCCTGCTCCGGAATATTCAATGTCCGCTTGAATACTTCAAAGATCCTGCCGGCACCCTTCACATGACAGGCTGTACCAATACACACTTTAATAATGTGTTTCCCCACAGGCTTATGCCGGAACCGTGAATAAAAAGTTGAAACCCCCTGAATCCGCGCCGGTGTGATATCGGTGTTTTGGCAAACGCGTTTCAGAACGTCCCCGGATAAATAATTGAATTCACTTTGCAAGGCCTGTAACACAGGAATAACCTGGTCGGCAGACTTCCCTTTTTCTGCAATAATCTGGTCTACTCTATCAATTGTTTCCTTATCCATGTTATTTCCCTATACAATAAAGATTCTTGCCGGCCCTGATATAAATATGTCCGTCGGAGAAAGCCGGGGTACATACTGACTTTTCTCCCAGGGAAGGATCTGACACCGCTACAAATTTGTTATCAGGTTTGAATATGTGCATGATACCATCCCGGTCCAGCAAGTATATTTTCCCATCCACCAAAACCGGCGAAGCATAGAATCCCTTGTCAAATTCTTTTTCCCAATACTGTTCCCCTGTTTTAGCATCGTAACAAACAACCAAACCATAACTTGTGGCCACAAAAAGGTACTTCTCTGTTGCCACCGGACTTGGCACATCCGAAAGGTAATCTTCCGCCTCCCAAAGGATTTCCGGTTCGGGGCCAGCCTTAATAGCCACCAGGCTGGCATATTCATTCAGTGCAAACACAATACCATCAGCATACGCCACCGAGGGCCCCACTTCACCCGACATACAGTCGAGTTTCCATAGTTCTTCGCCCGTTGAAGCATTATAGGAAGCGATGAAAGGATCGGCAGATAACAGAACCTCTGCCCCTTCTGTGGTACCCACCACCACGGGTGAGGCCCATGATATCTTCACTTTTCGTTCGGTCTTCCAAAGCGTTTCGCCTGTTTGAACTGCCAGCGCCATGACCTGGGCCGATTTCCGGTGATCGTATTGCACGATTAATTTATCCTCAACCATCACCAATGATGAAGAGTGTCCATAGTGATTGGATGGCACACCCAGGTTACGTGCCCACACCCGTTTTCCTTTCATGTCAACAGCTAAAACATCCCCGTTGGAAAAGATGGCACATACCCGTTTCCCGTCTGTTGTAACTGACGCCGCTGCATGACCCGTATCGTCGGTAACACCAGGTGCTTTTGCCGGTGAGTCGGTAATATTATCTGCCTTAGCCGTCCAGACAACCTTTCCGGTTTTCCGGTTGAAACAATAGATCTCCCGGTTATTGGCGTCGGCCCCGGACAGAAATACTTTATCTCCCCAAATAACCGGTGAATTATACCCATGCAAAGGAATCGATGTCTTCCAGAGTATGTTTTTCCCACTGGCTCCATCCCACTGCGTTGGAATGTTGTTTTGATAGGCAATACCATTACCTCCCGGCCCCCTGAAGGAAGGATAGTTGACTTTCATCGCCTTCGTTGGATAATCAAATACTTTCTTAGAAATAACCGGTTTACTGACCGCCTTCTTCTCCTCTATAATATTATTCTCTTCCTTCTCTTTAGTCGCTTTCGAAACTTCCGGTTTTTTCTCAACAACCTTAACTTCCGCATCAGCAGCGGGTACTTCCTGAGGTTGTTCTGTTTCTTCACTGACACTGCTCTTTTCCCCAGGGATTACCATGTTACTTTTCGCATTGGAAGCAATGGCGGCCTTCGCAAACTTGTTTTCCATCTCCTGATGGGTAACCACCGCTATGGCCAGGGTTACCAATACCAACCAGATTCCGCTTATGGCGACCCATCTTCGGGTTTTCTGTTGATAACGCAAAACATTGAATGGTTTTCCCGCCGGCACCTCCGGATCTGTTTTCGATCCCATACGAATCATCTGAAGAGCAATCATTAATATGGCGATGCCCATTAGCAACAAGTAACCACCGAAACGAATCTGCCATTGATTGGTGAAATAAGCTTTACGAGCCAGTAAATCCAGCTCCCGGATCTCGGTCCGCAACTCATTATCATTGGGATGGTCACTCAAGCGTTCCACCAGTGAGTTAATCACCTCGGTATTCACAGGATCGAGCCGCTGCAGCTGGATATAGTTGGCAATAACCAAAGAACAGATCACCAGCGAAAAGACACCGGCAACAAGGGCTACACCCCGCCACAAGCGCAATCGCCCGTTATCTGTGGTTGAATTATTATTCATGTGTTTATTTTTTTATTTTTCATGACCACGTTAAACTTCCAAAAGACAATCATCATCCTGTATTCTTTTATCTATTCTTAATATCCTTCACTGAAACCGGACAATACGCCAGGCATCGGGCACAACTGACACATTCTCCCTTATGTGGAGAATACTCTTCCCGGTAACGAAATACCGACAAACCGGTCAGGGTAAGACCGAAAACAAGACCAATAAAACCACCCAATATCCAGCCGCCCCAGTAGAATTCCCTGACCAACCCGGCCGCTTCCGAATAAAGTTCTTCCACCGGCTTGCCCGATGATCTAAAGGCGGTAACCTCATCAGACGCTTCCCCACTATTATTATCCTTCCCGGCAAGGAGCTCATGGGCCAGCTGTACTTTAGGGTTAACCGCAGAAAGACGTTCATGAAAATTGGCACCGGTCCACCCCCCAAGCACAACCATGGCAGGCAGAACAAAGCTCAACAACATAAAACGTTTCACGGCAGTTGGCCGGCTCTCCATATTTTTCTCCGTCATTGGTTTTTGAATGGCACCCACCGGACAGGCATTTTCACACAGTCGACACTGGGTACAGGAAGCAGGTGAGATGGTGAGATGGTATTTTGACACCCGGCTGACCCAACTGAGCAACACCCCATAAGGGCACAAGAACCGGCAGTAAGGCCGTGCCACAAACAGACTGACAAATAGAAATATCCCGCCAATAATGAACATGGTAAAGGTGGCATCGAAACGAAATATCCCAATAAAGGGATCGTACCGGCAAATGATAAAATCGGTAGCCGTAGCCGCATACAATATGGCTAGTCCCAGGTATAAGAAGGGGATCAACCCCAACAATTTCTGTAACCACTTTTTTAGTAGTAATGGCCGCAACAGGATGAGATCCTGAAGGGCGCCAAACGGACACACCCCGGCACAGAAAGTACGGCCAAAGAACAGGGTGAAAACAACAGGGATCACAAAGAAGGCCAAAGCCGATAATGGAATGCTATACTCAGGACGGAAAAGTGCCAGCGTGATATTCTGAAGTGATCCCACCGAACAGACACATCCCTGCCGAAAGAAACCAAAGTATAAGAGTGAGAAAACCGAAACCCACGTTACCCCCCTTCGGGAACGCTTCTTTAGAATCAGCCAGGAGATCAAAGCCAACGCCCCGATTAATATCAATATATCCAGGTAAGCCAGGAAATCAGCCCTGGCGGCAGGCACCGTGGTGACGGGCTGCGTATAACCCGACTCAAACTCCGGTTTGGGAAAACGCTGCTGTTGTTGCGCCCCTACTTCCACTCCCTGCAGACACATGGCAATAAACAACGTTATCAAGGTCAACCATTTCTTCATTACTTCTTTTTCTTGGTTTTATTATTAATCTCTTTCCTCAATAGATCGTTAGATTTTAGATCAGACCTTAAACTGATTTACATCATCCTTGCTTTTAAGCCTCTAAAAGTTTTAACTACCCAATCAGCACAAACCGTTCTTCAGTTCATTACAAAAGGTTAACGACCTATTGTTTCTTATAACCGGTAAACAAATAGGGTTCATCAGCAGGCACACGGGTAAAGGCATTGGATGGACAAGCTGTGGCAACGGTACATTGATTACAGTTTTTACACAAATCGTGGTTCACCTGTAACTGAAGCGAGCCATTACCAAAAGCCCCGCATCCCTTCACACAAATACCGCACCCGATGCATAACTCTTCATCAATCTCATATTGAAAAAACGGATCCTCCACATATTTGCGTTTAATGGCACCAGTTGGGCAAAGTTGATTTTCAGCACCAGTTGTTAATTCTTTGGAATTGGGTCGGAAGTACCCGCCACATAAATCACAATACCCACACATGTCATAAACATGAATACACTTGATCGCCGAAGGTGTCATCACACAGTTGGTAGCGCACTTGCCGCATTGGGTACATTTGGTTGGATCCAGCTGCCATACCGTGTCTTTAGCAACAATCTTATTGGTTAATCCCCCCACAAGCCCCGTCACTCCCACAGCAACAGAGTACCTGTAACATTTATTAATAAACTCACGACGATTGGTTTTCTTTCCGGAATGATCCATACTCAAACTACTATATTAATGACTGACGTTTCCTGAACATATCTGATTGGGGCAACCGACATTCATTTAACTTCTTACAATCTCTACATATAAAATTAAACCGACAGGGTGCAAGCCCGTTCTTGCGCTCCCGATAAATCAAGAGACCACTGACACAGGCCAGGCCTCCCAGAATAAGACTCCGGGCGGCTCCCTTAATAAATGCTCTTCTATTCACCATTGCCATATTATTAAGCGCAACAACCTTTTTCTGTTACCAAACCCGATGGCGATCTATTACCATCTTCGTCCATCTGCCAATGATATCCCCCTTCCGCCAACATCTCCCAGGCCACATCAGGGGTAAAACCTCTATTCTGTTCGGTATTACTGTTGACATCTCTCGGATTGGCACCTACTTCAGCATAAAGTTGATTGATACCGGCAATCACCCCCATTTGTATGGGTTCATGCACATTCATTGACCGGCCCGGATTCACAACAATATTGGTGACTGCTGCAATCTTGGTTAGTTCCATGGCAGTGATTTTCCCCCTGGCAGCCAGTGGCGTACCCGGCACCGGAATCCGGCGCATCACGGCCATCACATCAATCTTCAGATCCCGGGCCCGCTTAATCTCCGTGAGAAGCTCTTCATAAGAATGTTCCGGGCCAATGGGTTCAATACAATAATACACATCCAATCCTGCCTGTTGGGCTGCCGCAATTGACTTTTCCCGGTCCACCGTTTGGGCATTGGTATCAATCCCCTCGCGCAACCGATTAATATGATAGACGCCGGTAAGCCCTACCTCTTTAAGCTTCCGGGCAAATGGTTCATCAAAGTCCCCGATATTGGCCACAAACTTCTGCTCATCCCGAAGCAATGGTTTTACCTCTGCTGCTATCTGCAGAAAACGATTCATGGAAAAATCGGCTGTAGTCATCAGGAAAAGATCATCAATCTTCTGTGCCTGCAACCTTAACACCTCTTCCTTAACAACAGCAACATCCTTTTGAAACCGGCCATCGAGGGAATAATGATCATGCCCCATGGAACAAAACAGGCAATTGACCGAGCAGGGCTCCGCATTGAGTCCTATTTGGGTAAAAACATACCCCCGGGTGCCAAACTTGCGCCGGCTTAAGGTGTTGGAAACCGCCAGCAGTCTATAAAAATCCTTTGATGTCGTATCAATTGAGAGTAGTTCAATAATTTCGGCATCATTTAAATTGAAGTCGCCTCCTTCTATTTTATTAATTGCCTTCATACCAAATATTTTATTGACAGACCAACGCTGGTCTGCTCATCCATTCTTCTGAAATATCCTGATCAACCCTTTTACCGGATCCAGAATAATTATCCGGTCGCCGGAATCCACGGCAATATCCAATCCCCTGGTGCCGGGCTCAAATTGTGCCGGTGGAGCCACTACACATTTAAAGTCGCCCGAAGGCAGATGCACCTTCACCCGCTCCAGTCCTTTTTCGCTGGTAACAAATGAGCCGTTGGAGAGAATGGCCATATGAGAAGGATTACAGCACCCGCTGAAACCATCAAGATGCATGGAAGTGCGCGTCCAGGATGAAATAGGGTTGCCTGCTTCATCATAAGACTCCAGGGAGTGTCGACCGGGATTCACGACCCAAAGCTCCTCTTCACGGCCGATGGCCAAATCGAAATAGGGACTTGGCACGAAAAAGCCGGGGATACCCTTATCAAGGTTTTTTCTTCCGATAGAGTTTTTGAATTTGCCCTCCCGGTTGTAATGATGAACCAGCCATTTACCGGCATCGGCCACAAAGACACCGGCACCGGACACCGCAATACTGGTGATAACACTCTCCACATCATAACAGTCCCACCGCTCAAGCAAGTGACCCGTTACGGTATAAACTTCTACATGATTCCCAACTCCCAGATAGATGTTACCCCGCGGCCCAATAGTAATGCAACGGGCTACTGCTCCAATATGAATAGTGGAATACAGCTCTCCCTCTTCATCGTACATCAACACTTTATCATCGGCCGTAACATATATGCGATCCAGCGAATCGGTGGCAACACCCAATAAGTCTTTTGCAGGGGGAGTTATCTGGTGTATTTCGGAATAATCAATCAACGCCGGGTCCACCTGTCGTAATTGGTTGAGGTCATATTCATATGGCTTCTTCTTTGCGTCATCCGGCTCCATAAACAAATCATGACTCATCATGCCTATTGCAAAAAGCAACAGAAGAATAGAAAGCCCCAATAAAAATTTTTGTCCCATTATCAGCTATTTCCCTTTTATCTTTAAGCTATTACAACCATTATTTCCTTAAGTCTATACACATCATGTGTTTTGAATCCCTCATTAACAGGCGTCCATCGGTAATGACCAATGGCCCCCAGGCATCGTGTCCATCCATCAGTTTCACTTTATCCAATAACTCAAACCTTGACGTGGTAGCCCTGGCAATGGCCATGGTGCCATCGTCACGAAGGATAAAAAACTTACCATCGGCCACCATGTAAGGTCCCAACCCAAAACGGTCCGTTTTCCCACTGGTCCACAATATCTTTTTACAATCATCGGGATGACAACACACAAACTGATTACGGCGGGCCCCGGCATCTTTAGGAAGGATGGTGAATAATCGCCCGGCATAAAAAACAGGGGTTTGTTGTTCCGAAGCCATCCCTTCCCTGGGTTTAAATTTTTGCAACACCTGAACCGAGAAACCGTTCTCCTGTTTCTTAACCCGGAACAACATGCCCCCGGCCCCATAACCGGCGGTGATAAATATCTTTCCATCGTCCATCACAACGGGCGAAGGAGCCACTACTGAAGGCGAAAACTCAGCCGTTTTCCACAACAGGGTTCCGGCATCGTCCTTTTCTGCCGATATACCACACACCCCGCCGACGGCAGCATATACCCACATCTTCTTTCCGCCAAAAGTCATGGGCATGACAGAAGCGTGGGACATCTTCCAGTTATCCGGGTTGGGTGTTTCCCAGATCACCTTACCGGTGGCACAATCAATACCCGCCAGCAAGGCAGTCCCCCCGGGTGCAATAATCGCCACGTTATCCTCTATAACCGGACATTGCCCGGTATACCAAAACGGTACTTCAGTATTGTATTCCTTCACCAGGTCGATCCCCCACAGGTAATCGCCACTCATGCGATCCACACACATCACCTGGCATTTGGGCCCAATGGTTACAATGTATTTATCGTTCACGGCAGGCACTGTACGCGACATGCCATGGTTCCGCTTAACATGCACATGGTACCAGCGGCGCCACAGCTCCGCTCCTGTTTCAAGGGAAAAGCAACGCAAGGCATCGGCTTTTCGTGCTTCATCATAATCGAGCAGATAAACCATCCCATTGTAAACGGCAGGGGCTGCATGGCCTTCACCCAAGTCCACCTGCCATTCCACTTTCGGTCCGTTCTGGCCCCACTGGCTAATCAGCCTGACGTTCTCCTTGCTGATATTATCGGATTGAGCCCCCCTGAATTGTGACCATTTACCGGTCAACACGGATGAATGCTCCCCGTACACCTGGAAATGGCGACCGATTTGAACAGCTTCCCCAGCACCAGCCTCCCCCTTGGGGCGGTTATCCATGCCTGGTATATTGCGGGTGAAGTTTTTAACCGGGTCGTAGATCAACCAAAAAGTAAAAACGGTTAGCCCAAGTACCATCAACAAACCAATGACTATCTTTTCAAGCTTACTGCCAATCATAGCAACTGTTAAGAATCAGTATTGTCCAACATATAATAGTATTAACCAATGTGCTTAAGCCGCACGGGCTTTTACTTTTTTGCTACAGCGAAAAAAAGTAAACAAAAAACGATCCCGATTATAGCTTTGTAAGCTTTTGATGCAAAAGCAACAATAGCTTATTCGGGACTCACAATAAATAACTAAAACTTAACTCCTTTCCACTAAAAGAAAATAACTCGCTCCGCTCAAACAGATTTTCTTTCTTAACGCTCCAATCCGTTAAATTTTTTAACGTTATTTCTTGTAGGCGGAATGTCCAATAAAGCCCCAATATCCTAAGAACATTACTATTCCGTTGTAACTATTACATTTATTCGTTTTAACCAATAATTATTCAGGACACTAATGGTTAAGAATATGGAAAGGATTTATTTTATCACACTGCATTACGATTGAGCTACGGCATAAACCAACAGCGTATTATCATAGCGGATATACATTCGGCCATCTTTAATCACCGGATGGGAAATATGCAGCCGCTTTTCCTTTTCCAATTTAAACGAACCCTTCTCCTCGAAACCATTGGCAGTAGGTTTTAACAACCCAACCGCTCCCATATAGGAGTAACAAAAGAGCATCCCATCGGCGGCCACTACCGTTCCCGGAGAATATTTCCGGATGGCGTATTTCAGTTCGCCGGTTTTCCAATCCACACAACAAAATTTCTTCTTCGATTCGGCCGACACATAGATCTCATCGCCCATCCTGACCGAATGACCATTTGTTTCATCCAACAGGTCACTTCGCCATACCTCTTTCACCCCGGAACCATCGGCTGAAACCTCCAGCATAATACTACCGGCTTCAAAGCCATCCATCACATAGAGGTAACCATCCTTATATAAAGGAGTGTTGGCATGCACATGCTGCTTATTGGCCAACGCATATTTCCAGGCCAGGGAGCCATCCCGGGTGTCAATGGCAATAACCGAATTGGCGGTATTGGTAATAAAAAACTTCTTTCCGCCCCGTTCTATCAGTATGGGTGAGCAATAAGCCGTCTTTTCCCCATTTCCTTTGCTCTGCCAGATGATTTCACCTGTTTTCTTGTTCATGGCAATCACATTGGCTTCTGTTCCGCCCGGCGTGCAATACAGGGTGTTTCCATCGGCCAACAGATTCTCGGTAATGCCATACTGGATGTTTTTACCACCCATCATTTTGGAAAAATCCTTTTCCCAAACATTTTCACCTGTTTCTGCCTGGAAACAATACAGAACGCCATAGCCGCTTAACAGATACCCCAGGCCATCGTCAATTAATGGTGTTGAGCGGGTGCCGGGAAAAACATCCATCCACTCCTTGCCGTATTCTTTTTTCCATAAAAGGTTGCCCTGGAGATCGAAGGAAAAGATATAGCCAATGCTATCAATGGTACCAGCCGTATAGATTTTCTCCGAGGTAACCGCCGCCGAGGAATATCCCATGCCCACCTCTTCGAATTTCCAGAGTAATTGAGGCCCCCCTTCCGGCCATTGGGTCAACAGGTTTTTCTCAGGATAAATACCGTTGCGCTCAGGGCCTCTCCATTGCGCTTTTTCAGGAGTATGCGTGCAGTTGGTTAAACTTAGCACCAGCAATAATGCTGCTAAAACAGAGGATGTTTTTTTCATGTATTTAAATTTAGACAAGAGATGAAGAGATAATAGATTGTAAGACTGACAATACAGACTCTTCATTTTAATCATTCCCTTGTTTGAATATTGAATTTGAATAGTTGTTTTATTAATTCAGATAAGAGATAGCCATCCTCTATTTATCTGAAATAGAATAAGCCATTAAAGCAGCCTGATGGCGTACATACAACACCCCGTTGTGAATCACCAGGTGCGACCAATGCGGCCCTCTTCCCAGGGGTACCTTAAAGCTGCTGATAACCTTAAATTCCTCGGGCGTCGCCTTCACCAGGGCAATGTTACCCCGCTTTTCATCGTAGCAATAAAGCATGCCTTCGGCCGAGATGATTGATCCTTTGTTCTCCCACTCTTTTTCATACATCACCTCACCCGTATGCCACTTGAGGCATACCCAGCGTCCCATGCGGTTGTGCTCCCAATTGGCACCATAGACATAATCTCCCAAACGCACGGCACCTCCATGGTGCACATCCAGCGTTGAATCAACCCAGGCCAGGGAAACCGATGCCAAATCGTCGGCCAGATTCAACATCACACTCTTGTGATCGTAGCCATGGGTGATGAACAGTTTACCGTCGTGATACAAGGGGGTATTGGTTTGAATATTGGCATTCC
This sequence comes from Marinilabiliaceae bacterium JC017, assembly GCA_004296775.1. GTDB lineage: Bacteria > Bacteroidota > Bacteroidia > Bacteroidales > Marinilabiliaceae > JC017. Next base: position 38,271 of record RHGE01000053.1, read on the forward strand.
ATTCACCCCCGGCATAAGAGCCGTAATCAAAATCCCACAAAATGGTACCGTCTTTGGGCTGAACGCCAAGAGCAGTATTTTCCGTCACCGTCACAATCAATCTCTTTCCGTCGCGTTCCACCAGCAAAGGCGACACATAGGAAGGATTATCCTTCAGGCTCCTGGTTTGCCATACCGTTTCCCCGGTTTCCTTGTTTAATGCCACCATGGTGGTTTTTTCGCCGCCAGGGGTATAAATCACTTTGTCATCAATCAAAAGGATGGATTCTGATATGCCCCACTCCCCGTAAGTCCCTTCAAAGTGTTCACTGGCCTTTACACACCAGATAATATGTCCATTGGTGGCATTCACACAAGACACATCTCCCAATCCGCTGGAGAGATAGAGGCGGTTACCCTCAATGGTAGGTGTACAGCGGCTATCGGAAAAGGAGCTGTTCCAGGCCCGTCCGTAAGGCGTCTCCCACAATTTATTTCCTTTCATATCAAGGGCAATCAACACATCCATGGTATCTGTTATGCCGGTGAGGTAAATCCTGTCATTGGCAATGGCTACAGACGAATACCCCTTGGGCAGATGCTCCAGCGACCAGATCATCTCAGGGCCTTCTGCCGGCCACGCCTTCATGAGGCCCGTTTCGGCATACACGCCGGTTCTGCCGGGCCCTCGCCATTCACTAAAAGCCTGTTGCTGCCCATGCGCACCGGTGAAAATCAGCAGACAAATGAACAGGGTTGAATAATGCAATTTCTTCTTCATATAGCTATTGGGTTAAAATTTTATGGCTTAACGCTATGGTAAACAATCAGGGGTTCATAATGGGGTGAACCAGGCCCCGGGAAATGTTTTCATCCATTCAGGGCCCGGTTCCTTTTTCCACAATAAATCGCCGGAGTGGTTAAAGGCGAAAAAATAACTAATGCTATCATGTGTGCCGGTAGTGTATAATTTGAGACGTTACCGCTGCCGAAGCATATCGCAATCCCAGGTCGCTGTATTGCCACAGAAGCCCGGGGCCACTATCCGGCCATTGTTTTAATAAGTTTGTTTCAGGATAGATCCCATTTCGATGAGGCCCTTGACCCTGCACCAATAGGGAAAGCACAAAGGCAGCAACAAAAAACAGGTTTAACCCTGGTATAAAGAAAGATTTAGGCATAATGAACAAGCTATAATAACCTCCCCGGAGATTACATTATTTAAACATGAACCAATATTTTTAATAGATACTGAAACCTGATTCGAGCTAATTCTGCTTTCGCCACTATATACCTACATCCAAATAAACCTTAACCACTTTCTAAAAACGTTCACCGTTCATAGAAAAACACCCTGTTGCTTTCTTTCTACCTTAATTCTTCTCAGTGCGAGAATAGCCACATCAATATTCAAAGTTTTAATCTAAAAAATACACATTTTAACAATTATCGAACCATTCCGCCTATCCATCTCGTATTCGGAAGCCTACACAAACGAATAACGCTAAACATTATTTCAATAATGTCCGCTTTCGTACTCCTTGTGTTCGTTTATGTACATTACATCTGTTTTCTCCGAAACAAAATATTAATCACAGTTTGCTTATTGCACGAAACTAAATATTGTGGCTGTGCTCCTGGAAAGGTGAATCATCGGGCAGACCGGTTAGAATAGCGGGCCGGCTCAGTTAACAACACCATCCCTCCTATTATCTCCCCATAAAACCACGTAACAATCCTCCTGACGTAAGACAACAGTCCCCGGCTGCCAAACAACGGTTTTTGTCAAGCCTCTATAGCCTGAATGCATCACCTGCCAGGAGTTGATGCGACGCCAAAGGGACGATTTAAAGTTTTTATAGGTATTAAAGTTGATTTTTATAGCTATAAAACTGAACTTTAATACGTATAAAACTTTTTTGTCATAGGGTCGAATGAGCATGATCTCCGGTATAACAAAGAAAGACCACAGTGAAGATGGAAGCATCACCTCCAGGATAAATCTTTATCCAGACTGTAAACCGGCAATAAAAGATGTTGATAATAATTACCAACGCAATAAACCATGGCGATAAAATACAAGACCATCAGACAAGCGACTCCCGGAAAACAAGGAGGAGGAACCTACCGCTATTATGCCCGGGCCTGTGAACGGGAGAAAAAGGAGATAAAATACCTGGCGAAAATCATTGCCCAGCGTTCCTCCCTTTCAGAAAGTGATGTAAAGGCCGTGTTGGATGAATTAACCAGCGTGGTTCCCCGGTTATTATTGGATAACAACACGGTTCAACTGGGCGATTTTGGCACCCTGAGCCTGCACCTGAACAGCCGGGGCGAAGCAACCACCGAGGATGTTTCGTGGCGTTCCATCAAGGATGTGAAAGTGCAATTCCGGGCCGGGCTCGAATTGAAGAAACAAATCAAGGAAGAGATACATTTTCAGCGGGAACAATGAAAGACAGATCGTTAGACATTAGATAATAGCCAGAGATGGCTATTGGCCATATTGACGTCAAGCTAATAACTTAACAAGCGGGTTAATTGACATATAGGTTTTAGTTCTTTAGGAATAGTTTTATTGGGACGTTGTCCCAAACCCTACTTCATTTTTGGCATTGCCCCAAAAACGAAGCAAAAAACGCTAGTCAAATAAACGCTTCTCGCCACCTCATTGATGAATTTTTGCTAACCCACATGCCAAAATTCCCGCATTCATCTTCGTCGCGCCTACGCCGGCCCGCTTATTTTACACCAAACCTATTTAAGAATAAACTTGGTGTAATGCCGATAGATAATTAAAGGCCAATTAAAAGCGAAGCGCATTAAGTGGGCATTTTAATTACTAATCGGTATGTCCGGCTCCCGCACTTCCCAACATCATGGTCCGACTCGTCATTTGTTGAGTAAATGCGAACTTGTTATATGATAGTCAGAGATGGCCAATGGCCATATTGACATCAATCTAATAACTTAACAAGCGGGTTAATTGATATATAAGTTTTAGTTCTTCAGGAATAGTTTTATTGGGACGTTGTCCCAAACCCTACTTCATTTTTGGCATTGCCCCAAAAACGAAGCAAAAAACGCTAGTCAAATAAAAGCTTCTCCCCACCTCCTTGATGAATTT
>RHGE01000493.1 GCA_004296775.1 Marinilabiliaceae bacterium JC017
GAAATCATGTACATTTATGACTTGTTAGTCGACATACTGTGATAAAACATATTGCATGTACACGAGCACGCTTAGTCCATGTCTCAAGTACACATGTTGTCGTATTTAATATGTCACTTAACGCTAGGTAATAAGCTCTTATGTCCCAAGTACACATGTTGTCGTACTTAATATGTCACTTAACGCTAGGTAATAAGCTCTTTGTATCAGCCTTTTACGAAATGGCCACGTTACCTGGACCCTCTAAACCTTAGTTACATTGGTGGTTACCATTTTAATTAATGTTTATTATACCCCTTGTATTTGCTAATAATTCACACGGTAAATCATGGCTCGATTTCCTTATTACACGACAGTCATTTTAATTCTATTTTCGGTTTATTTACATGCGATACGGGTTTGGAAAATATCTAAACGTCCTCGAAAATTCT
>RHGE01000494.1 GCA_004296775.1 Marinilabiliaceae bacterium JC017
ACTGCTTCACCGCCACGTTTGGCAGGTGTATGCGTTCCGTCTAGTTGAACAGATGACATATCTAGTGATGATTTATGTTTTTCTAGTAGTACTTGCCATAGCTTATCCCAACTACCATCTTTACACCATTTACGGTAATGGGCATAAATGCTATTCCAACTGTACTTAACTCTGAAAAATTGCTTTATTGGTATCTCACGCCACTGACAGCCTGTTTTAAGGCGATATATAATTGCTTTGACAACTTGATGGAGTTTAACTTTAGTATTATCCCATGAATTGCCAAAAGCTAAATATGGGCTTATGTTTTTTTTAATTATTTGAGTACTTAACACTTGATAGATATTTATTAAAAATACTAAATATCTATCTGAATATCAATTATTTAAGCAATTTAATTAGTTGAATTTTAGGACTTTAAACAACTTC
>RHGE01000495.1 GCA_004296775.1 Marinilabiliaceae bacterium JC017
GAAGTTGTTTAAAGTCCTAAAATTCAACTAATTAAATTGCTTAAATAATTGATATTCAGATAGATATTTAGTATATTTAATAAATATCTATCAAGTGTTAAGTACTCAAATAATTAAAAAAAACATAAGCCCATATTTAGCTTTTGGCAACTCATGGGATAATACTAAGGTTAAACTCCATCAGGTTGTCAAAGCAATTATATATCGCCTTAAAACAGGCTGTCAGTGGCGTGAGATACCAATAAAGCAATTTTTCAGAGTTAAGTACAGTTGGAATAGCGTTTATGCCCATTACCGTAAATGGTGTAAAGATGGTAGTTGGGATAAGCTATGGCAAGTACTACTAGAAAAACATAAATCATCACTAGATATGTCATCTGTTCAACTAGACGGAACGCATACACCTGCCAAACGTGGCGGTGAAGCAGT
>RHGE01000496.1 GCA_004296775.1 Marinilabiliaceae bacterium JC017
CCGCCTTGGAAACAAGCCCTTTCAAGGCATTGCGCAATAATTTACCAGACTTACCGGCACGTCCAAACTCAGCACCGTTTTCACGGGTACGCGCAAAGGCCGGGTCATTTTTTATCCGGTCTCCATCCACACCACCTTTCGAGCGGGCCATGTATTCACCGCCGGTCTTGTAGAAAGACAAATCCCCGATCCGTCCTTCCAGTTTAATAACACCTTTCTGTCTCGCCATAACAACTCCTTTTTAGTTAGTGGTTGTAAATTAAGATGATGGGGAACCCGCTCCAAATGCACACGTCCATTCTGTCCCAATCCTCCCTTTTTGTCAATTTATGGCACCATAGAAAACTGTTTTTAGTATCTTAACACCTGGGATCAGGTAAAGAAAAAGTATATATACAGTATTATGACTGTGAAATTGAACCGCATTT
>RHGE01000497.1 GCA_004296775.1 Marinilabiliaceae bacterium JC017
AAATACACATCTGAATAATATGCATTCCATTTTTCATCCTTCTCTTTCCAACCTGGACCATAAATATTACAAACAAGTTGTCCGTTCAAATCACAAAGAGTCAACAGATCAAAATCCCTATAACAATTTACATATAAACTATCCTTAATCGAAGCCTCAAACGCAGCCTGAACTTTTTTCTCGCCTGATAATCGGGGGCATACATACCCGAACTGCTCTATTTCATTTTGAAAAATATTTAATCTCGCCATTACAGGCCTGGCCGTATAATGATTAATAACCAATGCAGCCTGCCCCAAAGCCACACTATCATTTATGAAATCGTATTCAGCTAAAGTAAAAGCTGTATTTCTGGAACAAACCCTTTTAGGTTTATAGTCGAGATTAGTTAATATACTATCCAGCTCAAATTCCAACATTTCATTTC
>RHGE01000498.1 GCA_004296775.1 Marinilabiliaceae bacterium JC017
TGGTAGAGGAATATAGCACACGATGTCGATTAGCGTGTCAAGAAGTAATAAAACTGGTAGCAGTCATATATTGAACGTCGTTTATAATTCTTTTGTTAATATTAAGAGACGTAGCATTTGGAGTGCAACAATACTTTGTAGTATTATGTATACAGTTATTCTCACTTTTCCAAATTTGCCATATTGCTTGGTGACAGCTAATGAACTGTCAAAATAGAGGATCACCTTACAGCTGCTTTTAATCATTTGAATTTGCTCAACAGTTTAAAACCACAATCGGATAGGAAATCAAATTTCGGGATTTTATGCCCACGAGCAGTTCGATACCACTAAATAAACGATTTCAAATCTCTTGGTTGTTATTTCCCAATCCATTTCTTATTGTGATATAGCACAACTGTTATTCAGTACCAAAAATTGTTGACT
>RHGE01000499.1 GCA_004296775.1 Marinilabiliaceae bacterium JC017
AACGAGATGGTAGATATCTTGGCTTTGAGAAGTTGGGTAGGAGGGAGGTCAGTGTTAAGGCAAATMGAGCTTATGACTGTGTGTTTGATTGAGGCAGATACTAGCTGAGAGGTTAAGGCAACCTATTCAAGCAATAAATATCTTTCTCTCTCCGGTTGGTGATCCCYCATAAATGAGCTATGAAGGGGGTATTTATAGTSTTCCCATAACTTAGGGAAGAAGAAAACTCCAATYTTCAGTTTGGCCTAACTGAATTGGMARTGGACTAGTTAGTTTGGCTAAGTCTCTGTCCTTGAGGCGACTGGCATTAAATGCGCTAGGACAAAAMAGGGAACAACATCATGCATTACATTTAATGCTAGATATTTCGGCCACATGTYTACACATGAGTGGCCATAGAGACTTCACCAACTAGTCACTTTTA
>RHGE01000054.1 GCA_004296775.1 Marinilabiliaceae bacterium JC017
TTGATTGCATAAGTAGTGGTTTTGATTACAAATTGCTTTTTGTCTTGTAACTAACTCAAATATAGCATTTTAAAATCATTTTTCCACTACTTATTTTCTTTTATATCCTCTGTAAATCAGCTAATAATGACCTGGGAAACTTCATTTAAATAAAATATTACTGCTGCTATTCCTAAGGGAGAGGTCGTTTTAAACATTTCCCAAGGTTTCTCTATTACTGTATATGAATCAAATATATATAATTCAATCAATTCCCAAATGGAGATTGTTGGTACAATTAAGAGAAATATCACAATCATATAGTGGGTTAATGAATCTATAAATGATAATTTCAGTTTTTGTGAATCTTTTATAATTTTTATCCATTCTTGTTTCATATAGGTTGTATTTTAATTTAATGCCAACTGTGAGTATGTAAAAAAAATAGCTGCTTGTGTGGAGATTTTCTGTCAAGATATTCGAACATAGAAGTCAGTTGCAGTGTTCACTTTAATCATTGCTTTTAATCTATAGTTAGGCCATTTTTCAAAGATCAGTTGCTTGCATAGTAATAGCCATATGTTGTTTATGTTTAGCAGGGTTTCTTGAATATTTAAATCAATGGATGGGATAATTCTGTTGTGTACTGCGAAGGTGTGAGATGCTTCTGAGTTCATTGGTTGTCTTTCTGCTCGGATTCGTTTATTCATTATTTTTGTATTATCCAATACAAAGTAGTTGTCAGTAAATATTTCGTCAAATGAGATTTTATGTTTTCTAAAAAGCATTTAAACTCATCGAATGAATAGTCGTCATTTAGTTCATCAGACTTTATATGTAGCTTTTTGTTTCATCCAAAGCTTCGTAAGTATTGGTGAGAGAACTTGGGTATATTCTCTTGTCGTGCCTATGTCAGCTGGATGTCGTGCCTATGTCAGCATGGTTGTCGTGCCTGTGCAAGCATTTAATACTTATAGTCGGATAATTTCGGAATATATTCGATTTCGGCAGGAGTTGTATAAAAAATAGATAAATCAGGTTGTGAGTGCGTTATGCTGCCGGGGGTGAATATGATATGGTGAGACGCCATGCCAGGCACGTGGTGATTTCGTTGCGGTCCTCTTTGATATAATGTATCTCCATTTGTTTCTGTTTGTTTCATGTTGATCAATCTATTTCCATTTGTATCTACGTATTTCCATCTATTTCTACTTGTTTCTATGTGTTAATACCATGTTTCCAAGTGTTTCTATTTCCTTCTAAGATCCCAAATTGTTTCCCCTACTCTCAACCTATATCCTCATGTTTCTGTTTTTCTTCCATCTATTTCCATGTATTTCAATCACACTCCCACCTATTTCTAATTATTCCCATTTGTATCAATATATCCTCATGTTTCTATTATATTTCAACCTGTTTCCATTTATTTCCATCACACTCGCACCTATTTCCACTTATTTCAATATGTCCTCATTGTTCTATTATATTTCCATCTGTTTCCATTTATTTCAATCACCCTCCCACCTATTTCTAATTATTTCCATATGTCCTCATGTTTCTATTGTATTTCAACCTGTTCCCATTTATTTCAATCACACTTCCACCCATTTCTTTCTATCAATGTTTATAGGCTAAACTCAATGCCCAGTTTAAATGCCCAGTTGTCGATTTCTTTGTGGAGACGATAGGGGCCATAGCGATAATGGACCGAGAAGCCGTACTTGACGAAGAGTTGCCGGAGGAGGTTGTTGAAGAAGATGCCCGACTCGTAGTAACCTTTGTTGAGGGTGTTGACCACTTCAGGACCGTTACCAAATGCCACGTTGGTGGATAATATGATTTCGGGTTTGAACTTTTGTGGTTTATTGATCCATAGCGGAATCGTATGCCGGAAATAGGCAGCGGCAAATTCGCTGGCGGCAAATTCGTTCAGGCGCATGGTGGCAAAGGTGTAGGGGATTTCCAAGCCGAAGGATTTGTAGGATCCCATGGCGCTGTAGAGCAGGGTGGATGGGTAGGAGCCGGATATTTTAGTGGCCTGCAGGCGCAAAGAGGTGCGGGTGTTAGGGGAGAGTTTAAAGTCCTGGTGCATCTGTGCTTCGTAACGATTGTAGGAGAAGGACGCTTTATCGATGGTGCCTTCGCCGTATCCGTAGTTGATCCACACGGCGGGCCAGGATGAGCCTTTGGACTCGCGTCCGAAGGAGGTGTCGGAGAAGGTCTCTTTGTGGCGCCACTTGAGCATGACCACGCCTTCATAGAGCTCAAAGGGAGATTGAAGGAGTATGGGGTCGTCAAAAAAACGGTAGCTCAGCTGAGGTGTTATTTCTGCATATTTAAAGCCCAGTCGTGTTTTGAAATAATTGAGGAAGCGAAATTCACCATAGCCAGCGATCTCTTCGGTTCGATCCATGGTTTCGAAGGTGAGTCGTTTAAAGCTTTCGCTTGATAAGGCCTTGAATTCATCCAGAAAAGCGATGAGGCCTGTGGCATTCACGTCGTCTTTATACGAAAGGGCAATTTTACTTTCCAGGTCATTGAATGGGGTGAGGTTAAGGCCAACACCATATTTGTTCTCTTTGTCTTTAAACCCATGTACGAAGTAGCCACCGGTGGAAAAGTGTTGTGATATTTTTTCGCTGGTCCAGAGGCCTAAACCTAGCTTAAAGCCTTCATAGTCGTTAAAGTCAAGTAGTTTTTGTATGTCGATGTTTATATGTCCCCAAGGGATGTAACCTTTAATGGCTGATTTCTGCAATTTAATCAGTGCGTCGACATTGTAGCGTTGGCCCATACTGTCAACCATCTGGTAGGTGGAGGAGTCTTTGGCAGTTAAAGGTTCGTAGCGGTAATTTACTACTTCTGGGGCATCCTTACGAGAGGTTTCGTCTTTGAATTGTATGTTTGAAAAAGCCTTTGGATCAAGGGTTGGTGACAGGTTAACGGCTGTGACATAGCTTTTCCCTTTTCCAATAATCGGGTAGGGGATGGCGTTGCGGGATGAGCCTGGAATCATCTCAAGTGTGCTTTCGAGTTGCAGGGGAAACCAGGTTGTGTCATTAATTTTCTGATAGTTTTGCCGGATGCTGAGTTTCATGCGGGCTTCGTCAATGGAGGTTTCGGCAGCAACCGTTTTTAGGGCATAAGAGGGATGGTGTATGTGAAAAGCGCCTTTTATGCCTTTAAAGTTTTTTCCTTTTTGAGGGTGAAAGGAGATGTAGAAGAGGGTGTCGCCTGCTGCATCAATCAAGGTGTCTTTGAGTTGGAAAACATAGTTATTAAGGCCTGCTTTGGAGATGGGATTTAAATATTCATTATTGAGCAGATGGATGTACTTTTCATAGAAGAGGAAGGGTTGAATTTGTGCCGGGATATTGGCAAGGGCAGGATCTTTGAAGCCGCTCACCCGTCCGGAAATGAGACGTTCCAGGTTTTTGTCCGGCATTATGTGCTGCTTTTCTGATACCGATTCAATGAGGATAAAGTATGATTTGTTGTTGAAGTCAATGAAGTCGTGGTAGAGGGAATCGATTTGTGTAGTCGGAGTAGAAGGCATGTCAAAATTAAAGGTCATTTTGTGGTAGATGATGCAGGAGTAGTCGGTGGTTTGATCAGGATTATGCCGGGGGGCATTGGCCACCACTCTCTCCATGATCTCAAGGGCCGGGTTCTTGCCTGGAAATACATCAATGGAGGAGAGGTTAAAGGTAGTTGGGTATAAACTGATGTCAGGTTGGTTCATTAACTGGTGAATGCTCACTTTTTCATCGTCGTACCCGATACAGCTGAAGATTACCGAGTCGCCGGCCACAGTGCTGTTGAACGAGAAGCGGCCATCCAAATCAGAGATAGTGCCGCTTTTACCATCATTAAATACAATATTAGTGAAGGGGATTGTTTCTTTTGTTGTTGCATCGGTTATTGTTCCTGAAATAACCTGGGCGGTGAGTTGGTGGGTGAATAATGTTAGTAAAAGGAAACAAATAATTCGGGCTGTTTTAAAATGGAGGGTGTTTATGTGGGTAACATCTCTACTTGTAATGAGAAGGTTTGGATACATAACGGTATTTAATTTTGTTGGGTTTGTTGTGGTAATTATTGTGTGTCTTAGTTGGTTTCAATATTGGGTATTGTTTGAAATTTGCAGGATGCTGCTGTGTGTAAAAGTAAAAAAAGGAATCCGTTTAGCAAGTTGGATTCCTTTTTTCGAACAAACTTATGTTCTTGTTTCTATATGTGTTAAGCCAATGTTATTATTGGGTAATAGCATTATTGCTTTCTTTGTGCTTCATGTTCTGTTTATCCATGAAGTGCTTTTATCTCCAGAATCCGGATTTTAAGCGGATGATCTCTTTTTGTGTCAGAAAACGCCATTTCCCTCTGGGGAGGTTTTTCTTGGTTAATCCGGCAAAATAGACACGATCAAGTTTTTCCACATTGTATCCGAAATGTTCAAAGATACGTCGGACAATACGATTACGCCCGGAATGGATTTCAATTCCCACTTGTGTTTTGTCATTGTCCACATAGCTGATAGTGTCGGCGTGGATGGTTCCATCTTCCAGCGTGATGCCTTCTGCAATTTGTTCGAGATGTCCTTTTTCCACATTCTTATCAAGGTGCGCATGATAAATCTTCTTGCACTGATGCTTTGGATGTGTTAGTTGTTTTGCCAAATCACCGTCATTGGTAAAAAGCAATAGACCGGTGGTCATTCTGTCAAGCCGTCCTACCGGATAGATGCGTTCTTCGCAAGCGTCGCCCAGAATATCCATAACAGTTATTTTGGCATGGGGATCGTCAATGGTGGTAACTACATCTTTGGGTTTATTGAGCAATAGATATACTTTTTGCTCGGCTGAAAGTTTTTTTCCTAGGTATCGAACGTCATCATCTATTGAGACAACTGAGCCAAGCTGGGTAATAACTTCCCCGTTAACCGTTATTTCACCATTCTTTATTAATTCATCCGCGTCGCGGCGACTGCACACCCCGGCATTGGAAATGAATTTGTTCAGACGAAGTGTGTTAGGGTCTTTTTTACCGGATCCTTTATCCTTGTTTTCTGTATTGAGTTGTTTCTGCAGATTGTCATCAGAAAGGGTGGGTCTATCGCCTCCTACCCGATTTGATGATTCCTCATTTCTGCCAAATCTTCTGTTTGGTCTGTCGTTTGATTTAAAGCGGCGATCTCTGCCTTCACGATTTGGCTGCCTCTCATCTCTGCTATATCTTCCTTCTGATCGATCGTGTGATTTAAAACGACGACCTTCACCCTCGCGATTTGATCTTCTTTCCTCTCTGTCAAATTTTCTATCCGACCTGTCGTTTGTTTTGAATCGGCGATCGCCACCTTCGCGTTTAGGTTGTCTTTCATCTCTGTTGAATCGCCTGTCTGATCTGTCGTCTGATTTGAAACGACGATCTCTGCCTTCGCGATTTGGCTTTCTTTCATCTTTGTTAAATCTTCCTTCTGATCGATCGGATGAGTTAAATCGACGATCTCCGCCTTCACGTCTAGGTTGTTTTCCATCTCTGCCAAATCTTCTATCTGACCTGTCGTCCGATTTGAAACGACGTCCTCCTTCTTCGTTGTTCCTTCGACCTTCGTTATTGAATCTCCCTTCAGTTCTTTCATTAGATGAGAAACGATGATTGTTTCCTTCGCGGGCTGGTCTTCCCTCCGTCTTTCTAAACCTGTCTTGACTATGTTTTTGTGGCCTTCTGTTCATGGCAGTTATCTAGTTTTTTTCAACCAACAAAGTTGATAAAAATGTAGGTATATATTAAGGATTAGGGCATGTTTTTTTAATTGGTAATCCTGGGGGGATAACAACCTTATGAAAGAGAAAGTGGGTTTGGTGTGCAAAATAGAAAGGAAAGGAAAGTGGCTGTTGCATTATTCTACAAAAATGAACACTTTTGTATGCTCAATTTAATAGTTAACATTATGACATTAATCAAATCTATTTCAGGAATCAGAGGTACTATAGGTGGAAAACCAGGGGAGGGATTGTCTCCTGTTGATGTGGTACGTTTTACATCAGCATTTGGAACCTGGGTTAAAAACAATAGTGATAATCCTAATCCAACCATCGTGGTAGGACGGGATGCTCGGATTTCAGGTGAAATGGTAAAAAATTTAGTGGTAGGGAGTCTTCAGGGGCTCGGATTTGATGTAGTAAACATTGGATTGGCTACTACTCCAACCACAGAGTTGGCAGTGGTAGAAGAAAAAGCAGATGGTGGTATTATTCTTACTGCCAGTCATAACCCGCGTCAGTGGAATGCATTGAAATTATTGAATAATAAAGGGGAATTTTTAACGGCTGAAGATGGTGCAAGGGTGTTGGCTATTGCTGAGGCTGAAGATTTTCAATATGCTGAGGTGGGTGACCTTGGTAAGGTAGAGAATAAAGATACATACGATACATTTCATGTGGAGCATGTGTTAGGTCTTGAGATGGTTGATGTAGCAGCCATTAAAAAAGCCGGATTCACTGTGGCCATTGACTGTGTGAATTCAGTTGGTGGAGTGGTGTTGCCTCAATTATTAAAAGCCTTGGGCGTAAAAGAGGTTATTGAATTGTATACTGAGCCAAATGGCGAGTTTCCTCATAACCCGGAGCCATTGCCTGAGCATTTAACCGAGATTTCAAGCTTGATTAAAGAGCGTAAGGCGGATGTTGGTTTTGTTGTAGATCCCGATGTGGATCGCTTGGCCATTATCAATGAAGATGGTTCTATGTTTGGCGAAGAATATACCTTGGTGGCTGTAGCTGATTATATTTTGTCGCACCAAAAGGGAAATACTGTTTCCAATTTGTCTTCAACACGAGCCTTGAGTGATGTGACCTGTAATCATGGCGGAAGTTATGCTTGTTCTGCTGTTGGTGAAGTGAATGTAGTTGCCAAGATGAAGGATACAAAGGCGATAATTGGTGGTGAAGGAAACGGAGGGGTGATCTATCCTGCCAGCCATTATGGTAGAGATGCTTTGGTTGGTATCGGTTTGTTTTTGTCTCATTTGGCTAAGAGTGGCTTGAAATGTTCTGAATTGAGAGCTAAATATCCCGAGTATTCTATTTCCAAAAATAAAATTCAATTAACACCGGAGATTGATGTGGATAAAATTTTATCCGATATAAAGGAAAAGTATAGTCAGGAAAAGATTAATGATATTGATGGGATAAAAATTGATTTTCCAGATAAGTGGGTTCAATTAAGAAAATCAAATACGGAACCTATTATCAGGATATATGCCGAGGGTAAATCAAATGCAGACGCAAATGATTTGGCTCAGCAGCTCATAGGAGATATTAAGAGTATGATGTAATTAGATTGACTACTCTCGAAAATATGGACTCACCACATAAAAAAGTGGTGGGTCTTTTTTTTATGTATGAGCTCATGATGAGTGTGGATTTCTTAGTGTCTTACGGGTGATATTGGTGTATTTATTGGCAAAATATTTTGGTGAGAAGTAAATCATCTTGATACTTTTCTGGCTTGTCCAGGTTAGGTATGATAATTAAAGTTCGGCATGGCTAATGATCAAGTCAAAGAGTTTCGTGTCTTGTACTGAAATTTGAAATTACGTATCGGGAATATACAATTATGGTTAGTGTTGTAGGATTAAATATTTAAATGAGTAAAGATTTTGTGAGTTAGATATTTACTTGTGGATGATTTTAAATCATTAAAGTAATTGGTTTTGTAGGGTGAAAACCTATGCCAGATAATATTATATTTGATCTTCGAATTGAACTAAATACTTAGGTTTACATGATAAAACAACATAGAATTCGACTGATTAGTTGGAGTATTGGAATCGTGGGGTGTATTATTTTGCTCTATTTAATATTCCGGCCATCAATAAATCAAAGCGATTTTGAGCTTAGTGTACGAGTTGAAAAAAAGAATTTTACGGCTATTGTGTTCTCTTCCGGTCAATTACATGCAGAGAATTCTGTCTCAATAAATGTTCCTTCCGAATTATCGAGCCGTCGGTTAGGTATTTATGAAATAAAGGTCACTCAATTGGTCGAAGAAGGAACCGTGGTTGATTCAGGTGGTTTCGTAGCTTCACTTGATCATGGGGCTGTGGAAGAAGCCTGGAAAAATGCATTGGATGACAAGGAAAAAGCCTTGAACGGTTATGAAGATGCTAAAGTTGATACAACGATTAATTTGAATAACCTGCGTGATGAATTGTTGGATAGTCGGGTTTCTCTGGAAGAGAAGGAGCTCATTTTGGAACAATCAATTTATGAATCCCCGGCAGTGAAAAGGCAAGCACGTTTGGATGTGGAGCGAGCTAGACGTGCCCTTGATCAAAAGTTACGTAACTATGATTTAAAAAAGCAACAGGAAGAATACAAGGTAATAAGAGCTCGGGAAGAGGCTAAGCGGGTGCAGGATCGGGTGAGTGATATCAAAAAACTATTTGAAGCTTTGGAGGTGAAAGCGCCCGCACTAGGTATGGTGATTTATAGTTTTGATCGAGCCGGTGCAAAAATAAAAGTTGGTTCCACTGTCAGTCCCTGGAATCCAAAAATTGCTGAACTTCCTGATTTAACCAGTCTGATTTCAAAAACATTTATTAATGAAATTGATATTTCAAAAATACAAGTGGGCCAAAAGGTTAAAGTGGGTATTGATGCCTTCCCGCATAAACAATTTGATGGAGAAATTGTGAATGTGGCTAATATTGGTCAGGTTATCCCGGGCGGGGATGCTAAGGTGTTTGAGGTAATAATTAAAATATTTGGTTTTGATGTGGATCTTAAGCCGGGAATGACGACTAGCAATGCTATTGTAGTTGATAAATTAGAAGATGTGTTGGTGGTGCCACTGGATGCTGTGTTTGATAATGATACAAGCGCGTATGTGATCCTTAAAAAGAATCGGGTATGGGGACAACAATTAGTAGAGAAAGGGCCGGAAAATGAAAATCATGTAGTGATATTAAAAGGAGTCAATGAAGCAGATGAGCTTTCATTGACCGAAAAGGAAAACGATAAGCTTCCAGTTTGGCCCTTTGAATAGTGGCTTCAAAATATACTTTTACTTTCTTTCTATAATTCAGTTGAGATAATTAAAAATGAATTTTTAATTATCTCAAAGATTGTTGCAGGTTTAAAAAGATAAATTAATCGGTAACAGTCAAATTAGTATTAACAATGACAAAGAACTATACGGGTGAAATCAATTAAAGCATTGTTTACACGATATCTTCACGATATACTTATTGCAGTTGAGGCAATTCTCGCCCATAAAATGAAGTCCCTGCTTACGGGAATGGGTATCATGTTTGGGGTAGCTGCGGTTATTAGTATGTTGGCCATTGGGAAAGGCGCCCAGCAAGAGGTGTTGGATCAAATAAAACTGGTTGGTGTTAATAATATCATTATTTCACCCGCTCAAAAAGTATCCAATTCGTCCGTCGGAGATGACGGGACTGGTAGTCCAAACAGGGGGGATAATCAAAGATTTTCAAGAGGATTAACATTGTTGGATGCGCAATCGATAAAAGAGGTGATTCCGGGAGTTACGAAGGTGAGTCCTGTTGTTTTAATGCATTACCAAGCTATTCAGGATGGAAAAAGTTGTCCGGTAGGATTGGAAGGTGTTGCACCGGAATATTTTGACTTATTAAATATTGAATTGGAGCAGGGAGCTGTTTTTACCGAAGAACAAGGACGGAAAGGTGTGACTGTTTGTGTGATTGGAAGTATGGTAAAGGATCAGATTTTTGGTCAAAAGAATCCATTGGGGAGATATATTAAATGCGGTCAGGTTTGGTTGCAGGTAATCGGGGTGGCTCAGAGTCGAGGGGCGACGTCTGGAGAAAAAGATCAAAAAGGCATGGTTCGTGTGGACGACAGGGTGTTTGTTCCGGTAAAGACGATGTTGTTGCGGTTTAAGGACCGGTCACGCATAAAACCTGAAGTCATGGAAGGAATGGCCCGGGGAGGAGCCGGTTTTTTTATGCAAGACGAGGGTCAGGATAAAAATGAATCAACGGGCATGCAAGATCAATTAGATAAAATCATTGTGCAGGTTGATGAGAGTGATAAATTGTCTGTAGTGTCAGATGTGATTCATCGGATGTTGCAGCGTAGGCATGCAGGGGCAAACGATTTTGAAATTACAGTGCCTGAATTGTTGTTAAAGCAACAGCAAAAAACCAATGATGTGTTCAATATCGTTCTGGGTGCTATTGCCAGTATTTCTCTGATTGTAGGAGGTATTGGAATTATGAATATCATGTTAGCTTCAGTATGGGAACGTATCCGTGAAATAGGAACCCGCCAGGCTATTGGTGCATCACGCAAAGATATAATTGTCCAGTTTTTAGCTGAATCCACTTTGATTAGTATTACCGGAGGAATTATCGGAATTATTTTGGGAGTTGTGTTGGCGCAATTAATACAGGTAATGGCCGATATTAAAACCATTGTTTCATTGTTTTCGGTGGTCGTAGCATTTGGTGTTTCCGCTTCTGTCGGGATTCTGTTTGGGTACTTGCCGGCAAAACAAGCTGCCACGCAAGATCCGGTTGAATCTCTTCGGCATTAAATTTTAAAGATATGATAAGAGTAGGTCTTTTATTTACGTTTGTAATTGTTATACATAGTTTTGTTAGTGGACAGGTTTTGGGCAAGGAGGTTGATGAGGAGGTTGAGATGTCGCTCTCAGATGTAATTGAACTAGCAAAATTACAGTCGTTGCATAGTTTTCGGTCTCGGAATATGTACTTGGCAAGGTATTGGGAATTCCGTAGCTATAAGGCACAGAAACTTCCTTCATTAAATTTGAATGCGACTCCTTTGAATTATAATCGAACCGTTACGATGCAGTTTAGTAATGGAACAAATAATTTCTACGATCAGGAGATGATTAGTTCAAATGTAGGATTATCCGTGCGACAAAATGTTACGCTTACCGGAGGAGTGTTAAGTATTAATTCAAAGGCACAGGGATTAAAAGATTTTAGTTTGGAGGATGAGACAGCAACAAATTATACATCTACTCCAGTTAGTGTTATGTTTGAACAATCTTTAAATGGTTATAATGAGTTTAGGTGGATGTCCCGTATCGAACCTGTCAGGTTCGAAAAAGCAAAGCGGGAATTTATTTCTGAAATGGAGGATCTGGCTATGCAGGCTACATCCGAATTTTTTGAAATGGTGAGTGCTGAAATTAATCTGAAGATAGCTCAAACCAATCTGGCGAACGCCGATACCCTTTATCGAATTGGAAAGGGACGTTTCGAAATTGGTACTGTTACCCAAGATGAATTATTGGATTTGGAGCTGAGCTTTTTGAATTCCAATATGGATGTAACGAAATCAAAATTGGCTTTGCGACAAGCGCGTAGTTCGCTCAATTCATTCCTGGGATTTGCAAATGATGTTAAGATAAAGCCGGTTATACCTAATGCAATTCCTCAGCTTAAGGTTGATGTGGATATGGCTTTGGTGTTGGCGAAGGAAAATAATCCCCAAATGTTGGGTTTTGAGGAACAGCTTTTATTGGCGGGTCAAAAAGTGGCCCAGACAAGAGCGAATAGTGGTTTGAATGCTTCTGTCAATGCAAACCTTGGAATTAATAAAAGAACGGATGAATTCAATAGTTTGTATAAATCGCCCTTTGGTGATGAACGGGGTGTTTATGTGAATTTGAATGTTCCCATTGTGGATTGGGGCTTACGAAAAGGTAAAATTCAAATGGCTAAATCAGATCGGGAGGTGACGGAAGCAACGGTAAAACAGGCAAGAATAGATTTTGAGCAAGAGGTGATTAATAAGATTATGGAGTTTAATCTGCAAGATGAACAAGTGTTTATTTCCGCTAAAGCAGATACTGTGGCACAACTTGGTTATGAGGTGACTAAACAGCGATTTATGATTGATAAGGTGGATGTGATTAAGCTTAATTCAGCGCGTAACTCGCTTGATGCTGCAAGACGTGGATTTATTAATGCATTGGCTCAATATTGGCGTAGTTATTTTGAGATTAGAAAGCTGACTTTATACGATTTTAGTCAGGAGAAGGGGTTAATGATGGATCTTGATTATTTATTACAACATTGAAATTGGACATGAGTAAAAAGAAAATCATAATAGCGGCTCTGTTGGTTGCCTGTTTCGTGATAGTTTTTATGTGGTTGACTAAGGATGGTGGTAATCAGGTAAAGGTTGTTAAAGTGTGTAAGGGGCTTTTTGAAAATACGGTGGAATGTGTAGGTGAGTTGCAGGCAGGGGTGGCAATAGATATTACCATTCCAGATGAAATGCTAAGTCAGGAGATTAATATTCAGTATTCGAAAATTCTGGATATTGTAGCAGAAGGAACAATTGTCAAGGCAGGTGATTATGTAGCTTCTTTGGATCCGGCAGATTTAGAGGAAGAAATAACTCGTGTTGGAGTGCAACTTGATGAATACTATAATAATCTGGAAAATGGAAAGCTGGATTCAAGTCTTGTTTTAATGCAGGCAAGGGATGCAATAGAAAAGGCTGAAGATGAAGTATTGGATTTACAGTTGAAAAAAGAGCAGTCGGTCTTTGAGTCTAAAGCTATGCAGCGTCAGATTGATATTGACTGTGAAAAGGCTAAGCGAAAACTGGAAATCGAAAAGCGTAATTACCAGCAACAGCAGCGTAAACTTGGGACCCAGCTTAAGCGATTTCAGGATGTTATCAAACGTTGGGAAAATGAAATGAATCTGCTTCGTCAATTGCGAATTAATTTTCGTATTTCTGCTCCCTCAAGTGGGATGTTGGTTTATGCAAAAGCCTATAATAACACAAAGATAAAAGCAGGTACTATGGTGGGACGATGGGCACCGGTTATTGCTTCTTTACCTGATTTATCATCAATTGTGTCAGTGTTATATGTGAAGGAGATTGACGTGGCAAAAGTAAAAGTAGGACAACAGGTGGAAATAGAAGTAGATGCCTTCCCTGGTAAATCTTTTTCTGGTAAAATCACTAAACTGGCTAATATAGGTCAAAATATACCAGGAGATAATCAGGTTGGATTTAAAGTGAATGTGTTGATTGAACCAGGAGATGAGATACTCTTACCAGGTATGACAACCCGAAATAAAATTGTTGTGAATCAAGTCGAAGAAGCTTTAATGGTTCCCCGTTCAGCATTAATCTATGATGATTCATTAATTTTTGTCTTGAAAAAGGAAGGTTTGAGTTTTGTGAAGACGGAGGTTAAGGTAGGGGATGAGAATAAAACTATGGTACATATTATAGCCGGCCTTAGTGAAAAAGACAGGATAAAGGAAAATACGGAATTATGAGGTACCGTTTGTAATACTCAAAGGTAATTAGTGTTAATTTAATATTAAGCAGTAGCCCTGTAAAATCAGACAAAAGCAATTACTAGTGTGTCTGTTTGATTTATCTCTGTGATAAATTGATAATTATTTTCTCTTTCAAATTGTTAGTAAGGTGGATGGTTGTTTTAATGTTAGACGATGAGATAAATGGGAATTGGTGATCAAAGACTTTTTTGTCAGTCGCTGAACTAATTAACTGTCTTTTTGTTTAGAAAATGTGATCTTGGTTTTTTTTGTTTGGTATGCTAATAGGTATTGTAAGACAAGTTCATGGCTAGTTATCCCCGCATAAAAATAGGTTTGTTGTTTTGATTTTTATTATTCGAAGTAGGTATTAGACGACTGTAGTTTGAAATAAAAAGGTTGTTATAAAGATTGAAATGAAGTAGGAGAGGAATTGTTTATACGCATGAAAAGTTAAAAAATAGTGATATTCAGGGGGATGATTAAATGATTGTTAAAAATTAAGGAAATTTTTCTGCAATTTAAATTACTTCTTTATATTTGTGCGCGAATCACTGGATATACTTTTAATTTTCAATGATTCTTGCATGTTATAATATAGAATGTAAATAGAAATCATATTATTTAACGTTATAAATGCCTTGATGTTATGAAAGTAACCGTTGTTGGAGCAGGTAATGTTGGAGCCACCTGCGCGGATGTATTGGCTTATAGAGAGATCGCCAATGAAGTAGTTTTGGTTGATATTAAAGAAGGTGTTGCCGAAGGGAAAGCACTTGATATTTTTCAAAAATCACCAATTACTCTTTATGATACCCGTACAGTTGGTGTTACCAATGATTACGCTAGAACTGCCGGATCGGATGTTGTAGTTATTACTTCAGGTCTGCCACGTAAACCAGGGATGACTCGTGACGATTTGATTGAAACCAACGCCGGAATTGTAAAGTCCGTTACTGAAAATGTGGTTAAACATTCGCCTGAAGCAATTATTATTATTGTTTCTAATCCATTGGATGTAATGACTTACCAGGCTCATATCACATCTAAATTGCCTCGTGCAAAAGTAATGGGTATGGCAGGTATCCTTGATACAGCTCGTTATAGGGCCTTTCTTGCAGAAGAATTGAATGTATCTCCAAAAGATATCCAGGCTGTATTGATGGGTGGTCACGGTGATACTATGGTGCCACTTCCACGTTATACTACTGTTGGTGGAATTCCTGTTACCGAAAT
Source organism: Marinilabiliaceae bacterium JC017 (assembly GCA_004296775.1). Taxonomy (GTDB): domain Bacteria; phylum Bacteroidota; class Bacteroidia; order Bacteroidales; family Marinilabiliaceae; genus JC017. The sequence continues at coordinate 14,540 of RHGE01000054.1, forward strand.
GATTGATGAAGAGAAATTAAACGCTATTATTGAGCGTACTAAATTCGGTGGTGGAGAATTAGTGAAATTGATGGGAACATCTGCTTGGTATGCACCAGGAGCTGCTGCTGCACAAATGGTTGAAGCTATTTTGCGTGATCAGCGTCGTGTATTCCCGGTATGTATTAAGTTAGAAGGTGAATATGGTATTGAAGATTGTTATCTTGGAGTACCGGTAATCCTTGGTAAAAACGGTGTTGAGAAAGTTATTGAGTTGGATCTCAATGATGCAGAAAAAGAATTGATGGAAACAAGCCGTGTTCACGTACGTGAAGTTATGGAAGTATTAGATAAATTGAAGAAATAATTTCTCAACCAATTGACTTTTAAACCTGCCTCTTGAGGCAGGTTTTTTTTTGTTCGTATGCGTACAGGAAGTTGACCAGAAGCGTTCATGTTTTATTTGAATAACAGTTGTTTGGTTTATTGTAATCTATAGATATATAGGTTGTTGTGTTTTGTGGTACGATTGCTGTATTCAATACATAGAATCAAATGATAGAGGGCTGAATTATGAAAACGCATGTTAAACACACCGAGAAGCATACGAAGTTTAGTTATATCCTTTTTGGGATATTTGTAACACTTTTTACTTTTTTTGTTGTAATGAGCTTCATTAAACAGCGAAGATTGATTTATACTCGATCAGCTGTTCCTTCATTTATGAGTAGTCTTTCAAGACCCGTTACTTATCCGGTAACTGAATCCCATTCAATTGATTTAAGATCCCTTTTGCAAGAAGTAGAAGAGCCGGCAGTTGTATTAGATGCCTGGATGACTGATTTGAATTTTTGGAATGCAGCTACCAATGAGTTGCCTGCAAATATATCCTTTGATGTAATTGAAGCGCCTGTTTTATTAGAAAATTGGATGCTGAATCAGGGAGATTGGGCTCATTCATTAGAGGGTGCAGCTGAGTTAGCGATGACAGAATTTGCGGAAGAACCTTTAGTAATAGAAGAGTGGATGTTGGGTGAAATAGGATGGGCTTACGAAATGTCATATTCTGGGGAAGTTTTCGAAAGTGAATTAGGTATGGAAAGCTGGATGACAGAAGTTAGTTCCTGGAGTGCCGTACAAATAACAGTTATGTTAAAAACACTTACTGTGGATTATGAAGAAGCTGAATTAGTAGTTGAGTCATGGATGACTTCTACTGAAAGTTGGCCATTGGCCAAAGGAGTATCTTCTTATGATTTCCAAAGTGAAGCAGATTACGCTGAAAACGAAATTGTAATGGAGGCGTGGATGTTGAATCTTTCAGATTGGACTTCAAAGTAATTAGTAGCGTTTATCTTTTTTTGTTGAAATATTTGATTTGGTAAAATGAAGTTCAATAGAGTGAAGGTGCTGTTTTTTGTAGTTGGAGTAATTACGTTTGGAATTTTTCATTATGGGTGTACCAATTGTTCTCATCAAAATATTGTAGTCGGGAATCATGATATAATAGAGCATTTAAGATCGGTTGATTCTTTTCTGAAGGTAAATGTTAGTGGAAATTTCAAATTGGTTTTAAAAGAAAGTGAATCCTCATATGTGAAAATTATTTTCGACTCGAATCTTCAGGATTATATCTATACTGATGTTAGAAATGAGGAATTAGTTGTGAGGAAAGCCGAAAATATAGATTTTAAAAGCCGAAAATCAGCAATATTGATTGTTGGCTATTCTGAATTAGAATCTTTAGTATTAGAGGGGCATAATGAAATTTCAAATGAAGGCATGTTATTGTTTGGTCCCTTGAGAATAAATAGTGAGGGAAGTGCCAAGTTAAATCTTAATCTCTTAGGAGATAGTCTTAAATGTCAATTTGCAGGTGTTGTAGCGGGGAATTTAGCTGGAGAAGTTGATGTAGTGGATATGGGTATTTTGGCCGTTGGAGATCTTGAGGCTTCAGAATTAAGAACCAATAAATTTTCTATTGAATTTACAGGAACAGGGAATGCAAGTGTTAATGTAAGAAAAGAGTTAAGGGTTAATATTTCCGGAACCGGACTTGTAAAGTATGAAGGTAATCCGGAAAATGTCTATACCAACATCGAAGGAATTGGGAAGGTTATTAATAGGGAGATGTAGGATGATGTATTGAGTTTGTATTATTCAGTTTTGTAAAAGATTCAAAAAGGAGCAGGATTTATTGTCCTGCTCTTTTTTTTATTCCTCAGGGATGGTTTCTTTCGTTCGGTTAGTTTCCGTGGTGATGAGGTTTTCATTAAGAATGAAACGTTTGTAATATGAATGAATTAATGTAGTTAATGGCAGTGCCAGGAGCATACCAAGTAATCCCAGAAGGCTACCCCAAATAGAGAGCGATAAAAGTACAATAGCAGGATTTAATCCATAAGCTTTACCAAGAATTCTAGGTGTAAGGATTGTTTCTTGAATGATTTGAACTACTGCTAATACAATTAAAACAAGTAGTGCTATATGCCAAAAGCTTTCATTTGTATCCATTGCTTTTAGTAATGCTAATAATAGTGCAGGAATCAGGCCAACAATTTGTAGGTAAGGGACGATATTTAATAATCCAATGAATAAGCCTGTTGTAATAGCGAGCGGAAGGCCGATTAGCTTGAAGCCAATCGCTAATAATATACCAACTATTAAGGCAATTAGGCCTTGGGCTCTGAAATAGATGTTCATGGCATCCTTGAGGTCATTAATAAGTTCTACAAATGTTGGGCGGTATTTTAAAGGTACCAGACCAGGCCATTTGTTTCCAAGGTCATTAAAATCAATCAGAATGAAGATGGTATATAGAAATACAATCAGAAAGCCGATGATTCCAAATGCTACATTTAGTGAGCCTGAAAAAAAACGCCAAAATTGAGGTAATATTTTTTGAGCAATTTTTGTTAGATTATCTACTTGAAAGTATTCCACAATTGAAAGTTCCCGGAAGAAGTCTTTGATGATTTCTTCAATGTTGCCGGGTAATATATCTTTGTAATTAGCTGATTGTACATATGCTTTAATTAATCCTGCCATTTTTGACATTTCCTGGATGAAGGCAGGGATCAATAACCACAAGATGGTTGTTATGCTTGCGGTAACGATTATTAAGGAAATGATGACTGCAAGTCCTCTTTTTAGTCGAAGCTTATTTTGAATAAAGGTGACTAAAGGATTAAGTAAATATGCTAAAAATACTGCCAGGAAAAAAGGCCCCAAGACGTGACTTAAACGACTTATTAGAAAAATTAGTCCCCCAAATACTAGTAGGGTTAGTATCATTCGAATTACCCTGTCAAAGGTATACGGGCGGTTTTGTAATGGTTCCATGGTTTTTGGTGCAAAGTAATTAAAATATTCAGAAACATTTGAGGCAATAAAAAAGATTGGTTTTCGTTTAAATTAACCAGTAGTTTCGGCAAACAAAATTGGAGGCAGCACGTATATTAAACAGTGTTAAAAAATGTAAAGAAAAGTAGAGAAAATTAAATAAAATCGTTGTAAATACGAGTCGCTTTTCTTATTTTGCAAGTTGATTATTTTCCTCTTCAGTATTGGTCGATTATCTTCTTTTAGAGTTGAAAAGTGTTTTTTATGTTACTGTAGATTTGTGTGGCGTATGAAGAGATTAACTCAGATTATCGGAATTTTAAGTGTTTTCATTAGTGTATTTGCTTGTGAAAGAGAATTTGTCTTTAGAGGTGGTGAAGAAGGATTACGTTTTTCTACAGATACAGTGATGTTTGATACTATTTTTACATCTATCGGTTCTACTACTCAGAATTTTCGCGTTTTTAATCCTTATGATGATGACTTATCAATTGACGCTATTCAGTTAGCAGGCGGTAGTGAGTCAAGTTTCAGGTTAAATATAAACGGTTATGCAGAGGATGAATTGAATGATGTAAGAGTGCGTGGCAAAGATAGTTTGTACGTTTTTGTAGAAGTAACGATTGACCCGAAAGGTGTGAATACGCCATTTGTTGTTACGGATTCTATATTGTTTTATACCAGGGAAAAGGTGCAAAGTATCAAGTTGGTTGCATATGGGCAGGACGTTATTTTGCTACGTAAAGAGTGGTTGAAAACGCAAACATTTACAAAGGACAAACCTTATCTTATATATGATTATATTGTTGTTGATTCGTTACAAACATTAACTGTTGATCCGGGGGCCAGATTATATTTCAATAAGGATGCTAGTCTTCTTGTTCTTGGTAAATTGGAAGTTAATGGAACAACTGAGGATCCGGTGCTGTTCTCTTCTCACCGGCAGGAAGAGTGGTATCAGGATAAACCGGGGCAATGGGGGTATATACATTTGTTGCCGGGATCAGGTGGATCTAGAATAGATAATGCCATTATTAAAAATGGATTAATGGGACTGATGGTGGATTCTGTCGGAACAGGGAAAGAAGGGCCAATTCGTATTACAAATACCCGTATTGAACATGTATCCAGTTTTGGGTTATTAGCTCAAACGGCAGGAATCGAAGCCGGAAATTGCTTGATTGCTGATTGTGGGACGCATTCTGCTTCACTTACTATAGGAGGAAACTACTCTTTTAACCATTGTACCTTTGCAAATTATTTTGATTGGGCTTTTCGTACTACACCGGCTGTGTTTTTAAGCAATTATTATTTGGATGCAAATAACAAAGAACAGATAGTTCCTTTGAAAAAGGCTGACTTTTTGAATTGCATTATATATGGTCGAAATATGACTGAGGTGGGTTTTGATTTGAAAAAGGCGGAAGGCGATGTGATGAATTATGCCTATCTTTTTGATCATTGTGTTCTTAAGGTGCCTGATGATTTTGATTTGTCTGATGAAAAGTATTTTAAAAAAATTATAAGAAAAGATCCGTCATTTGTGGATTACACTGAATATAACTATCAACTTGACACATTGTCTGTGGCAAAAGATGTAGCTAATTCTGCTTTTTCCCGGGAGTTTCCTGATGATATTTTAGGCGTGAACCGTTTCGAAGATGAAGGTCCTGATCGTGGTTGTTTTGAGAGGAAAGAGAAAAACTAAGATAAGATTTCATGGGTCGTCATGTTATTATCATTGTTCTTTTGAATGTACTTCAAAATGCGGTGGCTCAATCTGAGCAGGATGCGGCATTTGTAGCTATGTTCTATAATGTTGAGAATTTATTCGATTGCAAAGATGATTCCTTAGTCCATGATGAGGAATTCCTTCCTAATTCAGAAAAGAACTGGAATTATTCACGATATATAGATAAGTTGAATAAAATTTCAAAAGTGATTTTGAGTGCTAACGGATGGTACCCGCCTTCGGTTATTGGATTGTGTGAAGTGGAAAATGAAAAGGTACTGAATGATCTTATTTGGAAGACTGGATTAAATCATTTGGGATATAGGGTAGTACATTTTGATTCGCCTGACAAAAGAGGGATTGATGTGGCGTTTCTATATCGTCAAAATTTGTTTGAAATTATTGAAGCCCGACCGGTTAATGTATCACAGTCGGAAAAGCAGTTTTATACGAGAGATATTTTATGGGTGAAGGGGATATATAGAGATAAAGATACTCTGAATGTGTTAGTTAATCACTGGCCTTCTAAATGGGGAGGAACGATCTCATCAGAATGGCGTCGGAAGCTTGTAGCTCGAAAAATATTATCTTTTTGTGATTCTATAGGAGGATCTGATAAAGGGGCTAAGTTTATGATTATGGGTGATTTTAATGAATCTCCTGAAGAACCAGCAGTGTCGTTAATGACAAATGATGCAAATAATGAATTGTCATTCATGAATTTAACTTTTGGATTTAAGGCTGGTGATGCAGGTGTGGAAGGATCACATAAATACAAAGGTCATTGGGGAATGATTGATCAGATTATTATATCAAAAAATCTGACGGAAGATGAGGATTTTAATAATGTTACTTTTAAAATTGTTGATCTCCCTTTTTTACTGGAAGAGGATAAAGGATATTCTGGTACCAAGCCATATAGAACTTATAGAGGACCATGCTTCCATGGTGGATACAGTGATCATTTACCTGTAATCGTTATTTTTCAAAAGTAGGTAAATGAAGAATTAACGGCCTGATAAAAAGGTGGGGAACTAATCAGTTCCCCTTTTAACCCTTAAAAAACTAACCCTAAAAACAAGCTGCATAAAATGCGGCGCCTGTTTATTTTAAACTACAATAGTTATCTAAATATTATTGAACTTATAAATTCAAAACAAAGATAGATGATTTGTTTAATTTTAAATGCGTTAAGACCAAAATGTTTAGTGACTTTTAGTCAAAATAAAGGTCGATAAAATCTATTAAATACGGTACAAAAATGATTAGCCCCACTAGTAGGGCGAAGGAGGAAATTATAAGAACGGCACCTGCAGAAACATCTTTGATCATTCCTATTTTTTTGTGATGATGAGGATGTGAAAAATCCAATATCTGCTCTATGGCAGAGTTAAGTATTTCAATACTGAGAATAATTCCTGAGGTAAGAAGTACAGCAATCCATTCAATTTTTGATATTTGAAAAAATAATCCGGCAATAACTACGATAATAAAAGCGATGGTTTGGATACGAATGTTGCGTTCACTCAAAAATGAAAGTTTAATTCCATTGAACGCAACTTTCAATGAGATAAGAAGGTTTCTGTTTTTATTTGAATTTTTCCACATGTTGATTGTACCATTGGAATAAACAAACAGATGCCGCATGAGATACATTCATTGACTTTATTATTCCTGGCATTGGAATGTGTACCTTCATATTGCATTGTTGAAGTAATTGGTGATTAATGCCAAATTGTTCATTACCCAATACTACTGCCAATTTGGCAGGGAGTTGGGTGCTGAAAATATTTTGTGAATCCTGTGATGTTTCCAGCCCTGTCAAGATGTAATCTTCAGGAATGTATTGCCAAAGTTGATCTTGTGTGATATAATGAATCTCGACAGAAGAAATGGCCGCCCCAGCGGTTTTATTAATCTTGCTTTTTCGATAAGGATTATCAGTTAATACCAGGACTTTCAGGGCATCAATATTTGCAGCTAACCTGATAATATGACCAACATTATCAGGAGCCTTAAAATGATCAGTAATAATTATTGGTCTGTATTGTTCGGGCAGACCAGGATATTGGCCGGCAGCGAAAAAGGTATTGGAATGAGTGGTTGATGTCATGCCGGTTTGTTGTTGCTTAAATTTTTTACTGGTTTTAATCCTAACTTTTCAGCTTGTTGCAACATGTATTGATAGGCATCATCAAACTGATTTTGTATTTCACCCTCTAGAATTGCTTCTTTAATGGCAGATTTTAAATCTCCGATTATCTTGCAGGGTTTTAAATCAAAAGTTTCCATTATTATTTCACCGGAAACCGGTGGTTGAAAATTTCTGATTCTATCCTTTTCTTCAATCTCTTTAAGTTTACGTCTTACGACTTTAAAATTACGCATGTAACGCGTTACCTTTTCCGGATTTTTAGAGGTAATGTCAGCTTCACAGAGGGTCATTAAATCATCGATGTCATCGCCTGCTTCAAACAATAAACGCCTGACGGCAGAATCAGTGACAATATCCTCGCTTAATACAATGGGGCGCATGTGGAGGCTCACCAGTTTTTGTACATACTTCATCTTTTCATTCAATGGTAGCTTAAGGCGTTTAAATATTTTTGGTACCATCTTTTCGCCTACAAAATTGTGTGCATGAAAAGTCCATCCTACTTTGGGATCATAGCGCTTAGTTACTGGTTTGGCAATGTCATGAAATACCGTTGCCCAACGCAGCCATAAGTTTTCGGTATTAGGAGCAATGCGATCCAGTACCTCAAGGGTGTGATAGAAATTATCTTTATGAGCTCGGCCTTTTACTCTGTCAACTCCTTTGAGCGCTTGCATTTCAGGAATGATTATTTCGAGTAGACCGGTTTTTTCCAATAATTTAAAGCCGATGGATGGCCTGGGAGCCATAACCATTTTATTTAATTCATCCACGATGCGTTCTTTGGAAACAATGTGAATGCGATCCTTATTTTGTATTATGCCATCAAAGGTCGTTTCTTCTATTTTGAAGCCTAGCTGCGTGGCAAATCGAATAGCACGTAACATGCGTAAGGGATCATCAGAAAATGTAACCAATGGATCGAGTGGGGTACGGATTATTTTCTGTTCCAGGCTGGTGACACCTTCAAATGGATCTAATAATTCGCCATAATTATCTCTGTGTAGGCTGAGAGCCAATGCGTTTATTGTGAAATCACGACGATTTTGATCATCCTCAAGAGTCCCGTTTTCTACGATTGGTTTGCGTGAGTGCCGTTGGTACGATTCTTTTCTGGCACCTACAAATTCAATTTCCCAATCTCGATAGCGAATCATCGCTGTTCCGAAATTCTTAAAAACTGTTAGCTTAAGATTACCAAGTTTTTTTGCTGTAAGTTCTGCCAGTTCTATACCACTTCCAATGACGACAATATCAATGTCCTTTGAAGGACGTTGAAGGAAAAGATCGCGTACAAAACCGCCTATGACATAGGCTTCCCAGTTCTTTTCTGTAATTATTTCAGAGATACACTTAAATATAGGATGTGTTAAATATTGTTTCATTCCCCGCGCTGCCATTTTTTAATAATAGAATGACAAAATTACAATTTATTGCGGGATTATTCTTTTTTAGCGGGATTTCAATTTTTGGCACAGGTATTGATATGGAAATATCGAAAAATATAGATACATTAAAATAAATTGTATCTTTACTTAGAGTATTCATTCAAAAACAAGAATAAAATGGTAGAACATTTAACAAACGAAACTTTCAAAGAGAAAGTGTTCAACTACGAGAATAGTAAGGAATGGAAATACGAAGGGGAAGTTCCTTGTATGATTGATTTTTATGCCGATTGGTGTGGGCCCTGTAAAATGGTTGCGCCTATTCTGGAAGAGCTTGCAGAAGAATATGATGGTAAAATTAAAATTTATAAAGTGGATACCGAGGTGGAGAGGGAGTTGGCCTCTGTGTTTGGTATTCAAAGTATTCCATCATTGCTTTTTGTGCCACAGGAAGGACAGCCTCAAATGGCCGCCGGTGCTTTGCCAAAAGATACTTTTGAGAAAGCGATTAGGGATGTTTTAAAGGTGGAAAAATAAAATATACTTTTACATCTTGAAAACGGGATTGCCATATTGTCTTTTCAGTGGTGCAGGAGATAATAGAAGTGTGCTCCCATTTATTTCAAAGGTTTTATGAGATTAATTAAACAAAGAAACTTATGAAAAGACTGATGCAATTGATGGTGTTGGCTGCTTTTTTTCTGAGTACTATTTCTTGTGTTGCAGAGAAAAAATCGGATAAATCAACTGTTTTGCCAAAAGAAGGAAGTTCCTCAAAAGTTATTCACTTAACAAAGGAATCGTTTAAGGAGCAGGTTTTTGATTATGCCACTAATAAGGAGTGGAAATACAAAGGTAAAGTGCCTGCTATTGTTGATTTTTACGCCGATTGGTGTGGCCCCTGCCGGCAATTAGCTCCTGTTCTGGAGGCCATTCAGAAGGAGTATGGTAATGCTATTCAGATTTATAAAGTAAATACTGACAAAGAAAAAGAATTGGCTTCTGTTTTTGGGGTTAGAAGCCTTCCTACCGTAGTGTTTATTCCGGTAGATGGTGAACCACAAGCAGCCTTGGGTTTTCGGCCGCAGGCAGAGTTGGAGAAAGTGATTGAAGAAGTGCTGAAAATAAAAAAGGAAAATTAAGTGTCAGTGTAATAGATTGTATGATTATCTAAATATAAAAACCGGAGATTATTTCTCCGGTTTTTTTGTTTGTGCCATTTTTTTTCGCATATCTTTACCGCCATAAATTTTTAGGGGTGCCTTAATATTACAGGCTGAGATTATACCCTTTGAACCTGAAGCAGGTAATGCTGCCGCAGGGAAAAAGCAAAAGTAATTTTTTGACTCCCCGTTAAGTTTTTTCAGATCTTTTAAATCGTATTAATCATGACAATTTTTTTTAATGGGCAGGAAATGTCTGTTGGAGAAAATCTTGTTGTTGATCAATTTTTGCTGGCGATAAACCAACAGCAAAAAGGCGGTATTGCCATTGCAATCAACAATAAGGTTGTCCCAAAAACCGAATGGGACCAATTTAAACTCAGTGAGGGTGATAAAATATTGGTGATTAAGGCCAGTCAAGGTGGGTGATGTAAACTATCTAAAAACGAAAAAATGGCAGAGAAAAAAATTCGTCAGGAAGGGATCACTACCGGTCCTTTTCCAAACTCCCGTAAAGTATATGAAAAGGGTAGTATCCATGATATTCGGGTAGCCCATCGGGAGATTCTTTTAAGTGACACACACCATCGTGATGGTTCGGTGACGCAAAACCCGCCGGTGACAGTATATGATACATCAGGGCCTTATACCGATGACAGCTTCGTGTTGGATTTGGAATTGGGATTACCACGATTGCGCGAGTCCTGGATCTTAGAAAGGGGTGATGTGGAGCAATTATCCGGTCTCACTTCAGAATATGGACAAAAGCGATTGGCCGACCGGTCTTTGGATCACCTGAGATTTGATCATGTGAATCACAATCCACTGAGGGCAAAAGACGGTAAGACCGTAACCCAATACTATTATGCCTGTCAGGGTATTATTACACCTGAAATGGAATATGTGGCAATCAGGGAAAACCAGCGCATGCAGGCGGTGAAAGAAGCGTATCGTCAACATCAGGGAGAGAGCTTTGGCGCTAATTTGCCGGAAAAGGAGATTACACCGGAATTTGTCAGGGATGAAATCGCAGCAGGAAGAGCTTTCCTGGCAGCCAATATCAATCACCCTGAGATAGAGCCCATGATTATCGGGCGTAACTTTTTAGTGAAGATCAATGCTAATATTGGCAATTCGCCCACAACCTCTTCCATTGAAGAAGAAGTAGAAAAAGCCGTGTGGGCGTTTCGTTGGGGAGCTGATACCATTATGGACCTGTCAACCGGTGATAATATTCACGAAACCAGGGAATGGATCATACGTAACTCCCCGGTGCCGGTAGGTACCGTGCCATTGTACCAGGCACTGGAGAAAGTGAAAGGAAAAGTAGAGGATCTTTCCTGGGAAGTGTATCGTGACACATTGATTGAGCAGGCAGAGCAAGGAGTGGATTACTTTACCATTCATGCCGGTTTGTTGTGGAAACATGTACCCATAACTGCCAACCGGGTAACAGGCATTGTGTCACGTGGCGGGTCCATCATGGCCAAATGGATGTTGCATCACCATTGTGAGAGTTTTTTGTATACCCATTACGACGAGATATGTGAAATTTTGGCAGCCTATGATGTCGGTATCAGCCTGGGGGATGGTTTACGGCCTGGATCCATTGCCGATGCCAATGACCGGGCGCAGTTTGGTGAACTGGAAGTGTTGGGTGAGTTGACCCAAAAGGCCAGGGATCAATATGTGCAGGTGATCATCGAAGGTCCCGGTCACGTGCCCATGCAAGGCATCAAAGAAAATGTAGAGCTGCAGCTGAAGCATTGTGCCGAAGCACCGTTTTATACCCTGGGGCCATTGACCACTGATATTGCACCCGGCTACGATCACATTACCTCGGCCATTGGTGCGGCTATGATCGGTTGGTATGGAACGGCCATGCTTTGCTACGTAACACCCAAGGAACACCTGGGATTGCCCGACAAAGACGATGTGAAAACCGGGGTGATCACCTATAAGCTGGCGGCTCATGCTGCCGATGTGGCAAAAGGATTTCCCGGTGCCCAGTTCAGGGATTATGCCATGAGTAAGGCACGCTTTGAGTTTCGTTGGAAAGATCAGTTTTCACTGGCTTTAGATTGTGAAACAGCCATGAAATATCACGATCGAACCCTTCCGGATGAAGGCTATAAGTCATCACATTTTTGCTCCATGTGCGGGGAGAAGTTTTGCTCCATGCGATCCACTCAGGAAGTGCGTGATATGGCTAAAAAGCTTCAGGAAAAGTCAGAGGAGTTCAAAGAGACCGGTGGTGAAATATATCTGTAATTTTTGCTGTAGAAAAAAAGTAAAAGCCTGCGCGGCTTGAGCGCATTGGAGATGCTCAATTTAATTTGGATAATACAGATTTGTAATTAAAACATACCATGAGACCCGTTGTAATTACTCACCCCAATGCTTTGGAGGGGGAGACTATCGCAGTGAATGCTTTGTTTGAAGCCGGCTTGGCGGTTCTTCATCTGAGAAAACCAGCTTTTCGAGAAGAGGAACTGGAGAGCTTCATTAAACAAATTTCACCACAGTATCGGGAGAAAATTGTACTTCATACCCATTTGCACCTGGTAGAGAAATATGGTTTGAAAGGCGTGCATTTCACCGGTTACAACAGGTCTCATTGGGATGAGTACCTGGCAAAAGAAGTAGGTGTTTCCAGGTCATTGCATCAGCTGGAAGAGTTCAGTGGTGTTAGTGAGCGTTATTCCTATGTGTTTCTAAGCCCCATCTTTCCATCCATCTCCAAAGAAGGGTACGTGCCCCGGCTGAGTCATGCAACCATTAGTGATTTTCTGCTCAAGCCTCGTCCAATGCCGGTGCTTTGCCTGGGAGGTGTAACACCCGGTAATGCAAGCCAGGCTAAACAGATGGGCTTTGATGGCGTGGCTGTGTTGGGCTATATATGGGAAGCCTTTAAAGACGATGCACAAACAGCCGGTGTCATAACCCGGTACAAAAAAATATGTGAGCAATGGGAAAAAGCAGTGCAATGAGGCCAGTCGTACTTTCCATAGCAGGATTCGATCCGTCGGGAGGTGCTGGTATCTTAGCGGACATAAAAACCCTTGAGTCTTTCTGTGTTTATGGTATGGCAGTTTTAAGTGCCAACACCATACAAAACGACACCGCCTTTCAAGGCGTATCCTGGGTGCCGGTGGAAGAGATCATTCAGCAACTGGAAGTGCTCAATGAGCGGTTTACTCCCGTGGTTGTTAAGATAGGGCTCATTGAAAATATGGATGTCTTCACCCGGGTTACACAATGGGTGAAAACCAATTGGCCTGCCGCCTTTTTCATTTGGGATCCCATCATTAAAGCATCAGCAGGCTATACTTTTCATGAAGCTATTCCACAACATGTTTTGAATAATGTGGACCTGGTGACGCCCAACGTACCGGAATACCAGTTGTTGTGCGCTGATACCGCTCCTGCCTTGATGGCCTCACAAACCAACTGTCACATTCTTTTGAAAGGCGGTCATGCTTCAGGAACCATGGTGAAAGACGTGCTCTATCAACCCGATGGTGTCATTCATTCTGTGACCTGCCAAAGAATACAGGACGTCGATAAGCATGGTACCGGATGTGTATTGTCCTCAGCTATTGCTGCCGGTGTGGCACTTGGAAACAATTTGTCGGCGGCTTGCAACAGGGGTCATCTGTATATCCGGCAATTATTGGAGAGTAACCCCGGTTTGCTGGGGTATCATAACCATTCACAACCCGAATTAAACCCTAAAAACAACAGTTTGTAATGCTTATGTTTTTATGGCTCATTAAATGATGGATGAAAATAAATACAAGGATCATCATTTTTCTAGTGTCAAGTATTCATTGTTTTAAAATGAGTATGGCCGTGATGATGCGAAGCGCGTAAGCCGGTCATACCGATTGGTAATTAAAATGCCCACTTAATGCGCTTCGCTTTTAATTGGCCTTTAATTATCTATCGGCATTACCCCAAGGTTATTATTAAATAGATTTGGTGTAAAATAAGCGGGCCTGCGAAGGCGCGACGAAGAGGAATGCGGGGATTCTGGCTGGTGGGTTGGAAAAAATTCATCGAGGAGGCGGGCTGAAGCATTTATTTGACTAGCGTTTTTTGCTTCGTTTTTGGGGCAATGCCAAAAATGAAGTAGGGTTTGGGACAACGTCCCAATTAAAACAATAGTAAAAGGACTGAATCTCGAACAATCAAGACTCTGTTGTCATGACAGAAATATGGTAAGAAACAAGAAAATACGATCTATTGAAAAAAGTAAATACAATGCAAAAACAAATTGCCAAACTCCATTTCATCACCACCTATAACCCGGGCAAAAGTCACCTTGACCAGGTCAGGGAGTATTGTGCCGGAGGCGGTAACTGGGTGCAGTTACGCATGAAAGAAGCCACTGCCGGTGAAGTAGAGGTGATGGCCCGTAAGTGCCTGTCCGTGTGTATGGATTTTCAGGCAAAGCTTATCATCAACGACCATGTGGACGTAGCAGCCAAAGTGGGTGCCGATGGGGTGCACCTGGGAAAGAACGATATGAGCCCGGCGGAAGCCCGCCAGATACAGGGCGACCACATGATCATTGGAGGCACGGCCAATACCTTTGAAGACATACAACGGTTGGTCAGCCAGGGTGTCGACTACATTGGGCTGGGACCCTATCGGTTTACCACCACCAAGAAAAACCTCAGTCCCGTGTTGGGCCTTGAAGGCTACCAAGCCATCATCAAGCAATGCAGCGAAGCAGGCATCTCCATCCCGGTTGTCGCCATTGGTGGTCTGGGGCCCGACGACCTCAAAGGATTGTTCACCGCCGGCGTGCATGGCGTAGCCATCTCCTCCTACCTGGTCAACCAGGAACAGATGGGCATCGCCACCATTCAACTGCTCGAACAAATAGGTCGTCACAGCTCAGCCAATTGGATGAAAACAAAATAATGCAAACAGGCAGATGGGGGATGAAGAAGAGGAATGTAAGATTAGGCTGTCATATGACAGGCTTTCGCTGCATCTAACCTGGACAGGCTGGAAAAGTAAAAAGTGAAAAGTTTAAAGTAAAAAGTATCAAGATGATTTACGGCTCGCCAAAATATTTTACCAGGAAAACACGAACATTACTGATATGATACTATGTATTCTCAGCATTAGTCTGAAGAAAGCGTTTCGAGGGATAATACCTCCAGCTGATTGTAGGAACAAGACAACAGATCATTAGATAGATGTCAATTGCTAACTGCAGACTGTTAACTGCTAACTACTGACTGTTGACTGCTAACTGTGGACTGTAGTTTGTTTCCGGCCAGCGATTGTAGTGGATACCCCACAGCGAGGCGTTGGCAAGGGCGGGAAGGGATAGCGAGGAGTAGAAACGGAAAGCGCGGTGGCGAGCCCGAAGCGAGGCAGGACGCCAAAAAAGTATCAAGTACAGAGTATCAAGATTTACTGCTTGCCAAAAAGATGGTATAGCGGACTTTTAATTTGAACAACATGTTGGTAAATTTTGCTGCTTAAGCACCTGATAAACTATTGGTCTAATAACCCAATAGTTTCATATCTAAAAGTCTATTATCTAAAAATCTAACGATCTATTCTAATGACCTATCGACCTAATAACCTTAAACCATAAACCCAGAACCCAGAACCCAGAACCCCAAACTTAAAACCCCAAACCCAAAACTAAAAAACTCAAAACTCAAAAATAAAACCATTACAATGCAAACATTAAAAATAGGAGACAAAGAATTCTCATCACGACTATTTACCGGAACCGGTAAATTTTCTTCCTCACAAATGATGGAAGAAGCCCTTTTGGCATCCCAATCAGAACTCATTACCGTCGCCTTGCGCCGCGTTGACATGAACAATACCCAGGACGATATTTTGAGTCACCTGCGTCATCCGCACATCAACCTGTTGCCTAATACCTCAGGCGTCAGAACCGCCGATGAAGCCCTGTTCGCCGCCCAGCTGGCCCGGGAAGCCCTGCAAACCAATTGGATCAAGCTAGAGATTCACCCCGATCCCAAATACCTGCTGCCCGATCCGCTGGAAACCCTCAAAGCCGCCGAAGAGTTGGTGAAACAAGGCTTCATTGTGTTGCCTTACATACAGGCCGACCCCGTGCTGTGCAAGCGCCTCGAAGAAGTAGGCGTCGCCGCCGTCATGCCATTGGGATCCCCCATCGGGTCCAACCAGGGATTGCAGACCATGGACTTCCTGCGCATCATCATCGAGCAGAGCAATGTGCCCGTAGTCGTTGACGCCGGTATTGGCGCCCCCTCACACGCCGCCGCCGCCATGGAAATGGGTGCCGACGCCGTATTGGTGAACACCGCCATTGCCGTGTCGCCCAATCCCGTGGAGATGGGACAAGCCTTTAAGTTAGCCGTTCAGGCCGGACGCATGGCCTACGAAGCCAAGCTCGCCGGTACATCGCTGAATGCCCAAGCATCCAGCCCCCTTACAGCCTTTTTAGAAGATTAGTAAATCAATGCATTATGTCGAGTGAATTTTATGAAGTGCTCAGCACTTATCAATGGGATGAAGTAAAAAGCTCCATCTATGCAAAAACAGCCGCTGACGTAGAGAGCGCCCTGAATAGCACCAGCCCGTCGCTGGAAGATTTTAAAGCCCTGATATCGCCAGCCGCCGCCACCTACCTGGAACCCATGGCGCGGTTGAGCCACACCCTTACGCAGCAGCGATTCGGGAAAACCATGCAGCTTTATATCCCCCTCTACCTGTCCAATGCCTGCGCCAACGGGTGCGTCTATTGCGGCTTCAACCATGCCAATGACATCAAACGCATCACCCTCAATAAGGAGCAGGTGTTGCAAGAGATCCAGGTCATCAAAGAGATGGGGTATGAGCACCTGTTGCTGGTAACCGGGGAACACCCCGCCCAGTGTGGATTCAACTACCTGTCCGAAATGCTCGAACTGGTCAAGCCCTATTTCTCACTGGTCTCCATCGAAGTGCAGCCCATGGACCAGGAACACTACGAAAAACTCATCCCCCAAGGGCTCAACAGCGTTTATGTGTACCAGGAAACCTATAATTCACAGCGCTATCCAGAGTACCATCCCAGGGGAAAGAAAGCCAATTTCAAATACCGCCTGCACACCCCCGACCGCCTCGGACGCGCCGGCATCCATAAGATGGGCCTCGGCTGCCTGCTCGGATTAGAAGACTGGCGCACCGACTCCTTCTTCACCGCCCTTCACCTGAACTACCTTGAAAAGACCTACTGGAAATCCAAATACTCCATTTCCTTTCCGCGCCTGAGGCCCCATGCCGGCTCTTTTCAACCCAATGTGGTGGTGGGCGACAAAGACCTCGCGCAGCTAATCATGGCCTATCGCATCTTCAACCACGACGTTGAGCTGAGCCTCTCCACCCGCGAATACCCCGTTTTTCGCGATAACATGATGAAGCTCGGCATCACCGCCATGAGTGCCGGCTCCAAGACCGAGCCCGGCGGCTATGCCGTCTACACCCAGGCCCTCGAACAATTCCTCATTGCCGACGACCGCTCATCCGACGAGATACAGCAAGTCATCGCCGCCAATGGCTACGAACCCGTCTGGAAAGACTGGGACACCTGCATGCAGTAACCCTTTTCAAGCCCAATTCAAATACCCAAATACCGGACGCCCATGATACTTTTTTATGGGCGTCCCCCTTCGCCTCGGGCTCAGGGCCGCGCTTTCCGTTCCAACTCCTCGCTCTTCCCATCCCACACAAGCCAACGCCCGCTGCGGGGTTTCCACTGCAATCGCTGGCCGGAAAGACCCAGTGAACAGTGAACAGTGAACAGTGAACAGAGAACAGTGACAGTGACAGTGAACAGTGAACAGAGAACAGAGAACAGTGAACAGTGACAGTGACAGGCGTTTCCGCGAGCCCGCGAAATCTTCTCGCGAGGTCGTTTGGTGTTTCCGCGAGCCCGCGAAATCTTCTCGCAAGGTCGTTTGGCGTTTCCGCGAGCCCGCGAAACCTTCTCGCGAGGTCGTTTGGTGCTTTCGGGATCTCCGAAACCTTCTCGCGAGGTCGTTTGGTGCTTTCGGGGACGTCCGAAACCTTCCCGCAAGGTCGTTTGGCGTATTCTGAGGTTCAGAAAACTTCTCGCGAGGTCGTTTGGTGTATTCTGAGGTTCAGAAAATCTCTCGCAAGGTCGTTTGGCGTATTCTGAGGTTCAGAAAACCTCACGCAGGGTCGTTTGGCGTATTCTGAGGTTCAGAAAACCTCTCGCAAGGTCGTTTGGTGTATTCTGAGGTTCAGAAAACCTCTCGCAAGGTCGTTTGGCGTATTCTGAGGTTCAGAAAACTTCTTACGAGGTCGTTTGGCGTATTCTGAAGTTCAGAAACCTTCTCCCTCCCTGTCGCTGATTTGCTATCCATGCCTGATCATTTATTTTCCTGGTTATGCCCAGCGTCCCGCTATGTCCGGCCACCAATCAACCTGGCAGCGTCCGTAGGACCTGATAGCGTTAAAACATCCTCCTTTTCCACGTCGTACCTCGCCACGTTCCAACATCGAACATCCAAACCCCTTGTTAGGCATAGCGTCCCGCTATGTCCCATTCGCCAAGGCCTTCGGCCTGTTGGGATATAATTGACATCTCAGAGTTCTTAAACCGATCGGCCTGAAGGGCCATCCTATCACAGCCCGTGGCAAGTGCAGCGCCGCCCCGGGATATATCGTCATTTACCCCCGGCGCAAGCAGCAAGTAGTTCACCGCACATCGCCCCCTGCGCCGGAACCCACCAACGATCCGTAAAGCATCATTTAAATCTCCCAACCCGTAACCATTTGCGACAACGTCATATTAAACACCCAACCTGGTAACCCTCGCAGTCCCCCCTGGTGATTAATCATTTGTTTAAAAACATAAAAATGAAAGATTCGAGCAGGAATCAATAGAAGTGTCATGCAAATCATTAATCATATTAAGAGATGAAATATGACTGTTTGGCCTGGGATAAACATTGAAATATCACGAGTAGTAAGATGCGAGGTGTAGTGGTGGTGCCGGATGGAGTGATTCTTAAAGGTTAAGCTGGTGGCTTCATTTAATTGTGTTTTAATCATTGATGACGAATAATTATTTTCATTCTAAATATTTATAATAATGAATCAGCTTTTTTGATACTTTTGTCACTTAATGGGTGTTCCATCATAGAATACCTTTTAGAGTGACAAGGAAAGACCCTGTTAGAATATTCATTAAAAAAAAAAGGAGATAAGTAAAACCAAGAACTCTATATCTCTAAGTCTATTCATATAGCAAGTTCGCACTTGCTCAACAAATACGAAAAAGGCCATGATGTTGGGAAGCGCGGGAGCCAGTCAAATAAGCGGGCCGGCGTTGGCGCGACGAAGATGAATGCGGAAATTCCGGCATGTGGGTTGGCAAAAATTCATCAAGGAGGTGGGCGGAAGCTTTTATTTGACTAGACCTTTTTGCTTCCTTTTTGGGGCAATGCCAAAAAGGAAGTAGGGTTTGGGACAAAGTCCCGATTAAAACTATATGTCATCTAACATGCTTGCAAACTATTAGCTTGATGTCAATAGGGCCAATGGCCATCTCTGACTATTATCTAAATTCACATATATGAAACAGATTATTATTTTTTCAATTTTCATGTTGGTATTAGGTTCTTCATGTAACCGCAAACCTGTGAAATCCGATTCCCCGCAAAAAACCATTATCACCGGAAGAATAATTGATTATTCAAAGGATCAGACTGAAATCACCTTAGTTAATATGGATTTGCTTGTAACTGAAAAACGGGAAGTACTGGATATTGATAGTACCGGATTTTTCAGTTATTCGTTTATGAATAATTCACCCAGAGACATCCGATTAAAGGGCAATAGCGTAAATTTTTTATTCTTAGCATTCCCTGGTGACAGCATACATGTGGAATTTAAATCAAGAACAAACGATTATCAAAACTCAATAGCGTTTTCCGGCGACAGGCATGTAGAAAACAAGCAAGTCACCCATTTCCAACATGTCTTTAATAATAGTTCAGTTAGTCATAAAGAAATTGTTACGGCAAAAGCCAAATTTGACTTACCACAGTTCTTGCATTTCATGGACAGTGTTCAAAAAGTATCAATGAGCCTTGTAGATTCGTTCGTAAAAGAAAATGCAACAGGTGAAATAGTGTCGGGTTGGATTAAGTGGTATGCTTCAGAACCCTATTTGTATAACATGAGTTGGTACCCTAATGAAAGAGACGATATTCAGGTGCCTCAAGCCTATTACGATTTTCAAAATGAATTATTACCCCTTAATCGCCACCAATTATGTGCCACCTATAACATCGATTTGTTTGTCTCAGAATATTTTCATGGAACCATAATGCAGGGTTTCTTACAGGATAATCGAAGTTTATTGGAAAAGTGGCAAAAAGATGAAAGTTTATATAAGCAAGAAGAGTTGAAAGCCGATTCGCTGGTAAATGAAGCCATTATAAAATATTCGAATGGTGAAATAATAAAAGAACTTGTATTCACTAATTACTATGCTGATAAAATTAGTAGCGGGAATTTAAGATCTTACGCGCATTTTCAGTCATTTTTAAATCAACAAATCTCTACTGAATTTCTTAAGGCATCATTGGAGAATTACTTCAATACAGTAAAGGAACGAATTGAACGACCATTAACTGCCAACCAGCTTGTGAATAGTATAAATAGCGGTTCAATTCAGGCCACCTTAGATACTTTGTTCAATGCCAATAAAGGTAAAGTTCTGGTTTTTGATTGTTGGGGTACTTATTGTGGTTCATGCATCGCAAATTTCCCCAAAATGAAAAATATCATGGAAAAGTTAAACGGCCAGGATATACGATTTGTGTTTTTTTGTCTGGATGGGGATTCAAATAAACAACGTTTTCAAAATCTAATCAAAACCTATGAGTTAGATGGAAAACACTATTGTTTAAACAAGAAAGAAAATAAAGATTTAAGACAAATGCTTCAAATCAATGGAATTCCCCATTATGCAGTATTCGACAAGAAAGGCCAACTGAGAAAAAATGGTAATTTCCTTCCTGGTGAAGAAGAACTACTGATGTTATTAAACGAATAAAAAAGGGGCATGTCCCCCTTGCTGGTGCGGATTGGCCATCTTGGCGGTGTTTCTGTTTGCGGTATGCGGTTTTTGGTATGTCGGTGTTTCGGTATGTGGTGTATCGGTTTTCAGTGACTATAATCTTGTTAATCCTGTCCATTAAACCCTCCGTTGTTGCAGAAATGTCATCCGTGCCAGATTATTTGTTTAGCCTATTATGCCTGGCATCCCCCAATGTCCCGGCCGCCAATCAACCTGGTAGCGTCCGCAGGACCTGGTAGCGTTGACACATCCTTCTTTTCCACGTCGAACCTCCCCATGTCCCAACATCGAACATCCCAACATCGAACATCCCCACATCCTCACATCCCCACGTCGTACATCCAAACATCGAACATCTCAACGTCCCCACATCGCACATCCAAACATCGAACGTCCCCACATCGCACATTCAAACCTCCAACTCCTAACCCAGAACATTAAAATCCAGAACCAATAATCGCCCCATCCAAACATCCCCACATCGAACCTCCCCACATCGCACATCCAAACCTCCAACTCCAAAACCAGAACACTAAAACCCAGAACCAATAATCCCCCCATCCAAACATCCCCACATCGAACCTCCCCACATCGCACATCCAAACATCGCACATCCCAACCCCTAATTCCTAACCCAGAACACTAAAACCCAGAACCAATAATCGCCCCATCCAAACATCCCCACATCGAACATCTCAACGTCCCCACATCGAACATCCAAACATCGAACATCTCCACGTCCCCCCATCCTCCCCTCCCTTGGTAGTAGAATAATTGTCTTTACCTTTGTATGCGGAAAACCAAAGTATCCAACCTAAAGAAATAACATTACAACATGAATCTCCGTTTTTTTAAGTGGCTAAATACAACATATCCTCAAAACTATCTACTTCGAAATCCATACAAGGGCGCTTTAATATGGGGGCTATTAACCTGGGGGTTCTCTATTTTGTATCATCCGCTCACTACCAGTACAAGTGGCAGAATGTTTAATTATGAGCTTACCATGGGGAGTTATTGTCTTGCTCTGGTATTTTTGCTTATACCTTTGATTAAAATGTTGAAAATAGTGCCGTGGTTCTCTTCAAGGCGGGAGTGGACCTTTGAAAAGGAACTGGTAGCCGGAGTTTTAATTTTATTCGTCATGTGTATTTATGTTTTCCTTATCGCATTCATCATTGAAGCTCCCGGCGATCGATGGAACTGGCCTACCTTTTTTGATTCTTGTAAAAACACCTTTTTCATTGGCATGTTTCCATACCTGATTTTCACTGTTCAGGGGTATAAACACCTTTTAGCTCCTGTTCCAAAGAACATGTTTAATGAAAATATGGCTGCGCCAATCCCGGAGAAAACAGAAGATGTCAGTATTCAAATCAAATCCCAGCTGAAAAAGGATAACCTGAGCTTTTCGCCCGATGCTTTTTTGTATGCCGAATCAGATGGCAACTACGTGAATTTCTACTTGAAGGATAATGGGAAGATCTGTAAGAAGGTGATCCGGAATTCCATCACCAACATTGATAAACAGCTGACGGAGATGCCGCATTTTCTGCGAACCCACCGGGCCTTTATTGTAAATATGAACAAGGTTATTCAAAAGAAGGGAAATGCGTCGGGGTATCGTTTAACCCTTGAGGACATAGAGGTAGAGCTGCCGGTTTCCAGGCAAAATGTTCCCCTCTTTGATCAGATGGAAGAACAACTTTCCGTTTAATGCCGTTGTCCTTCATCCCAACAGAAAGCCACTCATAACAACTTTGAAAAGGGCCGGAAACAAGGCTTGTCATTGATCACAAATCAGTGTCAAGTATCCCAATTGCTTTCCTGTCACCCGTTTATTTCCTGACTTTGCAGTGTGAATTAATTGAAAATTTAATCAGTCAGGATCAATGAATTTCTATTCAAAACAGTGTAAAGAAAAATGCATCGCCCTATTAATAATTGCCTTTTTTTCGGGGTTCTATCCTCTCTTTGGACAGGAAAAACAAAGCATCCAGGGTGTGGTGACCGATCGGCAAAATGAACTCCCGATTTCTTTTGCCACAGTAAGCTTGCATGCAGCGAAAGATTCAGCTCTTATCGCCGGCACCGTTAGCAATGATGAGGGACGGTTTGAAATTTCCCCGGTGCAAAAAGGCCATTATTACCTTCGCGTTAGTTTTATCGGATACCATCCCGAAATGCAAGAAGTGGATTTTATTCGAGGGGCAAACTACGATGCCGGAAAAATTCCGTTAAAACAAGAAACGGTAAATGTGAAGGAGGCCGTGGTAATGGGCGAACGCATTAAAGCCAAAACGGCAGAGGGGAAAACCATATTTTTCATTAATAAGAAGCTGAACAGTGTCTCCAATTCGGGGGTTGATATTCTCAAACATCTGCCGGGCATCCAGGTTGACCTGATGCAGAACTTGTCCCTGGAAGGTAGTCGGGATATCCTCATTTTGGTGGATGGGAAGGAGCGCGATCTTAACTATGTGAGTCAGATTAATGCCAAACAAATTGATAAAGTAGAAATCATAAGCCCTCCCGGGCCAAAGTATGATGCCCATATCACAGGGGTGCTGAATATCATTCTAAAGGAGAATACCACAGGTTTCAGCGGGCATGTTTACGCTGAAGTCCCTACAACCGGCTCGGAAATCTTTGTTCATCCATCCTATAGCCTTAACTATGGAAACAATAAGGTTAATGTGTATACATCTTATAATGGACAGCTGAATTATTTCGATATGGCACAAAAGAATATTCGTGAACTCGATGGGCCTTCCGGATTCAGAACATTTCATTCAATGATGGATGTGAGACATAAAACCTGGCAACACCGGTTTCATTGTGGTGTGGATTTCTTCATGAATCCAACCAATCAGTTCAATTTATACGCCTTTTTCAATCCCTTTTCCCAGGAATATGACGGTGCCTTTACCATGCAATCCAGGTTGGAAAAGTTAAACGATGAATCAGGGCAAGGTCACAGAGAGGAAACAGATGAAAATTTCCAGGGGTACTATTCGCTGTACTACAAGCACCTGTTTGGTCGTCCGGGACAAGAGTTGAGTGTTGATCTGGGTTATTATGGGCTGGAGGCGAGTAATACCCTGCAATATGATTTCGACGAAGGCTCTGATCCCAACTACAGTGATGTGATCAATAGTGTAGAGCAATGCCAGCAAACAGCCAGTTTACGGATCGATTTTACCTCACCGCTCACCCAAACCACCCGGTTGGAGGCTGGCTTGAAAAGTCGTTTTAATTCCATGAAAGATCAGAATTCGTCAAGTTTTGATTACCAGGAAAACATTCATGCCGGTTATGTAGCCTTTGCCTATACGAATGATCGTTTTCAGCTCAGTACGGGCCTTCGGGTGGAACACTCCTTTATAGACCCAAAGGATGGACAAGATAATAAGGTGTTTGCCCTTCTGCCGAATGCCCAGGTTAACCTGCAAATCACCAAGAAGCAAAAACTTCAACTGGCCTATCGCCGGAGTATTCAACGGCCCAATATTTATCAGCTCAATCCGGCACTTACGGCAGAAGATCCCGTTACCGTACAACGGGGTAATCCCTGTTTGGACCCGGCTTTTCATCAGCAGGTATCCTTGGAATACATTGTGCTGCCCGGGAATAATTATCTCTCTACAAAAATATTCTACATCCGAACCGCCGATGTTATCCTTAATCTGAGTTTTATCAATGACGCCGAACTTCTGGAAACCCGGATCGAAAACATGGGGGATCGACAAGAGTATGGAATTCAATGGGCAGGTGCCTTGAAATTAAGTAAGTCCATTGGTTTTTCACCCTATTTCAAACTATTCAGAATGCAATTAACTCCCAATGAGGTTGCCAGGCAATACACATTATCCACCACGAGGAAGTGGGCGTATGAATCCGGATTCTCCGCTACGGTGAACTTCAAAAACGATTTGGCCGCTTCCTTTATTTTCCAGTACAACAGTCCTACTTATGATTTTCAAAACAAAAGATATAAAGATGTGGTCTATTTTCTGTCATTGGTAAAAACCTTCAATAAAAAGTTGAATATCGGGGCAACCATAGCCCTTCCTTTTGTCCGAACCTTTATCAATTCCGGCATTAAAACACGGGGAGAGGATCTTTATTCTTGTACGGAAGACGATATCAACCTTTCAGCCTTTCCTTTCTGGCTGCATATTCGTTACCAGTTTAATTGGGGTAAAAAGGTTAATAAGATCAATCGTGAAAAAGAAAGCAACGATAATAATCGTAGCAAAGTATTTTAGAGTAAGGAGTAAGAAAAAAAACACAGAGGAACGAAGGCACAGAGATTTTATAAAGGATGGAAAGATTGCCGATTAGGCGCAGGAGCGCAGAGAGAGTTAATCTGCTCATTTTCCTAAGTGCATCAAATGTTCTTAATTCAGATTCTTGTCGCCCGGTCACTCCTTTCCCCTCCTGAAAGCATTAGGAGGGGTGATTTTCATTGAGTATGCAATGAAAATCGGGGTGGTTTGATTGTAACATAACCAGTGAATATTTTAAAGAGTTATATAGTAGTCAGAGATGGCCATTGGCCATATTGACGCCAAGATAACAACTTAACAAGAGGGTTAATTGATATATAAGTTTTAGTTCTTCAGGAATAGTTTTATTGGGACGTTGTCCCAAACCCTACTTCATTTTTGGCATTG
>RHGE01000500.1 GCA_004296775.1 Marinilabiliaceae bacterium JC017
CCGGCAGCGATATACCGCAGCAGTGACTGCTCAAACACGGAGTAGCCGTTATCCGTATCCTGAGCCGTCTGCACCGGCAGCGATATACCGCAGCAGTGACTGCTCAAACACGGAGTAGCCGTTATCCGTATCCTGAGCCGTCTGCAGGTTCAGTGAGTCACCCGGCATCAGGTGCGGTACTTTTGCGCCTCCCAGCCGGACCGGCGCTGCGGCGTAATACGCGGCAATTTCACCAATCCAGCCGGTCAGCCTTTCCCGCTGCTCCTGACTGTTCGCGCCCAGAATAAAATCCATCGCTGACTGCGTATCCAGCTCACTCTCAATGGTGGCGGCATACATCGCCTTCACAATGGCGCTCTGCAGCTGCGTGTTCTGCAGCGTGTCGAGCATCTTCATCTGCTCCATCACGCTGTAAAACACATTT
>RHGE01000501.1 GCA_004296775.1 Marinilabiliaceae bacterium JC017
TCTTTCATAATACACACTTGCAATTGAACTTACAGCCCGCAGTCTTTCATAATACACACTTGCAATTGAACTTACAGCCCGCAGTGAGTAACTACTTCAGGGCCGACGCATGATCATTCTTTGCGCTAGTTGAKCAAGTATCGATCAGTTGAGCGGCGCCAAGTACGATTTTAATTGTACCTTGCGTTGCCAAGCTGTAAATAGTCGAGATCTTAACTAACTGTTTATTTTTATGGCCCAGAMGTCTTTGCTCGACTACCTTGAATCAATTCCAGACCCACGCAATCAGGCCAAGTGCTCGCATATCTTGTCAGAGGTTGTTTTCATGGCCATCTGCGCCATGATGTGCGGTTTTGATACTTGGAGCGAGATTACCTTGTTTGCTCAAGAGCGAGAGCCATGGTTCCGGCGCTGGTTGAGCTTG
>RHGE01000503.1 GCA_004296775.1 Marinilabiliaceae bacterium JC017
CAACAAACTTCCTGTCTTTCATGCTATTAAGATACGTAAAATAACATTATTTATGAAACTTACGCTCTTGTTTTTTGCTGTTTTTCAACAACTTATCCACTTTAATTAATACAATTGGATATTTAACAATAATCAGTATAAAGAGTAGAAAAGAATTAGGAGGGGTGATTTTCATTGAGTAAGCAATGAAAATCGGGGTGGTTTGATTGCACTATAACCAGTGAGGATTAAAAGAGTTATATAGTAGTCAGAGATGGCCATTGGCCATATTGTTGCCAAGATACTAGCTATACATCCTTGTTAGATGACATATAGTTTTATTGGGACGTTGTCCCAAACCCTACTTCATTTTTGGCATTGCCCCAAAAACGAAGCAAAAAACGCTAGTCAAATAAAAGCTTCTCCCCACCTCCTTGATGAAT
>RHGE01000504.1 GCA_004296775.1 Marinilabiliaceae bacterium JC017
ATGGTAGCAGCGGGAATTTTTCTTGTCGCTCGGCTTCTTCCTCTTTTCATAGTTATACCTTACATAATGAATCTAATATCTTTGATAAGTATAATAACAGTACTATTAGGAGCTACTTTAGCTCTTGCTCAAAAAGATATTAAGAGAAGTTTAGCCTATTCTACAATGTCTCAATTGGGTTATACGATGTTAGCTTTAGGCATGGGGTCGTATCGAGCTGCTTTATTTCATTTAATTACCCATGCTTATTCGAAAGCATTATTGTTTTTAGGATCTGGATCAATTATTCATTCAATGGAAGCTATTGTTGGATATTCTCCAGATAAAAGTCAGAATATGGTTCTTATGGGTGGTTTAACAAAACATGTGCCAATTACAAAAACAGCTTTTTTTTTAGGTACACTTTCTCTTTGTGGTATTC
>RHGE01000505.1 GCA_004296775.1 Marinilabiliaceae bacterium JC017
TCGACGCGATTTATCCCCGTCATCACCCGCCTCCGCGTTAACGCCGTCTTAACGCATCCGGGCCGATTTCCAAACCGCTTCCCCACAAAGCGGAAAGCGGCCTATCCCAACACCTCGATCTGGGCCGGGTGATCAATGCGCATCAAAGGCCCTCCGCGATCGCTGACATAGCCGCGCACCCGCACGCGTTGKCTGGCCAAGGCCTTTGCATCGAAAGGCGGCTTGAAATTGGGGAGATCTTCCTCGCCGATCATGACGGTGAAATCACTGCGATAATCTTCCCCGAARTTCAGGAACACCCGCCCTTTGCTTTCGCCCACATTGATGACTTTGCCCTCGGCCAGAAGAAAGCCGCTCGGCTCGATGGGCTTATCGGCCGCGCGCACACGGTAGGCGGATGCGGCCCACAGGCCCCGCTTTT
>RHGE01000506.1 GCA_004296775.1 Marinilabiliaceae bacterium JC017
CATTCTATTTTTAATGGAACGCGATACAATCGCGCACTAGCGGGGTAAATATAGGTAATTGTATTGTTATTGCCTTTTAATGATTTTACCGGTATGTGCAAAAGGGTGTAAACCTTGGGAAAGTAGTCCCATGTCAATGGGAAATGGTGCATGACCGGTGGAAAAAGGTATAAACGGTTGGGAAATGGTGCATGATCAGTGGGAAATGGTATAAACGGTTGGGAAATGATCCATGACCAGTGGGAAATGCTCCTTTACCATCGGGAAATGGACCAAACGGTGGTTCGGTAGCATTTCCCACCGGTTTATTGCATTTCCCGGAGGTTTTTGTGGGTATTTGTGATGTTTATGTTTGTTGGATTTGAAAAAGACATTGTTTTATTCCGGAAATAGCTTTTTTAAGCGTTTATGCAGGATAAAC
>RHGE01000507.1 GCA_004296775.1 Marinilabiliaceae bacterium JC017
TATTCGAAGAGTGAGTATTCAATGAGTATGAGTATTCAAGAGTATTCAAAGAGTATTCAAAGAGTATTCGAAGAGTGAGTATTCAAYGAGTATTCAGAGAGTATTCAAGCAAGGAGTATGAGTATTCGGAGAGTATGAGTATTCAAAGAGTATTCGAAGAGTGAGTATTCAGAGARTACGAGTATTCAAAGAGTATGAGTACTCAAGGAGTTGAGGAGATGGTTGGTATGAGTATTCACAGGTGGTATCATTTGGGAGCTTGTCMTTGTTYTCCTTGTATACGAGAGAGTCGGCGAATCGTGAGTCCAGGTCTACTGGTWGCGATGTCACGATCTCTGTATACCGTTGAGTTTGTCACMTTGTTTTCCTTGTGTATGAGAGAGTCGGTGAAGCGTGAGTCCAGGTCTACTGGTAGCGTGG
>RHGE01000508.1 GCA_004296775.1 Marinilabiliaceae bacterium JC017
TTACTAAACTAAAAGAAATCCTTCCTTTTTTGGATTGGATATATCCCTTGGATTGATTGTATAGTCTATCAAAAGACACAATAACTAAAAACTTCCTCTCTCTTTTTATATTGAAAAAAAAAATGTGTCTTTTCAGTCACAAAAACAAAAATTTCAAGACAAATTGGAACCATTAACTATTGGCTGTGAATTCATGAACTATTCTTGGATTTGRATCTCAAATTGGGTTTCCGTAATGACATAAGAAAATCAAAATGGAGACATAACTAATCAGTATTGATTCKTTTCAAAAAAAAAAGCCTTCTCAATTTCAATTATAATAGCAATTATGAGTATATGTAAACCCTAGAAGAAAAATTATTACACAGAKATCTAGGGGTATCTTATCTATATGATGCCTATAGGGAATTAGCAGGAAAT
>RHGE01000509.1 GCA_004296775.1 Marinilabiliaceae bacterium JC017
TATGCGGCTCATCAAAATTCCGTGAACCATCCAGTCAATTATAATCTCCCTTCCGTTACGAATACCACAAGCGTACACACAGAGATATGCATAAATGGAGACACACGGACCGATGGAGAGGTGTATGCGGCTCATCAAAATTCCGTGAACCATCCAGTCAATTATAATCTCCCTTCCGTTACGAATACCACAAGCGTACACACAGAGATATGCATAAATGGAGACACACGGACCGATGGAGAGGTGCGCAGACTGACAGAGAGATAGACGGACATGAGACAGGCACACGTGAAGACATGCAGTGGATGGATGGTCGGATGGATGGATTAATACATAGATGGATTGATGGATTGATGGATGAATGAATGAATGAATGAATGAATGGATGGATGGATGGATGGATGGATGAATTAATTATT
>RHGE01000055.1 GCA_004296775.1 Marinilabiliaceae bacterium JC017
CAATACGAAGATAATGACCAAAATAACATCAATAATAGCCTTTGGCTAGCTGCATCCTGAGAACATGATAATTAGACGCGAATCAACAGCCTATTGTGAAATTTAACACCCTTAATTATAGGGCATATTAAGCGTGGGAAACTTTAGTAAGTTATAAAAAGAATGAAAGCAGTTAGGATTTTTGAACATGGGGATGTGGATGTGTTGAAATACGATGATTACCCCATGCCTGAAGTTGGTGAATATGATGTGTTGGTTAAGGTGATGGCCACTTCCGTTTCCGGATGGGATTTGAAATACCGGCGTGGGGATTTTTATCACTTAAAAGAGGGTGCCGGCGCATTGCCCGGCAGAAAAGCTTTCCCGCTTCCCCAGCAACTGGGACGAGAAGCGACCGGTGAGGTTGTTGAGGTAGGTAGCCGTGTTACCCGGTTTAAACCAGGTGAACGGGTGTTGGGTCTGGTACATCCGGAAAATCCTTATTGTGATAATGCCATCCGGGGATTGGGAAATTTATCCACAGAAATTGATTATCCTGGTCATACCATGTTTGGTGGAAATGCCCAATTTATTTCACGGCCGGAACATTATTTTATGCCGTTGCCCGATAATGTATCTTTTCAAGCTGCTGCCGCCGGAGCATGGGCTTACCCAACCAGCTACCGAATTGTGCAGAACCGTCTGAAAGTAAAACCTAACGATACGATCATGGTAACAGGGACAGCTGGTGGTATGGGGATTGCTACTTTGCAATGGGCAAAACTGATGGGAGCCAGAGTGATTGGAGTGACGCGTAACGAAGAAAAAATACCCCACCTCATAAAGCTGGGATGTGACCAGGTGATTGATACCACACAAAAGGTAGAGGAAAACAGACAGCTTATGCAGCATTTCACTCAGAATAAGGGGATCGATCATGCAGTGGAATTCACCGGTTCTGCCTATCTCCAGGAGCTCATCCTGAAGACCATCCGGGTGGGAGGTAATCTCTGTCCGGTTGGTGGCGATATGTCACAACATCCTTTTCCGGTAAGGGTTATGGATTTTACCCGGTTGGAACTTAATATGGTGGGTATCCGGGGATCCCGGTTAATTGATCAGGTCACTTATTTGCAGGCCTTGTCGGATAAGAAAATTGAACCGGTTGTTTTTAAAACATTACCCTTGAGTAGAATAGTCGATGCCCATTTGTTGGCCGAAAAAGGAAAGAACATTGTGGGGAAAGTTATGCTGGATCCATGGAGTGAGTGATAATAAAAGGTGGCCTGATCTCTTTAGTAAATTTGCCTGTTATTTGTTTTTCGCCAAGACCCCGGTATAGAGACAGCCAGGTTTACTGATATGGCCCTTTGTAGTGAAAGAGACAGGCCACCTAATGTTTATAAAACCTTCATGCAATTGTTAACCCCCAATTAGTAATGTGTGAATTGGTAAAATCCCGCAATCTTAATGGTTGTGGGATTTTTTTTTTGTCTATTCATGAAATCGGGAAAGCTACAGGAGACGCAACGATTTTTTGTCAACGAATTTTTGCTGTTTTCCGCAGATTATGATGACGATAAGTTATCTTGCAGAGTTGCAGAGATTTTATATTTTTCAAAAGCCTTTCAGTATCATACCCCTTACGCCTTGAATCACAAACTTAAAACTCAGATTCCAAACCTATAACAAAGAGAAGTTGCAGTAAAACATGTTAGCGTGCTAAGGTCCCGAGCGTTGATTGAAAAAAATAGAAATTCGTTAAAAATTATGGAAATATTTAGAAATAGATAGAAATACGTTGTATCGTAGAGTCACACAAGGGCTGAAGCATTTATTTGACTACCGTTTTTTGCTTCGTTTTTGTGTCAAATGGCAAAAGTTGGAATTAATGAAGTTTTAACGCAGAGACTCGCAGAGGAAATGCGAAGATCCAAAGAAATACCATGAACATCATACCGTGTATCCTAAATTTTTCAGTCTCTCGCCAAACCGCATAAGGCGCAAAGGCTTAAAGGTATTTAGGGAACCAGAGTTGTTGGGTATGAGAAAGACTATAATGATAAGTGTTGTGGCCAGAATAGATTTAAAAGTAGTATTTGAATAAATATGTTTTTTTGGTTTAAAGAGTGGTCTGGTAAATGTAGCTCTGCATATGGAAACTTTTTTTAAATTCGAGACCTAATCTTAAAGAATGGATGATTCGCAAATAAATATTGGAATTAAAAGGGGTGATGAAAAAGTATTTGAATTTTTGTTTCAAAACTACTACGTACCTCTTTGTTTATATTCAATGAGATATCTTGAAAGAAGAGACTTGGCAGAGGAAGTTGTATCTGAAACATTTTTACGTTTATGGATAAAAAGAGAGGTTATTGATATAAAATCGAATGTGAAATCTTATTTGTTTCAATCAGTTTATAATAACAGTTTAAATTTTCTTAGGAAATTCAAAAAGGAACAATCGCTTGATAGTATTAAGAATGATAAAGTTTCTGAGAACAATTCCTTAATGATTATAGATGATTATTCAGAACAAGATAGCCTCGTGCTGAAAGAGTTAAATGAGAAGATTCTGATAGCTATTCAGAAATTGCCACAGCAAGCCAAAAAAGTGTATATTCTTAAAAGGCAGCAAGAGATGAAAAATTCTGAGATTGCTCAAGAACTCGGCCTATCAGTGAAAACAGTAGAAATGCATATGACAAAAGCGTTAAGTTTTCTTCGAGAAGAACTGAAAGATTATTTGCCTGCCATATTGCTATATATTTTTCTTAAATAAATAGTACTAACTAGTACTGGAACAAGCAAATACGACATTAAGGTGAAAAAACCTTAAAAAAAGTGAATATTTCATACAGGGTTTTTCCATGGTTATGCATCTTGTATAAAAATGAGTATGGAAAGACCAGATAACTTCAATATATTAGTTTTAAAATGTCTTTCAGGGGAGGCTTCTGAAAAGGAAAAAGATGAAGTAAGGAGAGCATTGGAATTAGATCCTTTGTTGAAGAAAGAATACCTGGATGTTCGTGAAATATGGTTTGCTACTACTATGTCTGTTCATAATCATGAGCAGTTTAATACAGAGGCTGCAATAAGGCGTTTTAAAAACGAAATAAAACTTCTGCGCGAAGCCAATCAAATAAAAAAGAAGAAAAATAGTATAAAAAAGTATTATGCTATAGTTGCAGCTGCTGCAAGCATAGCTATTATATTTACCTTCTTAAATCTTTTTACATTTAGGGATAATAGTATCGTACCTAAAGTTGTCGTTATCCATAATCCTAGAGGAGATCAATCTGAGATTATTCTTCCGGATGGATCTAAAGTATGGCTTAATGGTAGTTCTACATTAAAATATTATACAGACTTTGGATTACAGAACCGGAAACTAACTCTGGAAGGGGAGGCATTTTTTGACGTTCAAAAAGACAAATTGTTACCATTTGATGTGGTTTCTGGAAATCATCACGTTGAAGTACTTGGAACAAAATTTAATGTTAAAGCCTTCCCGGATGAAAGTTTTATAGAGACTATTTTGCAAGAAGGTTCTGTGCGAATTTATGCCCAAAGTATGAAAGTGCCTTCAATAGTATTATCATCAGGACAAAAGGTGATATATAACAAACGAAATAATAAGTTTTCACAAATTATGGTTGGTGATATTATTGAAGAGTTATCCTGGAAGGATGGTGTTCTGAAATTTAAGGATGAGCCACTAATTGAACTTGTTAACGAGCTAGAAAGGTGGTTTGATGTGGAAATTGAAATTGAAGATAAAGAGATTGAATCGTACAGATTTACCGGAACCATAAAAAATGAAGGGGTAGAGGATTTGCTTTTGTTATTTAAAATGACAAAGGGGATTCAGTATAAAAAAGAAGGTGATAAAATTAAACTATTTAGAAAAAAATAAATGTAGAGAAAAGTTAAGTGCTTATGTAATAACAGAAATTTATAATTAAAAAAAGACCAGAAAATGCGGCCACATTAACTGGTCTTAAGAAATGTTTGTTAGTTAATCAGTTTAAGTTAAAACCGAAACATTACAAATTTATGAATTTAAGACGGTATTGTTACGCCTTTTTCCAAAAGAAAAAGGTAAAGAAAATGTGTTTGATCATGAGATTATCATTTATATTAATGATCATTGGAGTGTTGCAGGTATCAGCAACAAGTTTTGCGCAAAACAAATCTTTTTCGATTGCAGAAAAGAATATGAAATTAGCTCAGTTGTTTGATGAAATAGAGCAACAGGGTGATTACAAGTTCTTTTACAACAATGATGAAATCGATGTTTCTTTAGAGGTTGAGATCAACGTTAGTAAAGAGAATATTTTTGGCGTGCTTGATCAAGCCTTAGATGGATCTCCTTATAATTATAAAGTATTAGAAAATAATTTAATTCTAGTACATACAAAAACGGAGGCACTGGTAGCAAGCCAACAGGGCGAAGTGGTGGTCAAAGGAACCGTTACTGATGATAAAGGAGAGCCTTTGCCAGGTGTCAATGTCTTTGAAAAATCAAATCCAACAAACGGTGTAATTACTGGGATTGATGGAGGGTATTCTATTAAGCTAAGTGGAGAGGATGCTGTTTTATCTTTTTCTTTTATTGGCTTTAATGCACAAGAAATTACAGTAGCTGGACGTAGAGAAATAAATATCACTCTTGTTGAGGAAACATTAGAGATGGATGAAGTAGTGGTAGTTGGCTACGGTACGCAACGCAAAGAGGCATTAACATCTTCAGTGAGTACAGTTGGCAAAAAGAAAATTGAAGCAGTTACGGTAACCAGTGTTGAGAAAGCATTACAGGGAAATACAGCAGGTGTTTTAGTAACAAATGCGGTTGGGCAGCCAGGTGGTTTTGCCTCAGTGACGATTCGGGGAGTTGGTTCCATTAACGCTAGTTCGAGTCCATTATATGTTGTGGATGGTGTACCCGTTATTTCTGGTAGCGCAACATCTTTTTCGACTTCCTCCAATTTTTTATCCTCTTTAAATCCAGCGGATATTGAAACAATGACCGTTATGAAAGATGCTGCAGCAACCGCCATTTATGGGGCAAGGGCATCAAACGGAGTGGTGTTGATCACAACCAAGCAAGGAAAAGAAGGTAAGACACAAATTAATTTCAACATGGAACTTGGGTTTTCTGATATGACTCAGACAAACGTTAGAATGACTAATTCTGATGAATTGTTGGAGTTACAAAGGGAATCTGTTGAAAATGCTCGTGAGTATTTTGGTTCTGATGAATATGATTGGACTGGTCCCAATGGGGATTATTATTTACCTGATGAATTAGCGAACTCAAGCACTGATTGGTATGATGAAGTGACACAATTAGGGAAATTCGAATCCTATAACTTGTCTGCAAGGGGTGGAAATGAAAAGACTAATTTTTTTGTATCTGGTTCATGGTTTGATCAAGAAGGTACTATTATATGTACAGGTTTTCAGCGCTTTTCAGCCAGGTTAAATTTAGAACATAAGTTGAATGATTGGCTTAGTTTTGGAATTAACACCACTGTGAGTGCAACCGATCAAGACTATTCGTCTGATGGATATGCTTATGAAAATCCGATTTATGCTTCGTCTAACATTGTTCCTTATGTGGGGCCCTATAATGAAGATGGTTCTTATAACTGGGACTTGATGGGGTCGGTTGGAAACTATAATCCTGTAGCAAACCTAAATCTACATAAAAGAAATAGTGATGTAAATTCGTTGATGAATACCTCATTTCTTAAAATACAGATACTTCCCGAGTTGTCATTTAAGACTACTTTAGGGATCGATTACAAGGATGTTAGGGATCATGAATACATAACGCCGCAAACACTTTTTGGTCAGGAGCTGGATGGTGGCGTAACAGAGAAGGTTAAAGAGTATTACAACTGGACTTCATCCAATATCCTAACCTATAATAAAATATTTGCAGACGTACATAGTTTGGATGTTTTGGGAGGTTATGAACTTAATTCATATAAGTCAGATTACGTATATGCAAGCGGTGGTGGAGCTAATGATGATATACCCAACCTGTCAGGCGTGTCCAAAAATCAAAGCGTAGGTGGTAATGCTTCAGATTATTCCGGTATTTCAATGTTTACCCGTGCCAATTATAGTTACAATGGCCGATACTACGTATCTGGTAGTTTAAGGAGAGATGGGTCATCCAGATTTGGGCCTAATAATAAATGGGCGCTTTTCGGTTCGGCCTCGCTTGGATGGGCCATTAGCCGGGAAGAATTTTTTAACGTATCATTTATCAATAATCTGAAGTTACGGGCTAGTTATGGAACAACCGGTAATTCGTCCATTGGCTACTATAGTTATTATGGATTATACGGAAGCTCAATTTATAACAGTAATGGTGGATTAAGACCAGATCAAATTGCTAATCCTGATTTACAATGGGAATCAGCAGAAACCTCAAACCTTGCTTTAGATTTTGGTTTTTTTAATCGCATCAACGGTACAGTTGAATACTTCTGGCGTAAAAGTACCGACATGCTTATTAACGAAGAGTTGTCGCTGACTACAGGGCAATCCAGTATATTAAGAAATCTTGGATCAATGATGAACCAGGGATTGGAGTTTCAGGTATCTACTCAAAATATAAAAGGAGAATTTAGCTGGATTACAGATTTTAATATTTCTTTTCCAAAAAGTGAATTTCTTGATTTAGGAGGAATGGACTATATCCCCAATGGCGGATTGCAAAGGAGAGTAGTTGGAGGTTCATGGTCTGATTGGTACATGGCAGATTATGCAGGGGTTGATCCTGGTACTGGTTTAGCTATGTATTACGATGAAAATGGTAACATCACCCATGATTCAAACGAAGCAAATAAACGTATATGTGGTTCTCCGGAGCCAGACTTTTACGGAGGTTTATCCAATACATTTTTGTACAAAGGGATAGAGTTAGATTTTATGTTCCAGTTTAATTATGGAAATGAAGTAATGTTTAATGAGAGGTCGTCTACAGAGCATGATGGTTCCCGTGTTTTTAATGCTAATGTTAATGATAACCAGTTGGATCGCTGGCAACAGCCCGGGGATATAACCAGTGTACCTATGCCTATTTATAATAATGATACCAATAGTAACTTGTGGAACAGTGACCGTTATTTGGAAGACGGCTCATACCTGAGACTGAAAAGTGTATCATTAAGTTATAATTTACCTAAGAAGTGGTTAGCTAAGGTGCGTGTTGGAAATTTGAAAGTATTTACGAAAGGAACAAACTTATGGACATTAAGTAGTGTTAATGGATTTGATCCGGAGGTAAATAGTGCCGGTTATGCAAGTTTTAACTATCCGGTTTCCCGTACCATTGTTTTTGGAGTTAATGTAGCATTGTAATTTGAAAAGGTAGAAGACATGGAAATAATAAGAGTATATAAAATATGGATTATAATAGCGTGTTTGGCTTTAGGCTTCTCTTGCTCGGAGGATTTTATGGACAAATCACCCTATGCGTCAATAACCAATGAAAATGCATTGGGTTCCTATGATAAACTGGTGCAGTCGACCAAAGGTCTTTATCCTGGCTTAATGGGGAGTAATTTGTATGGTCAAAGGATGATTATAGCACCGGATGTTCTTGCGGATAATATAAAGTTTAGCAATGAAGCAACTACTTCCAGGTACAATCAAGATTACCTGTTGAATTTAACAGATCAAAATTCTCCTTGGACATTTTCAGATGCGTATTATTTAATTACAGCATCTTGTAATATTATTAATGCTATTGATAAAGGTGAATTTGACAGGCAGACTGCCACTGATGATCAAATTAATCAAATTCTAGGAGAAGCCTTGTTTATGCGGGCGTTAGGTCATTTTACTAGTGTTAACTTTTATGCTCATCATTATACTATCGAAGATGCTAATGTTGCTCCTGGAGCTGATGGTAATGGTGGTCATTTAGGAATACCAATTGTTTTGGAGACTCAAATAGGTGAACCAGCAAGGAATACTGTTAAAGAAGTCTATGATCAAGTTATAAATGATCTTACCCGAAGTGTATCCCTGTTAAATGAGAAAAAGGCGGTGTATTACGTATCTCCTAATGTAGCAAAAGCTTTTTTAGCTCGGGTTTATCTGTATAAAGAAGACTATGAAAATGCTGCTAAAATGGCCAATGACGTGATTCAGTCAGGAGATTATATGCTTACACCAAAAGATGGTTATGAGAATTATTGGAAACTGGCCGACCAACCAGAGACTATTTTCGAAGTTGCTATGGACTTTAGTGATCCGGATTTTGAAGCTGGAAATAATACTGTTGGTGGTGTATATCTCTACTATAAAGATGTTGTTTCTACCGATCAATTAGCTAATCTGTATGAAGATAATGATGTGCGAAAATTGGTATTAAAACCCAATGGGAGTGGAGAATATCTGATTTATAAATATCCGGGAAGAGAGGGAACCGATGGTGTTCAGGTGAATAATACGAAAGTGATTCGTTTAGCTGAAATGTATTTAATTCGGGCCGAAGGGAATGAGAAGGCTGGAACAACTATTGGCGATACGCCTTTTAACGACATTAATTTTTTAAGACAAGAAAGAGGTCTTGATGAGTTGTCGGTGGTTGATGCTGCAGCGATCGCACTTGAAAGAAGACTGGAGTTAGCCTATGAAGGCTTTCGGATTTACGATCTGGCACGTTATAAAGCTGATAATGTTCGACCTGAATGTCTTCCTGTACCATTGGTGAAGTATCCTGATAGTCGTTATGTGTACAAGGTACCAATGCACGAGGTGGATAATAATGTAAACATGGTTCAAAATCCTTAATTAAAATTTGAGATGAATAGAATTAAAATATATCTGTTATTAATAGGAGTGGTTTCATTGATTTTTGGTTGTAATGAAATCGACCAGACCTATGGAGGTCCTTGGTTTGTGTATACTGAGGCGGAATCGGGGGAAGTATTTGAAAGTGATCCTGAAATATTGTCTGTTCCGGTTGTGGTAAGCTCGAATGATTACTCTACCCAAACAGCAGTGACCTTTAAAGTAGAAAGTGAAAATGCCACCGAGGGTGTGGATTTCGAAATTCTTAATGAGGGACGCGATCTTATTTTTGAACCAGGTGTAGCGGTTCAAAACATTGATATCAAATTTATGGATAATGATGATGCTGATGGCGACCTGGAAGTTATAATTTCACTGGTTTCGAGTA
Source organism: Marinilabiliaceae bacterium JC017 (assembly GCA_004296775.1). Taxonomy (GTDB): domain Bacteria; phylum Bacteroidota; class Bacteroidia; order Bacteroidales; family Marinilabiliaceae; genus JC017. The sequence continues at coordinate 9,188 of RHGE01000055.1, forward strand.
ATAAAGGCGATTATGAGATTGGTAAGCCTGGTCCCGATAATGCTTTTAGCTCCTATACGCTTACTATTTTAGATGATGACTGTCCTTTTATTCCTGAAGATTATTCGAAAGCACTTAGTGGCTACGAAACTTGTAAATGGTGGTCTGATATTGAATGTTCAAAATTTGAATTTCTTTTTATTGAGGAAGTATCTCCAAATGTATATAAGTACGATGTTATTGGGTTTTGGTCTGGTCAAATAGAGGGGAATCATAATGATAAGTGGTTTGCGCCTGGTGATGTAGTTACTTATTTGCCTGTTCCGGTACTTATAGATTTGAATGATCCGGTTAACCCAACTATCGAAATTTTAGGTGGTGTTGGTGCTGTTTATAATGGAGATAATTATGAAGTTAAAGCGACTAAGGCAGATCTTTATTTGAGTACATGTAATAAAGAAATGCGTTTTATTTACCAAATGACGGATTTTGCTTCTTGGGTAGTCGATGTGGAATTTGAACTAAATTTTGATTTCAAATAATAGGCTTTTTAACGTCAAAGAAAAAAGAAATGAAGAATATATTTATAGCCATTATAATAGCTTGTCTTGTTTTTACAGCATGTGAAGAAGATAGCTATACTTTAAAAGTTTACGATCCCATAGGAGGTTTTGTAGATAGAGAAATAGACGCAGTTGCTGAATATGATGCCATAAACTTTGAGGATGTATCATTTATTTTCGATATGCAACGCATGGATAATGTTGAATCAGTAGATTTGACTATCGCTGTTGAATCTGTTGAGCCTGAAAACTTAGCTTCTGCAATCTCCTTAATCACTGATAAGATTACTGTAGTAGGACAAGATTCATCTACTGTAGATTTGGTAAAAGTGGATTGGTCTAAAATTGACACAGCACAAACTGTTCAAGTAATTTTAGGTGTTCAGGATGAAGAAGGCGTTAATACAGAGACGGTATTACGAACTACCTCGTTTATTGCGGCAAAAGATCCTGCACCGCTTGCTAGTTTAGATGAAAGTGGAGTTTATAATGCTCAGATTCCTTATGGATCAACAGAGAACACAATCTTTAAATATACAATTGAGCTATTAGACAAACCCACTAATCAAGATGTTGTAATTCCTTTTACAGCAGCTCCGGCTGATGGTGTTATAGAAGGTATACATTTTACATTTAAGGAAAAGGTGTTGCGTGTGGCTAAAGGTAGCAGATCTGCTGTTTTAGAAGTTGAGACACTTTTTGCCGGGTTTGATTTAGGCGATGCGGAATCGCTTTGGATTGAACTTCACCAGGAGGATATTCCTGAGGGAACGCTTATTAAAGTAAATTCTGATAGTTATTGGACAAAAATAGAGCTAGGGCGAGAATGGAAGAATGTCGCGTTCCTTGATAAGACAGCAACAGTAAGTATATTGATCGCTTCTACATTAGAAGGAGAAGTTACACAATCTGTAGAAATAGAGAACGTTCTTGAAAAACCAGCACATGCTGATGTTAATATTCCAGTGGTATTTCAAGATAGTTGGACAGATGCAGAGGAGGGAGTACACTTTAAGGTAGCTGATGCTTTCATTAAAGTAAAAGAAGGAGAGACGAGTGGAATAGTAAATCTGATCATCATTAGAGATGCCTTTGATGAAGATAATTCAACTATTGACATGTATCTGGAATTAGGTGGGCCTTTGCCTGATGAATTTGGATATCATGATTCATGGTGGACGAATTTAATAATCGGAATAGAATAATTGTAAGTAAAAGAGATGGCACTTGCCATCTCTTTTGCTTTAAGATAATATGATCTAATAAACAAATATTTATGGAAAGTAAGTATGCAATGCGGATTCGGCTGTTTTTGATGGTTACATTTTTGGGGTTTTATTGCCATGTTAGTGCGCAGAATCAGGGGTATAAGTTTCCTGAGAGAACCAATCAGGTTGAAGAAAAGATATTAGCCATTCCTGAGTGGAAAATTGTAACGCCCAAATTAAAAAGTGAAGTCACCTACATTGATAATTCTACCCACAAATATTTCCCACCTGTTTTTAATCAAATTGGAAATTCCTGTTCTCAGGCTAGTGGAATACGATATATTTTCACCTATGAAATAAATGCTTTGCGTGATATTGAGTCTAGTGATTCTGAAAATTTATATAATTATCATTTTACCTGGAATTATTTAAACGATGGTGAAGGTTACAGTTCTTGGTATTTTGATGGTTTTGATATTGTAAAAGATTGCGGAGTTCCAAATATTGTAGATATGGATGATGGATATGTCTCGGAGCGTACCTGGATGAGTGGATATGATAAATATTTCAGGGCTATGCATAACCGAATTAAATCATATTCAAAAATTACTGCCAATACAGATGAGGGATTGGATAAAATTAAAAGATATTTAACCGATCATGGTAATGGATCGGATGTTGGAGGTTTAATAGTATTTTCTGGTAGGACGTTTAATTGGAAAGTGGGAACATATAATGGGCCGTCCAACACAGGTGTAAAATACGTGGTCAAGAAATTTGGTAACGATGGTGATCATGCCATGACGATTGTTGGTTTTGATGATGAGGTGGAGATAGATGTTAATGAAGATGGTGTAATTACAACAGATGAAATTGGAGCTTTAATTGGTGTAAATACATGGGGAACGACCTGGGGCGACAAAGGTAAGTTCTATTTTCCATACAAAACATTAAAAATGGATGAGTGGCAAGGGGGAATAGGTAATGGTGACAAAAATGTTTACCTGATTGAGGTGATGGAATATAAGCCAAAGGTTACGATGAAAGTTGTAATTGATTATTCTTCCCGTAATGATTTAAGCTTCAAGCTTGGAGTGTCTCCGCATCATACCGATAATACGCCAAAATACATTTTTTATCCTAAGTTTATGAAGAACCAGGGGGGGGACTTTTATATGCGGGGAGGCGATTATTCTTCACATAAAACAATTGAGTTAGGGTTTGATATTACTAAACTTGTAGAGAATATTCCTGATGCAGAAAGCCCAAAATTCTTTTTTACTGTATATAAAGGATTGATTGGAACGGCAGGAAATGGTAAAGTTAAGTCTTTATCAGTGATTGATTATCGGGAAGACGTTAATCAACCGAAAGAATATATTTGTAAGAAGGAGGATGTAGCTATTGAGTCACGTACTGAAATGTTTGTTACCTTACCTGATGTAGGAATAGAGGATCATATTTTAAATGAATTTGATCAAAGCCTGAAAGTGTTTCCTAATCCTGCAACTTCTAAAGCCAATATCACTTTTAATTTGTCGGAAGGTTGTCAGTTGAAGGTAGATGTCATTGATCCTTTAGGTCGTTCTATTCAAGAAATAGAAAATAATTATTATCCCGCAGGAAATGAACACTTGATACAATGGGAAATTCCTCGGGGTTTGAATCAGGGTATTTATTTTATCAGAATCCTATTAGAAGATTCAGAAGTGGTTCGTAAAGTGTTTGTACAATAGAGAGGAAATTATTAAGTTATATAATTTCAGTTTTTATATTTTTGTTACTACGTAATAGTAAAATCCTCGTCATATAGACGGGGATTTTTTGTGTGTTGTGCTTGGTAGTTAGGTGGTGCAAGTTCGCTGAGTGATGGAAATTCAGGTCGTATTGACTCTCAGATCAAAAATTACATATTCCGCTGAAAGCGGATACCCTTTCCGGGAATTAACGGGTACTTTTTGGGGAAAAACAAAAATTAGTCATCTTTATTCGCATATTTTATGCATTGATTCACTGTCTAATTTTATACGATGTGAATGCCAAAAATGAAGTAGGGGGATTAATGAAGTTGTAACGCAGAGACTCGCAGAGGAAATGCGAAGAAACGCAGAAACGCCGTGAACCTTAAATCATGTACCCTATGCTTTTAGTCTCTCGCCAAGCTGCATAAGGCGCAAAGAAACGTAAAAATAACAGTTTCATTTCGGTAAAATCCACAAGACATGTCACCGTTAACCGGTCTCATGTTAACGTCAACCGGTCACGAGGCAACATTAACAGGAGAGGATTCAACGTAAAAACATCACGTGTACATGTGTACCGGTCATTGGGCAACATGTACCGGAGGTCCGTTTGCAAAAACAGGTGTTATTTCAGCATTTTTTTGTCTCTTGTTAACGTCAAAATAGGCCCAAAAATGCAAACCAGTCACCCGTTAATGTGTACCGGCCATGTTTCAACGTTAAAACATCACATGTGCACGTGTACAGCCCAATGGTATACGTTGCCCGGTCAGTGGTTAATGTGTACCCGATACCGGGCAACGTTTCCCAGACAGCTGTATACGCTTACGGGACAATGGTTGACACTGACCGTTGGGTGTCCAATGGACTATCCATCTGTAAAAGGTTGTATTCACATTCCTCGGGCAGCGAACACTCTGGCTTCATTGTAACCACCCAACCACCGGCCGAATATTAATTCTCCCAATTCATTTTTTCTTATATATCATTCAGTGGTATGTTATTTCAAACCTGTTTCAAAATGGGCATGGTATGTTGATAGAAACTGTCCCGTAAAGCGGGGATTAAAGATCAGTTAAAAGCGTCGCGCAAGAAGTGGGCTACTTAATCATTAATTGGTATAGTGCTTTAGAAGTATTCATTTCAAATAAATTATAGAATATTACTTTGATCAGTACCTTATGCTTTAAACCTGGAACCCTATATCTTCAATCCGATATAAAAATATTATTCCGCAGTAGAATGTTAAAAAACACGCGGTAACGGGCAGGGGCAGGCACCATCTTTTCTTACTTTTGCACGCTTTGATTTAGATTCAACACCGGAATTTATCCTTTCACGATTCCTCCGTGAAAGCGTGTATCGTTTCAGCGATTGAATAGAACACTTTGACAATAACGAATAAATGATAATACAGGGAAACTCCGAAGGAGTGTCTGTAATAGCACAGGGTTTCAACCCTGTGTTTCCAATTCCAGTAAAAAGGAAAGCCTGATATGTATTAAATGCTGTCATAATAATACAAACACTCGTTCTATCATATACCAAAAGAGGCTCCATGAAGGAGCCTCTTTTTTGTCATGGATCAATTTAACCTGTTAAAATAACCACATGATCTGTCTGGCCTGTATTTTTAATCAGTTACATACGCTGCGTAACCCGGATTTTGCTGATTACGAATATTGGGGTTGGCATCCATTTCACTTTGCGGAATGGGATAAACCACTTGTGGCATGGAATAATCGATGTAAGCTTTTTCTTCATCCACTTCGCCTTCGGCTTCGCGTGTAAAAGGAATAGCTCTTCTGAAGTAATCCCAATAGGTGTGTCCTTCCAGTACCAGCTCTTTACGGCGGTCGTTCAGGATATCTTTAATGGTTTGTTCCTGCGCGGTGGCTGTATATTCCAAGCCTGTTCGTTTGGAGTAAACCATGTTGAAATACTCTTCAGCCTTGGGCAGATTTTTAAGTTCAGCGTAGGCCTCTGCCACGGTTAATATCACTTCAGGCAGGCGCACCATGGTAATGTTGTGCAGGTAATGCGCTTCGGTTCCCACATATTTACGAATACCTTGCTCTTTGCCGCCCCGGTTGTTGCATATCAGGTAGGACCGCACATCTGAAGGAATGGCCCTGAGCACTTCCTTTAAGTACTTATTACCATTATAGCCGGCGTATCCCACGTTATCTGCTACCTCACCATCGTTGGGTGCTCCAGGAGAATCAATGGTGGGGTACCTTACCAGGTAGTTGAGTGCATTGGTGCTCAGGTTGTCGGAAGTGATGTAGCCCAGTTCCCAGATGTTTTCATCATTGAATGCTTTGTAGTAGTCGGTTTTGTAAGCCCCGTATACCAACATTTCACCGCCTTCGGCCAATGCTGCTTCACCAGCTATACGGGCATTGTCCCATTGTCCCAGGTAGAGGTAGGCACGGGCCAGTAATGCCTGGGCTGCCTGGTAAGATACTTTTCCTTTTTCAGGTGTAATGCCTTCCAGGTTTTTGGTGGCTGCAGTAAAGTCGGAAATAATCTGATCGTAACATTTTACGGCATCGTCCCTTCCCGGGGGATTATCCGGAATACCATGCGTTTGCTTCATGGTAATGATCAAGGGTACACCCATTTTATATTTCTCCTGGTACTTTTCTCCATCAGGACAAGAAAAGATGGGGGGATAGGCAAACAGTCGCATTAAATCGAAGTAGGCCAGTCCGCGAATGGCCAGGGCTTCTCCTTTGATGCGTCTTAACTCGTCGGCATCGCCTTCGATTATTTCAATGTTTGCCAGCAGGGAATTGCATTGACGCACCGTGCTGTAGATTTTCTTCCAGGCGTCAGGGGCATAACCTCCGGAAGAAGAGGACTCATCATAGGCATTCTCTTTTTCAAACCGGTTACCTGTATTCTCCACATAGAAATCCGGTCCCTTGGCGCCTTCGTAGGCATAGATCAGGCGGCCGTAGTAATTGTAATGGGTAATGGAATTGTATACCCCCATCAGAGCTCCCTGAGCCCCTTCCGCATCTTTGAACATTTCATCCTCCGGGATGCCGATGTAAGGTGTTTTTTCAAGTACATCCTCACACCCTGAAAACAGACCAAGTAATACAGTAAGTATTGCGAATATTTTTTTCATCGTTACAGTTTTTAGAAGTTAACTTTTAAACCAACGGTGTAAGTCGTAGCTGTTGGATAGGCATCGGGCCGGCGGTAACCATTCAGCGCGATTTCCGGATCAAATCCTTTCAGGTCGGTTAATACAAACAGGTTCTCGGCTTGTACAAACAGGCTGGCACTGCGCAAGCTGAGCTGTTCAATGAAGGATGTTGGCAAAGTGTATTGCAGTTTGATGTTTTTCAATTTTAGGTAATCGCCGCTGTAGAGGTAACGGGTAGAAGTCCAGCGGTTCCATTTGCCATTGATACGAATGGGGTTTTTACCGTTTGGATTGTCCGGTGTCCAGCGATCCAGCTGATCACGCTCAATGCTGCGGTAGTCCCGCTTACCATCATTCTTGGTGGCTACACGGCCGGTGTAGTCCAGCACATCATGTCCTAAGCCATAGGTAAAGAGGAAGCTAAAGTCAAAGCCTTTAAAGGATAGCATACTGGAGATGCCACCTGTAATAGAAGGCAGTGCTTTTCCTACAATGCGTCGTTCCGCCTCGTCATAATCCTTGGTAATGGCATTGTTGCCATCTTTATCGGTGTAATACCATCTCTGTTCGCCTGTCTCCGGATCGGTACCGGCCCATTCACGTAAATACCAGGAGTAATAACTCTCACCGTTACGTTTGATCTGATTGCCAATGTCATCACTTTCCAGACCGAAAAACTCATTTTTAAGCGTAGCCATGTTAACGTTCAGGTTCCAGTTTAATTCTGAAGTACGAATGATATCCACATTCATATCTACTTCAACTCCCTGGTTTTTTAACCCGGCATTGGTGTTGATTAACCTGGAGGAGAAACCGGAAGTGGACGAGATGGGTTGATCCTGCAGTAGGTTTTTTGTCTTCCGGTTGTAGTATTCCACTCCCAGTGATAGGCGATTGAACAGGCGCATGTCGGCACCAATGTTGAAGATTTCATTTTCTTCCCAGGTCAAATCTTCACTGGCAATGAAATCGGGTTCGGCCCCGGGTTGTCCCATGTAATTGGTGCCTACCTCATAAACCGACTGCCAGGCGTAATAATCTGAAGGCAGGGTACCGTTGATACCGTAACTGGTTTTAAGTTTCATGTTGTCAATCCATGGAATGTCTTTCATGAAGTTTTCTTCAGAGATGCGCCAGGCACCGGAAAAGGAATAGAAATTACCGGTTCGTTTGTCTTTGGAGAAGCGGGATGATTGATCGCTTCGGTAATTGCCCGAGAGGTAATACTTGCCATTGTAAGCGTAATTAATAGCGGTTAGCCATGAGAACATACCAAATTCAGATCCCGAACCACCAATACTTCTGGGCGTAGCGGCTGCACCCAGGTAAGGGGTGTCGTCGGATAAAAAGTTGATGCCTGTGGCATTGATGTATTTATAGGTGACATCTTCTACTTCTGTACCGCCATAGATGTCAATTTTATGAACGTCTTTGAATGTTTTGCTGAAGTAAAGCAGGTTGCTGTTCATTAGTTTGGTTCTTCGGGCATCACGTTCATAGAGGGATCCATTGTTTTTTTTACCGTCGCCAAAGTCTTTGTCGTAATATTGTCTCCGGCGGGCATGGGTGTAATCCAGGCTTACATTACTTTTTAAATAGAGCCAGTCGGTGAAATTCAGTTGTAACCAGCCCGAAGAGATGATTTTTGTTTGTGGTCGTTTGTATTCGTTAAGTTCCGATACCGCCAAGGGGTTATTATTGCCGTTCACATTACTTGGAAAATAATAGTTGTAAGAACCATCGTCCAGGTGTGTGGGTACTACTGGCGCCAGGGCAAGGGCGGTGTATTGTGGGACGGCATAACCAAAGGCACCGGCACGCGGTCCTTCCTGATCGGTGTAGGAAACCATGTTGTTTAGTCCCCAGTGAATGCGGGTATTCTCGGGTTTGGATGAAAGGTTCATCCGTAATGAGTAACGCTCCAGGCCACTGGAAAGAATGATCCCTTCCTGGTTGAAATACTCCAGTGAGGCGTAGTAATTGATGGCATTACTACCACCCTGGGTCGAGATATTGAATTTCTGGAACGGTGCTGTACGTGTTATTTCGTCATACCAGTTCACATCGGGTAGCTTATCGGCATCTTCACCGAAATAGTCATAATCATAGTAACCCCCTTCCGGATTGGCTATGCGAAATTGTTTATTGAATTGTTCCTGGGCATAAGCGTACCACTGGTGGTAATTCTTGTCTTTATAGGTATAGTTTTCCTTGTCGGCATAAAGTGATTTTATTTCCGGGAAGAAAGCATCATAACCTGTCTTTCGGTAGACCTGATAGTGCATTTCCCCTTCCAGCCACAGATCCATAAACTCATCCTTATTTACCATATCTGGTTTGCTGGCATTAAAAATTTCGGAAACACCCATCTGTACGTCCACACTGTATTGTGGCTTATCGGATTTTTTACCCTGTTTGGTGGTGATTACAATCACACCGTTGGCACCCCGTGATCCATAAAGCGAAGCTGAGGCTGCATCTTTCAGTACCGTCATGGATTTAATATCCGAGGGATTGATGGTGTTTAACGGGTTGGAGGCAAATTGGCTGTCGCCCGACATGTTTCCTGCTTCCAATACCACGCCGTCTACTACATATAAAGGTGCATTAGAAGCGTTCATGGAACTGATACCCCGCAGGCGAACAGAGTTCATAACCCCCGGTTGTCCTGTTCCGGTGACAATGGTACCCGGCGAATTACCCCTTAATACATCCTGGAAGGAGGCTACCGGACGCTCTGCTATTTTTGCTGATGATACTACAGAAGCTGAACCGGTGTAGGCTTCTTTGGTAATCACGCCATAACCGGTCACTACTACCTCGTCCAGGCCAATGGCTTCTTCCATCAGGGTGATGTTGATGGATGTGCGTTCTCCCACCATTACCTCCTGGTCTTCAAAGCCGATGAAACTAAAGAGTAACACCGCATCGTCTTCGTCAACATTGAGGGTGTATTGACCATCAATGTTGGTGATGGTGCCCAGGGTGGTGCCTTTAATCATGATGGAAACACCGGGAAGTGGTTCCCCGTTTTTATCCACAATGGTTCCTTTAACTGTTTTGTGTTGTTGCTGAACCGTGTTTGTCTGTGGGGTGCTTTTCATGATGGCCACAAAATTGTCCATCATTTTAAATGTCAGGTTGCTGTTTTCAAACAGATCATCAAGAATCTCTACTAATTCGGTGTTTTTATAATTGACCGAATACACTTTTGATTGGTCAATATCATCGCTTTTGTAATAAAAAGAGATGTTGGATTCTTTCTCTATTTCGCTCAGAACATCTTCCAGTTTGGCATTGTTAAGTGAGATGTTGAATTTCTTTTTTTGTGAATAGACACTAGCGGATAGCTGCATGAAACTCACAAAAAATAAGATGAAGGCTAGCTTCATAATACGTAAAGTTTTAGTCCCCTTCGGCAGGCGAAGGGAAGAGTAAAGAATTTTTTTCATAAATTTGTTATTAGGTTTATTTATTGCCTTTAGGGCAGTTACTTTAAGGCCAGAGATGTGGGGCGTCTTTGGCCTTTTTAGGTTTTATGATATTAGGGAAAACCAATGTCTGTGATTAATGGCATAGTTGTTTTATTTAAGTTATGGTTAGTTATGCGTTTGTTAATAAATGGTTATAACCGCGGGCTGATCAGTTGATGTATGAATTGTGTAGTTGATGCCCGATAATACTTTTATGACTTCAAAGAATTGGTCAACCGGATAATTTCTTAAGACACGACCATTGATTTTAATGTGTTTAGCTGCTTCATTGGCAAATTCAATTTTAATGTTGTAGAAACGTTCGAGTCGTGGGGCGATCTCGACGAATGGAATATCTTTAAAAATCAGTATGCCTTCTTTCCATGAGGTGTAGAATTCAGTGTTGACATTAGTGATGGTGATTTTATTCTCCCGGGGTGAGGCGAGTGCTTGTTGACCTGGTTTCAGCTGCGCCAGCAGATGGCCGCTGTTATTTTTTATGGCCACAGAACCTTCAATTAATGTGGTTTTAATGAACTGGTCATTGTAGGCTTCCAGGTTAAAGGAAGTGCCTAATACTTCTATGTTAATGCCGTAAGGCGTGGCCACAGTAAATGGTTTTGAGGGATCTTTTGTCACTTCCAGGAATACTTCCCCCTCAAGCTGAAGTTGGCGTTTATTGTTATTGCCAAAGCCAGCGGAAAAGGTCAGTTTTGAATTGCTGTTTAACCAGGCTACCGATCCGTCTGGCAGGGTGGTTTTAGATGTTTGTCCCGGCATGGTCTCTATCACCACATCGGCCACTTGTTTGTCAATGATGTCAGTAGAAGAGAACTGATCTTGCATGAAATAACTTACGCCAAAAGCCAGAATAAAGATAGCTGCATATTTCAGCCATTGACTGGTAAGTGTATGTCTTTTTGGAGACGTGAGATAGCGTTTGTTAAACCGGGTATAATTGTTGGAAACATCCCGTGGTGTATATTGATGGGATTGTCCGGTTAAGGCCCATGTTTTTTTCATGTCCGCATAAAGTCGGATTCTTGATTTATCCTGTTTAATCCACTGGGCTACCTTTTGGGCTTCTGTTTCATCAAGCTCGCCTGTGATATATTTCCAAATCTGATTCTTGTTCATAAAAAAGCAAATAAGATTGGGTTCGTTACTTATTAAGACAGGCAAGGGTACAACTACCCCATATAAAAAAATGATTTTTTTTTAAATTATTTCAAATGATTATTGTCTTACGGATGCTATTAATGTATTTATTGGCATAATATTTTGGTGAGCAGTAAATCATCCTGATACTTTGTACTTGATACTTTTTACTTTTCTGGCTTGTCCAGGTTAGTTTTTAGATAATAGATATTGGATCTGTTTGTGTCTGGTTCATTGGTGATGCCAGTTCCAACAGAAAGCCTGTTGCAATTCTGCGCACCGTTCCCGTTCCAACGGAATGCCTGTTGCAATTCTGCGCACTGTTCCCGTTCCATCGGAAAGGCTGTTGCAATTCTGCGCACCGTTCCAGTTCCAACAGAAAGCCTGTTGCAATTTTGCGCACCGTTCCCGTTCCAACAGAAAGCCTGTTGCAATTTTGCGCACTGTTCCCGTTCCAACGGAAAGGCTGTTGCAACTTTGATCTTTTCTGAAGTTTTAAAATAGAAGGTGTCCCTAATAAAAAAGGTTCTATTCTAATTAATGATTGACTTAGATATTAAACGACTAATTGCTTGTTATTGGAGTATCTGCGATTACCAAAAGACGATTATCAGATATGAATCAAGGATCGAAAATTATTGATTCTTGAATAAATGCAAATTAGTTCAACCCCTTTTGAGGTTGTTTTTAATGTTATTTATACTATTCCTGAGTTTTGCACGGGGGTGTTAATTTATTCAGAAGAAAAAGTGATAGCCAAATAATGTCAGAACTTTAATAACCATAAACACAATGGTAAATATTCGCACAGCTTTATCCTGAGTGATTTTAGAGCCCGGGTCATATTGCTTTCAACTGCTTTAAGTGAGATGTTGAGGTGTTGGGCAATCTCTTTATTTTTTAATCCTTCGAATCGGTTAAGCTCAAAAACCTTTTTACATTGAGGGGTTAATTCGTTGATGGCTTCTTTTATTTTTTTCTCTAGCTCGTTGAATGTGCATTCAGAGAAATCCATTTCTGATAATGCTTCCAGGTCTAATTCTCTTTTAGTCATCAATAGAGCATCCTGGTGTTTCTTTTCTATTTTAAGGTGATCCAGGTGGTTAATGCATTTCCGTTTTAATGTGTTGTAGAGCCAGGCTTGAATGCCATTGATGGAAGAGGCGAGAATGCTTTCTTTATTACTCCAGAAAGCAAAAAAAGTATCTTGTACCAGGTTTTCGGCATCGTAATGATCATCAATAAATTGATTGGCAAAAAAGTGAAGGCGGGTAAAATATAATGTATACAATTCGCTGAAAGCTATTTCATTTCCATGTTTTAACAGATCAATAAATTGCGTACTTGTTGTATTCATTATTGGTTGTGTGTGAAGAAAGATCGTCCTAATATATTATTTTTTCAGGGAAGATCTTTTTGAAGCAGTAGAAAATAACGCATAAATATGTATATATGAGTTTTGATTTATAGTGAAATAATAATTGAAAGCAATAAGGAGATATGTAGACAGGCTGCTTAAATTATGTGTTTATTATCCTCCTGGAGTATCTTGGTTTTTCGCTTTTTATGGGCCCACCAAAGAAAACCGCCTGGTGCCAGCAGGAGTGTCGGCAATGTTGAGGTTAGTGGTTCGGGCGTGCCTTTTAGAGAATGAAGCAGATATGTCAATGATACTGCCAGTAAAGTGGGTAGAGTGGTTGCCAGCGAAAGAGCTTTTGCCGTGTTTGGGAATTTAACGGATAGATTCTCTGCCAGTTTCATGGTGATGCCACCCATGAAAAAGGTATAACCTCCTTGCTTTAGTGCGGCTATAATGGCCGCATCAAAGCCATACGATGCATTAACGGCATACACAATGCTTCCCATGAACAGGCCGCCAATGGTGCCCATCAGCGGGTCAAAGAGTTTGTTGCGACGCAATGATTTTGAGGTTTCGCTTTGCATGTAACAAAGCTACAATTGTTTTATGAATGCAGAAATGGATGAAATATTGATGTTTAATGAATTGTCTTTGTATAGGGTGTTAAGCCTCATGTCTTAATTTTCCGATCACTGAATTAAAAGTTATACCAAATGTATTTCAAAATGACCTAGGTATAATGTCGATAGATAATTAAAGGCTAATTAAAAGCGAAGCGCATTAAGTGGTCATTTTAATTACTAATCGGTATTATTATCTTTAACCGGATAAAAAACGTGCATCAAGCTAATGGCGACAACAAAGAACACCTCCTCTCCTTTATGGTTTCGGTTTTGGCATTTTTTAAATGCCTTATTTTTTTTAACCCTGTTGATTACCGGTCTAAATATCCGTAATGTAGGATCCGATCTTGAGTTGTTTTCCTATGAGGTATCGGTATTGATTCATAACGTTGTCGGAAGCTGTATCATTGTAGCCTATCTGTTTTATCTTATCCGTACGCATGTGAAAAAGGAAGGGCCGGGGCATTGGCACACAGCCGGGAAATCAAATACAAAGGTGGTTGCCGGACAACCAAAAAAGCGTCATCCCATGCACCGGTTTACTTATTTGATGGTGTTATATGTCTTGGTACCATTGTTGTGTATTACCGGTATTGTTTTGATGTTGCCCGATTCGATGATGCAACAATTTATGGGTAACAGGGGAGGAGCCGTAGCTATTCTAATGCATAGTATCGGGGGATATGTGGCCAGTATTTTTTTAGCTACTCATCTTTATTTTGCTTTCATTGGTTTCTTTAATCAGAAGCAGTAGCAAACAACTACAGGTTTTTGAATTCCTTGTGGCAGTCGAAGCAATGGTAACGCTTTTCGAATTTGGGAAAAATATAGCGTACAAAGAATGAGAGTATTAATGGGATAATCCCCATGCGGGTTGGCGCTGAATAGCCATACCCAATATTATGCGAAGGACAGGATGGGCAGGTCTGGTGATCTTTTTCCTCAGTAGACATAGAGGCGGTGATGAGGTCTTGTTCAAGGTAAAAAGTTATAAAAGGCAAAGGCTGTCTCGAAAGACAGCCTTTTCGGTTTGCTAAAAATCAAAAAAAAACTATGACAATTGACAACAACTTTCGTTAACAATACCCCAGAGTATGGAGTAAAAGAAAGATATAATGAGCAGAGATACCTGCCAATAATCCACCGATGGTATGTGAAATCAATGCTCTGGAGGTCAGTTCTCTAAAATTCAAGGTATCCAACATGGCCGTGTGGGTACTTAAATAACCACTCCAACACATTCCCATGGCGGTAAAAACAGCAATTTCGTTACCGGTAATAATACCTTGTGCAATGAAGGCTTTTACCATTGATAAAGCAGCTCCTACGGCCCCCAGTGAGGTGACGGGGAAGGCAATCAATTCAGGATTTTTAAATCCAAATAAAACATCAAACACACCGGAAAACCAACCAGCTACCCGTGGCAGGATGGGGACTCCTTCATAGGCTAATCCCTGGTATCCAATTGTAGGGTCGGCGGGTTTAAAGGTGATAACCATGATAACGGTGCTTATTACCAATACGCCGGGAATAATGGCCAGTCCTAATTCCACACCCGATTTTCCTCCGTCCAATAGTGAATTCAGGAAGCGTTCAAATGTACTTCCTTTAGACTTAAAGGTGATTTTTTCTTCATTACCTGATCCTTCAAACGTTTTGTCCGGTGAAATTTTACCTTTAATGAAGTATTGCATCAGGCGGGTGGAAACAATGGCTCCAATTACGGCGCCGGTTAAGCCAATCATGGCACCGGAAAAGAAGCCCAATCCGGTCATGAAAGCCAGCACAATTAAGCCCATCCCGAAGGCCGTACCAAAATTGGTCAGTGAAATCAGTTCGTGGGTCTTAAAGTAGCGGCTGAAATTTTTATCATTTGATAAGCTAATAATAGCGGGGTTATCAGAAAAGAATGTCATCAAGCCGGCCAGAGCACTAACCCCGGGGAGGTTAAATAATGGCCGCATTAAAGGTGCCAGCAATATTTCAAGCAGGCGCACTACACCAAATTCAATCATTAACCGTCCCAATGCTCCTGTTAAAACGGTGATCCCCATGATAAAGAACACGGTGTTCATTAATAAATCGTGAGCTGTCCGCATCAATGTGTTCAATAAATTGGTGACCCCCATTACATGCCCCAAATAGCCGAAAAAGGCTCCAAAAAGAAGTAAAAACATCAGGGCCTCATACCGTCTTCGCTCCAAATAGCCCCTCTCCTTTAATTTTTTTAATGCACTCATATTTTATCCAGATTTAATCCGGGTCAAAAATAGAAGCTGTTAAAAATTGAAAACAAGACTTAAATCAATGTCTGCATCTTTTTTCTATGAAATATATCAGTAAAATATCTGATGAAATAAGCTATTATCGGTAATTTTGAATTCTGTTACACCGCCAATAACATTGTTTTTCATGCAAAATATTGAACCATTCTACCGATGGGAAAAGCTTTACAAAGCTGAGAATGATGCTAAATCACCCTTTTTCGGGCGCCGGTATAGCGATTATAAATGTCGCAATCTATTATACAATTACTACATTCATCCGCGTTGGGATGAGTTTGGGTCAACCACACTTTATTTAAAGCTCCTTTATGTGGATTACACCAATCATTTTGCCATCATCGAGCTTTTAGGTGAATGGAACGATTGTTTATATAATGATGTGATGCATTTGAAACGGAATATCATCGAACATTTAGAAAAAGAAGGTATTCAGAAATATATTCTGATTGGTGAAAATGTGTTGAATTTTCACTATTCCGACGATTCTTATTATGAAGATTGGTTTGACGACCTGGAAGATGGTTGGATTGTGGCCCTTAATTTCAGGGAACATGTGTTAAAGGAGTTCGATAAGATTAATCTCAATTACTACATTATCTATGGTGGGAGATTCAACGAAATAAAGTGGCGGACTGTATCACCACTTAAACTGTTTCAAGCCATTGATGAGATGATGCGATTTTCGCTTAACCCCTGAAAAAAAATATGCCTGCCACTTAGTGATGACAGGCAGAGAAACATTCCAGAATAATCTAACCTAAACCTCACACACATCCGAATGTTTCTATATTTGGGGACCAGGAGAGCCGTTGCTTTTAGGTTACAGCATCAAAATTAAGCCCTGTTAAAAGTGGTGTCAATAGCAGGACTGGAAAAAAACGCTATTTTTTAGTCCAGTGACATAAAGTATGGCAGTACGATGCAAGTGGAACCGGGGAGGAGGCAACGATTAGGCTCGAGTGGTTCTAAATTTTTTACAGTGTGTTTAGGTGCTTTTTAATAGATTGTTGCGGATATGTTGGTCTGTTGATACCTCCTCTAATAGATGGATTAATACCTCGTTGACCGAAGGGTGGAGACTCTCTGTTAACAGAAAGTAAGAGATTTCTTTAACCGTGGAAGGGTGTTTTATTTTTGGGTTGAAAAATCATTTTCAACAATCGGTACCGGGTTCTGGGACAAAAATTCTTTAATTTTTTCAGTGCCTGTCTGCTTTCGAGAGGTGGTATTTCGCCTCAGTTTTAATTTTCGGTTTCTGTATCAAACAAAATGAGTTTCAATTAGCGGATAAAAAAACAGCGTGTCTCGGTGCCTCTGTGTTTAGATTCATTCCCGTTATTCATTTCATGTCATTATTGTTTTAGTGTATTTTTTGGCAGAATATTGCAATCCCGGTCATGCAATCTTAATGCTCAGTACCTGATACTTGATACTTTATGCTAAAATCTTAGTACTTATCTGGTTTATCCAGGTTAGGCATAACTGTTCTATGGCCGAATAAAACAATAAGGTTTCCATATAAGGTTGTCGTTTACTACTTTTGTGAAAATTTTTTAGGCGTGATATATCCGACGAGTTTCGAAGAGAAGATAAAATTTACCCGTATCAGGGAATTGATAAAAGAGAGTTGTTTAAGTGGGCTTGGCAAGGAACAGGTGGATCACATGCAATTCAATACCGCATTTGATCAGGTTAAAACACTGCTTGGACAAACATTTGAGTTTAGACGCATCTGTTTGGAGGAGGAGCAATTTCCCATTGGTTATTTCATAGATGTACGGCAGGCCCTAAAAAAGATACGTATTGAAGGTCGTTTCATGGAGGAGAAGGAACTGTTTGATTTGAAACGTTCCCTGACCACTGTCAGAGATATCTCCCGGTTTTTCAATCAAAAAACAAGAGATGAATATCCCTATTTGAAAGATTTGGCCGATCAGGTGTCCATCTTTCCTTTTCTGATTGAACGCATTGATTTTATTCTGAACAAATTTGGTAAGATTAAAGATAATGCTTCGCCTGAGCTGGCCAGGATACGCCGTGAAATATTTAATAAACAAAACAGTATCTCGCGCCGTTTGGCTTCTATTCTTAAACAAGCCAAGAAGTCGGGTTTTGTAGAGGCGGATGTGAGTGTGGCCATTCGCGATGGTCGGGCTGTGATACCTATTCCATCTGCCTATAAGCGAAAACTTAGCGGTATTGTGCATGACGAGTCGGCCACCGGAAAGACATCTTACATCGAACCTACAGAGGTAGTAACGATTAATAACGAGGTGCGCGAGCTGGAGTATGCTGAAAAACGGGAAGTAGTTAAGATATTGATCGAAATGTCGGATCAGATCAGGCCATATATTGATGACCTGATGGGTTCTTATGATTTTTTAGGCGTGATGGATTTTATCAGGGCCAAAGCTCGTTTTGCCCTCTCCATTGAAGCTACGCTGCCTGATATCGCTAATACTCCTGATTTTAAATGGCAAAAAGCCGTCCATCCATTGTTGTATTTGCAGCATAAAGCGGTTAATAAAGAGGTGGTGCCGCTTGAAATAGAATTAAAGGCTCCCGAACAACGGATATTACTTATTTCAGGACCTAATGCCGGAGGTAAGTCGGTGTGTTTGCAGACCTCCGGTTTATTGCAATACATGATGCAATGTGGTTTGCTGGTGCCCATGGATGAGCAATCTAAAATGGGCTTCTTCGAGCATATCTTTATCGATATAGGGGATGAACAATCCATCGAAAATGATTTAAGTACTTATAGTTCACACCTGATGAACATGAAGTACTTTGTGAAAAACAGCCAGGCCAAAACACTGCTTCTTATTGACGAATTCGGAACCGGTACAGAGCCTATGCTGGGGGGAGCTATTGCCGAATCGGTTTTGTCACAGCTTAACAGTCAGGGTGTTTATGGCGTTATTACTACCCACTATACCAACCTGAAACACTTTGCTGCGCAAACAGAAGGAATTGAAAACGGGGCCATGCTTTTTGATACCCATCGCATCCAACCGGTATTCCAGCTTCAAATAGGACAACCCGGAAGTTCTTTTGCCTTTGAAATTGCCCGTAAGATCGGTTTGCCTGAAAATATTCTTGCTGATGCGAAAGAGAAAATTGGTCAGGAGCATATCGACTTTGATAAGCATCTGCGCGAAATTGTTCGTGACAAGCGCTATTATGAGCAAAAGCGGAATAGCATCAGAATTAATGAAAAGAAACTGGGGGATGTGCTGGAACGTTACCAGCTGGAACTCCAGAATATAAAGAAAGAGCGTAAAGAAGTGCTTGATAAAGCACGTCGGGATGCTGATAATTTATTGTCCGGAGCTAATAAACAGATTGAAAATACGATTCGCACGATTAGGGAATCACAGGCTGAAAAAGAAAAAACAAAAATAGCCCGTCAGCAACTGGATCGTTTCAAGGATAAAGCGACACAACAAAAAGATGAAGGTGGTCAGATAGACCGTAAGATACGTCAGTTGAAGGAACGGGAAAAACGGAAATTACAGAAGCAGGGTAAAACTCCAGGTACCCAAAGTGCCACTGCTCCTGCAGCGATGAACGATTTGACCATCAAGAAAGGAGATCATGTGAAACTGGAGGGACAACCGCTTCCGGGAGAAGTGATGGAGGTAATGAGCAAAGAGGCTGTTGTGGCCTTTGGGAACATGATGACCACCGTAAAGTTGTCTCGTTTGGAAAAGATTAGTCGTAATGAGTACAAAAAGGAGGTGCGAGGTAAGACACAGATGCCGGCATCTAATGTGGCTGAACGTATTCGGACCCGCAAACTGACTTTCTCCCCTGAGATAGATGTACGCGGGCAAAGAGCCGATGAAGCCATTCAGACGGTGATGGCTCACGTGGATGAAGCCATTATGTGCGAAGCATCTTCGGTGCGTATTCTCCATGGGAAAGGAAATGGTATCCTGCGGCAGATGATCAGGGAATACCTGGCAACGGTTCCGTTGGTTAGTAGTTTCAGAGATGAGCACCTTCAGCATGGTGGTAGCGGCATCACTATTGTTGAACTTGAAGGTTAAGCGAAAAATCAATATTAATAACACTAGATCGTTAAGCTTTTGTACTTATTTGAAATACAGCTTGTGATTATTTGATAGCCAAAATCTTTATAGCTTTACAAATGAGCCAGATGTAAATCGGACTGTGGTCTATTATATTACAAGCTCGCATTTACTCAACAAATACGAAAAAGGGAATGATGTTGGGAAGCGTGGGAGCCAGTCAAATAAGCGGGCCGGCGATGGCGCGACGAAGATGAATGCGGGAATTCTGGCATGTGGGATAGCAAWAATTCATCAAGGAGGTGGGGAGAAGCTTTTATTTGACTAGCGTTTTTTGCTTCGTTTTTGGGGCAATGCCAAAAATGAAGTAGGGTTTGGGACAACGTCCCAATAAAACTATATGTCATCTAACAAGGATGTATAGTTATTATCTTGGCGTCAATATGGCCTTGGCCATCTCTGACTATTATCTAAAATCTAAATAGCTATTAAATAATATAGCCTGGGAGTAACCTTCCGGGCTTTTTTATAGTCCTCTATCAACCTTCATTATTATAAGGTTTCCTGTTTTATGCCAAACCTATTTCAATATGCCTTTGGTGTGCTGATAAAAGATTAAAGACCAGTTAATATCGTAATCCATTAAGTGGTCATTTTAATCACTAATCGGTATTAGCTCTGGTTGTATCGAATAGCTGAAATTGATGCCATATTTTTGTAGATATTTAGCTTTTATTCCTTGTTTGTTGACTGTTTTTACAATGACTTCTACAAATAACTCATGAAGGATGATTAAATTATGGCCCCATTCAGTGTGACAACCTAAAAACAAATTCAAGCACATGAAAAACTATTTTATTCTATTACTTACATTGCATTTTGGCACCGGCCTGTTAGCCCAGTCTTTTCCTGAGGAGACTCTAAAAACAGTGAAAAGCAATGATGAAAACCTCCAACACCGGCTCAACCGACTGGAAAAAATGGTAGATGATTTACTTTGGTATGAAAAAGTAGGTGATGTGGCCCACATCGATAAGTTATATATGTATGGGCCACCCAAATGGAAAGAAGAAAATCCGACAGCCCTGGGAGCCGGTAATCCGGTAAAATTCTGGTCTTATGCCTTTTTTCCGAAAAATCTGGATACAAATAAGAAATACCCGCTCATTGTTTTTCCTCATGGCGGGGTACACGGCGATTTTACTACTTATTATACGCATATCATCAGGGAGCTGGTGAGTCAGGGCTATGTGGTGGTAGCAGCCGAATACAGGGGCAGTACCGGGTACGGTAAAGGACATTATAGGAAAATTGATTACGGCGGGTTGGAGGTGGAAGATGTTTATGCCAGCCGTAATTACATGCTGGAAAATTATGATTTTATTGATAAAGGCCGGGTGGGGATTATAGGCTGGAGTCGGTGGCGGACTCATCACCCTGTTTAATATTTTTGATCATCCCAAGGATTATGCCGTAGCTTTTGCCGGGGTGCCTGTTAGTGACCTGGTAAGCCGCATGGGTTATTACGATGATGAGTACCGGGCTTTATATGAAGCCGATTATCACATTGGGCAGTCGGCACATGAAAATGTGGAAGAATACCGGCGCCGTTCACCAGCATGGAATACTAAAAAGTTTCAGAATACTCCCTTGCTCATTCATACCAATACCATTGACAATGATGTACATGTGCTGGAGGTGGAACATTTGATTAAATCACTGAAGGCCGAAGGGAAAAAATTTGACTATGAAGTATTTCAAAATATTCCCGGCGGTCACTCATTTGACCGGATGGATACAAAAATAGCCAAGGAAATACGGGTGAAAATTTATAAACACCTGGCTAAATATCTGAAGCCACATAAGCCTATCAGTACCTTGAAAGCATTACAACTTGCAGGTTATCGTTTTTAGCTATTTAACTGTTATAAAAAGATCAAAAAAGAGCCGGAATTTTATTTCCGGCTCTTTATATCATTAATTCGTTTCCCTTTTTTGTGGCTTAATGGGTAGTTTATCACTATTTGAAGCGGAAAGTATTAAAGGGATTGATCAAAGTTTATTTCCTGAATTTTAACGATCTATAGGTTTCTGTTTAAAAATCGTAGTAAAGGTTTTTTAATGAGGTTCGGATACCAAAATAAACAAATTGAGTTTCCTGGGTGCATTGGTCAGTTGTCAGTTGTCTAAGACGAACTCCAGCAACAATATTAAACATGTTACGCGGATTTATCAGGTAACTCAAATTAACATCGGCATTATAAACAGTGGTTGATACTCCTTGTCCAATGGTGTGGCCATAATCATAAGGCCGGTCAACATTTGGCTTAAACACATCCTTTCCCCAACTCACGTCATCATTTGTGTCCTCAC
Source organism: Marinilabiliaceae bacterium JC017 (assembly GCA_004296775.1). GTDB lineage: Bacteria > Bacteroidota > Bacteroidia > Bacteroidales > Marinilabiliaceae > JC017. Next base: position 31,143 of record RHGE01000055.1, read on the forward strand.
CATATTTGGTTAGCATTAACTCGCCCCTAAACAGCCATCGCCGGTTTTTATAATTTAAGATACCTAAACCTTCCCGGAAATTAGCCCCAAACGGATGAGCCAAAGGTTGGTTTAAATGGCCATAGGCATAAATAGTGGTATAGTGAGAATAGGTATATGGTCTTACCTGGTTATATTCTGCTTGTACATCCAGGTTTTTTACACCAAATAAATCAAAGGTTTTTACTCCCACCTGGAAGCCCTGTTTGTTAGCCCACCATTTTTCTCCTGAAAATACTTCATCAAACTTAAACTCTCCTAATACAAACTGACCGTATAGGGTAGCCCATTTTGCTGCGATATATTTCATGTTAAGCCCCATGGTAACATTATCGGGAGAGCCTTGTGTGTACTCTACCGGGCGGAAAAAGATAATAGGATTCAGGTAGTGCGCATCAAATCCCCGATGCCCGGTAGTGTCTTCAGCGGCCCAAACCACACTTTCAAATAAACCTACTGATAATCGTTTGCCAATGTTCCAGTCCAGGTAGTGGAAAACGCCATATTTGGCCGGATACCTGTAATCCGTATTATCTTTCTCTTCATCGTACTGCAACATTTTATTCCACATGATCATGTACTTTACATTCCAGAATGTGGTTGTAAATTTCAGATAGGGATAGCTAAATGCTGCATCAGATAATAACAATGACCGATACCCATCACCAATGAAATTTTTACCATTTCCCAACTGAAAATTAAAATATTTAGCCGCATTAAAGGATATGTAACCGGTGGCTTGTGCATAATCGTGTCCATTGCTGCCGAAATTCTTGCGTTGCCCTTGTCCGGGTACGTAATTGGTTTCTCGGGCAAATTGATCCAGGTAATTGGGAAAAGTGGCTTGGCTCTCGATGAAATCGGTATAGAAACTAAAATGATTGCCGATATTCCCTTTGACGAATAATCCCCTCGAATTTACAATGGTCTTTTGGCCATCAACAGATTCATAGCCTCCTTCAAAATTAAACAAGGGGTTGATTACTATTTTGATTTTCTCATCTTCCCATTTTAATAAGTCATCATGAAAAATACGTTTCCAGAAATTCAATTTTCCTTTTGGGATCCTCAAGCCGTCGTATAGAACAGAATCGGAGTTTATAATTTCATTAATTTCAGTCAGGCTATACTGTTGTAAAGATGTGTGAAAACCAGATCCGGGTTTGTATATATGCCTGTTAAACGGTGCAAATTGACCATTTTCATAATGGCTATATTCTTGAGCATCTATGGTAAACGTTAGTAAAGCACAAAAACAAAATATAGAACCAATTGTTTTTCTCAAATTTAATTTCATAGCAGGATTTTAATTCAACTAGCGGTAAAAATAAAACAAAACCTTGTGCATCTACAGCAAAAATGAAAGAATACGTGATTAAAGAGATATCGTTACTAATCTCCATAGAATAACCGACGAGCTCTTGGTCTGATGAATAATTGTAATTTATTTCCTATTCGATCGTATCAATACTTGTGTTGTACGTGCCGTTCATGAAATTCAGTGGAAATACCAGTATCTTTCACATTGAAAATCCTGTTACTGGTCAATATTTTTCCCATACGCCAAAATCTTTTTTTTCTTTTGCACGGTGTTTTGTTTTAGATGACAATTTTGTTGCTAATTATTTTAACCATTGATTACTTAACCAATGCAATTCACAACCCTATTTGAGCATGTGAATACCATCATTCAGAATGCTAATTATTCTAAGTCGGACTTAGTTCCTCCGGTTATTACAGCTAACCATCCGGATCTTAAAAACCATTACCAAAATTTAGCTCCTAATCAATTTTTCTACCTGATTCATTTGCCCTCTAATACCTTATTGCATGGGTCAAATAATATTGAATCGTTATTGGGGTATAAGCAAGATGAGTTTAATTACCAATCGGCATTGATAAATGTTCATCCTGAAGACCAGAAGTTAGTGTATCGGGCTATGGAAAAAACATATGAACTCGGATGTGGTACCCAAATTCTAGATAAAACCATGCAATCTGTTTTAACGATCAATTACCGGTTTAGAAAAGCTGATGGTACATACATTCATCTTATACGCAATAGTTTGATAACAAAATTAGACAGCGAAGGTCGGATTTTGCAGTTTCTAAGTATATGTACGGACATTACAGATTTGAAATATGATTCTATCCAGTCCGGAAAAATTGTAAAAAACGGGGAAGTGCTATATAAAATATCTAACCAATTTGATGATGTCGAAAATGCTGTTTTATCTACTCGTGAACTAGAAGTTTATGATCGTCTCCGAGCTGGTAAAACCAGTCAGGAAATAGCAAGGGAATTATTTATAAGTAAACACACGGTGGATACACACAGACGAAAAATCATTCGAAAACTAAATATCCATGATACGCGTTTGCTTCTGAAAATGAATTAGTAATTATTTATAAATATTCATTAGTGAGTGTTTCAATTTGTTGTCTTTGTTCTGGTGATTTGAAAAACTACTAACTGTTATCTATAAAACTTTAATTCTGATGTTCAATTAATACAGTCCTTGAATGTCATTGCCGGGGGAAACCCCGGTTTTTTTATTATATACGATAGTCTAATAATTATCGGGTTTCTGATTATTATTAATGATAACCAGCTGATGCTTGAGTAATTGCTAAATTATTAGAGAATAAAAAAATATGGATGAAACAAAGGGATCACGGATTAAAAGCAAAAAAGCCTTTCAGATAATTATCTAAAAGGCTTTTTTAGTAGCGAGAGGCGGGCTTGAACCGCCGACCTCATGATTATGAATCATGCGCTCTAACCAGCTGAGCTACCTCGCCATTGTTTGTTGTTATTAACAGAGCTTCTCTCTGTTTTGCAGTTTATTGCCGCTTTTATTTTATGAAAACTTGTAAGTCTTATCTTTTAAGGAATACAAGTGTTTTTTAGTAGCGAGAGGCGGGCTTGAACCGCCGACCTCATGATTATGAATCATGCGCTCTAACCAGCTGAGCTACCTCGCCATTATTTCTTGCATTAACCAGAGCGTCTCTCTGTTTTTGCGGTTGCAAATGTAATGGAAATATTCACATCTCCACACTTTTTTTATTAAAAAAACCGCTATCCAATGAATATTTATATCGATCACCTTAATAAACAATGTATTCCTGAATGAATATATTTGAGGGGGCGAATGAAGGGGATTTTCGGGCCGATTTTATTTTCGAGATAAATCAACTATATTGTAACCTTTATAACGTTTTAAAAATGTTAAGCATGTCTGTGAAAAAAGAAAAGTTCGAACTTGAATATATCATTAACACCTCTCCATCCATTGTATTCAATCGTTTAAGCTCACCTAGCGGACTGTCTGAATGGTTTGCAGATGATGTTAATCTGGTTGGTAAAACCTATACATTTGTTTGGGAAGGATCCGGACAAGAAGCAGAATTAGTCTTAAGAAAAGAAAACAAGATGATACGTTTTCATTGGCTTGACGACGAAGATGAATCTACCTATTTCGAGTTCAGAATCAATGTCGATGAGATAACCGGAGAAACAGCCCTCTTGATAATAGATTTTGCTGAACCCGATGATAAAGATGATGCGATTGAATTGTGGAACCAGCAAATTGATGAATTAAAACATGGATTAGGAGCATAATTATCAAATGATATAAAAAATAGAGGCATTCCTTTAGACGGAATGCCTTTTTTTTGTGTCATTTATTGCTAATGGTGTGGTACGCTTTTGAAATTCTTTGATAGATAGTCTGTAGATTTATTGCAGGCGACGGTTTTATGGCTTTGAAAATGAATTTGATGTAATTAAATCTCCATTCAAATGTATAAGGTCTAACGATCTGTTAGTAGCTACATTATTTGCTAATACCTTTCCTTTTGCTTCAATTCCTTCGATTTTTAAAGATATGCATTATTTTTGCAGAGATAACGACATTAATGCGAGCAAGGCATTTTTGAAAACACCACATAGATTGTGAAAAAACTTTATCTTTTTATATTAAAAAGCTATGCAGGGCCTTTAGTTATGACCTTTTTCATTGCCCTATTCATTCTCGTAATGCAATTTCTATGGCAATATGTGGATGACATGGTAGGCAAAGGGCTCGAATTTCTGGTTCTGGGAGAACTTCTTTTTTATGCTGCTGTGCAGGTGATTCCCATGGCGTTACCCTTGGCCATTCTTCTTGCTTCATTAATGACATTTGGTAATTTGGGGGAGAATTATGAATTGACAGCCATAAAAGCCGCAGGTATTTCCTTACCTCGTATTATGATGCCCCTGGTAATATTAACCATTCTCATATCCATTGGAGCTTTCTGGTTTTCAAACAATATGTTGCCGGTAGCAAATTTGAAAATGTACTCCTTATTATGGGATGTAAAACAAGCTAAACCCGAACTGGATATTAAAGAGAAAGTTTTCTACGATGGCATTGAGAATTTCAGCATTAAAATTGATGAGAAAGATAAAGAAAGCAATATGCTCTATGATATTATGATCTATGATCATAGAGATCAGGTGAATAAAAACAGTAATGTTACACTTGCCGATTCCGGACACCTGCAGTTTTCTGAAGATAAAAAGTATATGATGCTAACCTTGTTTAATGGGGTTAGGTATGACGAGAAGGCAACCATGGAGAAACGTCGGTTGCGCGATCGGGATATTCAGATGTTTCGTAAAGACCGGTTTAAAGAACAGATTACTCTCGTAGAAATGGAAGGGTACGATTTTTCTCGTACAGACGAAGATTTGTTTAAAAGCAACTACAAAATGAAGAATATGGCTCAGTTGCAAAATGACGAAGATACTTTGTGGATGGAGAGAAGCCAATATATAGATGAAATATCACGAACCACCAAAAATTCCTACTTCGTAAAGGGCCGTTATGCCCATCGGAAGAAAAACAAGGATAACTCCTATGCAATTATTGATTCTGTTGCGGCAATTAATATCGATAGCTTGTTTGCTACTTATCGTCCGGAACAACAAATGATGACCATGCAGGGGGCGCTTCGTCAGGCAAAAGATAGCAAACGGCTCGTAGAGGAAAAGATTATCCCGGTTAATCAGAAAGAGAATTTTATTCGTCGTCACCAAATGGAATGGCATCGGAAGTTCACCTTGTCTTTTGCCTGTTTTATCTTCTTTTTTATTGGTGCGCCGTTGGGAGCGATCATTCGCAAAGGTGGTTTGGGAATGCCCGTAGTGATCTCCATTTTGTTTTTCATTGTTTATTACATCATCGACACCATGGGAGCTAAAATGGCCCGGGAAGGCGTTTGGATTGTCTACCAGGGGATGTGGTTATCCTCTTTTGTGCTGTTGCCGATTGGAATCTTCTTAACGTATAAATCAGCGACCGATTCATCCCTGTTAAATGCCGATGCTTACCGTATATTTTTTAGAAAGCTGTTTAAAAGAGACAAGCATGATTTAGTCGAAAAAGATAAGAGCTAGGACTTTTCATTGTTGATGGATTTTATTTAATTAATTTTGCACTTTAAAATCGGAATATCCGGAAAAAGATAAATTCATGTCAGAGGATCAAACATTTAAATTAAACACCATAGACGAAGCTATAGAAGCTATACGTCAAGGGGAGTTAATAATCGTTGTGGACGATGAAGATAGAGAGAACGAGGGCGACTTTGTGGCTGCAGCAGAACTTATTACACCCGAAAAGGTTAATTTTATGGCCATGCATGGACGGGGATTAATCTGTGCACCTATCACCGAAGAGCGCTGTGAAGAGTTGGAACTGGAGTTGATGGTAGGGAAAAATACCTCAATGCACGCGACGCCATTTACCGTATCTGTTGATTTGTTAGGATTTGGTTGTACAACCGGTATTTCCGCCTCTGACAGAGCGAAAACCATCCAGGCCATCTGTAATCCGGATATCAGGCCGGAAGATATGGGAAGACCCGGACATATTTTTCCGCTCAAGGCTAAGGAACGGGGCGTTTTAAGGCGTTCCGGCCATACTGAAGCTGCCGTTGATCTGGCTCGTCTGGCAGACTTATATCCCGCTGGTGTTTTAGTTGAAATCATGAATGATGATGGCACCATGGCCAGGTTACCGCAATTGGTGAAAATTGCTGAAAAGTTCGATCTTAAAATTATCACCATCAAAGATCTGATTGCTTATCGGCTTCAAAAAGAAAGTTTGATCATAAAGGGAGTGGAAGTTAGTTTACCAACCAAATTTGGAGATTTTCGTCTTATTCCGTTCAAACAAAAATCCAATGGACTGGAGCACATCGCTCTGATCAAAGGAGAATGGGAACCTGACGAATCCATTCTTGTGAGAGTTCATTCAAGTTGTGCCACTGGTGATATCTTTGGTTCATTGCGTTGTGAATGTGGCGAGCAGCTTCATAAAGCAATGGAAACCATTGATAAGGAAGGAAAAGGCGCCATTGTTTATATGAACCAGGAAGGCCGAGGTATTGGCTTAATGAATAAAATTAAAGCCTATAAGTTACAAGAAGAAGGGCTCGACACGGTGGATGCTAATGTGGAATTAGGATTTGATGCCGATGAACGTGATTATGGCGTGGGTGCCCAAATTCTTCGGGAATTAGGAATCTCAAAAATGCGTTTAATGACCAATAATCCAATTAAACGGATCGGTCTGGAAGGTTACGGCCTGACAATAGAGGAAAATGTGCCCATTGAAATAAAACCCAATCCTCACAATGCTTTTTATATGCATACAAAGCAAGAAAGAATGGGGCATAACCTTAAGTTCTTTAAGTACGACAATAAAAAACAAGAATAAACACAAGGGGGCTTTCGCCCCCTTTATTTTTTCCCATCTGAACTATTTCTATTGCTATATGTTTAAACAGTATCGCTGTTAAACAGAGGTCAACTAAGATTAATTTCTTTTCTCTCTTATACATCAAAATATTTTAGAGCAAGGTGGAAGCCAATACGATAATCTGCGGTCATTTTATTTGGTTATGTCTTTTCGGGGTTGGAGAAGACGGTCATTCTCGAAAGGCATAACCGGCTCCACCTTTTTTAAGTTTATCCTATCTTTGTCTCGCAATACAGCTTGTGCCAGGTTGATGGCAAAAGCTTATTTTCCTTAATAAACAACCTGAATGTAAATTAGCCTAACCTGGACAAGCCAGGATAGTACTCAGATATGAGTATCAAGTATCAAGATTTGCATGACCGGAATTGCAATATTCTGCCAAAAAATACACAGACATTACTGATAAGACACCTGTGTTTTTTTAGAAGTGACCTGAGAAAAAGCCTCTTCAAGGGATGTTGCCTTTAGTTTGTTGTTTTAACAAGATTCATTATACACCGCGGAGGCACTGAGACGCAGAGATTTTTCATCAATTGGGAGTTGAGATTGTTCTTAGTGTCTTACGGGTGATATTGGTGTATTTATTGGCAAAATATTTTGGTGAGAAGTAAATCATCTTGATACTTTGTACTTGATACTTTTTACTTTTCTGGCTTGT
>RHGE01000510.1 GCA_004296775.1 Marinilabiliaceae bacterium JC017
GTTTAAGGAAGTAAGTTTTAACCATCTGCACTATATTATTGATGCAGATATTGAGAATTACTTTGGCAGCATTGATCATGGTATCTTGCGCGAATTTCTGGATCGTAGGGTGAGAGATGGYGTGATACGCAAGATGATWGATAAATGGCTCAAAGCCGGGATACTGGAGGATAAGCAACTAAGTTATCCTTTGTCAGGAACGCCTCAGGGAGGTMTGATATCTCCATTGTTGAGCAACGTTTATCTTCATTATGTACTGGATGAATGGTTCTCCAGAGAAATYCAGCCATTGCTTTCAGGTCGAAGTTCCATAGTACGTTATGCTGATGATTTTGTATTAGGCTTTGAGAATGCCTCGGATGCTCATCGGGTGATGAATGTCTTACCGAAGAGATTTGAGAAATATAAACTCAAACT
>RHGE01000511.1 GCA_004296775.1 Marinilabiliaceae bacterium JC017
TTTTAAGACTGAACGCATGAAATATGGTTTTTCGTCATGTTTTGAGTCTGCTGTTGATATTTCTAAAGTCGGTTTTTTTTCTTCGTTTTCTCTAACTATTTTCCATGAAATACATTTTTGATTATTATTTGAATCAATTCCAATTACCTGAAGTCTTTCATCTATAATTGGCATTGTATGTATTGGTTTATTGGAGTAGATGCTTGCTTTTCTGAGCCATAGCTCTGATATCCAAATGAAGCCATAGGCATTTGTTATTTTGGCTCTGTCAGCTGCATAACGCCAAAAAATATATTTATCTGCTTGATCTTCAAATGTTGTATTGATTAAATCAATTGGATGGAATTGTTTATCATAAAAAATTAATGTTTGAATGTGATAACCGTCCTTTAAAAAAGTCGTTTCTGCAAGCTTGGC
>RHGE01000512.1 GCA_004296775.1 Marinilabiliaceae bacterium JC017
AGAAGACTTAAAGATTTATCGCACTTGCTCAAATGCTGCATTGATACATATTTTGACCCTGAATTATTTCGCTTGAATTTGAATCAATTCCTCCAAACCGCAAGAACAGTAACATTTATTATTCAAAAAAACAAAAACCAGATTATAGGATATGACATTTGGTATAACAATAATGTTATTGAAAAATGGAAAAATGATCCATTAATGGCTTGGGCTAAAAATTCTCGCAATACGATAGAAAAACAAGGCGATTTAGAAATGTATAGCGAGGCAAAGGCTACTCTTATTTCATCTTACATTGAAGAAAATGACATTGAGTTTATTACAAATGAAAGTATGTTAAACATTGGTATAAAAAAGTTAGTCAGACTTGCACAAAAGAAATTACCTTCATATTTAACTGAATCATCTATTA
>RHGE01000513.1 GCA_004296775.1 Marinilabiliaceae bacterium JC017
CTTTTCCTTGGTGGAGAAGTCAGGCACTTCGTAATTGGTTACACCGTGGTTTGCGAGAATGTTCTGAAGTTCCAGACGGGCCTGCATGGCCTTGTTGTTTGCTACACCCAGAAGGCGCAGGGTTTCACCGGGAGCATGGAAGAAAGAACCATGGCTGGCAATGGAGTAATCCCAGAGCCACTGTGCGGAACGAATGGTATTAATGGGCTTTTCCATTTCAGCTTCGGTKGCGCCTACTTCCCATGCCTTCTTGGCTAAAAGGTGCGCATTAGCAAGRCTGTTCAYGKCGATAACATTCAGCTGGTTTTTACGCTTCAGTTTTTCTTCTACAATCTGCTTGAACTCTTCCTCGCTCTGGCGGTGGCAGGTCAGGCAGGAGTTTGCGATGTTGTTGAGCGGGCTCTGAATCTGGT
>RHGE01000514.1 GCA_004296775.1 Marinilabiliaceae bacterium JC017
TATTTAACCCTATAGAATTATAGAATTGCTCATTTTTTTGATTGAACATAAAAAGAATTAAAGAGKTTGTCATTTTTTGTTCCATCACTGGATAGAACGTAAAAGCGAGKAAGGGTKTCTGATTATTACTCGTCTACAAATATCCAAATTTTGATGCCTAATACCCCMTATATAGTTCGAACTGGATAGGAACAATAATCAATTTTAGCTCGAATGGTTTGTAGGGGAACCCTCCCTTCTYTGATCCATTCGACACGTGCAATTTCTTTTCCGTCGATACGTCCTGCAATTTGTACTTGAATTCCTTTYGTATCTGCCTGTTCAGTTAATTCAATAGCTTTTTTCATTGCCTTGCGAAATGAAACTCTATTTTTTAATTGTCCGGCTATAAATTCTGCAAGAATATTAGGGTT
>RHGE01000515.1 GCA_004296775.1 Marinilabiliaceae bacterium JC017
TCATTTAATCGTTACAATCTCAAACATCATCAAATGAAAGAGAATTGACATTAACCTCCGCATCCCGAAGGGATGACATGTTTATAGACCAAGGCGTGAGGTTTGTGTGCGACTCCGGCAGGAGTCGAATGTGTATCCGATTAATATAGCTACAAACATGGGATACCTTCGGCATCTTGTTATTCTATGTTTATTTCCATTACCAACATACCATGGTTGTAATTATATGCGACAAAACACATAGGTTTAGATCCCTATGCTAATACAAACGGGCTGTCAGACCTGRAAACTTTATCTCTTAAATATCGAAATTACAGACGAGTAATGTGATAAATAAAACTCCGAAGGAGTGCCTGTAAAAGCACAGGGTTTTAACCCTGTGTACCAATCACGGCAATAAGGAAGGCTGAAG
>RHGE01000056.1 GCA_004296775.1 Marinilabiliaceae bacterium JC017
AACGTATGGGATAACTTATTAAATCGACTCATAGACTTTCTTTTTAGTTGTGGGGACAACTCTTAAAAGATAGTCTTGATTCGATTTATGGCAAAGCCTTTTGTCTCTGACCACGCCCAGAGGACGTGGTTTTTCACTTTAAAATAAAAATCACGTAGCATGAACTATATATAATTTTCCTTCATCATGTAAATCTTGTTAATCCTGTCAAAACCAACCCCGGAATCATCCTATCATAAACAAAAGAAGCTCTTAATCATCCCCCATGATGATTAAGAGCCCCTGTCAAAAGAAATTATAGATTGGTATTTAAACTATCCGAACAGGCACCGTTCGGTAATCACAACTTATTCACGCATTTTTTGCACACATCCATAAAAAAGTCCTTATCGCTAAATTTCTTATTCCGGTACTCCCAGCCAACAACAAACGCAAACTCAGTAGGCTGTTGCGGCTTAAGTTTTAACAAATGCGTCTCTAAAATTCCTTCACCTTCCTTGGGCGCAGCCTTATAAGCAACAAAGTCCGCTTTCTTTACCAGCAACGCCAATCCTAAACATTCATGTGTATAAGCCTGATGACCATGCGTCGCATAAACCAGGTAGTCACCACTCTCATCCACTAAATAGGATAAGTCATGTTTGTCTACAATCCCGGTCACCAGTTGCTCGTCGCCTTGCAACCCTTCGATCCACACCTGGCTGCGGTAAAACTGATCACCAGCATAGATACTAAGCCGATGCGTAATATTATAGGAACGATCCTGCACCTTAAAACCCTTAAAAGTCAGCTCAAGCATGGCTCGAACAGGTCCCTCACAAATAAAACGGTACCTGCCAACCTCACAAGGTCCTATCCGGTAAATTGAATCACCTACCTGTAGCGCCAAACCACCGGCACCAAGCGAATTACCAACTTTCAGCACATCCATGCCCCACTCATCCATCTGATGATAGTTCTGTCCGCGAATCCCGGCCGAATCCAGGGCCATAGCCGTGGTTTTCTTACCGAAAATATCTATCCCGTTACGGGCATCGTAGTAGTTACGGAATCCCACCACATCATTCTCCCAGGTAGGTCCTTCCATCTGATAATACCCAAAAATAGAAGGACTATCATTGGTCTTGAAGCGTGGATCATCAACTACTTCCTCACAAGGTTCATTTTTATATCCAAACCGGATGTTGGTCCGCTTCGGAAAATGATCCAACTCTCCTGCTTCTGCCAAACGGAACGAAACCTCCTGACGGGCATTGGCATCAATATTTGTCAGAAAAACCAGTTCATCCCACTTACCATCGCCATCCACATCGTCATTCTGAGTTGGTAACGCCTCTCCTTTGGCATCAAGTGCAATCACTAACTGATCCTTCAACGGCTCAGCCAGGTAGGTCGCCACCTCCTGACGAGTAAGCACCACCGCCTTATCCTTAATTGCCTCGGCCAAAGGATTACTTACCTCAAATTTCTTTTGTTGAGGGCTGCAGGCCATGATCGTTATCATGGCCATGCATCCCAATATGGTTTGTTGAATTTTCATAAGGTCAAATTCATTTTTAATATTCAAGTAAACCTTGTTATTGAGGCAAATCGTTTTCTCCCTTCACGTAACCGAAGTTGGCCAAAATTCCTCCATCCACGTATAACACGTGACCATTCACAAAATCACTTGCCTTAGAAGCCAAAAACAAGGCAGCATTACCTACATCTTCGGGCTCCCCCCAGCGGGCTGCCGGCGTACGCATCATCACCAGGTCATTGAATGGATGTCCGTTTTCACGAATCGGTGCTGTTTGGGACGTAGCAATGTAACCCGGACCAATACCATTAATCTGTACACCATGCTTCGCCCATTCGCAACACATGTTGGCCGTCAACAGTTTCAAGCCCCCTTTGGCAGCCGCATAGGCCGACACCGAGTTACGTCCATACACACTCATCATCGAGCACATATTAATGATCTTACCTGCTCCTTTTTCAATCATCTTCGGTGCCACCCGCTTACCAACAATAAGAGGTGCCACCAAATCCACATCAATCACCTGCTTGAAGTCTGCAACAGGCATGTCCAAAATAGGTACACGCTTAATGATTCCGGCGTTGTTAACAAGGATATCTACTGATCCCAAATCCTTTTCAATTTGAGAGATTCCTTTGTCCACCTCTGCTTCATCCGTCACATTGAATACCAATGTATACACATCAACACCTTCCTTGGCATACTCCTCTTTGCAGACATCCAGCTTCTCCTGCGGCAAATCGTTAACACATATTTTAGCTCCGGCTTTCCCTAAAACTTTACCGATAGCCATTCCAATTCCATGGGTGCCGCCCGTAATAAGAGCTACTTTCCCTGATAAGTCAAACAATTCTTTAATCATAGTGGTGATAATTATTTAAGTTCATTAGGTTGTCTAACATCCATGTCGCCATAATCCAGGTTCTCTCCGGCCATACCCCAGATAAAGGTATAATTGGAGGTACCAGCGGCACTGTGAATACTCCATGATGGAGAAAGTACGGCCTGTTCGTTTTGCATCCAGATATGACGCGTCTCATCAGGCTCGCCCATAAAATGACAGATGGCCTGTCCTTGTGGCACCTCAAAATAGAAATAAGCTTCCATCCTACGGTTGTGCGTATGTGCCGGCATGGTATTCCATACGCTTCCAGGTTTTAAAGCAGTCATTCCCATCTGCAACTGACAGGTCTCTACCACCTCTTTCACTAACAATTGATTAATCTGACGCTCGTTGGATGTCTCCAGCGAACCCAATTGCAATACATTAGCATCTTTCATTTTAACATGACGAGAAGGCAACTCTTTGTGAGCCGGAGCCGAATTCACATACAAACGGGCAGGATTAGCAGCATCCACTGATTCAAATACCACATCCTTATTACCACGGCCAAGATAAAGTGCTTCCTTAAAACCAAGTTCATAAACGGTTCCGTCCGCAGTCACTTTTGCTTCTCCCCCTACATTAATAATTCCCATCTCTCTGCGTTGCAAAAAGTACTCTGCTTTCAACTCGTCAAATGTATCCAGCTTAACCGGTGCTTCCACTGGCATGATACCTCCCACAATGTAGCGATCGTAAAAAGAGTAAATCAAACTCACTTTACCCGGCACCATCACATTCTCCATTAAAAACTCCTTTCGGATACGCGCCGTATCATAGCTTTTCATATCCTCAGGATGCACTGCATAACGTACTTCTAAACTCATATCAATAGATTTTAATGTTATATCTCTTAATATTTTTATTTTCTCTAAAACAGCAGAAGAAAAAACTCCCTCAACATCAGCTAAACCAGCTAATCCTCTAACACTCTAAACCCCTTTTCCCTCAAACCGTATACCTTTCACCCTACAACCCAACCTTTTCCCTTCTCCTATTACCTTCTCTTCCCTGATGACTCCCGCTTAATCAAACTCACCGGCACCACCTCTTCCATATTAAAAGCTTTCCCTTCCAGGCAGCGAATCATGGCTGAAGCTGCTTTGTTACCCATCACAAACGCATTTTGCTCCACAGTGGTCAACGAAGGGTACATCAGTTCAGCAAAAGGTTCATTGGCATAACCAACCACGCCAAAATCACCGGGAATTTTCACTCCCTTTGCTTTCAAACACTCAATTGCCCCCAATGCAGAATAGTCACCGGCACAAAAAACGGCATCGGCTTTTTGGTCAGCCAACAATTTCCCCATCGCCTCATAGCCGGCATCCCTGGTAATGGTATTTTCAAAAACCATAGATGGCAACACTTCCAATCCTGCTTCCTCCATCGCCTTTTTATAACCATCAAACCGTTCGGCATAAGCTCTTAATCCCAAATCACCGGCAAAATGAACAATGTGCCGGTAACCCTCCTCCAAAAGATGCCTTACCGCCATATAGGCGCCTGAAAAATTATCATTGACTATTTTATCCCCTTCAACATCCGGGTTAATACGATCGAACTGTACCAACGGCACCTTACGACTCACCACCTCATCCAGGTGATCAAACAATCCAGTTTGCACCGATAAGGATAGTATAATCCCGCCAACTCGATTACGCAACAACGTAGCCACGGCTTTGCGTTCCTTTTCTGCATCCTCCCCCGTTTGACAAATCACCAGGTTATACCCGGCGGGATTCAAAACCTCCTCTACCCCACTAATAACATTACTAAAGAAATGACGGTTAATGCGCGGCACCACCAAACCAATGGTATCACTTTTCCCTTTCCGCAAAGAAGCCGCCATCACATTTGGTTCATACCCCATCTCCTGTGCTTTGTCAGCTACCAGCTTTCTTGTCTTTTCGCTCACCCGGGTATTGCCTGCCAACGCCCTTGAGACCGTTGAAGGAGTCACGCCAAGTTCTTTTGCTATATCATTAATGGTAATTTTTTTCATCGGGAAGTATTTTCAGATGCAAAAATACAATCGTTTGCACACTTCGCAACATTTTTTCCGTTTTTTTTTCGAACCCCTCCGTCATTTCACTCCACATCCCGCTATTTACACGGGAAGCAAAAGCTTTTTACAAACAGCCTACCTGTTATTTTATCCTTATTTTACTGTACTTTAAGCCTAGTTCTCCAGAAAAATTCACCAGTGAAAATTTGCATTTATAATTTTCAGTTGTATTTTCGTGTTCGTTAACGTTTGAGTAATACAGAATATATCAAGAACCCTTTTATTAATGAAAACATTCATAAACAATGATTTTGTCCTGGAATCAGATACTGCAAAACGGCTGTATCATGATTATGCGGCAAAACTGCCCATAATAGATTTCCATTGCCATCTCAGTCCACAGGCCATTGCGGAGAACCGTCAATTCGACAACCTGGGACAGGTTTGGCTCGAAGGCGATCACTATAAATGGCGGGCCATGCGCATTAATGGCGTAGACGAACGCTTTTGCACAGGTGATGCTTCTGACAAAGAAAAATTCCTGAAGTGGGCAGAAACAGTTCCCTATACAGCAGGTAATCCTCTCTATCACTGGACCCACCTTGAGTTATCCAGGTATTTCGGCATCACCGACCTGTTATCACCTGCAACAGCAGAAAAAATATATGATACCACCAGGGAAATGCTACAATCACCTGAATTCAGCACTCGAAACCTGATGCAACGCATGAAGGTAGAGATGGCAGGAACCACGGATGATCCGGCTGACACCCTGGCCTATCACCAACAGTTAAAACAGGAAGGATTTGAAATTGAAACGCTGCCAACCTTCAGAGCGGATAATGTATTGAAGACGGAATCACCGGAGGCCTTCATTACCTATATTGAAAAGCTTGGCGCAACAGCCAATATAAGTATTCAATCCTACCATGACCTGGTAAACGCATTAGACAACCGGCATGCTTTCTTTCATGAGTTAGGTTGCAGGCTGTCCGACAGCGGGCCTGACCGCTTTTATTTCGCCACCTATACCGATGCAGAGATCTCCTCCATCTTCAACAAATTAATGGAAGGCAAAAATATCTCTGCAACTGAAACAGAACAATACCGCACAGCCATCATGGCGGACCTCAGCCGACTAAATCACCAACGCGACTGGGTACAACAGTTTCACGTAGGCGCTCTGCGTAACAACAACACACGGATGTTTAACCAACTGGGCCCGGATACCGGTTTTGATTCCATTGGTAATCCCCAGGACAGTTTCAAAATGTCGCGCTTCCTGGATATGCTTGACAGCACCAACCAATTGGCTAAAACCATTCTCTACAACCTGAATCCGGCAGATAACGAAATGATGCTGACCATGTGCGGTAATTTCAGCGACGGATCAGTAGCCGGCAAGGTACAATACGGAGCTGCCTGGTGGTTCCTCGATCAAAAAACAGGCATGGAGAAACACCTGCGCGACTTTTCAGCACTTGGGCTCCTGAGTCGCTTTGTCGGGATGGTCACCGACTCACGCAGCTTCCTTTCCTATCCGCGTCATGAGTATTTCCGACGCATTGTATGTAATCACATCGGCCAGGAGGTTGATAAAGGATTAATTCCCAATGACGAAAGTATACTCAAGACAATGGTAGAAGAAATAGCCTATTATAATGCTAAATCATATTTTAAAAAATAATACACTATGGCTAAAAAAGTTGTCACCTTTGGCGAGATCATGTTGCGCTTGGCAACACCCGGATATCAACGCTTTTCACAAGCTACAGAGTTTAAAGCAACCTACGGCGGCGGAGAAGCAAACGTGGCTGTGTCATTGGCCAACTATGGCATCGACGCATCGTTTATAACCCGTTTACCCCAAAACGATATGGGAAACGCCTGCCGCATGGACCTGCAAAAGTATGGCGTCAACACTAACAATATCCAAACTGGCGGCGAACGGCTGGGTATCTATTTTCTGGAAACAGGTGCTGTAGCACGTGCCAGCAAAGTGGTATACGACCGGGCCTATTCTGCATTTTCTCAGGTAGAAAAAGGCATGTTCAACTGGGACGAGATCCTGGAGGGGGCCGACTGCTTTCACTGGACCGGTATCACCCCTGCTGTATCGCAAGGGGCTGCTGACGTGTGCCTGGAAGCCATCCAGGCAGCTAACCGAAAAGGTATCACCGTAACCTGCGATTTGAATTACCGCAAAAACCTGTGGAAGTATGGCAAGACAGCTGCAGAGGTAATGCCCGAATTGGTAGCAGGTTGTGACATTGTGTTGGGTAACGAAGAAGACGCTGAAATGGTGTTAGGCATCAAGCCGGAAGGTGTAAATATCACCGGCGGACATGTAGAAGCCGAAGCGTATCGCAGCGTTTCTCAACAGATTATGGCAAAATACCCACGTGTTAAAAAAGTAATCACTACCCTCAGGGGATCCGTAAGTGCGAACCACAACAGCTGGTCCGGCGTGCTTTACGACGGTAAAACATTGTACGAAGCTCCAACTTACCAAATCACACACATCGTGGACCGTGTGGGTGGAGGTGACTCGTTCATGGGTGGCTTAATCTATGGCTTACTGACCTATGAAGGTGATGACCAGAAAGCCCTGAATTTCGCTACAGCAGCTTCCTGCCTGAAACATACCATTCATGGCGACTTTAACCTGGTAACAGTTGACGAGGTGGAGAAACTGATGGGTGGAGATGCCTCCGGAAGGGTGTCGAGGTAAAAGTTTTAAAGGAAAAAGGAGAAAGGAAGGTTAAAGAAGGAAAAAGGTTAAGGGTAAAAGGAGAAAGGAGAGGTTAAAAAAGGACAAAGTTTAAAGGTAAAGGGATAAAGAATTCTGATTGAGGGAGACAGAGAAAATGCAGAAGGATAAGAGTAGAAGAGAAAGATCAATTTTAGTTATCTTTTAATAAAAAAGGAGATTATGAAAAATGATCTATGTAAGCGACTGTTTGATTTTGCTGTTGATACCATCCAGGTCATCAAAAAACTACCAATGAGTCCTGAAAACAAAATAATCAGGTATCAATTGGCTAAATCCTCAACCTCCTCAGGAGCAAATTATGAAGAAGCTCAGGCTGGTTCATCAAAAGCAGATTTTGCCAATAAGATTAAGATTGCTCTGAAAGAGATGAGAGAAAGTAATTACTGGTTAAGAATCATCATTGCTACAAATGAAATTAATGAACCATTGACCAGGGATATTAAACTTCTGATTGACGAATCAGAACAACTTAAAAAGATCCTTGCGAAAATCATAATTACAGCAAAAACAAATACATAACCCACTTTTACCTTTTTCCTTTTCACTTTAAACTTTTAACATTCACCTTTTTACTTTATCCTTTTACCCTTTCACTTAACCAGATTAACAGTTTAATTGAAATAAAACCAGAACAATCAAACAATGGCAAAATATACAAGAATAGAAGTGTTTCAGGCCATGAAAGAGACGGGTGTTGTACCTGTTTTCTTCCATGCTGATGTGAATGTGTGCAAAGCAGTCGTAAAAGCCTGTTACGATGGCGGTATTCGTGTTTTTGAATTCGTGAATCGCGGCGACTTTGCCCACGAGATTTTTGCAGAAGTAAACAAATACGCCCTCAAAGAGTTGCCGGGCATGATCCTGGGCGCTGGCTCCGTTGTGGAAGAGGCCACTACCGCTCTTTACATTCAGTGTGGTGCCAACTTTGTTGTATCACCCCTTTTGAATGAAAACATGGCTCGCGTCTGCAACCGACGCAAAATCATGTGGGCACCAGGCTGTGGCAGCCTCTCGGAGATAGGAAAAGCAGAAGAGCTGGGCGCTGAATTAGTCAAAGTATTCCCTGCTTCTGAAGTGGGTGGCCCTTCCTTCGTGAAAGGCGTAAAAGCACCGTGTCCATGGACCAACATCATGCCAACAGGCGGCGTAGACACCTCAAAAGAGAACCTGCAGAAGTGGTTTGATGCCGGCGTAACATGCGTGGGCATGGGATCAAAACTGTTTCCCAAAGAGATTATCGAAACGGGCAACTACGAAGCATTAACCCAAAAAGTGAAGGAGTTAATGGCAACCATTCAATCGGTAAAAAACAAATAATCATGAATCAGCTTAATCTTAAAGATAAAGTAGCGGTAATTACAGGGGGCGGCGGCGTCCTCTGCTCCGCCATGGCTAAAAGTCTGGCTGCCCAGGGCGTAAAAACAGCCATCCTGGACCTCAATGAAGCAGCAGCGCAAGCAGTTGCTGATGAAATCACCGCCACTTACGGTACACCATCCCTTGGCCTATCGGCCAATGTACTGGAAAAGCCATCACTGGAAGCTGCCCGCACCATCATTCATGAAAAATTAGGTCAGGTAGATTACCTGGTCAACGGAGCTGGTGGTAACGCTGCCTCGGCCACTACCAAAAGCGAAAAAATCACCGAAGCAGACCTCGATCACCTGGAAGACACCTTCTTTGGCCTGCAGATGGACGGATTTGACAAGGTATTTGCCCTTAATTTCCAGGGTACGCTCTTGCCTTCCATGGTCTTTGCCAAAGATATGCTCGCTAAAAAAGAGGGAGCTATCATCAACGTCTCTTCTATGAATGCTTTCCGGCCATTGACCAAGATTCCCGCCTATTCGGCCGCCAAAGCAGCCATTAATAACTTCACCCAGTGGCTGGCAGTTCATTTTGCCAATACCGGCATCCGTGTGAACGCCATCGCACCCGGTTTTTTATTGACGAACCAAAACCGCTTTTTGTTGGTAGACCAGGAAACAGGTGAAGCGACGCCCCGTGGGCAAAAGATCATCAACAATACCCCCATGGAGCGCTACGGTGAACCGGAAGAGCTCACCGGCACGATGCTGTACCTACTCTCCGACTGGGCAAAGTTTGTAACAGGTGTGGTAATTCCCATCGATGGCGGATTTAGCGCCTACAGCGGTGTTTGATAACGGAATGATTAACAATTAGCGTATCACGTATTCGACATTAAACGAAAAACAATGGCTTTAGAACAAACATGGCGCTGGTATGGTCCCAACGACAGGATTACCCTGCAAGATATCCGTCAAACAGGCGCCACCGGCATTGTAACAGCCCTGCATCACATCCCAAACGGGGAAGTATGGACTAAAGAAGAGATCCTCTCACGCAAAGAGCTGATTGAAGCGGCCGGATTAACCTGGTCGGTAGTGGAAAGCGTGCCGGTACATGAGGACATCAAAAAACAAACCGGCAACTACGAACAATACATAGAGACTTATAAACAAACCCTGCGTAACCTGGGAGAATGTGGCATTGCAACCGTCTGCTACAACTTCATGCCGGTGCTCGACTGGTCACGCACCAACCTGAACCACAAATATGAAGATGGTGCCCTGGCACTGATCTTCGAACAGAAAGTATTTGCTGCCTTTGACCTGTTCATCCTGAAACGATCCGGGGCAGAAAATGATTATACCAGCGAGATAAAGGAAGCTGCCAAAGAATATTACGCCTCGCTGAATGAGGAAGGCATTCGCCACCTGACCAATACGGTTATAAAAGGGCTGCCAGGCGCCGAAGAGAGCTACACGCTGGAACAATTTCAAAGTGTGCTGGACGACTACAAAGAAATTGATGATAAAAAACTAAAAGCTCATCTAAAACATTTTCTGCAGGAGATAATTCCTGTGGCCGAACAAGCTGGCGTGAGGATGGCTATCCATCCCGATGATCCGCCATGGGGGTTACTCGGATTACCCCGTGTGGTCAGTACACTTAAAGATGCTGTTGAGATAATTAATACAGTGGACTCGTATTCCAATGGCATCACCTTGTGTACGGGATCATTTGGAGCCGGCTTTTTCAATGATTTATCGGTCATGGCAAGAGCCCTGGCGCCCCGGATCAATTTTGCCCATCTGCGCAATGTACGCCGCGATGAAGGCTACAATTTCCGTGAAGATTACCTCTTTGAAGGCGATGTAGACATCTATGAGGTGGTCAAAACATTGGTGATTGAAGAGGAAAGACGAATCAAAGAGGGACGGCAGGACATTATCATACCGGTACGACCCGATCATGGTAACCAGATGCTGGATGACATCGGGAAAGACAACAATCCGGGCTATTCCTTGTACGGTCGCATGAAAGGACTGGCGGAGATACGCGGATTGGAGCTGGGGATACGCCGCAGCCTGAAACAATAATGTAGAAATACATAAAACTACCTCTGAAGGTTGTTTTTCAGCCTCCCTACCCTTTCAATCCAAAGGAATATCACCTACGGAGGGAATAAAAGCAGTTTTCAGAGGTAGCCATTACAATATAGCAACAAACTGTTGTCACCTTGATGAGAAATAGCATTTCATTCAGGTAAACAATGGTTAACACATAAAATGAGTATTGGAATGAGGGTTCAAGATAAATATAACCACTGTGCGAAAGCACCTGAAAAGATCATCCAGTTTGGAGAAGGAAATTTCCTCAGGGCCTTCGTCGATTGGATGATACACACCATGAATAAAAAGCTGGATTTTAACGCTTCAGTGGTAATGGTCCAGCCCATTGAAACCGGAATGGCCGACATGATCAATAACCAGGAGGGATATTACACTTTACTCTCGTCCGGTATTGAAAACGGAGAAGCGCACGCCCAATCCGAAGTGATTCAATCGGTCTCACGGGCTATCAATCCCTATTCCGATCCCAACTCATTTATTGCCCTGGCCCACAACCCGGATTTCAGGTTCGTCATCAGCAATACCACCGAGGCAGGCATTGCTTTTGATTCAACCGACACCCTTAACATGACTCCACCCAAGTCATTTCCGGCAAAAGTGACCCGTTTACTCCATGAACGGTTCACAATTTTCCATGGCGACACTACCAAAGGCTTCATCTTCCTGCCGTGTGAACTAATTGACCGCAATGGCGATCAGTTGCGCAACCTGGTGATGCGATATGCCCGGTTATGGCAGCTGGGAGAGACTTTTGAAATGTGGGTGAAGGAAGCCAACCATTTCTGCAATACGTTAGTCGACCGCATTGTGCCCGGATTTCCCAGGGACCGCCACCAGGAGCTACAAAACACTCTGGGGTATGAGGATAATCTGATGGTGGAAGCGGAATTGTTTCACTTATGGGTGATTGAAGGACCTGATTTCATTCAAAAAGAGCTACCGGCCCGCCAGTGTGGCCTCAATGTGGTGTTCACCAACAACATGGAACCTTATCGGACCCGCAAAGTAAGAATTTTGAACGGTCTGCACACCCTGATGACTCCGCTGGCCCTGCTGGCAGGTATTGAAACCGTGCAGGAAGCGGTAGAACACCCGGTAATGGGCGAATTCATCCGTTGCACCACCGAAGGGGAGATTATTCCCACACTGGACCTGCCCCTCAAGGAACTGCAGGCCTTTTCATCAGCGGTGATGGACCGCTTCCTAAATCCTTTTATCCATCATCGCCTCAGCAGCATTGCACTCAACACGGTGTCGAAGTTTAAAACGCGAGTGTTACCCTCCATCGAAATCTTCCTGGAACGGAAACAACAACTACCGGCTAACCTTCTGTGGGGCTGGGCCGGTCTCATCGCCTTTTACAAGGGAACATACAACAACCAATCCTTGCCAGTGAATGATAATCCGGACATCATCAACACATTCTCTGTCCTCTGGCAGAAAGTGGATGGGGGACAGATGAATTTACCAGAATTGGTACACCATGTATTGGAAAAAAGTGATTGGTGGGGGAAAGATTTTAACATGATCGCAGGATTGAATGAAGAAATTACCGTGAGAATTAAAGCCATCGGCGCCGGCAACTTTATGGATCAACTGAAAAAGCAATCATGACACCCTACATCCACATCAACAAAAAAGATAACGTGCTGGTAGCCCTGCAACCACTGCAAAGCGGGACTACCATCCAACACGGCAACCATTGCATCACGGTCCATGCGCCTATTGAAGCAGGTCACAAGGTAGCGCTGGTACCCATTCAGGCAGGAGAAGCTATTATCAAATACGGCTTTCCCATCGGTGTGGCTACTTCAGCCATTCAACCCGGCGAATGGATTCACACGCACAACATCAAATCGGGTCTCGATAAAACTCTGGAGTACGAGTACTGTCCATGCTTTTCCCCCAATAGCTATAACTGTCAAAACCGCGTCTTCCAGGGCTATGAACGCCCCACAGGGGAGGTGGGTATCCGCAATGAATTGTGGGTGGTCCCCACAGTGGGATGTGTCAACGGTACGGCCGACCAGATTGTCGCGCAATTCAAATCACAAGCCGACACGAGTCACATCGATGGCATCGGGGTCTTCCGCCACCAGTTTGGCTGCTCCCAACTGGGTGATGATCATGCCAACACCCGTCAAATTATTGCCAACATCATCCGGCATCCCAATGCGGGCGGTGTTTTGGTACTGGGCCTGGGGTGTGAAAACAATAATATCGAAGAATTAAAAGCTTTCGTGGGTGAAACAGATCCCTCACGGGTAAAATACCTGGTAGCACAAGAAGTGGAAGATGAAATAGTTGAAGGAGTAAAGCTTTTACACACCCTCAGTGAAACCATGAAGGCTGACACACGTACTTCTCAACCGATATCGGCTTTAAAAGTGGGGCTAAAATGCGGTGGCTCCGACGGTTTTTCGGGCATTACCGCTAACCCGTTACTGGGAGAGTTCTCTGACTGGCTCATTGCACAAGGAGGAACCACTATTTTAACCGAAGTACCGGAAATGTTCGGTGCAGAAACCATTCTCATGGAGCGGGCACAAAACAAAGAGGTGTTCAATGGCATCACCCGGCTAATCAATGGCTTTAAAGAGTATTACATGGCCCATAACCAGCCGGTCTATGAAAATCCGTCGCCGGGAAATAAGGCCGGCGGCATATCCACCCTCGAAGAAAAGTCGCTGGGATGTACCCAAAAGGGCGGATTGGAAAAGGTAACCGCTGTTTTAAGCTATGGTGACCGGCTCACCACTCCCGGGCTGAATCTGTTACAAGGTCCGGGCAACGACCTGGTCTCCGTTACGGCAATGGGAGCCGCCGGCTGTCAGCTGGTACTGTTCACGACGGGAAGAGGCACGCCTTTCGGCAGCTTCATACCCACCCTGAAGGTAGCCACTAACACCAATCTATTCAGACGGAAAGCCAACTGGATGGATTTTAATGCCGGCGACCTCATCGAAGGCCAAATCATGGCTGAAAAAGTAGAGGAGCTGGTTAATTATATCATTACTGTGGCCTCCGGGACACAGCTCAAACATGAAACAATCAATTTTAAAGAAATAGCTATTTTTAAAAACGGTGTCACACTGTAAATCGTAAACTTATGTGGAAGAATCTATTGCTCATGGCGCTTATTCTTGCAACCATCACTGGTTGCCGGCAAGCCAATGAAATAAAAGAGATAAAACTGGCCCATGGCCTCGATCCCTCCCATCCGGTGCATAAAGCAATGGTCATCATGGGGCAAAAGCTTAAGGAGAAATCCAACGGACGTATGAAACTGGAAATATACCCCAGCGGACAGCTCGGTTCAGAACAACAATGCGTGGAATTGCTTCAAATCGGTAGCCTGGCAATCACTAAGGTATCGGCAGCCGTTATGGAGAGCTTCACCGATAACTACCAGGTACTGGGACTGCCCTATGTATTCAAATCCAAGCAACACGCCTTTAAAGTACTCGACGGGGAGATTGGCAGGGAACTGCTCACCTCCACCGAGCCCTTCAATATTCGTGGGTTATGTTTCTACGATGCCGGATCACGGAGTTTTTACACGCTCAACAAGCCTGTGAAGCACCCTGATGACCTGCAAGGACTGAAAATAAGGGTAATGAAGAGTCAAACAGCCATGAGCTTGGTGACAGCCATGGGTGGATCACCCACCCCCATCTCCTGGGGCGAGTTATATACCGCTCTGCAGAGTGGTGTGGTTGACGGCGCCGAAAATAATCCGCCCAGCTTCTACACATCACACCATTACGAGGTATGCAAGCACTATACCATCAACGAACACACCACCGTACCCGATGTACTAATCATCTCCACCGTTGTATGGAATAAATTGAGTGCTCAGGAGAAGCAATGGTTGCAGGAAGCTGCCAATGAATCGGTTATTGAAGAGCGCAAGCTATGGGCAGCTGCCGAAAAAGAGTCCTTAAAGAAGGTACAAGAGGCAGGTGTACAGGTAATTTATCCCGATAAGGAACCCTTCGCCGAAAAAGTACAGGCATTACTTGATTCCTACAAGGAACAACCTGAGTTGTACAATCTGATTCAACGAATTCAATCAACCAACTAAGAACACAGGAAAGATGATAATAAAGAAACAAATAGATAAGATTCTGGAGAAGATACTCATCACATTGATGAGCCTTCTCGTGATTGATGTGTTGTGGCAGGTTTTGAGCCGCTACATCCTTTCAGCACCCAGTTCTTTCACCGACGAACTGGCCGGCTTCCTGCTGATCTGGGTGGGCGTATTGGGAGCAGCCTATGTGGCCGGTCAGCAACAACACCTGGCCATTGATTTATTGCTTCAGAAAACCAGTTCAGCCAAACGCAAGAACCTGATGCACTTCATCAATACCTGCATCGGCCTTTTTGCCCTTTCCGTAATGGTAATCGGTGGCACCTGGCTGGTAGTGACCCGTTTCATGTTCAATGTTAACTCGGCAGCCCTGCATTTACCACTTGGTTATGTCTATCTGGTGCTTCCCATTAGCGGTTTACTCATTTTATTCTATTCAATCATTTTCATCATCAAACCGGAAGGAGGAAAAGCATAATGGATTATTCAGGTATCATTGTATTGGTCGTTTCATTTTTAGTTCTTTTAGGAATTGGGGTGCCTATCGCCTTCAGTATTGGCATCTCGGGCATTTTAACCATGCTGGTAAGCATCGATGCCCTACCCGCTTTCACCACATTTGCCCAACGCATGGCCACAGGCCTCGACAGCTTTGCATTACTGGCCATTCCCTTCTTTATCCTGGCCGGTAACATCATGAACAGCGGCGGCATTGCCCTCCGACTCATTAACCTGGCCCGTATCCTGGTAGGACGCTGGCCGGCCGGACTGGCATTTGTTAATGTCTTTGCCAACATGCTTTTTGGCGCCATTTCGGGGTCGGCAGCAGCTTCGGCATCTGCCATTGGCTCCATCATGGGACCGGAAATGAAAAAAGAGGGGTACGACGAACATTTCAGCGCCTCGGTCAACATTGCTTCAGCCACCACCGGGCTCTCCATCCCGCCCAGTAATATACTTATTGTCTATTCACTGGCCTCCGGCGGAGCTTCTATCACCGCACTGTTTTTGGCAGGGTATCTGCCGGGTATCATCACCGGGCTCTCCATCATGCTAATGGCCATGAGTATGATGATCTACAAAAACAAAGGATTTACCGCAGTACTCTCCGCCTTAGGTAAAATTTTCGTTGGAGCAGCTGTTATCTTTTTAGCAGGCGTAGGCCTTAAACTGATTCATGAGCAATCACACCTGTTCTATAACCTGTCACTGTCGTTGCTTGGCATTGCCTTCGCCGCATTCATCGGTTACAAGGCGAAACAAAAGCCACAGTCGGCCAAACGGGGCTTTAAGATTCTCTGGGACGCCATTCCCAGCCTGTTATTACTGTTCATTGTCATCGGCGGTATTGTGGCCGGCTTTTTCACCGCCACCGAAGCTTCTGCCGTAGCTGTGTTCTATAGCCTCATCCTGGCTTTGATCTACAAAGAGTTGAAACTGAAAGATCTGCCAACCATCATCCTCAATTCGGTAAAGACCACCGCCATCGTGCTGCTATTGGTAGCTACCTGCATTGGTCTCTCCTGGATCATGGCCTACGAAAACATCCCGCAGAACGTGAGCGAGGGGTTATTGGGTATCAGCGACAATAAATTTGTCATTCTGCTCATCATTAACCTCATCCTGTTGTTCGTGGGGGTCTTCATGGACATGACACCAGCCGTACTTATCTTTACACCCATCTTTCTGCCTATTGTTACCGGCATGGGCGTAGATCCCATTCATTTTGGCATCATCATGGTACTCAACCTGAGTGTAGGATTGTGTACCCCACCCGTAGGATCGGTGTTGTTCATCGGTTGTAGTGTCGCCAATGTAAAAATCGATCGGGTGATCAAGCCATTGTTACCTATGTTCCTGGCCATGATCATCTGTTTGTTATTGGTAACCTATCTGCCACAAATAAGCTTATGGCTACCACATATTTTTGGATTTTAACATCACGGAAGCAACAAATCATAGCATTTACAGGTAACCATAACTAAAATTGCCCATGTTTTAATTGATATATATAGTGTCGCATGTATCCTGATCAGTGAATCAAGATACTTGCGACACTTATTATCTGCACCTATGGCAATACGGCATATCAAATGAGAATCATGGAGTGAAAACTATTAATGCGCATAAAAAAGAACTTTAGTTCAATCCCCTTCGGCATTGTTTTATGAGTAGCGAGTACTATCTCTGAGCGCCATTTGGGTTTATTCACCTTTTTATCCTTTGGACAATCCTTATCCTAAGAGAAATAAGAAAAATAAACTCAGATACAACCGGATGATTATTCATAAAGCAGACAAAAACCCCAAATGGAATAAAATACCAGGCTCGCAAAGAAATTAGCATTGCATTCGAATTTAGAATGAAAACATTAACAATCATGTCCTACAATCAACTGAATCCCGAAGGGAGGTAATGCGAATAACCCCGGGTATATCCCGGGGTTAATTGATCTTATAAACCAGAACCACGGATGGGGTTCAATACCTGGTTCTCATTTCAAAAGATTTGATTTACCATACATCAAGACAAGTAATAGGCTAACATATTGCCAACATTTATATTTTTGCAACACCAAAACAGAAAAAAGTGAAACAAGTTAGAATAAAAGACATCGCTGAAAAGGCCGGCGTATCCATCGGAACCGTAGACCGTGTCCTGCACAATCGCGGAGAGGTAGCAACCAACACCAAGGAGAAAATTCTGAAAATTGCCGCCGACATGGATTACAAACCCAACCTGATGGCCCGCGCGCTCAAGTCCAAAAAGCGCATGCAACTCGTTTCGCTTCTTCCGGTTCCCGACGAGGCGAATCTGTTCTGGAAACATCATCTCGATGGCATAAAAAGCGCTGTCAATGAACTGGAAGCCCTGCAAGTACAGATGCACTACTTCTTCTTTGAGTTGCATAACGCCACCGATTTCCAATCCAAAACCGAAGAGATCCTCAAGCTCGCGCCCGACGGCGTTATCTTTGCGCCCATTCTCATGAAAGAGTCAAAAACATTCTCTACCAGGCTCGACGAAAGACAAATCCCCTATATTTTTCTCGACACTTTCATTGATGAGACACAATGCATCGGTTTCATTGGCGAAAACGCTATTAAAAGCGGCCGGGTAGCTGCCAGCCTCATCGATTTTGGCTTACCCGCATCCAAAGACGTAATGATGGTACACATCGCCAAAGATCTGGAAAACACCCATCACCTCAACCTGCGCAACCAAGGGTTTATCAGCTATTTCATGGATAAAGGGCACAATTCAGGCCTCAAGATTAATGTGGAGATTCCCAGCCCCGATGAAACCGAAATAACCATCCGGCTGCAACACCTTCTGGAGAAACACCCCAACCTGGGCGCCATTTGGGTCTCCAGCGCCAAAACACACGTCATCGCCCACTTCCTGGAATCCATACAACGACAAGACCTCATCCTGGTAGGGTACGAAACCACTGAACCCAATGTGCAACACCTCCACAAAGGCACCATCGACTTTCTCATCAGTCAACGCCCCTTCGAGCAAAGCGAAAAAAGCGTAAAAAAACTATTTGAATACCTCTCCTACCACACCCAACCCGAGAAAAAGGATTATCAAGCCATTGAGATCATCAATCGCGAATGTTTATGGACAGAATAACCACAGAGGTTGTCAGCACAACCTCTTTTTTAACTTGTTCATTCCACAAACAAGTCAATGCAATTCAACCACCCCTTTTCCTCACATATCACCCTTAATAAGATGAATTCTTTAATATTTTTTTGGCGTCCCGCCTCGCCTGAGGCTCGCCGCCTGGCTTTCCATTCCAACTCCTCGCCTTGCCCCCCTTTTTCCCAACCCACACTCCGGGGTTTCCATTGCAATCCATGGCCGGTAGGTATTTCTGTAGATTTATCCCCTTAGCTCAACATTTTCCTTATCAACATCAAACCTGACACTTTTTTCATTTTTCATATTGTCTTTGTATCATCTATTATCCACTATCACACA
The DNA here is from genome assembly GCA_004296775.1 of Marinilabiliaceae bacterium JC017. GTDB lineage: Bacteria > Bacteroidota > Bacteroidia > Bacteroidales > Marinilabiliaceae > JC017. Next base: position 18,701 of record RHGE01000056.1, read on the forward strand.
TTTTTAATATTCATGCTATCGTTAGTACCGGTATTCATGTTACTTTCATTTTTCACTATTTAGTAGATGTCTCAATCTGGCTACTTTTCTGCTCATAAAAGATGTTTTTTCTATTTTCACAATGATTTGCTTATACTCTAATCAGTATATGCTCCATTCACTGTGTTTTTTCCCTCCGCAGACCTGTTTTCTCTTTTTTTACTGTGTTTTGATTAGACTCTAATCAGTATGTGCTCCACGCACTGTGTTTTTCCTCTCCGCAGACCTGTTTTCCGTTTTTTTACAGTGTTTTGATTAGACTCTGATCAGAATATGCTCCACGCACTGTGTTTTTTCCCTCCGCAGACCTGTTTTCCCTTTTTTCACTGTGTTTTGATTAGACTCTAATCAGTATCCCCTTCAATCACACTAAATTTCTTCATTGGCAAATCTGTTATATTCAAATTCACACTACTTTGCTCAAAGACAAATCACCGCATACCAATATCATGCGCTTCGAATAATATCACAATCAGAAACACGCAAAAATTCCCCTATTTCAATAATAGACAATGCCATAAATCAACATATTTATATCTAACCCAAGGAACGATCAGGAAAAAACTCAATAATATAATAACCAAAAGCCCCCATTGACGTACTTTTTCATCACAACACCTAGAAGAATTCCAATTGCCTATTTCTTACTCTATCACCACCCAGCTTCACCATAACTATGCCCCGTTACCCATACGTTAAAAACAAATTGGCCTATCAATTGATAGCACATCTATTTCGTCACATTATCACAAAATCTTTGACACAGTTACTTTTACACGATACTACCCCATTCATATTTCGTACAATGCATCCAATACTTTCAATCTTAAATCAGCCCCTTCTTTTTAAACAAGACAGGCTTAAAATATAATAAATGAGCCTTCTCTTGCTACAAGCATCACATCTACCCATGACAAATACCCTGATTTGATTTTTATGAGTATTTTCTCACAAAAAAATATTCATCCCTTACTTTGTTTTGAGAATATTCTCATTACATTTGTCTAAAAATTACAGAATGCCTCGCAGAAGAAGATTAAGAAAAGTGGTTGCACCACCAGGATTTAAAGGTTACCGCCCGCATGGGTGTAAAAAAGCAAGCAAAGCCTCCATTGAGCTTCTTTACGAAGAGTACGAAGCCCTCAAGCTGGCCGATTACGATATCATGAACCACGATGCTGCCAGTAAGCTCATGGGAGTGTCCAGAGCCACCTTCGCCAGAATCTACGAAAGTGCCCGGCGAAAAATTGCACAGGCCCTGGTAGAAATAAGACCCATTGAAACGGTTTTTGGTAATGCGCATTTGGAAGGCTATTGGTTATTGTGCAACAACTGTAATGCCCGTTTCACGATGCCGGAAGAATTAGATCAGAAGATATGCCCCATGTGTAAATCGGTCGATCAGATATCGGTTATCAGTAAACAGTGAGCAATGAGCAGTTAACAGTTGGCAGAGAACCGTAAACAGTGGTGTTCTTCACCCTGAAATGAATAATAAAAACATAAAAATAAAATTAATCACCCAAGTGCCCGGACAAATATATACAGGCACATGAATATTAAACTTGAAATTATGAAAACAGTTATCACATCTACCGGCAATTCAACCGATTCTCCATTTGACCTGCGCTTTGGACGGGCAGCTCACTATTGCATTCTGGATGCTGACACAAATGAAACAACCTTCATTGAAAATGAATATGCCAATGCACAAGGTGGTGCCGGCACAAAAGCCGCCGAAAAAATGGTGGAACTAGGTGTTAAAAGAGTTATCTCGGGCGATTTTGGCCCCAAAGCCAAAGAATTACTCGAGCGCTTCAAAATTCAAATGGTGGTACTGAACGGGGAAGACAAAACAGTTCAGGAGATCATTAATACTCTAAAAGCTAACTAAAATAGATGGTTAGACGCCAAATCAGAGACTATGAGACGGATGTGCAGCTCGGTAATTATAGAACGCTATAGCAATTCCGAGGCACATTTTAACATAGCTTGTTTATTCAATGAATGAACAAGAATTCAACAAAGTACTAACTAATAAAACTAAAAACGATGCCAGGTATGAATGGTACCGGCCCTCAGGGACAAGGTCCCCGAACCGGAAGAGGCCAAGGCAGATGCAAGGCCAGACAAACACAAGATGACGCTTCCAATCCGATGAACGACAACATGTCGGAACAATACGGACAAGGCGGAAGAGGCATGAACAGGAACCAGAGTGGTGGCGGAAGAATGAGAGGCAACCAGAATGGCGGTAGAGGAATGTGCCGCAGAAGGAACAATGCGTAAAGCAGAAAAGGTGAAAAATAAGTGTTGAAATAGATCTCTAATCGATTAATTGAGACACAATCATTACATCAAATGCCTGTACAAAGCAGGGAATGACAAATTGATTAATAGCATAAACACAGAAACCAGTTACTATGCCAGTTAAAATTGCAGTAGCCAGCGGGAAAGGAGGAACGGGAAAAACAACCGTATCCGTTAACCTCTATCATTTCATTCAAAAACACTGGACTGAATCTGTCCAATTACTTGATTGCGACGTGGAAGAACCCAATGCCGGCATCTTTTTCCCTGAAGCACAAGAACAATACTGCAAACAGGTATCACAACGTGTCCCAACCATCGATACAGATACATGTACTTTTTGCCGTAAGTGCGTTGAATATTGCGAATTCAATGCTATTGTAGTGATTCCACCGGCATCCTTTGCCGAAATCACGCCTGCCTTGTGCCACTCCTGCGGCGCATGCTTATGGGCATGTGAGAATGGAGCCATCACAGAGAGACCGATTCCTCTGGGGAACATCAAAATGCAGAATATCGGCAACAATCACAGCTTGCTGGAAGGAAGTCTGGAGATTGGCTCTGCCATGCAGACTTTACTCATCAAGCGATTAAAAAAAGAGACTAACACAAACCATGATATTCTGCTCTTTGATGCCCCTCCGGGAACCAGTTGCCCTGTTGTAGCAACGATTATTGACGCCGATTACGTCATATTAGTATCAGAGCCTACGCCATTTGGCCTAAATGACCTGAAACTAATGGTTGACCTGGCCAGGGAGTTAAACAAGCCCTTTAGTGTTATCATCAATAAAGCCGGACTGGGAGATGCCCACACCCATGCCTTTTTAGAGGAAGAAAACATTGAGTTACTGGGAGAAATACCCTTCAGCAGATCCTTTGCAGAAAAATATGCCGATGGCCAGTTACTTCAACACATCCCTGAAGAGTTAGAAGGCCATTTTACTCAAATCGTGGAAAATCTAAAAACGAAACTATCCTAAGATGCAGGAAATAACTATACTTAGCGGAAAAGGAGGAACTGGCAAAACAACAATTACAGCTGCATTGGCGTCACTGGCCCCAAATGCCGTGTTTTGCGACAATGATGTAGATGCCGCCGATCTGTTCCTAATATTACAACCTCAAACGAAGGAATCACATGCTTTTGAAAGTGGCTGGGTCGCCCATATCAATCCCGACACCTGCACCCAATGTGGCCTTTGTCAGGAACAATGCCGATACGATGCCATTTCAAATGACTCCGGCAAATATGAAATTAATCCCTTCCTGTGTGAAGGATGCCGCCTGTGTGAACGCCTCTGTCCTTCCGAAGCCATTCACTCAGTACGCAATCAAAACAATACCTGGTATGTATCCGATTCCCGCTTCGGCCCCTTCGTGCATGCTAAAATGGGAGCTGGCGAAGAAAATTCAGGTAAACTGGTTACACGCATAAGAAGGAAAGCCAAAGAAATAGCACGGGAAATAAACGCCGATTTCATCGTAAGCGATGGCCCTCCGGGAATTGGTTGCCCGGTGATCGCCTCTCTTACCGGTACCAACAAAGTATTAATTGTCATTGAACCCAGCCAATCGGGTCTGCACGATGCCCAACGACTCATTACACTCATTGAATCGTTTAACATCCCGACTTATGCCATAATTAATAAATACGATATTAATAAAAGAATAGCCCAGACCACTGAAAGCTATTTGCAGGACAAAGGCATCCCTTTAATTGGCAAAATACCCTTTGACCCCGTTATGACTAAGTCAATGATGGCGGAAAAAACCATTGTGGAATATCAACCGGATTCGTCCATCAGCGAGATTATACAGAACATCTGGAAACAATTAAACTGATCAACAATAGGCAGGTAATAATAATGAGGCGTGTGATTATTTCTAAAAATTTAAGCCGCAGAATTTAAAGTTTTGTAAATTGCGCCTCTTATGAAAAACAATACATGTTTAAATATCATACATAAAACAACCACGCCAATATAAAAAACCAACATATATTAATGATACAACCAATAACAGCATACGGCCATCCTGTCCTGCGCAAAAAATCCGTCGATATTTCAGATATAACGGAAGAACCTATCAAGACATTGATTGAAAATATGTGGGAGACCATGCGTCATTCTGAAGGCGTTGGTTTAGCTGCCCCACAGGTTCATAAAAACCTCAACCTCTTCACCGTTGACACCAAGCAAGTGTACGATAACATGAACGAGGAGGATCGACTGGAGCTATTCCCCGATAATAAAGGAATTAAAACCACCCTTATGAATGCCCGCATTGTGGAACGATCGGAAGAAGCCTGGGTGGATATGGAAGGGTGTCTAAGCATTCCTGGTCTTTCCGAAGAAGTAAAACGTCCCTGGAGCATTACCGTTGAATATACCAATGATGAAAACGAAAGACTGCGGGAAACTTACAGCGGTTATACTGCCCGTGTGATACAACATGAATACGATCACATCGAAGGGATACTCTATACTGATCACCTCTCGTCACTGAAAAAGCGATTCATTAAAAGAAAACTAATTCAAATATCAGCTGGAAAACTAAGAACTCCATATAAAATGATATTCCCATGACAGATGAAGTTAAACTCGACAACGTAAAACATGTCCTCCTTGTAGCCTCAGGCAAAGGAGGTGTGGGTAAGTCTACCGTGGCAGCCAACCTGGCTATCTCCCTGGCTCGCGAAGGCTATGCCACGGGACTTCTCGATGCCGACTTGTACGGGCCTTCTGTCCCTATCCTGTTCGACATAGAAGACAAAAAACCCATGGTAACCCATCGGGATGGTCAATCCATCATTGAGCCCATTGAAAAATACGGCATCCGTATCATGTCCATCGGACTCATGACCAAAAAAGAAGATGCCATGATTTGGCGCGGTCCCATGGCCTCGAAAACACTCACACAAATAATCACCAGCACCAATTGGGGCAAGCTCGACTACCTGGTTATCGACATGCCTCCCGGAACAGGTGATATTTGCATCACGCTTTCACAAAAGCTAAAACAAGCTTTTGCCCTGGTGGTTATCACGCCACAAAAACTGGCCACTGCCGATGGGTTGAAAGCCGCCAACATGTTCCGTCATCCAAGTGTCAACATCCCGATGTTAGGAATCGTTGAGAACATGTCCTATTTCGTTCCAGAAAAGCATCCCGATGAACAATATTTCATCTTTGGCAAAGACGGCGGGGAACAACTGGCACAACAAGTCAACAGTAATCTGTTAGCACAAATCCCACTTGTTATGGATGTATGCGAACTAACGGACCATGGACATAACGTGTTCCAATCTGGAAATAAGATTCTGATTGATGCTTTTCAGGAGTTAGCCCTTCAGGTAGCTGAAAAGTCCAATACATTCATGTATGTAAAACCAACAATTTAAAAGATAGTCTGTTAAAGAAAATCAATTTTTCACCGGGGAAGGATTTCTCCGGTTCTTTTTTTTCTTATTCTACATTATTCATCTCCGATAATTAATGAGCTCCTTCTTACATTCCTCTTTTCGTTTCTTCCACTGTATTCCATTACTACCACCTGCTTAATCATTGTAATCAGACCGTATAATACCAAGAGAATGTTAGTATGGCAGACAATATTTACCATCCCTCACAGGTGGCGACTCTTTCCAAAGTATCTGTTTTATTACCTTTCGACTTCATTGTGTTTATTAACTGAACAAAAAGGATTGATGACATAAAAATAGTCCCTGCCGCCAAATCAGCGACAGGGACTATCCGCGTAATATACCTAATCCTAAAAAAGATACTCCCGTTGGAGTTTGGTATATATTTGCTACACCACTTTTAATTGTGAAATTCACGAAAATGAAGTTATTCTTTTATTTAATAAAAATCACTATTGACATTTTCCTTTTTATGTATTAAACAACATTCAACCCTTGCAAACAACAACTGTGAGCTTCCGTATATTTTTGGTGTTACTTAAAATGCTTCATTAAAAACTCATACCCATTGGTAAAGCAAATCTTCTCTACAAGCCGGACGGCATCAGGAATTAATTCCGAACCCACATCATTGATGGCACTCTCCAGCGACTGGGCCAGTTGGGGGAATTTATTGGCGGTGGTGCAACTATCAATGGCATTCACCAGCCCGTCAAAGTCGGACCCAATGCAGATATGATCGGTCGGATCAATCCCTTTGGTGGTTTTGAGCTTCTGCCCTACTTGCAGGATGTGCAAGATATTATTCAGCAGATATTTGGTATGCACATGTATGTTTTTAGAGATCCGATGACCGATGTTACCTGAAAGAATAAGCTTCTCAAAGGTTTCGTCTTCCTGGTCTTCCCGGTCACTTTCTATTTCCTCATTACGAACGGTGAATTTCGCCCCTTTCTCAAAGAGATTAACTTCCATGAGGCTTACAAACTCTTTACTGGATTCCTTAACCAAAGTATCGATTCCCAAAAAATCGGTATAGCCCAATATACGCTGATCCAGGTTTAACCCTATCAGACCGCCGGATTCAAGGATGTGTTCGATATCTTCATCATACAGGTTAATGGAGTTGGGATTGAAGCAGGTGCCTTCGATGTGCCCTTTCAGCTTCTCATATTTTACTTTGGCAAACCCCCGCTTGTGACGTTTCTTAATGGAGCGCTCAGGCATATCTTTATAACTGCAGCCGGTCACGCCCACGTGGGAAGCAATAATGGGGGCCTCCACGCCATAGATTTGATAGTATTGCAGACGTGAACACAAACTAAAATGCTTGATATCGATTAAGATCCTGTTTCCATTGCTTCCCGCCAAACAGGTTTTTATCACCTCATGACCCAAAGGGGTAATGCCATGGCCCATGGGCACAAAATCGCGTTTTGAGAAGATTTTCATGCCATGTGCATGATTAATGAAGGCATTCTGACTTAAATGGGTGGGTGTAATGTATAAAACCCGGAAGCCGGAATTAGTCTTTAACTTCTCAATATTTTGAACCACCTTACCGGCGTCGCCCCATTGATTTTTACCGTAATACAAAGCATGCCCGCCTTCAATGGTGATGATCACATGAAGCGTTTCGTCATCGTCGGGATCGTACTGATCCATGGAGGTGATTATTTTTATCTGCTCCAGAGGCTCCACGGGATTTGTTTTATGTGCTACCAGAGAATGAAGCTCATCCTGCAAGAGATCAGAATAGGTGAAACCGTCTTTTACTTTACTTATTCTTCTAATCTGGCGTTTATCAATGTACCGCACCGGGCCTGCCACCAGTTGCAACAGGCTCTGCTCGGCAATGGCTTCTTCCAACGGGTACAAGGCCACACAAGCCAGGTTGCAGCTTCCTTCCATTAACTGATCGGCATTGCTTTGTGAATCATAAATATTCGAAATGATATTATCGGCCTTCACCGATATATAATCCCATGGCGTAGGCCGGTGACGTGCCAGTGACAACATGGGTTTTAACGATGGATGACAATGTAAATCGAAGAATTTCATGATGCATTGTTTGGTGGTTAAACATACTTTTAGTCAAAACCAACAGTCGTTGATGTTTACTGTTTTTTGTTTTGCTTTAGCGTTTCATGAAGTTATTTCCAATTGATAGAAAAGGCAATACGATTCAACTAATAAAACAATAAGGACCTCAACGAAATGGAAATTACAGAACAATAAACCTCACAATGGCACAATAAAAAAGGGCACCTTGCGGTGCCCTTAAATATATTTTTCCCTTCTTCAGGGATATGTTAATACGATTACAAATTGGCAAAGAAGTCGTTTCCTTTATCATCAACAATGATGAAAGCAGGGAAGTTTTCTACGCGAATCTTACGAACGGCTTCCATTCCCAATTCTTCAAAGTCAACCACCTCAACAGATTTGATACTGTCCTTAGCCAGAATAGCCGCTGGTCCACCAATTGATCCCAGATAGAAACCACCGTGTTTTTTACACGCATCGGTCACGGCCTGAGAACGGTTACCTTTAGCTACCATAATCATAGATCCGCCAACACTCTGGAATGCGTCCACGTATGGATCCATACGTCCGGCCGTGGTAGGTCCGAAACTACCTGAAGCCATTCCTTTAGGTGTTTTGGCCGGTCCGGCGTAATAAACAGGATGTTTCTTGAAATAGTCCGGCATTGGTTTGCCTTCGTTCAGCATTTGCTTGATTTGTGCATGTGCAATATCACGGGCTACAATCAATGTTCCTGACAGGTTTAAACGAGTTTTAATCGGGTGTTTTGAAAGCTCTTTCAAGACTTCTTCCATTGGCTGATCCAGGTCGATATTAACGGCTGGTGCCATGTGAGGCGCTTCTTTTGGAAGGAAACGTGCCGGATTCTTCTCCAGCTCTTCTACAAAAATACCCTCTTCAGTAATCTTCGCTTTAATATTACGGTCGGCACTACAGCTTACACCTAATCCTACCGGACAAGAAGCTGCGTGACGCGGCATGCGGATAACACGTACATCATGCACGAAATATTTTCCACCAAACTGAGCCCCAATGGTACTTTCCTGACAAATCTTTTTCACTTTTTCTTCCCACTCCAGGTCACGGAAAGCTTGTCCGCCATCATTACCTTCGGTTGGCAAATGATCAAAATACCCGGTTGAAGCTTTTTTAACCGCTGCTAAAGTAGCTTCAGCGGAAGTACCACCAATTACTAATGCCAAGTGGTAAGGAGGGCAGGCAGACGTACCCAGGTCTTTAATTTTCTTCTGAACAAAGGCGGTAAGATTCTCCTCTGTCAACAAGGCTTTGGTTTCCTGATAAAGGAATGTCTTATTTCCAGAGCCACCACCTTTAGTCACAAACAAGAATTCATAAGAATTTCCCTGCTCGGCATAAATATCAATTTGAGCTGGCAGGTTGGTACCGGTATTCTTCTCTTTAAACATAGTGTAAGGCACCACTTGTGAGTAACGCAGGTTACGATCACGGTAAGTTTCGAAGACACCTTTAGAAAGTGATTCGGCATCGTTGGCACCGGTCCATACATTCTCTCCTTTTTTACCAACCACAATGGCTGTTCCCGTATCCTGACATGTTGGCAACTCTCCCTCTGCAGTTACCACCTGGTTCATCAACATGGTGTGTGCTACAAAACGGTCGTTATCCGATGCTTCTTCATCTTTCAGGATATGAGCTAACTTCTCCAGGTGAGCAGGGCGCAAATAGAAAGATACATCAGTGAATGCTTCCTTTGCCAATACCTCAAGTCCTTTAGGATCAACTTTCAGTACTTTGCGACCATCCACTTCAATGGTTGACACATAATCTTTTGTAACTAACCTATAAGGAGTAGTATCCTTTTGTATTGGAAATGGTTTTTGATATATAAATTCTGCCATAACAATGAAATAACGTTTTTAAACTGTGTTCTTTAGTTAATTTTATTAGCAAAAATTAAGGTTTCGCGCAAAATTAAAGATATTTTGCTCTAATTAGAAAAAAACTGATATAAAACGCTGTTAATTTATCCTAAATTCATAGCACCTCCACATTGTTCCTCTTTAGCTTTTAAATATGAGATTAATAGGGGTCCATCGGATTAACACCAAAGAACCTTTCCCTTGCATGTATCAACTAATACTACCCATCTGATAGTAACACTAACGGTAATACATTTTGTTCTATACACACCAATAAATGATTCATAGCCATTTAACAATCCCAGGACTTCAAGCGCCCTTTTTTAATTTCAACCATTTTAAATTATCTTCCCACCATGGAACAAATTGAAAAATATATTCTTGACTTTAGTGTACTAATATGGGGAACCCCATTATTGATTTTACTACTGGGCGGCGGTCTGTTTTTTATGCTTTATAGCCGCCTCACACCCGTTCGTTACATTGGCCATGCCATAGATATACTGCGCGGAAAATATGACGATCCGGAAGAAGCTGGTCAGATTAACCATTTTCAAGCCCTTTCAACAGCATTGGCAGCCACTGTGGGGATGGGTAATATTAGTGGCGTTGCCGTTGCTATCACTTCCGGTGGACCGGGTGCTATCTTCTGGATGTGGGTAAGTGCTATGATAGGCGTTACTACCAAGTTTTTCACAGGCACCCTGGCTGTCATGTACCGGGGAAAAGATGATAAGGGCCAGATACAAGGCGGTCCTATGTATATCATCACCGAAGGTCTGGGTAAAAAGTGGAAACCCCTGGCGCTATTTTTTGCTTTAACCGGTATGGTGGCAGTATTCCCTATATTCCAAAGCAACCAATTAACACAAGTCTTTCGCGATGTGGTTTTGATTCCTAATGGTGTAAATACCGGTTTTGGCACCGATCTGATTACAGGACTAATTATTTCTGCTTTTATGGCAGTGGTAATATTTGGCGGCATAAAACGAATTGGTAAAGTAACCGCCCGCATAGTCCCCCTGATGGTTGTTATCTATGTCGTATGTGTACTCTTTATCATCTTTTCTCACCCCGACAAACTGGTAATGGCCACCAAACTTATCTTCACCGATGCTTTCAGAGCCGATGCTGTATTGGGCGGGGCAATTGGTACCATTATCATCACTGGTATAAAACGGGCAGCCTTTTCCAACGAAGCAGGTATTGGTACCGCTCCCCTGGCACATGGTGCCGCCAAGACCAATGAACCGGTACGTGAAGGCCTGGTAGCTATGCTTGGTCCCATTGTAGATACACTCATTGTATGCACCATGACCGCCCTGGCCATTTTGGTTACAGGTGTTTGGCAAAACGGCAACAGCGACGGGATCACTCTTACGGCGGAAGCTTTTGATACAGCGATGCCTGGTATAGGCCCATACATCCTGATATTATGCGTTTTGTTCTTCGCCCTATCTACCATGTTTGCATTTCCCTACTATGGCTCTAAGTGTGCAACCTTCCTGTTTGGTACCCGTTCACAAATTCCATACAATGTATTAAGTGTAGCCAGTGCAACACTCGCCGCCGTCGTCTCCATTGATGTGGTCATTGCTTTTATTGATTCGGCCTATGCGTTAATGGCTTTTCCAAATATGACTGCCGCCCTTATCCTGTCACCCAAAGTGATTCATGCTACGAAAGATTATTTTCACCGACTTAAGACCAAACAAATGTAAAGTGTTTAAAAAAAAAGTACTTCCATTGTAACTTATGGCCATTTTCAGGCGTCACACTGTTGAACTTTAACAAAACCATCATGAAACGAAATGCATTCATAAAACTATTTGCACTGGCATTATTCACGTCAGGCACCCTATTTTCAGATATATTTGCTCAAGAGACTGAAACAAGGGAGATCCCTGACGTGACAAAGGTTAGCGTAAGCTCAGGCATCAACCTTTATATTACACAAGGGAACGAAACAAGCCTGGTAATAGAGGCGGAAAAGGATCAGATGAATAAAATCGTCACAGAAGTAAAAGGAAACCAACTAAGAATATACAGGGAAAGTAGCGGCTGGAGCTGGAAAGGATGGAATGATGTGCCTAAAGTAAAATTAACCATTAAAGAGATTGAGCAAATAATGCTATCTGGTGGAGCCGATGTCTATTCAAAAAACACCTTAAAAGCCAACTCTCTCAGCGTTAAAGCCAGCGGTGGAGCTGATGCCTTTTTAAATGTGGACACCAGGGAACTACATTTACAATCATCAGGAGGAGCTGATATTAAGGTTGAAGGTAAAACCGAATACCTGACTGCCAATTCAAGCGGAGGTAGCGACATCATGGCAAAAGATCTGGCAGCCAAAATTGTAAAGGCAAGTGCTTCCGGCGGAGGTGATGCCACCGTATATGCTACTGAAGAAATAAATGCTAACGCCAGTGGTGGTGGTGATGTTCTTTATTACGGCAATCCGGCAAAGAAACAGATAAGTGAATCGGGAGGCGGTGATGTCACTAAAAAATAAGCTTAACACATACCTCATCAAATCGTTAAACTTTAGATTACAGGCATGAGTTATCTGCAGGCAATCAAAAAAGTTTATTAAACGAATAAACAATACAGACAATTGATTTTAGGTAAAAAAAACCTCATCTGCCAACATCCAGATGAGGGTTTTTATTTTTAACGCTTAAGTACTGTGAAAGCACCAACTATTCTGTCACTGCTTCTAATTCGATAATCTCAAGATCTGTAGTCTCTCCAATTACCACTTCCACATTTTCAATTTCTTTCTTCTGGTATTCTTTAGCAGGAACAATCTCTACTTTATAAGTCCCTTCATCAATCCCTTTAATCAGAAACTTACCTGTTTCCAAATCAGCATAAGTACCTACTGTATCCTGGGCAGCAGAGATAGCCATTACATATGGCTTCGCTTCCACTGGAGAAATAGCTCCTTTAATGGCCCCACTGGTTGCTTCTGTATAAGTTCTGATAACAGGCTTCAATGAGTAACTACCGTTTCCTTTCTTAACAATGGAACGTGCTGCATCGAAGTCAATCCATAGCTTATAAGTAACACCCTCGGCCAAATCAGCATGAATGTTAAACTTCAAACCCGATTGACTCGCGGAAGGTGTATCCAGGTCGTAGTACTGACCATCGATTTTTACTTTGTTGCCATCGCCAAGCACCAGGCGCATTTGTGACACTTTTACGGCAGGCAGTTCCTGCTCAGCTAACAGGGTATCCATGCCGTTGGTAAAGTCAAGCAAATTATACTCCCCTTTATTCACCTCAGACATGGACATCCAGCCGCCTTCATCCTCGTTTGAAGCATTGATCTTTACATCCTGTACATTAATGATCACTTCCTCGTAATCACCAGGCGCATCAGTAAGATTCACTACCAAACGAGCGTTCTTCGGCGCATCATCATCAGAGCACGCACCCAACAACAATACGGCACCCAGTACCACTAAAAATACTTTCTTCATATTAACCCCTGATTTAAAATTTATATGTGTTACAATAGATCGTTAGATCTTAGAAAAAGCTTAACGAACTATTGTGCTAATGACGTTGGAAAGACAAAAAGGTTGCCTTCTTATACCACTTTTTATCTACAAATATATCACCCACTTACTCCTTTGCCCACATCATATACTCACAATGGTTATTGATATTTTATATAATATCGAATGATATTTTACCAGAAAAATACACCCTAACCTTCCACAACCAGCCCCCTGCCGTATTTATCCTTCCAAAAGGAAAGAACAGTATTAAATTAAAAACAACATTACAAATGACTATATTCATCATCCAAAACTGCCAAATACATTATATTTGCTTAAAAAAATGTTACGACCCTTAATCCTTACCGTTTTTCTCTTTTCGCTTTCACTGATCTATTCCCAATCCTACAACGCAGAAATAGTAGATTACTCCCACTCCTGTCGTTTAGTAGCCAAGAAGCTTGAAGTTGAACAATCCTTTCAAATCAGGATTAATAATGCGTCAGGTAGTCGTTATGCGGAGATTGATATTCCTTATTCAAAAAACAATCCCATTAAAAATTTCTCAGCATGGATAGAAGATCAGAATGGGAACGTTATTCGCAAACTGAAGAGAAGTGAAATTGAAACATCCAGTGCCATTTCGTCCTTTTCCCTTTACGAAGATGACTATATACAATCCTTCAAACTCATTCATAACCGGTTTCCGTATATATTAAAATACACTTACACTCAAATTTTCAATGAATTCATCAACATCGAAAAGTGGAGCCCGGTTGTTTTTAAATCAATACCAACACTCAATGCTTCCTTGACTATTGAGCTTCCGGTTGATAAAGCCATTACCATTCATGAACAAAACATCGAGGCGGCTACTTCAAAAACAATTGAGGACAAAAAGATTTACCAATGGCAAGCTCAATACTTAGAGCCTTTGAAACAAGAACTGTATGCCCCGCCTTTTCACACACTTATTCCCAATGTACAGGTGATTCCTGCCACCTTTAAATATGGAATAGAAGGTTCTGCCCAGACCTGGAAAGATTACGGAAAATGGGTTTACGACCTGAATCAAATTGACAATGACTTACCCCAATCTGAAAAAGACAAAATTCATGCATTAACGGATCACCTGACTGATCCCAAAGAGAAGATAAAAGTCCTTTACCATTACCTTCAGGATAACCACCGGTACATCAATGTTTCCATAGATATTGGCGGCATGCAATCCTATCCGGCCTCATATGTTTGCACCAACCGGTATGGTGACTGCAAAGCACTGTCCAATTACTTACAAACCATCTTGAGTGAAATAGGGATTAAAGCCCATTTCACCTTGATCTATGCCGGAGATAATCCATCGAAAATCATTTCTGACCTGCCTTCCCCGCAATTTAATCATGCCCTGCTGTGTGTACCACTTGACAAGGATACGATTTGGCTGGAGTGCACCAGTCCCTCTGACCCCATTAATTACCTGGGCACTTTTACCCAAAACAGACAAGCCTTATTGGTTGATGAAAACACCAGCCAACTGGTTTCGACACCAATCTTAACTCCCCAGGAGGTCAATGAATGTTACAGCCACAAAATAGATATAAATGAAACCGGGAAAACTCAATATAAACTACAGGCATATGTCAAAGGACCTGTTTTCGACTTTCTAAAAAGTTTTAATGAAGTATTGCGCGACAGAGACAAAACAGATGTAATGGATCGAATTGGCCTGGTGCAAGGATTGGATGCACAAACCACGAAAATTGAAAGACCACACAGAGACAGCACCTATGTGATTCTAAACCTCAATGGTGAGATTAACCATTTTGCTGAACCAATTGGCAACAAAATGATTATTCATCCCCTTAAAGCTTTTCATCCGGATATTGAGAAACCGACTGAAAGACATTTTCCGGTAAAAATCAACTACCCCAGATGTATCTCTGATACCATTCATCTATTGGTTCCAAAAACAATCCAATCCATATCCGGCTTTTCCCCGGAATCAATTAATACAAAATACGGTTGCTATTCATCTCAAATAAACTGGAATAATAAAGAAGCCATCCTTATTCAACATTATCAATTAAACAGTGGCTATTATCCCCTTGAGGAATATGAGGCCTTCTACCAATTCATCCGGAAAGTTTCAACTTTATCGAGTCGAAAAACACTGATCACCTTTACCAAATAGATCGTTAGATTTTAGACAATAGACGTTAGACTGATTTACAATTAATATAACAACCAAATCACAAAGACATGAAATACATTTCAATCCTAATCATCTCACTCTTTACATTATTACCCGTCATGAAGGGTGAAAAGAGCAATTTCGGACTACTATCCCCCGATGAATTAAACATGACGCAATGCGCTTTTGAGAAGGATGCTCCCGCAGTAGTCCTTTTTGATAAAGGCTCCTCCAGGTTTATGGATACCGATAATGGGTTTATGATCAGATTTGAACGACACACCCGCCTTAAAATATTCAAAGAAGCCGGCTTCGACTATGCCGAAGTGGAAATACCCTATTACATTGGCGATAACGAATTAGAACAGATCCGTAACATCAGAGGTTTCACCTACAACCATGTGAATGGAATAGTTGAAAAGACCCCCTTCGATATCAAACAAACCTATATTGAAAAAATAAATGAGCATTGGTCGGTAAAAAAGTTTGCCATGCCGAAAATCAAGGAAGGATCAATTATTGAATACTCCTATGTGATTGAATCCCCGTTTATCTTTCATTTCCGCGACTGGGAATTTCAATGGAAAATTCCGGTAAAGTACAGCGAATACAAAGCTGCTATGATTCCCTTTTATTCATACCGTTACCGAATACAGGGCGTGACCAAGTTAGATGTTTTTGATTCGTACAAAGCAAAAGGCCTGGAAAGAAGTTTTGCCTCTTTAAAGTTCCATGACATGATTTATAAATATGGTCTGAAGAATGTCCCCTCCTTTAAAGATGAAGCATTCATCTCCTCCGAAAACGATTATATCATTAAAATCGACTTCCAGCTGGCGGAAGTAAACTATCCTTCTGGCTATAAAAAAACCGTTATGACCACCTGGCCAGCCCTGGCAAAGGATTTACTCGAACATGAAAAATTTGGCAAATACCTCAAAAAAACAAATAAATACGGTCAAAAGGAATTAGCACATTTAAACCTGCTTCCGGAGAAGGAACGGGCAGAAGCCATCATCAACCATGTAAAAAACAATTTCAAATGGAATGGTTACAGGGATAAATACGCTTCAAAATCCATTAAAGCCTTCTTAACGGAAAAAACCGGTAACAGTGCCAACATGAACTTAATGGCTATTGGCATTTTAAACGGCCTCAACATCGAAGCACAACCGGTTATTATCAGCACACGAAACCATGGCAAAGTAACCGATTCATTTCCCTTTAGCGACCTTTTCAATTATGTTCTTATCATGGCTAAGGTTGATGGTAAATTCAGGATTTATGACGCCACGGATTCATACTGCCCCAACAACATCATTCCCCCGCAATGCATCAATGGCAAGGGCTTTATCGTTGCTAAGGATAGTGAAAATTGGATTAACGTGAAAAATTCAGCCCCGTCATTAAAGGAAACGTATCTAACTTATACCCTAAATACGGAAAAGAACCAGCTAATCGGCACCTGCTTAAGAAAAAACAGCAATTTCATAGCCATCAAGGAACGTAAAAAATATAACAACGACGTGCAGGAATTCAAAAAAGACTTCCTCTCAAAAGGATTTGAAATACCTGATTCCATCGCCATCAATAACGTAGACAATAAATCATTATTTACTTACTCGTTTAACTTTTCCTATCAAACAGATGCCATTGACAACAGCATTATCGTTTCACCCTTTTGCGGAATGCCCGTCAATGAAAATCCTTTTAAACAGGAGACCAGAGACCTCCCGGTGGATCTGATATACAAGAAAGGGGAACGCTTTGTTTCCAGCTTCACCATTCCCGAAGGATACACCATTGAAGAACTGCCTTCACCACAAAAGCGTAATTCGGAAAATATCCATTTTGAATTTTCAGTCAGAAAAGTGAACGCTGATCAGCTTCAGTTTATTGCCGTCTATACCTTCAGAAAACCCAAATATTCGGCTAAGGAATATGCCGAGCTTAAATCATTTATGAATGATGTGATTAAAAAGCTGAATGGTAAAATTATTCTTACCAAAACCAGCGATGCCTTGGCAGAAAACAGTATCGACTAATTACACCAAACAGGAGGTGCAGAAAAACAGCAGCAGGCATTACTGCTAAAAATCTATTTTTCTGCACCTTCCATCCTACCTTATTTTTCTCCTCCCGTATTGTTTGTTTTCATGTTGGCTTCATGGTACTTTTGTGCCGCTAAAAAAGGCAGCTAAAATTATGCGGTTAACAGAGGAACAAAAGGAGATCATTGCGTCAGAAGGAAATTTAAAGGTCAATGCGGTGGCCGGTTCCGGGAAAACAACTACCATATTGGAATATGCCAAAAGACGGCCCAAAAACCACATTCTTTACCTGGCCTTCAACAAATCCGTAAAAACAGAGGCCGACCAAAAACTCTCGCAACAAAACATCTCTAACGTCACCGTTGAAACAGCCCACTCCCTGGCTTTTAAACAAATTGTTCCATTCAGCCGCTACAAAATACGGTTCGATTACAAACCCCAGGAAATCGCCCAGATATTGAACATACCACCCTCTCCCGGTGATTTATCGCACCTCAAGCTGGCCAGCCACGTGTTGCGCTTCGCCAAGTTTTTCTGCAACAGTCCGGCCGTCAAGGTAGCTGATCTGGATTACAGCACCACCATTTACCAACCAGAGAGCAAAGCCTTTGTCATGACCCATTACGACCAATTGCTCTATTACACCCGCCATCTGCTGGCTAAAATGTACAAAGGAGAAATAGACATCATCCATGATTTCTACCTCAAGCAGTTTCAGCTGGCCCGTATTAACCTGTCCTACGACTACATCCTGTTTGATGAGGGACAGGATGCCTCTCCCTCCATGCTGGAAGCTTTTCTGCAACAAAAGGCAAATAAAGTGATTATTGGCGATGAACATCAGCAGATATACAGCTGGCGATTTGCCACCAACGCCTTGCAACAGGTCGATTTCACCACCAGGCACCTCTCCAACAGTTTCCGTTTTAACCATGAAGTAGCACATCTGGCCACTTCGGTACTTGATTTAAAGAAACAGCTTGGAAAAGCACCAAACATCAACATCTTTGGAATGGGCAACCATAAAGACATCCATTCCCGGGTAACGCTGGCCCGCACCAACAGTGCCCTGTTGTCGCGTGCCATTGAACTGCTCATACAGCAACGCGAAATCAGCAAGATCTATTTTGAAGGACAGCTGGGCTCCTACACTTTTTCCGAAGAAGGCGGTTCGGTGTTTGACATTCTGAATCTGTATAACGGCCAGCGGGATAAGATTCGAGACCCGTTGATTGCCTCCGTTCCTGATTTTGAACAACTGAAAAATTACACCGAAGAGACCGAGGATGCTTCCCTGAAGTCCCTGGTGGAACTGGTGGAGAAATACCACAACGACATCCCCTATTTCCTGAAACGCATCAAGGAGAGCAATGTGGATGATGCCCATCGTGATCAGGCGGAAATGGTCTTTTCAACAGTTCACAAGAGTAAAGGATTGGAATACGATGAAGTATTCCTGACCAACGACTTCTTCAGCGAGCAAAACCTCTATGATATTAAAGGTGCCATTAAAGCAAAGGAGGTGGACCCTAAAACCATTGAAGAGGAACTTAACCTGCTGTATGTGGCCATCACACGCGCCAAAGCAAAACTGCATATCCCCCTAAAGCTACTGCCGACCGGTTTTTATGTGGAAGGAATGAAAACCATCGATAACGAAACAAAACTGAACCTGCGAAAGCGAGAGATAGCAAAAAAGAAAAAGAGCACGAAATCTTACGTCCACTGGACCAAACAGGAGGAAGCCGAGCTCACCCAGCTCTTCTTATCTGGTAAAACCATTAAACAAATAGCCGGCCTTCTGGGACGTACCAGCGGCGCCATTCAATCGCGTGTGGAAAAACTTGATTTGTGGGATCAGTATTTTTAATAGATCATTAGATCTTAGATGATAGTCAGAGATGGCCATTGGCCATATTGACGCCAAGATAACAACTTAACAAGAGGGTTAATTGATATATAAGTTTTAGTTCTTCAGGAATAGTTTTATTGGGACGTTGTCCCAAACCCTACTTCATTTTTGGCATTGCCC
>RHGE01000516.1 GCA_004296775.1 Marinilabiliaceae bacterium JC017
CCCGTTTTTCCAATTATGAAGCATGGCTAAGCGATCCTACTCATATTGGACCTAGTGCGCAGGTGGTTTGGCCAATAGTGGGCCAAGAAATATTGAATGGTGACGTGGGTGGGGGTTTCCGAGGAATACAAATAACCTCTGGTTTTTTTCARATTTGGCGAGCATCYGGAATAACTAGYGAATTACAACTCTATTGTACCGCAATTGGTGCATTGRTCTTTGCAGCGTTAATGCTTTTTGCTGGTTGGTTYCATTATCAYAAAGCTGCTCCAAAAYTGGCTTGGTTYCAAGAYGTAGAATCTATGTTGAATCACCATTTAGCGGGGYTACTAGGACTTGGGTCTCTYTCTTGGGCGGGGCATCAAGTAMATGTATCTTTACCGATTAACCAATTTCTAAACGCTGGAGTAG
>RHGE01000517.1 GCA_004296775.1 Marinilabiliaceae bacterium JC017
TTTTCTGATTTGAAGGTAACGGTAGGATCGGGTTGTACAGTCGTCAATATGGGCAACGGCCATCTCTGACTCACCTTTTGTTAGAATGTCAAGACTTGAAGACTCTGTATTTTAATCGGGACGTTGTCCCGGACTCTAGTCCCTTTTTGGCATCGCCCCAAAAAGGAACCAAAAAACGCTAGTCAAATAAACGCTTCCACCCGCCTCCTTGATGAATTTTTGCTAACCCACTGGCCGGAATTCCCGCATTCATCTGTGTCGCGCATGCGCCGGCCCGCTTATTTGACGGGCTTACGCGCTTCGGATCATCACGGTCCAGCTCGTCGATTGGATTTTTGCGTTATTCTGTTGATTTGTATTGGAGGTGTCAAAACTAGAAGTAGGATCCGGTTATACAGTCGTCAATATGG
>RHGE01000518.1 GCA_004296775.1 Marinilabiliaceae bacterium JC017
GCCCAGGGTAATGTGATGTCGGTGTATAAGGAGCGGGACGAAAAAACAGTTGACAAGGTCTCCTACAACCGCATTGTTGAATTGGCCGAGCAGCCCATCTACGGCAGCAGCCGCCTGGGTATGCGCCTTGGAGATGGGCTGGAAGTGAAACGTACCTTCTTTCCGGCCAACGGCGACCCCGTTGAACGGGCGGTTTCTTCCCAGGCCACCAAGGGGCTCTGCCAGCGCCTGGTGGGGGATAAACAGTACGAGCTGACCGACCACCTGGGGAACGTACGGGCCGTGATCACCGACCGGCTGGTGGGGATGCCCGGCGTTATTGAAGCCCGGGAAGAGCTCACACCCCAATGGCAGCGGTCGCTGGGCATGGAGGTGGCCGCCGACGGGATAGCCCTGAACAATGCCCAC
>RHGE01000519.1 GCA_004296775.1 Marinilabiliaceae bacterium JC017
CAATCATAAAAGCACAGAAATTAACATAGTGAATTAAGTGTCTGAATTGCAGTGAGTAGACAAATAATACAATAGTTAAATGGGCTTGCCACATAAGCTCCCATCCACAACATTGACGTTTTTATTTACAAAAACAATATTTTTATTCACATCCATGTTCGACRAAGAGASAAACAACGGAATTGTTTTGARAATAAATGTACAACTCGATATGATGAGTAAGCGTTAAATTGTAATAACAGCTTGTGTGTTAAAACCTTTTATATCATGTATATATGAATGTATATTTAACATGAACGAATTGGATAAAGTTAAAATGTARGYATAATGATGATGCGTCGGGCCAATTGAACAAATARTAATGAAAATAAAGAATGATTTTTGTGTTATAAGAGCAATCTCAGGAGT
>RHGE01000520.1 GCA_004296775.1 Marinilabiliaceae bacterium JC017
CCTCGTGCATCGAGCTATTCGGATCGCTCATCAGTTCTGCGCAGCAGTGCTCACACACGTGAACTTCCAGCACATGCAGCTTCTGACCGCAGTTAGCGCACGTTAAAGCTCGCTCGACGCTTTCTTGTTCGTAACTTCGATTTTGGTCAATCACCTTGTTTTCCTCGCACGACGTCTTAGCCACCGGATATCCCACAGGTGAGCCGTGTAGTTGAAGGTTTTTACGTCAGATTCTTTTGGGATTGGCTTGGGTTTATTTCTGGTGCGTTTCGTTGGAAGGTATTTGCAGTTTTCGCAGATTATGTCGGTGATACTTCGTCGCTGTCTCGCCACACGTCCTCCTTTTCCTGCGGTAGTGGTAACACCCCTGTTGGTGTTCTTTCACACCGGAGACACCATCGATTCCA
>RHGE01000521.1 GCA_004296775.1 Marinilabiliaceae bacterium JC017
TCACTTCCGGCTCTAGGCCTTTTACTAGTTAGTCCCGGTAAAGCCCCCAGACGGCGTATTTTTTTGAAACGAGGCCCTCGGTAACGCGACATAAAGACTCCTTATTTTATTGAAATTTCATTTTACAGAATAAACCTAAATTAAAACTGAACTATAAATAAAGCGAAATCTACGGAAGTATTGTACTACAAAGAATAATGAGATAAATTGTATCAATATCCGGACTATTTTGTATTGTTATTGTATATGTATATATTAAAATAAAAGAAAAGTATCTTTTTCTTGATTTGTTCTGTAAAGATCTAACTCCTCCAATTTTTTATTCATAGTTGGATGTTCCTACAACATAATAGATCGGTAACCCTTGGAAAGGGGGAGGGAGCCGTTTCAATATTCTTTTCAGTA
>RHGE01000522.1 GCA_004296775.1 Marinilabiliaceae bacterium JC017
AAAGTACTGATTGTTTCAAAATATTTCTATCTGTTTCAATGTATCTCCATTTATCTCTAAGTGTTTCCATCCAATTTGAACAACATGTTGCTAAAAGTTGCTTCCTAAGCGCCTATGCATTTTCAGGAGTAGCCTGAAAAAAAGCCTCTGCGAGGATGGTACCTTTAGCTGTTTGTTTTAACAAGATTCATTATATACCGCGGAGGCGCTGAGACGCAGAGGTTTTTTATCAATTGGGAGTGGAGATTGTTCTTTGGAAAGTACTGATTGTTTCAAAATATTTCTATCTGTTTCAATGTATCTCCATTTATCTCTAAGTGTTTCCATCCAATTTGAACAACATGTTGCTAAAAGTTGCTTCCTAAGCGCCTATGCATTTTCAGGAGTAGCCTGAAAAAAAGCCTC
>RHGE01000524.1 GCA_004296775.1 Marinilabiliaceae bacterium JC017
TCTAGATTCTATATGACTTATCATCACTTTTTTGTACCACTTTATTCGGACATGGGGTCGAGGGGAATTTTTTTTTTTTACTTCACAAATAGGCATGCTGGATCTTGCATCTATGTATATATACGGATAGATAGATCGACCTATAGATTCATACCTGATATTGATATCCTTATACAGATACTGATGGTATCAACTCATATGGTCATGTTCTATTCGGGAWATAAAAAATAAACTAAAAATTGTCTTTCGGAGAGATGGCTGAGTGGTTGATAGCTCCGGTCTTGAAAACCGGTATAGTTCTGAACAAAGAACTATCGAGGGTTCGAATCCCTCTCTCTCCTTTTGTTTTGCTCGGTGACTAGATTTTTTTCTTTATTGGTTTTACCCGGCCTGGTATCATAAA
>RHGE01000057.1 GCA_004296775.1 Marinilabiliaceae bacterium JC017
AGTCAGAATGTATTAAACCTTACCATTTCAATAAAAGGAACACATCTACAAACATTGGATACCTCCTGCATCCCACATTCTCACACCCCACACAATAGGTTATCAACAGGCTACATGACTATAATCGAGTATTTTGGCAGGATTAACAGGATTAGGAATGCCGAAAATTCGGGAGTGATGAGGTGGATGAAGGCCAGTGTGAAACATGATTAACTCCGAAGGAGTGCCTGTAACAGCACAGGGTTTTAACCCTGTGGTTCCATCATGGTAATAAAGAAGGCTGAAAGTCTGAATGTATTAAACCTTACCATTTCAATAAAAGGAACACATCTACAAACATTGGATACCTCCTGCATCCCACATTCTCACACCCCACACAATAGGTTATCAACAGGCTACATGACTATAATCGAGTATTTTGGCAGGATTAACATGATTTATAGGATTAGGAATGCAGAACATACCTATTACAAAATTCCACTACCCTCAACCACTATGAGCAGAAACATCAGGTTGGTAGACTCCCTCGCCCTTAGGAGGGCTGGAGTAAGGTGTTGGTTCAACTGACAATTGCTCTATTCCCATATTAAAGAGACATATGATTTGTGTTTAATTATCCAACAAGCCCCCTAGGCTGTCATGCCGTCAATAGGATTAACGCCCATCGGAGGACTAAAACCTAACCTGGACAAGCCAGAAAAGTAAAAAGTATCAAGTACAAAGTATCAAGATGATTTACTGCTCGCCTAAATATTTTGCCAATAAATACACCAATATCACCCGTAAGACACTAACAACCCATTATCCTCCATAGAACACAACAAATCCCACATTGAAGACCAATGCGGGATTTTATTTTGAACTACTATATCGCTTCTTTGCAACTTAAAACCAAGTTACTCCTGCGCTACTTTTATCTCAACCACTGTCTTTTCATCAATCTTGGCCGGAAGGAAATAATCCTTTGTCTTTTTACCATTGACGGCAAACGATTCAATGACTGAACCGGTGCCTGAAATAGTAATATCAAGTATTGCGTCCCGGTATTTCAACCCTTTAAGCGAGAGCTCATGTACCCCTTCGGGAAGAAATGGTTTAAACGCAATCCCTTTATCTGAAAAATGCATCCCTATCAGATCCTTAAAGATCATGCGCAGGTAGGCTGTAGCACTCCATGTCTGCCGTTCGGCACAAAACCATTCGGTCCATTCTTTCAAATGCGGCTCTTGTATCCCGCCGTATGGCGTCTCTTTGGTGGGATGGTAGATCTCCACAAATTGAAAATCGCGCACTGCATGCCGGGTGAGGGCATTGAATTCATGCATAAAGATGTCATGCCGGTCATATTTCATGGCTGCATCAGCCCAAAATCCTTGTATGTGCGGCCAAACGGTGCCACTGTGCCGGCCATAGCTGTCCAATTTCTCATTTCTGAATCGTTTAAAACTGGGATAAACACATGGAATACCAGCCGGTTCCACCACTGTGGATTCAAAGATACCGGTCGCCTTTTCCTGGCTCGCAACATCAAACAGTAGGGCAAAAGCGATCCCCAGACTCTCCTGTGCATCACAATTACCGAATGGATCAATCAAATAGGTGTAATTCTTTTTTGCAGCATCCCAGTAATGAACATTGATGGCCTGGTAGAGTTTGTCAGCTTTTACTTTCCATTCTCTGTTGGGTCTTTCATTTAATGCCCCGGCCATTTCCGAAAGCAGGGTATAGGCCTCGTAATACACACAATTGGTGGACAGGGCACACATGGGCATGCCATATCCTTTTTTGACTTTTAAGCTATCATTGACTTCTGCCCACTGATAAATACCGGAATAAGAGCCGTTCTTATCTTTAATTTGATGATGCGTGTATATCTCCGGATAAGCCGATACCCCATCGCCATACACCGCCGGTCCGCGAAACAGGCCCAGCTCCGGAGAAAACTCATCATTCTCGAGCTGCTGAAGGGTATTTTGAGTAATCTCATAGGCAGTCTCTAAAAAATCTTCATCACCGGAATAGAGGTAGTAATTCCACGCCCCCACTGACCAAATTATTTTATCCCAGTATTGTCCGTCGATGAAATCTTTGCCATCCTCATGGGTGACTACCTGGGCCAACAAGGTATTTTTGGCTACGCCAGGAGAAAGTAAGCCGAAACCATTCCACACATTAATGCCCGCATCCCGCGTCCAAGGTTTTCCATAGAGCAGGCCGGCATACAAACAAGGGGCTGCCTCTTTCAGTGTCCCGGATTGATGATACTGCACATTGCCTGCAATATCACCAATGGCAATGCGATACGCTTTGGCAATATCATGGGTATTTTCCCCATTCACGGCTAACGAAGGAATGGTGATGGTATTATCTGATGGCGTATCAGATCCATCATCATACTCAAGGTTGATCTTGGCCGTACATTGTGTTAACAAACCAGCCAATAGCAGTATTAATAAACTCTTCCTGTTCATTTTTTATATTTTAATTGACATTAATTGTTGCTTTTATGTTTTTCACCAAGCCTCATCCAACCACAGATCATAGCTCCTTCGCCAGCGTAAGATACCCAAAAGTCAATCAGTGGCAAAGATTATCAAACAGGTGTGATAATGCTTGAAACGAAAACAAGAAGTCTATTATCCTCCAATATAACACCACATTAACTCCTTACACACACCCCAATATCGCTTTTAATCAGGTTCAAACTGACGACGCTTTCACCAACGTATTTGAACAATATTACTACCAGATAATAACCTCCAATTACACCCCCCAAGGACTACTATTACTTATTGCAATAGTTCATTAAACTATTGTGATTTACTGACAGGTTAAAACTTAGGAGACTACAAAGAATTAAATACAAATCAATTTATGGTCCATCCTATAATAAGCTTGCACTACACACAATCACTATGAGCAGAAACATCATTAACTCCGAAGGAGTGCCTGTGACAGCACAGGGTTTTAACCCTGTGGTTCCATCATGGCAATAAAGAAGGCTGAAAGTCTGAATGTATTATATCTTACCATTTCAACAAAAGGAACTCTGCTACAAACATTGGATACCTCCGGCATCACGCATTTCTCACAACCCGACACAATAGGTTATCAACAGGCTACATGATTACAGATGAGTCTTTTGACAGGATTAACATGATTTACAGGATTAGGAGATCCCTATAAACCAGGAGTGATGAGGTGAATGAAGGCCAGTGTAAAACATGATTAACTCCGAAGGAGTGCCTGTGACAGCACAGGGTTTTAACCCTGTGGTTCCATCATGGCAATAAAGAAGGCTGAAAGTCTGAATGTATTATACCTTACCATTTCAACAAAAGGAACTCTGCTACAAACATTGGATACCTCCGGCATCATGCATTTCTCACAACCTAATACAATCGGTTATCAACAGGCTACATGATTATGTGCAAGTCTTTTGACAGGATTAACAAGATTTACAGGATTAGGAATCCTGATAAACTAGGAGAGGTGAGGTGAATTAAGGCCAGCGAAAGATGATAAACTCCGAAGGAGTGCCTGTGACAGCACAGGGTTTTAACCCTGTGGTTCCATCATGGCAAAAAAGAAGGCTGAAAGTCTGAATGTATTATACCTTACCATTTCAACAAAAGGAACTCTGCTACAAACATTGGATACCTCCGGCATCATGCATTTCTCACAACCTAATACAATCGTTTATCAACAGGCTACATGATTATAGATGAGTCTTTTGACAGGATTAATATGATTTACAGAATTAGGAGATCCCTATAAACCGGGAGTGGTGAGGTGAATGAAGGCCAACGTAAAACATGATAAACTCCGAAGGAGTGCCTGTGACAGCACAGGGTTTTAATCCTGTGGTTCCATCATGGCAATAAAGAAGGCTGAAAGTCTGAATGTACTAAACCTTATCGTTTCAATTTAACCGCTCACCCACCTTCATCCCGGCAGGATGACAGGCTTATAGACAAAGAAGTGTAGTTTATGTGCGACTCCGGCCGGAGTCGAATGTATGCCTGTTTGATATTGCTATAAACATTGGATACCTCCGGCATCCCACATTCTCACTCCCCATACAATAGGTTATCAACAGGCTACATGATTATAGATGAGTCTTTTGACAGGATTAACATGATTTACAGGATTAGGAATGCCGATAAACCGGGTGTGGCGAGATGAATGAAGGCCAGTGTAAAACATGATTAACTCTGAAGGAGTGGCTGTAACAGCACAGAGTTTTAACCCTGTGATTCCATCATGGTATTCTCACAACCCGCCCCAATCGGTTATCAACAGGCTACATAACTATAATAGAGTCTTTTGACAGGATTAACATGATTTACAGGATTAGGAATGCCGATAAACCGGGAGTGGTGAGGTGGATTAGAATTACCTTTTTGAAACACAACAAACCCTGCCAAAGCCGAACTCCAACAGGGTTTATTATATATTTTAATGATAATTGCCGGGCGACCTTACTCCACGGTAAGTATTTTTTCAAATACGTCTTTGCGCGGCTCTTTCAATAAAACGCTACCACTAAATTGCGTAACCACTTCTAACTTATACTCCGCAGATTCCAGTGCCGGCACTACAATGAGAAGCTCCGAAGGATTATTGTTCACAATATCACTTGGATCAACTTTAATGCGGGTTTTGTCTGCGATTTTAATGAAATAAACCCCCACCTGCTCATCGGTGCCGTCCAATTTTACTTTATTCCCCTTAATTCTCAGGTTCCGGTTGGGTGTTATCAAATTATTAACCGACCCGGATTTAACATCTGTCACCTTTTGAATTTCGCAACCAGTATCGGCTACCCCCATGATGTCTACATCAATATCTTCCAACTCCTTGCGCAACACATCACCCTGGTTAAACATGAAGTAAATATTGTGCTTATCCCGATCAAACGATTCATTGGGACTATTAAACACCCCCTTTATCTGAACACCGGCAGTGAAATAACCAGTGTTAACCGAATAACCGTCACACAACTGGTAAGCCATCTCTTTTAAAAAGAGATCCACGCCACGCTTCATGGTATCAGCTGAAATATCAGCCCCTCCACGAACCTCAGCTGACAGACAAATATCGCCGGTATTGAGTGTGCGCTCACTACTCACCCGGGCTACATAATCATCGGGATCGTTGGTCAGGTTATTTTCATACAAATATCCCTTAATACTATGCTTTATTAAAGTTTCCATTACTATAAAAATTTAAGGTTAAAAATTAGGTGGACTATTTATCAGTCCGGTTAATGAGTCACTGAAGGTAATATAAATAATCAATATACCATCTCATTAAATTCATTTTTTTCTTCACATTATTCGCTCGTTACCGCTGAAGCCCAGGGTATATCTTTATTTTAGCAAATAAACACCACTCAACAGTATCAACCCTCAAATACATTCCACACTTATACCTCCATTTGCTTTATTCTTCACTTTAATGAAAAACAACTGTTGTTTTCAAGGTTCAAAGAGCTTGTAATTCGAACTACACTTGTCTATACCTGACACCACCATTTATAAAGTTCAAAACTTTATAAATGGTTCACATACCTCATATTATCCCCTTGCAAACATGACCATTATCTATTTCGTTTCTTTTTTCAATAGATCGTTAGATTTTAGATAATAGACATTAGACTGATTTACATTACTTTCACTTTTGGACCATTAACAACTTTATCAATTGAATAGATAAAAACTGTTTTTCAATTACTTACAAAAGCTTAACGAACTATTGCAAATAAGTTATCAACAGGCATTACCAAATGCCAATACAAACATTTACCACACCCACTACCAGTCGAGTGTGACACCCACTACCAGCCGAGTGTGACATCCACTACCAGTCGAGTGTGACATCCACTACCAGCCGAGTGTGATACCCACTACCAGTCGAGTGTGACACTCACTACCAGTCGAGTGTGACACCCACTATCAGGCGAGTGTGATACCCACTACCAGTCGAGTGTGACACCCACTACCAGCCGAGTGTGACATCCACTACCAGTCGAGTGTGACACCCACTACCAGCCGAGTGTGACAYCCACTACCAGCCGAGTGTRAYACCCACTACCAGCCGAGTGTGACACCCACTACCAGCCGAGTGTGACACCCACTACCAGSCGAGTGTGACACCCACTACCAGCCGAGTGTGACACCCACTACCAGCCGAGTGTGACACCCACTACCAGCCGAGTGTGACACCCACTACCAGCCGAGTGTGACACCCACTATCAGTCGAGTGTGACACCCACTATCAGTCGAGTGTGACACCCACTATCAGTTGAGTGTGACACCCACTAAGATAAAAGCATGACACCTAATAGCCTGCATATAATGCATTTACCGAAGTTTGATGAATCAAAAAAAGCCAATAAACCACAGGCTCAAAGGCTTCCATTGCTGTTTTAAAAGATCAAAGTTTTTAATCTAAATAATAAAGTAAAATATCCCAAAAACTATAGTACTCAATATGTCGGATAAAGAAATCCGCAGATTCTAAATCATTAACATCATAAACACACTGCTCGGTCCAATTACCGTGAGAATCACGTTTTATTATTTCTCGATCGTAATAATAACTCTTATTCTGAAACCATACTATCATTTCCATGCTAAGCTCTCCATTGTAAATCATTCTTACACTATCTCCGGTATGATGATTTACTACGTCCAAAACAGGAACGTTTTTGAGCCTGTGATCATAACGAAATGTTTTCAATAATTTTCCTTTGTTATTGTACTGCTGGTATATGACCAACTTATCTCCCGTATTCGTTTTTTTAATTGTTTTGTTAGTATAATTACATCTGCATCTATTGATGCCTGTCGTTCCACAACTGTCATATACTATATTACAAATAACATTTTCATCGATATCATATTCAATTTTAGAAATTTCATCTCCATTAATCTTATAGTTTCTTTCAGTCTTATCCAAGCGCGGATAGCTTTCTATAAACTTACCATTCTTTTTCCTCGCATTAAACCTTGTTATGGTGACTTTTTTAACGCACCCATTTAAAAATTCATTTGGCCCAAAATCAGCCAAATTATTTTTAACACAAGCAGTACTAATAAGCACCAGAAAAATAAAATAGATTTGTTTTCTCATAACGATTATTTAACTGATTTTATTCATGATTATTTAAGAACAAACTACTCCAAGATCCCCAGTTTAACTTGTACTGCATCAACACATATAAACCTTACACCAATAAGACTCTATGTTTTTTCAGAAGTACCATGAAAGCCTCTTCGAGGGATGTTGCCTTTAGCTGTTTGTTTTGACAAGATTCATTATACACCGCGTAGACGTTGAGATTGTTCTTTGGTAAGTACAAGTTGCTTCAAAATATTTCTATCTGTTTCAATGTATCTCCATTTATCTCTAAGTGTTTCCATCTATTTCCCCCTCTAACTTCTGACCTCTATCCTCTCTGTATATTTCCATTCAATATGAACAACATGTTGGTAAAAGGTACTTCCTAAGTGCCTATGTAAATAAAAGGCAAAATGCACCCAATTTCTTTAGATAATATCCAACACCCTGGAAACCTTAAAAATCAAGTATTACTAACACATTTAAAAAGGATTGCATTAAATAGCAAAGACTAAAGCTTCTTTTCACCTTTCTTATTCCCCTGATTACTATCAAAAAAAAAAGAAAAAACAATAACACGCATTGACAAAAACACCTCATACTACATTCTGTCACAACCTATCTTCTTAAAGTTCCATTTAGTTCTTTGCAGGAACTGCTTTTAAAGATAAATTGAACTTATCAAACAGGGTTTCTACCTGATATATATTCCCCTCAGAATCGATCCAATTATATTTTTTATCGGCTACACCAGTGAGTCTTATAGCCTTTAATTCATTTAAAGCGAAGGCACATACACCAATAAAACTAATTTTACCGGGCATTTGAATTACTTTAATATCGTTGTCATAAAAGGCATATTCGCCAATTCTATCAAGTTTTTTGGGAAATATCACTTCCGTTAGATGATTACCTTTGAAGGCATTTTTATCGATAAAAACCAAATCCTTGGGCAATTTTATTCCTTTTAACGACTCCCCTCGGAATGCACCACATCCTATTCCCATAATTTGCTGTCCGTCTATGGTATCCGGAATTATGAGATAGTCCTGATCACCATCATAATTTTCAATTACATTATCAACAATTCTTACTTCGGTTGAATCAACATACTTCCAAAACAAGGCCTCTAATTCCCTATAAGGATACTCAACCACATCACCTCCTTTAAATGTTTGATTCTCGAAAGACCAGCTGATAATTTCATTATTACTCCCCGTAGGTAGTTTTATTGAATCTAAGTAAGTGTCAAGAAAGGCCCTATTTTCCACATAAACTAATCCTGAAGGCAGGTCAATGTGTGAGATGAAGTTACCCTGAAATGCAGCAGAAGAAATGCGCGTTAGAAAACGAGGCAACTTCACATTATAAAGCTCCATGCCTTTGAAAGCATTACTCCCTATCTCTATTACACACCTCCCATCAAGTGAATCAGGAATAATAATATTTTTTTGATTCCTACAATAACAATTCCTTATCTCACCATCTTCAAAAACAACATCATCTTTAGTAAGATGATACCAAAACTGAGCCTCATAACTTTTTTCAAAATCAGTTATCATAGCACCACCCTTATAACTCGTACGATTATAAGGTTGTCTCCAATCAATAAAAGAAGTGTCTTGGGGCAAAGGAAGGGTTAAATGATTTATACAACTTCTACCAAAAACTTTCGCCCCCAGAAACAAGAGTTTCTCAGGTAAATCCACCTCTGTTATTTGATTCCTACCAAATGCATTATCCCGAATAAACTGCACATTATCAGGCAATGAGAGTTTTGATATTTTGTTCAAATAAAAAGCCGCTTTACCAATTTCCTCCAATTCAGCATTTAGTTTTACATTGATTAATTTATTTCTTACAAACGCCTCTTGCTTAATCACTTTAACATTCGCAGATATAACCAATTCCTTTAATTCGTTTTGTTCGCAAAAGCGCGTTGGTATCGTATCAAACCTATCGGGCAATACCAATTTTGTGATATTATTATGAGAAAAAATTCGCTCCCCCATATGCGCAATATCACCCGCTATCATTACCGTGTTTAATTGATTAAAACAAAAACAATTATTGCCCAGAAAATTAATATTCTTACCTAAAGTTAAACTAGTAAGGCCATTTCTACGAAAGGCATTTTGTTCAATACGAGTTACTGATGAAGGAATATGCACTTCAACAATCCCATTCATACTAAAGGCATAAGACCCTATTGTCTTAACAGTGGAGGGAATAAAATCAATAACATTAGAACTACCTCCATAATCTCGAATTACGGAATAATCAACTAACCCGTTGGGCGTACTACCAAATATAAATCCCTTTGAAGCTTTTCCATTAATCGTGGTTATGGCATTTTCACTAAAACTCCCTCCATTTATTTCTTTCACATTTACGGGTATACAAAGCGTATGAATATGGTTTTTAGCAAAGGCATACCTCTCAATACATTCCACACCCTCTGGTATTTCCACCTTAGTAAGCCTATTAGAAGCAAACGCATACTCCCCAATTAAGGTAATAGTTGACGGAAGCTTAATACTTGTCAAATCCTTATTAAAAAAGGAGTTCATCATATTGCTCATTTGAGATTTAATCCCAATAACAGTCTGTTCATCTAAAATTTCAGGTATAACTATATCTTTTATACTAAAATCATAATAACAACTAACGATGATTCCATCTTCAACCACAACATCTTCATCCTGTATAATATAAACATACTCATACTGTGCCCGTAAGGTCACTATGCCTAAAAAAACAAATAACCATAACAGCACTGACATTTTTATGATGTGACTAGATATATGTTTCATGTGTTTAATTTATTTTTAGGAAAGGTTCAAATAAAATTACAACCATTCACTTTGTTCAAACAGAATAATTTCACTTGCACAATTATTACATCTGCATCGATATTCTTCGCCTGAAGGAACAGACCATAATTTGTGGAATAATATAAACCCCTATTCCTTCACCTAACCTGGACAAGTCAGAAAAGTAAAAAGTATCAAGTACAGAGTATCAAGATGATTTACTGCTCGCCAAAATATTTTGCCAATAAATACACAAATATCACAGATATGACACTAAGGAATGGATTAGAGTTAATATAACCAGCCTTAAACCTGATTCATCCATCACAACTATTTCACTCGGATTGATCCCGTAGGCTTATTATCACTGAAATATTAAAATTACAAACGCAGCTAATTTTTCCTCATTCAGGAAAGTTGTGTCTTTGCTCTTAAGCTCTCCATAAATTCACCTTGATCTTCGTTGGTAAGCAAAGTCATGGGTAAACGCACTCGTTTAGATTCTCCATTGATTTCACAATGCATGAAAATTTTTTTTGCACTTTTCACCTCAATTTGCCTGACATCTTCATACTTGACCAACACCGTGCGCGCAGCCGGAGCTGCCTTAATTTCTAAATAATTCGCATAGAGCTTGATTATTTCTTTATCGACCTGTAACAATCCGATAATTAAATAAAACAAACCAAATCCTATAAACATATAATTACCTATGGAGATTCCCATTACAATACCAATAACCACAGTTACAAAACCCATACTAATCATTGAATTTGTTTGGGATTTTTTCACCTTAAAACTTTGCATACAATTCATTCCTATTTGTTTAAATTATTAATAAAACTTTCCTTTTTGATTTTATCAATTTCTTTTCGGGCCCCCAGAACACCTATTGCTCCAATTGGAAAAAAAACAAAACTCGAAATCATAAATATCCTGGCACCAACAACTATATGCTTTAACAACATTAGAATAATGCCTATAACATTTGCGATTACAAAAGGCATGAACACATAACCTAACATAGAATATTTAGGATCCCCAAATAACATTACAGTAATTAACAAATGAATTACAAAACCGACGATAATTAAAGGATTTACCATTGTGTATTATATTTAATTTTAAGCTAATATTACTCTATATACAAATTTCACTATCTGTTCAAAATACTTGACTTTCAGACCATCATTCACTGTGAACCATAATCCTAAATACTCCGAACAATCTCCTAAAATTCATAACACCTATGCACATCTCCCACAAACCCTATCTACTGCCTGTTACAATTTTAAATACACCACTAACTTATTGTTACTATTATTGTCCCACATTGTAATTTTACACGCATCTCCATTGCGGTTAACAATATCATAATAGTCCAATTTTATCTTAAACAAATCAACTGTGACATCATCCAGTATATAATTTGAAACCTCCAATAATTTACCCACAACCTCCTTATTTGCATCATTTATCATTTCAATACGATACCCTATATTGGCTTTATTATCCTGTACTACAAAGCCTTTTGCACCAGCCACACACAGATAGTTTTCACCATACCCGGATAATTTGGTACTTATTTTTCTCTCACCCCTATCCCCTGTCATAATAAAAACCTCATTGCACGAAACCCCTTCATTCTTAACCTCAATCCAAGGATTAGGAACTATTTTTATCTCCGAATTAAACACTAAAACCTTATCACTCTTTGTATCTGAAACCTCACAACCAAAAATGTAAGTCGCATCCGAATAAGTAGGTAATCCGGTAGAATAAAAAAACCCACAATCCCTAACACCTTTTCTTTCATTATAATAATAAACACCATCGCATTTTTGCACCGCCACGGTATCCTTCATATCATTGATCAAAAATATCTTAAACCCAATACCTACTTGTGCACACTCTTCAACTCCTCGCATTTGCCTGAATTCAACTTTCATTTCCTGACCAAAAACTATCGTATTTCCTATATAATTTCCTCTAAGATCAGTGATCACAACATCACGACAGGTAATTCCATTTTCCATTTTAGAGAAAGTCGTTTTTGTATGAATCGCCCCATCCATTTCAGCCTTTTTAAGTATTGTTTCAATTTCCTGCTGCAATGGCTGCATTTGAGCAATTAAATTATTGTAGCAATGGCCCATCAGGCTTAACAAGAAGAGAGTTACTATTTGGATTTTCATGAGTTTTTTTTATCACTTTGACAACACGATTAACTACACTTGATTACTTAGTTCGATATTTAGAGCATATCATATTCCCATAATAAATATGCCCATTCGTATCTTCCACATAGCCCTGTATAAAAACATGCTTGTCCATATGAGAAAGTGGCAATATCTCTGCAATCTTTAAGTTTTTGCCACTAAATATCAGGTTTTCCCATTGACCATTTTGACAGAACCGATAACGAATGCCTTTTTCTTTAATTTTTATTTTGTCCCTAAGAATTATATACCCTTGAAAAATGCCATCTTCAGTCAATTCTTCATTTCTAATTATAACAGATTCCTTATTTAAATAGGCATCACCTGCCAAAGTACAACGCCACTCAGAACCTGCCTTTAACTGAAAATCGACTGACTTAAATCCAACAGAATCCAGATATTCTTCTTTTGACAGAATTTTCAGCTTGTCAGTATTCGCACAACTAAAGGTTGACCGGTTTAAAGAATCCGTAAAACAGTCACTAATTCCTGAGCCTCCAAATAAACGTCCGGCAAACCCCACTGAATTATCTTCTCCGGATACAGAAACATTCTGATAACAACCAACCACTTCACTATTTTCTAATGCCTCTACAAAACGCCCTATTGTTGACAAGCTTTGTATCGACCCAGTAACATAGCATTTAAGCACTTTTGCATGCTCAATAGAACCACCAAATCCACCCACAATTGATTTCCCGCTAACAGTAGCATCAGCATAGCAGTTTATAAAAACAGAACCATCACATTCACCCACGAATCCACCGGCATAGCTACTTTCTGTTTCCCGAATTTTATTTCCTTTATAAAGAGCAATAACACTACCAGAAAAATAACATTGGTTTGTAACAACACCTTCTCTGGAACAACCAACACACCCTCCCACAGAGTATTGTCCTATTACTTTACCGGAAGCATAACACATCTTAACATAACCTCGAGCCTCTAACAAGCCAATTAGACCTCCTGCATAGGCCAATCCAATAGTCCGACCAATTGAAAAAGAACTATTTATCTGATCAAACCTGGCTGCTACTCCAACCAGGCCACCAACATACTTTTCTCCAAATACATATCCTGAAGCATAACTATTTATTATACTCCCCCCTCTGACACCGCCAACCAAACCTCCAATATATCTTTTCCCAATTACTGCCCCCCCTGACCAACAACAGCTGATAAGACCATATTCACTTTTCCCGATTAAACCTCCCAGATACTTGCTCTCCGGATAATACCTTTCATCACTATCCACCCCTTCAACTAATCCATTCGCACTGCAGTAGGAAACATTACCAGTATTTAACCCAATTAAACCACCAACACTCTCATTTCCCATTACATCAATTATAGCCCAACTGCTTTTAACTTCGCCTTTGTCACATTCCCCTATCAATCCACCTATTTTTTTACCGCCTTTTATACTACCCTCCGAGAAGCTGTCAATTACCAACGACTCCTTAAGAACTCCTATTAATCCCCCAGCACTATTTACTTTAGTTATATTTATTTGAGCCTGACAATTACGAACTTCTGAATAGGCTTCACTCAAACCAATCAATCCACCACAATTATGGCATTCTCCAGTTTCAACCTCTGTTTCAAGATATCCCTGCGAGTTGGAGACCAAACATTCATAAACCTTACCAATAAGCCCTCCAACAAAATGTGCTCTGGAAAGAATGGAACCTTTCGAATTACAATGATCTATTTGTGATAACACAGATGATCCAATTAACAAACCAACAACCGATTGACCAGAACACTTTCCAAAAGCTGAGCAATTAGTTATGTAGGATGAATAACTTTCCCCTATCAATAAACCAACCCTCCATTCTCCTGACACCCTACAATTTACCAGCTGAACATTTTTAATACCGGCACTTTTCACTACACCAAACAACCCTGCACTCTCCAACCCAGAATCATTAATAACCAAACCTTTAATCACAAATCCATTCCCATCATAAGTACCTTTAAAGAAATTACCTCTAGCTAAACCAATAGGACTAAATCCTTTCCCATGATTCATTTCACAACTACCAGAAGCATCAATATCCGACTCCTGTTTAAAAGCAGCAGACCAATCTCCAGGATTTTGTGATAATTCATTTAAGTCATCCAAATTTTTTATTACATAGGGCTTTCCAATACTACCTACTCCTCCACTATACTTGTTTTTCCCTTGTATACTAACAGAAAAAAACAAAAGAAAAACCAAACTTATTATTCTCATTTAATTTGTTTTATATCGATGACAATCTCTATGAATAAATCAAATTTATATACACCAACAAGTCTGTAACTAACCTGTTGAAAAATTCATTAACACACAACCGAAGTTATTATCCTAAAATATCCATGGTTTACTAAAAAATGAATTCTTCCTGGCTATTTCCCGATTCTGTATTTACACTTTAAGTGAAATTTACCACCTCCAAACGGTACTTCATTCGCGTAACAATTTACTGATGTCGCCTAGGAGACTTCAAAATCACAAGCAAGAAGAAAAAATTCACACGCTTTAAATTCAATACACTGAATGCTATTCTTCTGCTCTTACATATTATTTATAAATTACTATTCTAGCAAAATGATACATGACAGTTATCATCTATTTTTCAGTATGCATATTTTTAATTTCATGCAAACATAAATGATAAAATTCAAATAAATAATTATAGATAATCTAAGCAACCAATTGAAGGTTCTTTATTGTGCTGATTTTAAAACATTTTACCAACCACATCTTCCTTTTTATGCATTTTGTTAATCAACAAATACAATTCATTTATATACATTAAACACATACTCATCCTGCACAACACAACTTTCATCAAAAGCATTAGTATTTATAATTAAACATCTAGTAGTTAAATAGAAACTTTAAATCCTTCGCATCTCCACAACAAAACGAGCAAGCTACCAACCACTGTAAAATGGCAAGACTCACAAAACCAGCTCAACGATCTACCTCCTATCAACCTCACTAGCTGTACCTCCCCGGCCCTGAGCCTCAGGCGAAGGGGGACGCCACACACTTATTTGGAAGTATATTCATCTTTAAAAATGACGTTGTCAAGCCCTTTGGACGCTAATAATTGTTCAACTCCTAACCTGACAATGGTTGACGTGCCTGTTTATCGAATAACCATCGCACTGCCACATCTGCTTGGCTGCAAAAAGAAAAGGCAGCCCGCTGTAGGCTGCCTTATTCGAAGGTAACTGAATTTTCTATCTGAATTTTCTGAATTATTCTAAGGTAATCAATGACTTTCCAGTCATCTCTTCCGGTTGTTCAACACCCATGAGTGTTAACAAGGAAGGCGCCACGTCGGCCAGGATACCGTCTTTCACAGCCCCTTTGCGATCGGTCACCCACACAAATGGTACCGGGTTCAAGGAGTGGGCCGTGTTAGGCGTTCCGTTAGCATTAATGGCATTGTCGGCATTACCATGGTCGGCAATAATAATGGCTTCGTAACCATTCTCTTTAGCCGTTTCAACCACTGCCTGCAAGCACTCGTCCACTGTTTTCACTGCCTTCATAATGGCTTCGTACACACCGGTGTGTCCCACCATGTCGCCATTGGCAAAGTTAAGCGCAATGAAATCGTACTTCTGTTTTTTCAACTCCGTTACAATGGCATCTTTTACCTCGTAGGCACTCATCTCAGGTTGCAAATCGTAAGTGGCTACCTTAGGCGAGTTCACCAACACGCGGTCTTCGCCTTCGTACACCGCCTCGCGGCCGCCTGAGAAGAAGAACGTTACGTGGGCATACTTTTCTGTTTCGGCAATACGCAACTGTTTCAAGCCGTTAGTTGCCACCACTTCACCAATGGTATTGGCCACATTGTCCTTGTCGAACAGGATGTGTACATTCTTGAAGTTGGCATCGTAAGGGGTCATGGTGCAATAATGCAACGGAATGGTTTTCATTCCCTGCTCTGGCATGTCCTCCTGGGTCAACACCTGGGTCAGCTCACGGGCACGGTCGTTGCGGTAGTTGAAGAAAATTACCACATCGCCTTCCTGAATGGTTCCCACCGGCTTGCCGTTACCATCCACCTGAACGATTGGCTTGATGAACTCATCGGTCACTCCTTCGTCATACGATTCCTGAATAGCCCCCAGGATATCAGACGTGGCTTTTCCTTTGCCGTCAACCATTAAATCGTAGGCTTCTTTCACACGTTCCCAGCGCTTGTCGCGGTCCATGGCATAGTAACGACCCACTACAGATGCTACTTTACCGCCGGCCTTTTCCATGTGAGCCAGCAATTCGCCCATGAAACCTTTTCCACTCTGAGGATCGGTATCACGGCCGTCCATGAATGCATGCACATAAGCACCGTCAACGCCATAATCCTTGGCAATGTCAATCAATTTATGCAAATGCTCCTGGCTGCTGTGCACTCCGCCACGAGACATCAAACCAAGGAAGTGAATCTGCTTGTTATTCTCTTTGGCGTAAGAGTAAGCCTTCACAATTTCCGGATTTTCGGTGATCGAACCATCGGCAATGGCCCGGTTTATCTTCACCAAATCCTGGTACAACACGCGGCCGGCACCTATGTTCAGGTGACCTACCTCGCTGTTACCCATTTGTCCGTCGGGCAACCCCACATTCTCACCCGATGCTTGCAACTGTGAGTTAGGGTAATTTTTCACCAAACTATCGAAGTAAGGTGTCTCCCCGGAATAAATCCCATCCGCTTTGGTGTGGTCGCCATAACCCCAACCGTCGAGGATGATCAAAATCGTCTTTTTATCCATACTGTGACAATATTTAATCTATTCTGTTCTTCTGCTTAATATCTAAAATCTTGAGTCGGGCAAAATTATTTATTTAAAAGAATAAATGAAAGGAAAACCACTGAATTAGCGGTTAATAAATCATCAAAAGGGGAACAAACGGAAATGAAATTGGTTTAGGGGAAAAATACCGGCGGACAACACCCCGAAACTCCCGGGCAAATACCACCTCGAATAGTCTATTCAACCCCTCAAAACCTTAGCCTCCTTTGCTAATAATTTTTTGGGCGGCCGGGCGGGTGCTCCGTTATAGCGTCAGCCACCCGGGCTGTGTGGCGTCTGCCGGTGCGTGGGGCTCCTTCGTCGCCTCCGCCCGCCACGCCACATCAGCCCCGGTAACTGCCGGCTGCCACTGCGCCCCCTGCCGCAAGGGATGGCCGGTGCAAAACGGGAGGTGCAGACTTTTAGTTGGATAGAAACCAGCTTGAAACCACTAACTCTGTGTCTCCGTGCCTCTGTGTTTAAATTCTACCTCATGAACAAAACGAGAAGGAACCAGGGTTCGGGTTGGCGAAATATTACAATCCCGGTCATGCACATTCTTATGTCTTGATACTCTAATCCATGTACTATTCCAGCAAAAACAACCGAGGTTTGAATCAACAACCCAGCTACATAACTCTGTGTCTCCGTGCCTCTGTGTTTAAATTCTACCTCATGAACAAATTTATGTCACCCGGTAGAAATTAGTAGTTTTGTCCGGTCAATAGCACCTATCCATGGTGCGTTAACACACCAACTAATAAAAAAAAACAAAATCATGATTGATATAATCCCGTCAGCCCGCTTTGTCACTGCCAGCGAAGTAGCCGGCAAAACGGTGGTAGTCATCGATGTACTAAGAGCTACCTCGGTAATGGTCACCGCTTTTATTAACGGCGTTGAATCCATTATCCCCGTATTAACCCCCGAAGAAGCCTTTGCCATCAAAGCACAAAGTAGTGGCCCCGTTATCCTGGGCGGAGAACGGGAAGCCCTACCCATACCGGGTTTTGACTATGGCAATTCCCCTCTCTCTTATACCGCTGAAAATGTGAAAGGCAAAACCCTGGTGATGACTACCTCCAACGGCACCCGGGCCATCAAAGCCGCCGAACCGGCCAAAGAACTTTTTATTGGCAGCTTCCTCAATGCCGATGCCCTGGTTCAACACCTCAGTACTAAAGAAGAAATATGCTTTGTGTGCGCCGGCACCAACGGGCACTATTCCCTGGACGATGCACTCTGTGCGGGTTACATCATCGACGGACTAAGATGTATTCAGAAGGATATGGAACTTTCGGATTTTGCCCTGGCCACAGCCACCCTATACCACGACAACAAGAACAACCTGAATGCACTTACAGCCCTGGGAAAACACTACTGCACACTGATTTCAAAAGGATATGAAAACGATCTTAACTATTGCTTTTCAACAGGAGTAACGGAGATTTTGCCACACTGGCAGGAAGGAAGAATTGTAAAATAAAAAGAAAGAGGTCGCCTCACCAAAATATAAAAGATACATGGGAAATCGATCTGTTTAGGTTAATGTTGAGGCTCCCTCGTAAAAAAATTACTCAATAATTCGGTTTAAAACAATATGCAATACCAACCCACCAATCAACAACAAAGCTGATAAAGTAAGTGGTGTATTACTCGAGGGAGTATTGATGGTGTAAATGCCTAAAACAATCACTCCAATGATGACTAAAATAATTCCGGAGTATTTTAAAAACTGATTCATGGTTAAAGATTTAAGTGAGTTTTAAATATACAAAACAATCCCACTTTATCAAAAAAGTGGGAAACTCAGCAAGGCTCTCTGACCAACCCGGTATTTTTTAGCTCCTAATATTTTTATCTTTGTGCTCCACTATCAGGTAGAGATATTGTAAACATTTAAAGGCTATAATTTTGGCAAAAAGTAAATCATCCCCGGTTCAGACTCCATTAATGAAACAATACTATAGTATAAAGGAGAAATATCCCGATGCTATCTTGTTATTTCGCGTTGGCGACTTCTATGAAACATTTTCAGATGATGCCATAAAAACATCAGAGATATTAGGAATAACCCTTACGCGCAGAGCAAACGGAGCCGCCTCTTATGTGGAACTAGCCGGCTTTCCTCACCATGCCCTGGATACTTATTTGCCCAAACTAGTACGTGCCGGACAGCGTGTAGCAGTATGCGACCAATTGGAAGATCCCAAGCTGACAAAAAAAATTGTCAAACGGGGAGTTACCGAACTGGTAACACCAGGGGTTGCAATTAACGACAATGTCCTCGAAAACAAAGAAAATAACTTCCTGGCCAGTATTCACATCGACAAAAAGATGGCTGGCATCGCATTCCTGGATATCTCCACCGGCGAATTCCTAATGGCGGAAGGAGACTTCTTCTATG
This sequence comes from Marinilabiliaceae bacterium JC017, assembly GCA_004296775.1. Classification (GTDB taxonomy): domain Bacteria; phylum Bacteroidota; class Bacteroidia; order Bacteroidales; family Marinilabiliaceae; genus JC017. Next base: position 19,365 of record RHGE01000057.1, read on the forward strand.
TAGAGAAACTGCTCAACAGCTTCAATCCAAAAGAAGTGCTGTTCGAAAAAGGCAAACGCAAACAGTTCGAAGAAGCCTTTGGAAATAAATTATACACCTATGCCTTTGACGATTGGGCCTTCTCCGAAAGCTCCTCGCTCGACAGGCTGTTAAAACATTTTGAGACCAATTCACTAAAGGGATTCGGCGTTCAAAATCTCCCTTATGGCACCACAGCTGCCGGAGCCATTTTACACTACCTGGACCTTACTCAGCACAGCAAGGTGCAACACATCACCGCCATCAGCCGTATTGATGAAGATAAATCCGTTTGGCTGGATCGCTTCACCGTACGCAACCTGGAATTAATCCGGTCCTTAAACGAAGGCGGGCAATCACTGGCCGATGTAATCGATGCCACGGTGAGTCCCATGGGATCCCGTTTACTAAAACGCTGGCTAATGCTGCCATTAAAAGAGGTGAAATCCATTGAAGACCGTCTGGGGGTAGTGGAATACTTCTTCAAAGATCCGGAATTCCGTGATATGATCGCTTCCACGCTTCAACCCATTGGCGACCTGGAAAGGTTAGTCTCTAAAGTAGCCGCCGGAAAACTTAATCCCCGGGAAATGGTGCAATTAAAAAATGCCCTGTTTGCCATTGATCCCATTAAAGAGGGCTGCCTGAATGCCAGCAACGAACCACTCAACCACATTGGCGATCAGTTAAACGGTTGTGCCACCATTCGCGAACGCATCAACAGAGAAATAGAAGTTGATCCACCCACACTGGTGAGTAAGGGCAAAGTCATCCGCGAAGGTGTCTCAAAGGAATTGGATGAACTTCGAAGTATTGCTTACAACGGCAAAGACTACCTGGCAAAACTACAGGCACGCCTGGGTGAAGAAACCGGAATTCCCAGCATAAAAATCAACTACAACAATGTTTTTGGCTATTACATCGAAGTCAGAAATACCCATAAAGACAAAGTACCGGAAGAGTGGATCAGAAAACAAACACTGGTCAACGCCGAACGCTACATCACCGAAGAACTCAAGGAGTATGAAGCCAAGATTCTGGGAGCAGAAGAACACATCCTTGACATCGAGTCTAAACTCTATAATAACCTGTTGTTATCACTGGCAGAATACATCCCGGCCATTCAACACAACGCATCATTACTGGCCCGGTTAGATGTACTGCTTTCATTTAACAAACTGGCAGCAGCCAATAACTATGTACGACCTCAAATCAATGATGAATTAAACATCGACATCAAGGCCGGACGCCACCCGGTGATCGAGAAAAGACTACCTGTGGGTGAAGAATACGTTCCCAACGATGTATTTCTGGATAACGAGAAGCAACAGATAATAATTATCACCGGCCCCAACATGGCAGGTAAATCAGCGCTCCTGCGACAAACAGCCTTAATCGTATTAATGGCTCAGATAGGATGTTATGTACCCGCAGAATCGGCCACCATTGGTATCGTTGATAAAATTTTTACACGCGTAGGTGCCTCTGATAATATCTCCTCAGGCGAATCCACCTTTATGGTTGAGATGAATGAGGCAGCCAGCATTTTGAACAACCTCACTCCACGCAGCTTGGTTCTTTTCGATGAATTGGGACGTGGCACCAGTACCTACGATGGAATTTCTATTGCCTGGTCCATTGTTGAATATATTCACGAGAAAAAGAAGGCACAGGCAAAAACCCTTTTTGCGACCCATTACCATGAATTAAATGAAATGGAAAAATCGTTTACCCGTTGCAAAAACTTTAATGTATCGGTCAAAGAAGTCAACAATTCGGTTATCTTTCTACGCAAACTAGTTCCGGGAGGTAGCGAGCATAGCTTCGGTATTCACGTGGCTCGCATGGCCGGCATGCCCAAAAGTGTAGTAAAAAGAGCCAACGAAATCCTGGAAGAATTAGAAAATACCCATCGAAAAGGACAATTATCAAAACCGGCTGAAGATTTTTCTCAAAAAAAAGAAGGCATGCAATTAAGCTTTTTTCAGCTCGACGACCCCGTCTTGAAGCAAATCCGCGATGAAATTATGCGAGCTGATATTGACAATCTTACACCAATGGAAGCGCTCAATAAACTGCACGAAATAAAGAAATGGATCGGTGTGAAATAATAATATCCCTTCTCTATTTTTCAATAAAAACAAACAATTGATTTTGGAGGTTTAAAAAATAGCCCTATATTTGCATCGCAATTGCGGGAATAGCTCAGTTGGTAGAGCACGACCTTGCCAAGGTCGGGGTCGCGGGTTCGAGTCCCGTTTCCCGCTCCAAAGTCGCCCGAATGGTGGAATTGGTAGACACGCAGGACTTAAAATCCTGTGGCCATTGCGGCCGTGTGGGTTCAAGTCCCACTTCGGGTACAGAAAGGGATAAATCATTTGATTTATCCCTTTTTATGTTTTTATACTAATTGAAAAAAGTTACTTTTGAAGTGTTTATATCTTCACCAGGATTTAGATGGCGAATAAGAAAAAGAAAAAAGCACATTTAGACGTATCCAGGGAAGCAGCCCTAAAGAGAAAGCACCCTAACTCTTTTCTTTTAAATGATAAAGAGATGGAAGCTGTCTCCATGTATTGTAAAAAATATAAAATTGGTAACAAGTCCAAATTTATGCGTGAAGCTGTTTTACGTGTAGTAATGGAACAATTTATGGAAGACTACCCCACTCTATTCGAAAAACAAGACCTTGATCGCCTTATTGTCTAATGCCACTCCGGCATTTCAGCATTTTCAAAATACAATTCCCTATCACTACCATCAACATCCATCACCCAAATATCTCTCTGCCCATTTCCGGTATTAGTTGTACTAACAAATATAACTTTAGCACCATCAGGCGAAAAGGCAGGCTGAAGATCATTAGTCCCGTCAGGCTTCATGGAACCTGAAATATCAGTCAGCTCCTTCGTGGCAATATCAATCCACATTACATGCGCATTCAACTGCCGGCCATCTTTAGCATTTAATCCGGTTAAATCATGCGTAAACAACACGCGCTTGCCGTCAGGTGAAAAAGAAGGATACTCTACTCTGCCCTCCAGGTTATCAACCAATAATTCCCTGTTTTCCCCATTCGTATCCATTAAATACAATTCACCATCGTAGATATTTGTTCCCCTGGTCTGTACAACTATTTTATTGGCGGATGCCGACCAGGCGCAAAAAACATAATTTCGATCAACTGGTGCGGTAGACAAATTAACCAGTCCGCTGCCATCCTTGTTTATTTTATAAAGCTTGTCATAATGGCAAAAAATAATCTCTTTCCCACTCGGTGACCACCCAAAGCCAATTCCCGGATTATGAAATCCGACTACAGGCAACGAGGAAATCTTCTTTGCCTCGCCTCCTTTGTCCATAATGTAAATAAAAGACTGCGCATTATGGATGGCCGAAAAAACCACATCATCCGTTACCGGATTCTTTTTGGGGAAAAGATTCTGAACCGTTTCTTGTGTTAATCGATTCGATATGCCGTCTTTTCCTTCTGTAGCAAAAATATTGTAGTTACTATTTTCAGACCTGACAAATAAGAATGGCATCCGCGGACGCTCTTTTGTTCTGAAACTCCACAGATCACTCTTCCCTACCTGATTACCGTTTTTTTTTGCTGACACTTGCCACAAATAGGTCTGTTCAAAATTCAAATCCTCTACGGTATAGGTAGTATCTGCATGATCTGTGATTTCAATAAAAGGCTCAGCACTTTCCGTGGAATAAACCAATAAATCATACACTAACGAACTCTTATTAGATATACCTGTAACCTGCCAGGCCAAAGCAACCGTTGCCTCTGCCTGCCCGGCATTATTTACCGGAAATGGATTTCCCAATCCAACAGACATACTGTTACCTTCATCCTCTTCCAATTGCATTACCACACTGACGCTTTTATCTCTTCTTACTTTAATATTAACCGAATTATTACGGTACTCATACCTGGATGCAGAAACCACATAATCGCCTTCCTCCAATTCATCCAGTAAAAATTGCCCTTTTTCATCGCTCATCACAGCCATACTGGGCGGATTTGTGGTAATTACAGCACCTGCAAGTGGCTTCTGATTTACTATATCAACAACCACCCCTGAAATACTCCCATAACTATCTTCCTCTATTGTATCCTCACAATTACAAAAAACAGTTGCCAGTAAGGAAATAATAATAATAACACTGTACCTATTCATTGTATTCAACTTATTTACGTTGGATTAAACTCTTCATCTTCCAATTCTTTCCAAAATAGTAACTAACTCCTATTTGTACCTGCCACAACATGTCGTGATATTTTCCGGATATCATATCATCCAAATTGTCATTCACAAAATACTTATTGGACACCCCGATATTAAACCCTAGATCAGACTTAATCATATATTCTATACCTGCCGATGAAGAGATATGCTCAAACCTATTATCCATAAATGATACCTCTTCACCAAAGTTAGACAGTATACCATACCCTAGTTTTAAGTAGGGCGTCATACGCTCATGAGGCAACAGGTATACCTTTAATTGGGGATCAAAAGAAATAAATTGATAATTATTGATAACATTCGACGCCACCTGACCATATGTTATTCCGGCATCAATCGAAAACGAAGGAGATAGCCTGAAAGAAGAGTTAAAGGTTGTGTGAAAGCCCGTATTTGGATTGGGGTAATCACTATCTAAATAGGTGGCTCCTCCTTCCAACGAAACATTTATCAAACCTCTGCCCTGAAAGAATTTCCGCCCAAGATGATCTATCTGCTGATTTTCGACTTTCTCCCGCTGATAAGTCTGCAATAACGCCTCTTTTTCCACATCGGACGCCTCAACCTCCCATAAACTATCACTTAATCCTTCCAGTATCATGCTATGAACCGCCTTTTCAATTGCTTCTGTAACGGCCATTTCTGAAGGCTCGTTATAGGTCACGCCGGTTTCAGCTTCCAAAAGTCTTTTAAATTTGACATATCGAAACACGCCAAAATCAATTTGCTGAGATAAAATAGACTTGGTAGAATAAACGGTTTTCAGAATCTTTCCGTTACTGGTTGAAACAGCCCTCAGGTAAATACTAATGCGATCTTCCCTATATTGCCCGGATCCGCCCGTACCAAAATACCGAACACCAATACCCCCTGTACGAATATTACTTTCATAAGAGATTATTCCCCCTTCCAGAATAATGCCGGCAAAGAGCAATGGAGGCAGGTTTGATGCCTTATCTCCTTCATATTGGGCACGGCTAGACCGGATAATCTTCCGCTCATTTAACAGGTTGCTGATATTTTCCCGTTCAATAGGAATAAACCACTCCGATTCTTCCAGGGCCCGGATCAATATTGTGGTGGCACCCTGGGTAACCGCCGTTGACCAACTCGATCCCATCTCAGTAGGTTTATATTGTCCCGTCTGGTCTCTGAACTTATATACCGCTGTTATTATTTTTTCTTTTGGTGGTGGTAAGCTTTTTAACTCCTGGTGAAATTGGGTCTCCGGTCCTAACCTGGCTGCCTTTGGTGAGTGAAACTGATGCAACGTCGGACTACACTGATTCAATAAGCACAATAGTGTGATTGAAATACAAAATGATAAAAACGAATAACGCATTCCGGGTCCTTGGTTTTTAAAGCTCAAAAATTAATAATAGGGAATAACAACATTTGTCTGACTACCAGTCTGCGAATCTAAAATTTGAACATTTAAACCATCAGAACCTTCGGCGATTTCAATTTTATAAGAGCCTACCTCATAGGATCCTTCTTCCAGTGAGTCTTCTCCAAATTGATCCGAAACAAGCTGACGACTTAGCTGATAAAGAATTTGTCTTTTTAGATTTGATTCAAAATCCGCCAGGGGATCACGCGAATAAGAACTACTGGATTTAGCTTTTGGATCTTCAATGTCATTTTGAGCTTCGGCCGAACTAAGCATCCATTGGTAATTAAAAGTATCGCCTCCAAAAGCGGGATTTTTTGGTTTATATACCAAATCCTGTGTGAAAGCAGATGTCGTTAAGGCTACAAGCCCAATTAGGGTTAAGATTAGTTTATTCATAGGTTTAAATTTAAACAAGAGACTGATAAGATCAGAGATTCTGAAACTCAGAGTTCTTATTTTATCATCCTCTTGTGAATGAAGTAATTTACTTGTCTCGTTTCATCCTCTATATGTTTTATATACCTGTTCCTGAAAAATCACCGTCAGATAAATCCTTCTGGAGGGTGGCCATTTGTAATACAAATGCATTGGCCCGCTCGATTGATTGTTTGGCCATCTCATCAATCAAATCATACCGTCGTTGCATCAAACTTTGATAAATTATCGTTTCATCAATCCTTATTTCCAACAAGGTATTATTGAGGCGATAAGGTTTCTCTGAAATAAAAATGGAATAACCTTTAACCGTTTCAGGGGGCGTCCAATATTTAAAAAACAATTCATAAAACTCACGCCCGGACTTAGTCATTGTTTCATCAATCACCATCCCATCTATTTCCAGGTCATCAGGATCAAGAGCATCACCTTCGTGATCCCTGGCTTTCTCAAACTGCTGAATAATACTTTTTAAATACTTCTCTGTCGCTTCACCTCGCGTTGAATCCCTATTTTCCTGACAAAGCACAATCAATCCCAACTGGAAAAAGCTTATCAAAAAAAGTGTTACTCTCATTTTTATAGTGATCCTTGTGGTCCTTGCTCAACAAATACTTTCATTCCCTGACCGCTCTGCTCAATTATGGCACCTGGAGTATAACCAAACGTTGTATAGGTGACCTGATGATCATTGCCCACTTGGTCCACATTGTAATGTACATCATCTCCAAAATGAAAAATATACTGCTGATTGTTATTTCCAACCTGTCGACTAACCAAGGAATTATTATTCCCCACATATAGATTCTCAACCAGATTACCATCTCCCTCTTGCTGCAAATCCACTTTATTTGCAGCACCTAAATGAATGGCTATTGCTGTATTATTGTTTCCTTGTTGTTTGACCGCCAACTCATTTTGATTTCCGTATTGAAGGCCAATCAATTTATTATTAGCGGCTCCAAATTGATATTGAGTGATTTGTTGAATCACCCCTAGTTCCTGCCCCGAAAGTTTTGACTCTTCATTGAACTGAGCATATAGCATACCAGAAACAAGCGAGCAACCTATTATTAAAAAAAGCCGAATAACGTTCATAATCCGATTTTTAAAGCAAAACTAAATTATACGAAATCAAGAGAGTTAAGAAAAAAGTTTGACTAACAGAATTATATCGTAGATTAATCTATCAACACCAATGCTCTCTCCCAAAACTATAAACCTCACTAACACACAAAAATGTCAACCTTTATTACACTTAACTCACAAATAAACGGATTAGGCGACACCAAACGATGCCGCCTAAACTTTCACTTAAACTGATATCGATTAAAAATTATTCTGATTGATGGTAGAAACGTTATTCATACCACTCTGGGTAATCGCAGCAGAATTAAGCACACCTATTCCGCCTTGATTGATTACTCCAACATTATCTGGTCCTCCAGATTGAGTAATAATGGCGGTATGATTAATTCCCATCTGGGTAATATTTGCCTCTAAATCTACTCCATTTTGAGAAATAGTTGCATTTGCACCATTAACATTATTCTGATTTACATTTGCAAGATTATTATTACCACCTCCCTGAGTAACGGTAGCTTCTACATTTTCAGCTTTATCGTTCTGAAGAACATAAGCCTTATTGTACTCGCCATTAGTTTGCTCAACTGTAGCAGTATTACCAGCTTCTGCCTGATCGACCTTGGCAATTCCCTGATTACCATACTGGCTGATAGTTGCTGTGTTTATACCATTATTCTGATTGACTGTTCCAACATTATGAATCCCGTCTTGATTTATTATAGCAGTATTACCAACAGCTCCAGCCATTTGATTAATACGAGCCTCATTTAAACTTCCACCTAATTGATTTACTGTGGCAGTATTGTTATTAACTGCTATAGACTGATCAATCCAAACTTTGTTTTCTAATCCAGCTTGTGCAATAGTAGCTGTATTTTCTTCACCATCCTGTTTTACATCAGCAAAACCATCATTTCCGCTTTGTGTAAGGTAAATTTCATTAATTGACTGCTGATAAGTAATACCACCATTCGTTTGGTTTGTCTCTGCATAATTACCGTCACCTGATTGGGTAATTTCAACTACATCATTCCATGCTCCATTTTGAGTTGCCTTTACCTCATTACCAGCACCTGTTTGCGTTACCTTAGCAATATGGTTAGGTGCCACATTATCTTTTCCTTCCTGTGTGATTAAAGCTTTATTGCCAGAACCTGTTCCCTGAACAACTGTAGCTTCATGACGGGTACCATTTTGGTGAATTTCGGCAGCGTTACCATCAGATTCCTGTGTAACGAAAGCTTCATTTTCCTCATCAGCTAATCCCCAGGGAGTATTTTGATCTACTATAACAGCATTACCATCTCCAGACTGCTTAATATCTGTCAAATTAGCTCCGTCATTTTGTTGTACTAATACTTTATTTTTATCTCCCTTTTGATCAATCAAAGCAGTTTGATTAGAATGCTCCTGTTCAACTACAACCTCATTGTTGTTTCCCAGGGTATTAGCCACTACCTTATTAAGAATACCTGTTTGTGATACATTGGTAGTATTAACATCTCCAACCTGATCAATGTCAACATTATTGTTTGGGAAAGTACCATCCTCCCAATACGAAGGATCGCCATTATCTCCCTTTTGAGTAACAGTAACCTGGTTACCATCACCTTTCTGATACACATTAGCATCCTGATTGATGGCATATTGATCTATTTGCACTCCATTTCCTACACCAAATTGCCCAACAACGGCCTTTGCATTAGGATCTTCATTATAAATCTGTCGATGTTGATTTACTTTGGCAACATTGGATTCACCTTCTTGAGTAACATCAATTTCTTGATAATCGCCTCGCTGATCTGTTTCAACAACATTTAATTTACCATCCTGAGTTATTTTAGTACTTGTATTCCACACATCAGTCTCTGCTTGTTTAACGGTAGCTTTGTTTTCTTGTCCATCCTGAGTAACAACGGCTTCATTATTTTGATTAAACTGACCTATATCAACCTTATTGTCAAGACCTTCTTGCGAAACCTCCACTGTTTGATTCAACCCTTGTTGTGAAATAATCGATGCATTACCATCACCATTTTGAGTTACATCAGCAGAATTATTTCCATTTAATTCAAAATAACCACTCTGAGTGACATCAACAGAATTAGATTTACCACCCGACTGAATTACCTTAGCCTTATTATTATCATCTGACTGGTTTATCAGAACCGAATTTTCCTCATCAACCAAACCAATTCCACTTTGCGTAACTTCTGCACTGTGACTTGAGCCTGTTTGATTAATTTCAGACTTATTATACTCGCCAGATTGAGTAGTAGTACCTGTGTTTGATTGAGCAAACGCCACCAATGTCAGCATTGATAATGCTGTTGTAAAAAATAACTTTTTCATGATTGTTAGTTTAGAATGAATACTTATTTAGTTTGTGATATAATTGCACTGTTACCATTACCACTTTGGATAATCCGGGAAAAATTATTGAATTGCTCCTGATGGATAATGGCGGTATTATCTGATCCACCATTCTGATCTACAAAGGCTTTGTTTGAATACCCGTTCTGATCAATGCGCACACCATTATTAATCCCGCATTGATTAACCCGTGCCTCATTTAAATCTCCAATTTGTTCTATTTCGGCAGAATTAGTCGATCCATCTATTTGGACAATGTCGGCAGTGTTCAACTCGCCGGAATACTGTTGTATATCTGCATAATTCCCTATTCCACTTTGAGTCACTTGAGCACGCGACGAAGTTCCTTCCTGAATTATAATTCCTGCATTTTCCTCGCCCTTTTGTTGAACCTCCGCACCATTACTTAGTCCTTTTTGAGTTACAATAGAAAAGTGCCCTACTCCTCCACTCTGATCAATTGAACTAATATTCTTTTGTCCAACTTGAATAGCTATACCGGTATGACTTTCTCCTTCCTGATCAACTTTAGAAATATTGCCTTCTCCAATTTGATAGGATATGGCAAACGCTTCATTAGAAACAGAAGAGCGTTCTGGTAAATTTGATAAATCAGTCGGAACCAGATTTTCAGGTAGAGAACTTAAATCAAAGGTATTTCCTACTTTCTTGTTTTGTGATAAAACACCTGATAGGGAAACTGCGCTTAATAAGATTAGAATAATAAACTTGTGTAACATCTTTTTCAATTATCAACAATTATTTATGACGAACCACATGTATCAAGCACGATACCATTTTTTGTAATCGTCTGAATTCTTACACACTACACAAATTAGCTCTATAACATTCGAAATATTCCGACCGATATTGGTCACTAATTATCGCTCACAAACACCCTAACAACCTATCTGTCTACTAATTATCACACACCTATCTAATATGGTCATTAATGGCCGATTTTATTGATTTATAAAAAAATCAACACCAAAGCGATGACCAAAAAACGGATGTCAAATTCCTGAAAGATTCAACTCATTTTTACGAATTGGCAACTTTCCTACATTAAAAACTGAAAAGCATATATGAAGAAAGAAAAACTGAAGATTAAAATCGAATCCGCAAAATAGATCAATAAAAAAACACAACAACAATCAATTTTTTACCTTAACGACCGAATTCGGTCATCGCTCATTCTCATACCACCCTATCTTATACAAAAAATATAAAAAGCCTGCACATCTCCTAAGAGCTGAGCAGGCTTAAACTATATGAATTATTCTCAGACAATCCCTATTTTGAGATTGAAGATCAAAAAAAACTAAATCTATTCTAAGCTATACTTTTTTAGTTTTCGATTTAAAGATTGCCGGGTAATATTCAATTTATGGGCAGCTTTTGTTTTGTTATTTTTACACGATTGAATAGCCTTAATAATGGTATTCTTTTCTATTTCGTCCAATTTAAATGACTGGTCATCAACAACAGACACAAACCCTTCTTCTGGTAATTGAATATGCTTGGTACTGATATAACTGCTATCGCACAACAGCACTGCCCGTTCGATAATATTTTTCAATTCTCTGATATTCCCAGGAAAATGATATCCGGATAAAAGATTTAAAGCACGCGAATGAATACTTTTCACACTTTTACGTTGCTTCTCTGAATATTCCTTAATAAAGTGGTGAACCAAAGGTGGTATATCCTCTGTCCGTTCCCTTAATGGCGCCAAATGAATATTAAATGTATTCAATCGATGATATAAATCTAAACGAAAAAGGCCTGTCTCCGATAATTCTTTTAAGTTTTTATTTGTGGCCGTAACCACGCGTGTATTTACTTCTAAAGTATCATGTGATCCAATTCGACATATCCTCTTCTCATCTAGAACACGTAACAATTTGGCCTGTAAAGCCAGGTTCAAATCACCTATTTCATCCAAGAACAAGGTGCCACTATCTGCTTTTTCAAACCAGCCGGCATGACTTGTTAATGCCCCGGTAAATGCCCCTTTCTGGTATCCAAAAAATTCACTTTCAAACAAAGTATCCGGAATTGCAGTACAATTAACCGGATAAAACGGAGCCTTATTTCGCCCACTAAGACTATGAATTCCTTTTGCAACCAACTCTTTACCAGTCCCGCTTTCACCCGTAATCAACACTGTAGTATCTGAAGATTGTGCCACTTTCTTCATCAACATGTTAACTTTCTTGATATATGGGCTAATTCCGATAAACTCAATTCCCCAATCTTCTTCAAAAGCCTTGGCTGAATTTAAAAGTTGTTTTCCTGACAGTTTCACCCGCAACTGAAATTGTTTATAACTTTCCAGACTCTCAATTGCATTTTTTAATTCTTTAAGTCTAAAGGGCTTGGTTAAAAAATCCGAAACTCCAACTTTTATTGAATGAATGCTATTTTCTAAATTAGCCTGCCCTGTAATAATTATTCCTTCAATTTCAGAAAATCGATTCTTCAATTCTTCAAAAATCATCAATCCATTTTTTCCTGGCAAATTAATATCCAGAATAGCCAAATCAGGCTTATTTACTCTCATTTCCTCCTCCGCCATTTCCCAGGAAGAATAAGACCACACATTTGTATCTAAAGCCAATAAGCTATCATAAAGCACTTCTCTAAATTGATCTTCATCTTCAATTAATAAGATATTATACTTCATCGCTTACTCTTTTCTAATAGGAAACCTCAAATTGACCACACAATAGTTCAAATATTGACTTTTAATTTCAATATTTCCTTTCATTTCTCGCATCAAATTATTAATAATGAATAAACCAAGACCGGTTCCTCCAATATCCTTTTTAGTTGTATAAAAAGGTTTAAATATCTTAGACTTATCTCTATCCATAATTCCAATACCATTATCTGCTACAACAACTTTTACAAAATCTTGAGTTTTTTCAACAGTAATCAACACACGTGGTTTAAACACAAAACCAGCTTCCTGTTTTAACAATAATGACTGAAAACTATTAGTCAATATATTAGACAATATCTGTTCCAATTTACCTCGATAAGAATAGAAAAAACAATCGCATGGCTGATTAACTTTAATCACTAAGTTTGGCACAACAATAGATGATTCCCCTAAACAATCATTCACAATTGATCGAACATCAACATGCTGCTTTTTTAACGATATATTTCCAGTAGCAAATTCCTTTATTCCACTTACAATATCTCTTATCCGAAAAATTTGATTTTGAATAACCTCTGTCTTCTCAATTAAATACTCTGTTGACAAAGAGTGTTCTTTACATCTTTCCACCACATTATCGAGCATTAAGCTCAAATGCGCAAGTGGCTGATTCAATTCATGTATCATTCCGGAAGCAATCTCCCCTAATGTCTCCAACCGACTCTTATGTAATATATTAATCTCATGTGCCATCCTTTGTTCCATCTCCTTCTTAACAATCTCCTTAAGGACACTGTTTTTTTGTTCCAATGAATATTGAATCTCAATAAAAGAAGTAATGTCTTTAAAAACTAAAATATACCTGACATCCTTTGATTTTAACGCTGATAAACAGGTTGAACTTAACACAAATGTTTGATTAACCCCACTACTGCTAGTACGACAAAACACAGCATGATCAAAACTATCCTGACTTGATAAAATAGAAACACTAAATCTCTCCGGAGAAAAGTCATTGGTAATGAGCACATCCTGGATATTCAAATCACTTCCTGCATTAACAACCTCAAAATAATCCCAAAATAAATTATTAGCCCCCTTTAAACAACCAGTTGAGGCAATTACACAAGCTGGAAAAGGTAATTGAGTAAGTGTAAGAAAAATATTATCATGCTCCACATTACTCGAAGAAACAAATCCCTTCACTAAAAATAATCCAGGTTTTTTAAGAGACTTTCTAAAGATTGTGTGAATTGGAATGGAGACTCCGCCTGCATTAAGCGCTATTCCTCTAATTATCACCCTGTTTTCATCTTTCAATTGCCTAATCGAATCACTTAACACCGCACAAAGGGATGTTGGTAAAATATCAAAAAGGTTATTGAAATGTCTTTGATCCTTAATGGGAAAAAGAGAATCATTAGAATCATAAATATTCCCAATTCCATCAATATAATATGAATACAAACATCCTTTTTTAATTTTAGGACCTGCAAGATCAATGATATTTACATCCATTTATTGAAAATATTATCTAAATATAACTAAGCAAAACGCGATTAAAAATCAACTCTTCATATCCTTACATGGAAGAATTCTTCCAGATGATTAATCTAATTAAATGAATAAAACCAGCGATCATTTAAATTTCAATAAATTAACATCTTTATCAAAGTTATATCAACTAAATAAAACTCCTTGAATTAAATTGACTTATCAATAGAATAATAGGATAATCACGTCGATTGATGTGATGAACAAGATTTCACAAAAAAAGAGGCGGCTCGCCTCTTTAATATGAATTCTCAAAAATTTTCATTTTAGTTTAAAGTGCATTTTTTATATTCGTTTCTCATCACAATTTTCTGGATAACTTGGGTTCAGTTTTATAAAAAGCAATATATTATCTCTTCTGCCACTTACAATATCTCTTTAAACTTTTGCTTTTAATTAAAAAAACAGTTTGTACTTATTTAATAGCCAAAACTATTAAATACTAGTTTGACAGGTCTATAATCTAACGGTCTATTGACCTACTTACACTGATAATTAAAGGAGTTTATAAGCATCCATCATTGGTGCTTATTCAGACTAAAGTCACAGATAATACGTATTTAATGCAGACCATTTACAATAAAATACGTCTTTACTGTGAGATTTATGTATCTAAATTCTTTATCAGCCACGCATTAAACCCATAGCAGGCAAATACTTTCTCCTCTTCATACCTACTTTTGACTGGTATTAGTAATCATTTGTATTCCAATAATTACGTTTGCCTTTACATATATCCATCTATCCCCCATATCATGCAATATAAGAGTCAATCAAAACAACCACCATAGAGGTGGTGCCACGGCCTAATTTCAGCAACCGGATAAGACCACACGGTAAAAAACAGGAAAGATATGACAATCCAAGGACTGGAATAAATTATCTTCACTTTGTGCTACGTCCGTTAACAGTTACTACAAACACAGATACACCCCTCACCATTGAGATGATTCCTGGCCTCTACGACCTGAAATAACAACCCGTTAATACACTATCCCTATCAAAAAAGTTACTAAAACAGAAGACAGAACAAGACCTGTAGACTGTCTCATAATCGCACACTAGCAGCACTATAATCCATAAACGTTCACGATTTACGCTTCACTAAATCATAAAGTCAATTACAATTTACATTAAGCTATCACCCTATTTTTTACGAATTAAAAATAACCCATCACGAACAGGAAGAATAACTTTTTCCACTCGACAATCATTTTTAATCATCTCGTTAAATTCCAGAATTCCTTTGGTATACGTATCATTTTTAGCCACATTTTCAACAACCTTTCCATCCCACAATATATTATCAGCTATTATATAACCTCCTACATTTACATGTTCAAAAATTAAATTGTAATACTCTGGATACTGTCTTTTATCTGCATCAATAAATACCAAATCATATTTCTTTTCTAATCGAGGAATAATATCTATTGCTGGTCCAATATGAAGAGAAATTCTATTTTCGACTTTAGCCTTTCGGAAAAATTCTAAAATACAGGATTGAAGTTCATCGTTAATTTCAATAGTATCAATATGTGCATCGTTACGTGACAAGCCTAAAGCCATACTAATGGCGGAATAGCCGGTAAACGTCCCCAGTTCTAATACATTCAATGGATTTATCATTCGACAAATCATTTTTAGAATTTGCCCCTGCAGGTGCCCGCTTATCATTCTTGAGCGCAAAATCTTTAAATGTGTCTGTCGATTCAAATCGCTCAGAATATCACTTTCCACATCAATGTGTTCCAGAATATATTGGTCTAAATCTAATGAATAAGTCATTTTCAGGTTCTATTTGTAAATCAGGTATGATAGTTTTTGTGCATCAAAAATCTCATTGGCAATAGACAACAACTTTTCCGCAGAAATATTATCTATTTTCGCATATATTTCCTCAAGTGAATCCACTCGATTATAAAGCATATAACTTTTCCCCATTGATAACATCAAGTTCTCACGATTCTCAGAAGCAATAGCCATTTGCCCTTTCAGTTGTCGACAAGCCTTATGCAATTGCATTATACCTAATGCCTTATTACGAAGCTTACGAAGTTCTACATCAATAATTTGTAATGAACGATCCAAATTATCAACATCTGTACCATAGTAAATACTAAAAATACCAGTACCATAATAGGGCGTATAAGATGACTCAACATTATAGGCTATTCCGTTTTTTTCCCTTAAAGCCATGTTTAATCGAGAGTTCATCCCAGGCCCTCCGAGTAAATTATTAAGCAAATATAGACCTAACCGATCGGGATGATTAAAATCATAGGCAACATTGCCAACCATTACATGACATTGGTATGTATCTTTTTTCTCAATTTTCTTTTCCGGAATATAAACTTCTAACTTGGATCTTTCTTTTATTCCTCGGTTTTCCAAAACAGCACCAAAAAACTTATCACACCATTTAAGCAGCTTTTTAAATGACACATCTCCAACCGAACAAAAAACAATCTCATCGGTGTGATAATTATTCTGAATAAACCTATTAATATCCTCTTTTGTAAATGATTTAAGGGCTTCTGCGGTCCCAAGAATATTACGTCCCATCGGATTTTCCTTGAAAATCAATTCTTCGAAATCATCAAAAATCAATTCGGCTGGACTATCCTTGTATGAATTAATCTCATCTATAATTACTTCTTTCTCCTTCACTAACTCCTTCTCCGGAAACACCGAATTAAAAGTAATATCATGAATTAAGTCAATGGCTCTTTCAAAATCCTGTTTCAAAAAAGAAGCATATATACAAGTTTCCTCTTTTGTAGTGTATGCATTAAGTTCACCTCCCACATCGTCAAGACGACTTAAAATATGAAAAGCTTTTCGTTTTTTAGTTCCTTTGAAAATTACATGTTCTATAAAATGAGCAATACCATGCTCCGACTCTTCTTCATCCCGCGATCCAGTATTAATGAATAATCCACAATAGCCCACAAGTGACTTTTCAGGTTTGTGAATGATGCGAATGCCGTTTTCTAATGTTTTTGAAAAATATTCCATGAAAAAATTTGAAGGTGCAAAAATACTAAATATCAGATAAATTAACAGGGCTTACACAAAAAACATCAAAGAAATAAATCAAAAAAGATTTTGTAGTAAAAAATCTTTCCGTATATTTGCACCGCATTTGACAAGAGCGTCACACCAAACGCCACTACTTTTGCAAAGTTCTTTAGACGGTGCCATAGCTCAGTTGGTAGAGCAACGGACTGAAAATCCGTGTGTCCCTGGTTCGATTCCAGGTGGCACCACCAGTTGAAAATCTGCAACAATGGTTGTAGACATATAAAGACTGATTTTAGGGTTTATTTAGAAGTATTTTGCCTAAGCGAAAACTTCTAAAAAGGTAAAGGGTTATTGATAATTTAAGTTGATTCGTTATTTTTGCTTCGCAAGAATAACACGGTGCCATAGCTCAGTTGGTAGAGCAACGGACTGAAAATCCGTGTGTCCCTGGTTCGATTCCAGGTGGCACCACATAAAAAAAAGGGAAAGACAATGTCTTTCCCTTTTTTTATGAACTGATTTAAGAATAATGATCCAATTTGATTCTATAAATATTCAAGCCCGATTATGGGGCAAACTATTTTCATTAGTAGAAAACGAATCTTCCATCCACTTAAATCCATTAAAAAAGTAACCTTGTTTTTGATATCGAAAAGTATTCTCTTCTTGTGAAAATTCTATGGGAGCCCCTAATAGCTTCATCATATCGATATAATAGAATAATAATCGCACCGACATTTTAAGTTTGCCGGCAAGCTCATCCGGAGATCCAGTATTTTTATCCCGAATCTCATTATCTATCCATGCAATTGTTCGATGTATCTCCTTCATAAAAACCTCCCCTGATTACAATAATTCTCAGTTTAGTTGTAGCGAAAAGAAGAAGAGGAGATATTTTTGGGAATCAGTTGATACGGGGCCCCCTCTTTCTTCCATTCACCGACAAACAACCTGCGTTCAGGCTGACATAAAATTTGGGAATCAATAAAAATGCTTTTTCCAAACAGAAAAGGTCAAATCTCTAATATACTTACCTATTATTTCTCGCTTCAGTTCTCTTTTGAGTAATCCTTATATTACTAATTTCCATTAATTACCTATACCTATTAATTGCAGAAAACGGAAACCGTAACACCTTTTTATAAGATTATTTTCATTTTTCTACATTACTCGCAACAAACAATTATTTTTCAACCACATACACAAATATTAAATTTGTACGTTCGCAGAGATTAAAAATTAAACGTCAATTTTTTTATAGTGGGGCATTTCTCCATCATCACCATTACAACCACCACCAACTATCTTTTTCATTGAATTTATTGATAAAACTCTGAACTTTCTTAACTTATCTTTCTTTTGTATGTCTTTTACCGATTTCATCACTCCTAAATATTTAAATCTATATTTCAGATTTCAAAACCTCTTAATTGCTTTTCACTAATTTTCTTTCTAATCAGTATATCTATAGAATTTTTCTCCAATCATTAC
>RHGE01000525.1 GCA_004296775.1 Marinilabiliaceae bacterium JC017
CATGAATACAGTAAGAGAAGGAGGAATAGTATAGAAAAAGTTCTACTATATATGAGATACGAGTCATCCCCACACTTTTTTTTTATTTCATTAATTGAATTTCGTTTGATTAAAGCGAAATTCGTTAAAAACCTCTGCCTTCTTTGAAATATCATGAACAGTTCCTGTAGGTTGAGCGCCTTTTGCAAGGAAATATAGAATAGCAGGAACATTTGAATAAGTTTGATTCTTTATCGGATCATAAAAACCAACTTTTTGAAGATCTCTTCCTTCTCTTCGGGATCGAACATCAATTGCAACGATTCGATAGACGGCTCATTGGGATAGATGTAGATGAACAATACCCCCCCCCCTAGAAACGTATAAGAAGTTTTCTCCTCGTACGGCTCAAGAAAAAATGATT
>RHGE01000526.1 GCA_004296775.1 Marinilabiliaceae bacterium JC017
ATCCGAGACCTACAGTAAAATTATCAAGTAAAACAGAGAATCTGGGAGATATAAAAGCAGAAGTACACTTTGTAGAGAATCTAGCAGATTTAAAACCAGCAACAACATATTATGTTAGGGCTTATGCAACTAATGGAGTAGGAACATCATATGGGGAGGAAAGAATAGTAACAACATTAACCCCTTTTTTAGCAACTGTAAGTACAGATGAAATAACTWCGATAATTAACAGCAGTTTTAAAAGWGGAGGAAAAMWTTCAGATACAGGGAATGTTCCTATAATAAATACAGGTTTATGTTGGAGCACTAAATCAAATCCAACAGTAGAATTGTCAGAGAAAACGGAATATAAAAATATACAAAATGGTGCTTTTCTAGATACAATAGAAGTACCGGAGACAG
>RHGE01000527.1 GCA_004296775.1 Marinilabiliaceae bacterium JC017
CAAAAATGAAGTAGGGTTTGGGACAACGTCCCAATAAAACTATTCCTGAAGAACTAAAACTTATATATCAATTAACCCTCTTGTTAAGTTGTTATCTTGGCGTCAATATGGACAATGGCCATCTCTGTCTATTATATAACAAGGTACCGATTGCAAATCGATGCTAGCAGGGGCAAACRCGAAGTCGCCCTTGAATATATCGACACTATAACACAAAAAGCCAAATGACGAGTCGGACCATGATGTTGGGAAGCGGGGGAGCCGGTYAAATAAGCGGGCCRGCGTAGGCGCGACGAAGATGAATGCGGGAATTCTGGCATGTGGGTTAGCAAAAATTCATCAAGGAGGTGGGTGGAAGCTTTTATTTGACTAGCGTTTTTTGCTTCGTTTTTGGGGCAATG
>RHGE01000529.1 GCA_004296775.1 Marinilabiliaceae bacterium JC017
CATCTGGTCGTACAAATTGCATAGTATCATAAATAGCTACTCCGGGTATTACCCATCCTCCGGGAGAGTTTATAAACAAATACAGATCTTTGGTATCATCCTCTATACTGAGATATACCATAAGACCAATAAGTTGATTAGAGATCTCACTATCAACCTCTTGGCCTAAAAAAAGCAATCTTTCTCGATAAAGTCGGTTGATTAGGATAAAATACTATCCCTTAGGAACCGTACATGCACCTTTTGATGCATACGGTTCAAAAAAAAAATCACGAAAAAAAATCAATGTGTAGATTCCAGCCCCCTTTATTTTTGCATAGTAGGCTCTGTCTAACTTTTAACGAAGGAACTTTTTCTTCCATTTTTCAAGAAAGATAAATCTTAGCTTGTTTCCCTATAA
>RHGE01000531.1 GCA_004296775.1 Marinilabiliaceae bacterium JC017
TAGCCTGTTGATAACCTATTGTGTGGGGTGTGAGAATGTGGGATGCAGGAGGTATCCAATGTTTGTAGATGTGTTCCTTTTATTGAAATGGTAAGGTTTAATACATTCTGACTTTCAGCCTTCTTTATTACCATGATGGAAACACAGGGTTAAAACCCTGTGCTGTCACAGACACTCCTTCAGAGTTAATCATGTTTCACACTGGCTTTCATTCACCTCACCCCTCCCGAATTTTCGGCATTCCTAATCATGTTAATCCTGCCAAAATACTCGATTATAGTCATGTAGCCTGTTGATAACCTATTGTGTGGGGTGTGAGAATGTGGGATGCAGGAGGTATCCAATGTTTGTAGATGTGTTCCTTTTATTGAAATGGTAAGGTTTAATACATTCTGACT
>RHGE01000532.1 GCA_004296775.1 Marinilabiliaceae bacterium JC017
GAGCCGTATGAGGTAGGAAACTCTCAAGTACGGTTCTAAGGGAAGGAATTAACCCGCCTGAGCCGTATGAGGTAGGAAACTCTCAAGTACGGTTCTAAGGRAAGGAATTRACCCRCCTATTCCGACCGGGGAGAACAGGCCATTCRACAGGGAGATTCKGAAATTGCRGAGKCTTGGTTYRATCAAGCYGTTGAGTATTGGAAACAAGCTATAGCRCTTACTCCWGGTAATTATATTGWAGCRCATAATTGGTTGAAGATCACGAGGCGKTTYGAATAAGAACACTCATTTTATTTAGAATTTTTTAGATTTGTTATAATAAACTGTTTGTTGGCCCTATCAGTCAAATAAAATGGATCATTCCTATGGGAAGAACCAATCAAAGAATTTCATTATAT
>RHGE01000058.1 GCA_004296775.1 Marinilabiliaceae bacterium JC017
ACGTTTTGTCGTAGAAAGAACCAATGCATGGCTTGATGCTTTCAAGGCAATACTTGTGCGTTTTGAAACAAAAAAATCGCATTGGAAAGCTCTAAATATCATTGCTTTTTGTATTATTCTTCTTAGACAACTTTAAACAACTTCATAAAAAAAGCCCTGTCTATATAAACAGGGCTTTTTATTGATAGATTTATTTGTGCGGTTATTTTTCATCCCAGTTTGAACTGATATATTCATAGGTTTCTTTCATGCTCAGAGGCTGTGATGAGGCAGAAGCCCTGATATAAAACTCTTCTTTGCCATTCTTACCTAAGAATACCGGTGTGTTACATTTCTCTACCGATACAATGCATACATCTTTGTCGTTGATGGAAATGATGTTTATGGTGAGAAAACGGTGGGTGGTTTTACCCAGGTATTGATTGATCAGATTTGTTATTGTAAGCATGAAACCATCACGGTTATTCTTTTTGAGAGTTTGGTAATCTTTTTCTAGTCCCAGCGTGTTACCATCATCATCAACACCGATAAAGAGCATGCCGCCATTGGTGTTCAAAAAGGCAGAAATGGTTTTCACAATTACCTGTTCAAGGGCCTTGTTAGGTTTCTCTTCACGGTAGTCCCACCGAAGAGATGATTTGAATTCGATGTAATCGTTTTCCCCTTTATCGATAATAATCTGCCAGTCGGTCCCGGATTCAAAGGGAGTACCTGTTTTGGCTTTGTTTCTTTGTCTTCTCAGTATAAAATAGAATACGCCACTTGTCACTAAAAGAAGTATTATAAATAAGATGGTCAGTTTAAGTACTGTTTGGTCTTTTTTGAAGATGTTCCAGTTGCCGGCTATATTGGCCAGTTCGTCGTCGGTTATTTGGCTGCTTCCGGCTAAGATTAAGTCCAACAGCTGTTGATTCCCTTTTTTCACTGCAGGCCTTAATTTATCAGAGATGAGGACGTGGTATTGATAATACCCATCGGGGCCTGAATGACTTTTATAGATACCTCTTGGATTTGGCAGGTCATAGATGAATCCATCAAGTTCCTTGTCTGCCACTTTTTCTTTTAAAGTGTTGAAAGTATCAATGGTGCTTGTTTTTAGTTCGGGATACTTCTCAGCTATCTGTTGGCTATTCGGATCATTTTTAATTATTACAACCGGAAAGTTAATGTCCGGCAATGATTTGGGTGAATGACCTTTTTTAAGAAAGAGGGTGGCGTTTACCCGCATGATATTATCACTAAAGCTGAGCACTTGTGAGCGTTCTTCATTATAGAATAGGCCGGCAATAACATCTGCTTCTCCATTAAGGGTCTTTTTGATACAGTTATTAATGTCTGCCGGAATAAATTGGATAGCTACATTTGATTTTTGTGCCCATAGTTTCCACCAGTCAATGAGGATACCAACGGATTCACCATTTTCATTGACCGAAGAATAAGGATGCCGATCATGTGGATGAGTAACTTTTATGGTTTTTGCAGTTATTGTGGTTAGATTAATTAAAAAAAGAAGTGTGTACAGTAGGGCAGATCTCTTTTTCATTAGGTTGCTTATTATTTGATTTGGCTTTTTTATCCTTGGGTTCATTAAAAATGAATTACAATCACATCTATAGTGTTAACTTTTTTAAAAGATATGATTCTGTGCGAGCCAACTAAAATATAAAATCCAATGAATAATTTGAGTTTTATTGATGCTTTTATTTGGGTGAAAAACGTATCTATTTGGGGCACATGCTATAGATTAGTTTGTTTTTTACAGATGATATGCTGCTATTGGATTTATTAATATTTTAGATTCTTATTGATAAAAAAGAACCGTTGGTCTTACGTGATAGGTCGTTTGCCAAAAAAAAGAAGTTTTTCTTCTATGAAGCGGTGGTGTATATAAACAGAATGAATAATTTTAGAGGCTTAAAAAAAGTTAGTTATCCTATATTAGGCCAGAAGTTGGTTGCTTTTGGAAATTGTTTTTAATGTTTTAGTTTGATTAAACTTTAAGTCCGGGTACAGGAGGGCAACTGTACCCGGTTTTAGTAGTAAAAAGAAAAAAGGTGAAGTATGCATATAGAGATCAGAGTCTCACAATATGAAGCCGGACAACGGAATCCGGATATATAAAGATTGGTTTTGGGTTAATGATGTTACACTAATCGAATATGATGTGTGATACTGATCTCGAAGAAAAGGCTGTTGGTAATAAGACAGCCTTTTTTAATTATACTCTTTTTTACACTTCAATAGATCCTGGAATAGGTTTTCTGTCTGATCATGGCGATAAAAGCAATCTGATTCAGGGGGTGATTGATCTGTCCAAACTAGTTGTCATACTTGTGTGGCGGTTTAACTAACTTTTATACGCCTCTAAAATCCATTTCATTGTAAAAAGGAACTTGGCGATTACTGAAGAAGATCTCCAGTTGTTCACGCTTTTCTGCCATAGCGATTAATAGTTTCGTAATTACCCGAATAATAGTTCGTTAAACTTTTTATAAGTAATTGAAGAACAGTTTATGTTTATCCAATAGACAAAGTCATTTTTAATCTAAAAATGAGAGTAATGTAAATCAGTCTAATGTCTATTATCTAAAATCTAACGATCTATTGCTGATTTAAGGATGAAGAAATGGATTATTGAGAATCATTTTCATCTGGTTTCGAGTTCTCTTTTGCCTTATGAGGTTGTTCATGGTTACTCTTTCTGTCATATAATCTGGTGGATTGTTGGCTGAAGACCAGGAAGTAGAAAATGGTTATCAGCTGAGCAATGAAGTAAAAACCGAATAATCGTGAAAGGTAGTAAGGGCAGAGTATTCGAGCAGGCACGGCAATAATTTATATCTTTGCGGCAAACAAAAAAAGCATGCCTCACACTAAGGATTGGATTATAGCATTCAGACTTCGAACATTGCCGTTAGCGTTTTCTTCTATTTTCATGGGTAGTTTTATTGCTGCTTTTCATCATGCATTTCGATGGGATATATTATTGTTGGCGTCGTTAACTACTCTTTTTCTTCAAATACTCTCCAACCTGGCCAATGATTATGGTGATGCCATGAGTGGTGCAGATCATGAGGGACGATTGGGACCGGAGAGAATGGTGCAGAGTGGAAAAATAACCCCAAGCCAAATGAAAATAATGATGATGGTCTTTGTGGTGCTATCATTGATTGCCGGCATGGGTCTCATCTATTCTGCTTTCAGGGGGGTGTTAAGTTTAACCGGGGGACTCTTCTTTTTGATGGGGATAGGAGCAATTGCAGCAGCTATTAAGTATACTGTAGGTCGTAATCCTTTTGGATACAGGGGACGTGGAGATATCTATGTGTTTCTGTTTTTCGGATTAGTGGGAGTTTGTGGCACTTATTTTCTCCATACCAACAGTTGGAATTGGGAGGTGCTGTTACCGGCGGTGAGTGTGGGATTATTAAGTGCGGGTGTGCTTAATGTCAATAATATTCGTGATGAAGAAACAGACCGTGAAACAGGTAAGCGAACCCTGGTAGTACATCTGGGGGGGAGGATCGCTAGAAATTATCATATAGTGTTAATTGGTGGGGCATTGGTCTCTTTAGTGACGTTTGTTGCTTTACAAAAAACCGTCATATGGAGTTGGCTATTTCTTTTGGCGTTGCCACTATTGGTACGTCATGTCAGAGTGGTAGTTTGTAATACAGATCACGATGTGCTGGATCCTGAATTAAAGCGGTTGGCTATCTCCACATTATTTATTGTATTATTAACGGGTGCGGGATTGTTACTTTCCATTTAAAAATTGCGTCGTTAAATTTTTGTAATTAATTAAATGCAGGTTGTGATTATTTGATAGTCAAAGTTTTTATAGCTTTTAATTGAGACAGATGAAAATCGGTCTCATGTGTATTTTCTAAAACCTAACGATCTATTGTCAAAACTATAGAGAACAAAACATGCTTAAGGCAGATTTCAAAAAACATACTTTCAGGTTTATAAGACCAGGAGGAACATCCAGAGGCATACTTACGCAGAAAGAGAGTTGGTACATTCGTATTTGGGATACACGTCAACCTTCTGTTTTGGGTATTGGTGAAGCCTCCATCATTAAAGGGTTGAGTTATGACGACAGACCCGATTTCGAGGAGAAGGTAGCTAACGTTTGTGAGAACATAAATGAATTCAGCAGTGATTATCACCATTTGCTTAGAGACTGGCCGGCTATTCGTTTTGCCCTAGAGGTGGCGTTGTTGGATCTGCAGAATGCCGGGCGAAAGGAATTGTTTCCTTCGGCTTTTGTTAGAGGAGAGGCAGGCATCCGGATTAATGGCTTGATTTGGATGGGGACACCTGACTTTATGTTGGAGCAGATCGAAAAGAAGTTGGAGCAGGGATTCAGTTGTGTGAAACTTAAGATCGGGGCCATTGATTTCGACAAGGAAATGGAGCTGTTGAAATACATCAGGAAGCGGTTTTCAAAAGACACCATTGAATTGCGGGTGGATGCCAATGGCGCTTTTACTCCGGCTGATGCGATGAGAAAGCTGGATGTGTTGTCAACCTTGGCTATTCACTCCATTGAACAGCCTATCAGAGCCGGGCAGTGGGAGGAGATGCGCCATTTGTGTCAAAAAACACCGCTACCCATTGCTTTGGATGAGGAGCTGATAGGTGTGAGTGATCAAAAGGAGAAACAGAAACTGTTGGAAACCATCCAGCCCCAATACATTATATTAAAACCGAGTTTGGTAGGTGGGTGCAAGGCCGCCGAAGAATGGATAGCAATAGCAGAACAAAATAATACCGGATGGTGGATCACGTCGGCCCTTGAAGGGAACATTGGATTAAATGCCCTGGCGCAATGGACCTTTTCTTTGAGTAATTTCATGCCGCAAGGGCTGGGAACCGGTCAACTCTATCATAACAATATTAATTCGCCCCTGGAGATCAGAGGGGAGCATCTTTACCATAATGCCGTGGGTAGTTGGCAGGATCCTTTTGAAACGGATCTGGGATGATGATAGATTGTTAGATTTTAAATAATAGACATGAGACTGACTTGCTTGTGTTTTTCTTGGAGTTTCATAGCAGTTTGTGTTTATGTGCGTTCATGGTGTCAAATAATCACAAAAGTTTAAGATGCTATCTTGATGAAACAAGACGTGAAAAAGGATTTTGATATAATACACAATACCAGATTTTAAGGTTTTGTGTTTTGATTCTAAAATATCATACGCATGAATGATTCTCTTAATGATCCGGAATTACAAATAAATGATAAGTGCTATAATAAAGAGCAGCTTCATCATTTGATTGCAGAGAAAAAAAACGTTTCCATACCGGAATGGGAACAATCCATCTTTTCTTTTTTAGAAGAGTGGTTGAATGATGATGAATTTGTTACGGTGAATACTTCTGGTTCAACCGGTGTCCCTAAATCGATAAAGGTCAGTAAAAGGGCGATGATTGTTTCAGCCCGGAATACCCTGAAGTTTTTTAACCTTACACCCGGCTGTACTGCCTTGCTTTGTTTATCTGCCAATTATATTGCCGGAAAAATGATGATTGTTAGAGCGCTGGAGGGGAAGCTTAACCTGGTAATCTGTGAACCTGCCGGAGTGCCATTGGAGAATTTAAAAAGACCGGTTGATTTTGCAGCCATGGTGCCTTTGCAGGTTTATAACCAGTTGGAGATGGATGTGGCCGCGTTTGAAAGAGTAAAAACAGTCATCGTGGGAGGGGGACGATTATCTGAATCGGTAGATAATCAAATAGCGAATAGGAAGGTGGCATTTTGGGAAACCTATGGGATGACGGAAACGCTTTCGCATGTGGCATTAAGGAGAATTAACGGAATAGATAAAAAGGATCATTTTACAGCCCTTTTCAATGTCTCTTTTTCGGAAGATGTGAGAGGTTGCCTGGTGATTGAAGCTAATGGTGTTACAGTGGAAGCATTAATTACAAATGACCTGGTGGAGTTGATGGATAAACGTCATTTTCGCTTCCTGGGCCGATATGATAATGTAATTAATACGGGTGGAATAAAAGTTTTTCCCGAGACCATTGAACGAAAATTGGAAAAAGCAAAGGTTAATGAATTGGTCATTGTACCGGTGAAAGATGAAAAGCTGGGAGAGAAAGTAGTGTTGGTGTTGGAGGGGGAAGAAAATGATTCCATTGGGGAGGTCAGGGAGGCCTTTCGATTACTGGAAAAATATGAGCAGCCCAAAGAAGTATTATATTGTCCCGATTTTCCCCGTACAGAAACAGGGAAAGTGCATCGGGGAAAATTAGCAAACTGGGCCGAATCTATTTTGATAAAGAAGAAGTAAGTTACGGATTGTAATGAGTCCGGGCTGTACAATTGATTTGAGATAACTAATGTGTTGAGTGGTTTTCACTGCTACTGTTTGCTAAACTTTCTATATTTGGGAGCCAAAGAAAAGGGAGGATAGAAAAATATGGTTTGTTAGACTTTTGTAATTGCATGAAACGAACATGTAAATTCAATTTTCACAAGGATGATGATTAAAACAAAGAACTCTGAGTTTCTGTGTTCATTAGTCTTGCGTCTTGATACTTGAATCTTGATACTAAATTTTAAACGTATGAATGATAGCTTGTGACTGATTGATGACCAATGTCTTTTGGGATCTGCAAATGAGTTGGATGTAAATCAGTCTAAGGTCAATTATCTAAAACCTAACGATCTGTTGATAAAAGAAAGATGAGTTATATACCCAAATAAATTAGATTAATGAATAAGTACTTGTTGTCTGTTTTATTGGTAGTTTCATTGGTGGGTTGTGTGCCAAAGCGCCCCCCTGTTGATTGTTCTACCTATGAAGAACCAAAGGATCCTAAGCCTGGTGATGCTGTCCAATGGCAGGCCGTTGGCAGGGGATTACATGTTTCATTTGGATCGAAAGATCTGCGGTATTCTAAAACAGCAGTGCCTTTTGAAAGTGTAGTGAAAGAACAGGAGCTGACCGCTTGGCGTGGAGAACAAGTTTCGACACAGGTGGTTATGTGGTCTGTTGATTCGGTATGTCAGGTAGAGTGTGAGGTGATGCCATTTACTACGGCAAATAATAAATCATTACCCGCTGAAAGTATTCAGGCACGCTTTGTGCGATATGTGTTGACCGATGAATTTGCCGGTGGTTGTGGGTATCGGCAGGCAAAAGATTTTGATTCCAGTCTTGTGGCTGATGCTTTAGATCCCATTAAGGGAATGCACATGTCTCCTGCAACAGTTCGACCGGTGTGGATTACGGTGAAGGTGCCACAGGATGCCAGGCCGGGTTTATATAAGGGAAGCCTTAAAGTTTATTCTCATAAAAATCCAGTGCAGGAGTTGCGCTTGAATATCCGGGTGTTGGATAGAGTATTACCGTCATCTGATCAATGGGCATTTCATCTGGATCTTTGGCAAAATCCTTTTGCTATTGCCCGATGGCATCAGGTTGAGCCTTGGAGTGAGGATCATTTTAACATGATGCGTCCTTATATGGAGATGCTGGCGCAGGCAGGACAAAAATGTATAACTACCAGTATTATCCATCATCCTTGGAATAGCCAGACATACGATCCTTTTCTCTCGATGATAAAATGGACCAGGAAAACCAATGGTCATTGGGAATATGATTTTTCTGTGTTTGATGAATGGGTAAGGTTTGCCAAGAATTGTGGTATTGAGGAGCAAATCAATTGTTATACCATGGTGCCATGGGGGAATAAATTTACCTATTTTGATGCACGTCAGAAAAAGGAGGTAACCCTGCAGGCTGAGCCGGGAACAAAAGAATATGAGAAACTCTGGGGGCCTTTCATTAGTAAGTTTGCAGATCATTTGAGAGAAAATGGTTGGTTTGAAGAAACGACCATTGCCATGGATGAGCGCCCGCGCGAAGCGATGGTGGCAGTTATTAAGCTGATAAAAAGAATCGAACCTGATTTTAAAATAGCACTGGCTGCCAATCACTGGATTCCTGAAATCATGGATGATATTTATGATTTATGTGTGGCTTCCGAATTTAAGTATCCCAGGGATATGAAACAGAAAAGAAAAGCTGATGGAAAGCCAACAACCTATTATACCTGTTGTTCCGAGAATTATCCCAATACTTTCACTTTTTCACCACCGGCTGAAGCTTCCTGGTTAGGATGGTATGCTGCCGCACTTGATCTGGATGGGTATTTGCGATGGGCATATAATAGTTGGGTTGAGAAACCACGTACTGATTCCCGTTTTAGAGCCTGGCCGGCAGGAGATACCTATTTTGTATATCCCGGCCCCATGAGTTCTATTCGTTTTGAGCGGTTGATTGAGGGAATACAGGATTATGAGAAAATTCGTATTCTCCGTGATGAATTGAAGGAAGCCAATACGCCGGAGGCTGGTGAAAAACTTAAGTTGTTGGAGAATGCATTGAACGGGTATAAAATTGATGTGATCCCCGTAGAGAGTGCCGCGAAGATGGTGAACCAGGGACAGGAATTATTGTTGGAATTGTCAAAATGATAATGTGCCGTACTTTTTTAGAAGCATTATGGTTGAGATGAACATTATCATAGCTGGTTGTGTTGATTTTTTATTTATTTGTAATTGATTTGTTAAAAAACGAGAATATGAAGAAGAAAGTTTTTACGTTACTTCTTGCCGCTCTGAGTGTTGGAGGTGTGACTTCAGCTCAGGAAGAGGGCTATCAATTTGAAACAATAGTTGATTTACCGGCCACATCGGTTAAAGATCAGAACAGGTCGGGAACATGTTGGAGTTTTTCCGGTTTGTCTTTCCTCGAGTCAGAAATGATTCGTAAGGGAAAAGATTCGGTTGACTTGTCAGAGATGTTCATCGCGCGTCACTGTTATGCTGATAAGGCTGAAAAATATGTCCGCTTGCATGGGGCTTTGAATTTTGGCGGTGGTGGTGCTTTTCAGGATGTGCTTTACGTATTTAAAAAGTATGGTTTAATGCCGGAAGAGAATTATCAGGGATTAAATTATGGACAGGATAGCCATGTTCATGGAGAATTTGATACAGTGTTGAAGCAGTATGTGGAAGGTGTTGTTAAGAATAAAAACAAACAGTTGTCTACTGCCTGGTATAACGGATTTAATGGCATATTGGATGCCTATTTAGGTGAATTACCCGAAACGTTTGAAGTGGATGGGAAATCATATACACCTAAAACCTATGCTAGCGAAGTGGTTGGGTTAAATCCTGATGATTACATTCAGGTTTCATCCTATACACACCATCCTTTTTATGATACCTTCATCATTGAAGTGCCTGATAATTGGTTGTGGGGAGAAGTGTATAATGTACCGATGGATGATCTGAAAAGAATTTTTCACAATTCGCTGGAAGAAGGTTACACTGTTGCCTGGGCGTCTGATGTGAGTGAGAAAGGATTTTCTTACCGAAATGGCGTGGCTGTAGTGCCTGAGACAGATGAAAAAGAGATGTCAGGAAGTGAACGTTCACGTTGGGAAGGCATGACACGCAGTGAGCGTGAAAAAATGATGTATAGCTTTGATAAGCCCGTTGCTGAGAAAACAATTACACAGGAAATGCGTCAGGAGGCTTTTGATAACTTCAAAACAACTGATGATCATGGCATGCACATTACAGGTATGGTAAAAGATCAGAATGGAAATCTTTACTATAAAGTGAAAAACTCCTGGAATACGGATAACAAGTATGATGGTTATTTTTATGCCTCAGAACCTTTTGTGATGTATAAAACCATGTCTATCATGATTCACAAAGATGCCTTGCCAAAAGACATTAAAAAGAAATTAGGCCTGAAGTAGTGATTAGGTCGTTTATGAGTTACTGAGATCTGTGTTGCAGATGATAAGATGTAAATTTGTTTCATATTTATTGTCTAAGGTTTCATGACTTATTTTATATTAACTAAGAAAGGGTAGCGTTAGCTACCCTTTTTTTATTATCTTCATTCGCGATTTTAAGGAAGGAGCAGGTTATTCTTCACGATTTCACCTAACCTGGACAAGCTATAAAAGCACATAGGTATGAGTATCAAGGATCAAGATTTTTGCATGACTGGTATTGTTATATCCTCCCTAAAAATACACAAACATTATTCATAAGACACTAACAATCTATCGTATGAAAAAGATATTGGTATTGCTGTTGTGTTTGTTTTCTTTGGGACCGTTAATGGCTCAACAGGAAAAAACGAGTGTGGCCTTATTGTTGATCGATATCCAGGAATTTTATTATCCTGGCGGCATGTCTGAGTTGGTGAATTCCAGAGAAGCAGGAGATCATGCCCGACAATTACTTGATAAATTTCGTGCAGAGGGATTGCCGGTTATTCATGTTAGGCATCAGGTGTCAGAGGGCGGTGCTATCCATAATGATGTCAGACCTTTTGATGGGGAGAAAATCGTTACAAAATCAGAGGTGAATTGTTTTCTCTATACTGATTTGCTCGATTATTTAATGAGTTTGGAAGTGGAAACCCTTGTGATAGCAGGGATGCAAACACACATGTGTGTGGAAGCTGCTGTAAGAGCCGCTCATGATTTAGGGTATAATATCATTGTGGCGGAAGATGCGTGTGCCACTAGTGATTTAAGATATGATGATGTTATTATAAGCGCCCGCGACGTCCATTTTTCCACGATTGTTAGTTTAAAGCAATATGCCGCAATTACTACGACTAAAAATCTGATTGATAACTTTCCATTTTGATACAATATTGTCCGGAGAATTAATTCTATTAGCGATTTGTCGTGCTAATGGCATGCAATAATCTTTGAATCATATTTAGTCTGGGCAAATTATTCCCTCGGGTAGCGTTATACTTTATTTCATCGCAGCAGCAGGCTCATCTGTCTAAAGTAAGTTTTCTGAATGCCGATCCCCAAAGGTGTGAGTTAGCTATTCTATAATAAGTTCAAACATTTCCTCACTAAGCTCGCTTATATTTTTACATTGCGTTGATATCAGTAGGCTTCCTTGTTGATTTTCTCTTTTCCCTCCTGGCACATCACCCCTGAAAACTGTTCTTCTATTATTCGCATCAGTATTCTATTCTGTTCGATTTAATAGACATCAAAGCTTTATAAGCTATCATAAATTTAGAATCATTCTGAATATTGCGTTAAACGGAGAGGGGACGGGCAATAGCGGCTTTTGCAAGATAGTTGTTTTACATAACCATATTACATATTGTTTGTGAGGTTAGAATTAAATTTTAAATTTACTGACGGATTGATTCAGAGAGTAGGCGGTGTAAGGCTAAATAAAACACTTGATTATACAGGTAGTATTTCTGGGTGGGGCATTTTTACGGTTGTTTTATTGGTATGTGTAGTGTACAGAGTAATGTATACGGGAAGTGATAATGTGAGTTTGATTAAGGTTTAAGATGATCTTATGTCGAGGCGATATTGTTATATACGTATTCAAAGTGGATGCCGAAAAACTTTAATAGAGTAGGTACTAAATTAATCATTAGCTATTATGAAAAAGAAGTCTTTAAAGGCAAATGTGATCAAGATTGCTAAAAAGGATTTGCTTCAGGCTAAAGGAGGCACCAGAAGTGTCGTTGATTTAGAAGAAGTAACCCAAGTTGGAAAAAAGAAAAACGCCCTGCGTTAGTGCTCTTCAGGAAAAGAGTGGTGGAGTATAATCCTTCACTCTTTCTTTTTAATGACAATTTATTAGCTAGTTGCGTAATTATGAAAAAATATAAGGCTTGTAATCCCATCCAAACCATAAATAAGATCCAAACCATTTTAAATAGACTGGAAATATTTTTAAAAGAAAAGCAGTATAATAATTCCAAATATTTTCACGCTTGCAAGGTTTCCATTCATAGCAATGAATTAGAATACTTAAATATTTGTTCCAATGGCAAAGGCATGACATTCTTGTATAGTTTAGCTAGTGCCTATGCGGAGTTTATGGAGCGGTTACAAAATAACATGCTCATTAATTTTCAGTATTATGCCACCAGGAAGTTTTTGGATACCCTGTCTGTTGATACTTCCTTTCGAAAGCGCATTGAAAAAGAGGATTTAGTGCTCGACTTCCTTTTTGATCCTCGTGAAAAGAGTGTTACCATCGAAGATAGCATAAAAGGACTTCCCAAGTTTTATGCGGATATTTTCCCATTTATTGAATCTGACCCGGAGCTTAAGGATTTCATAGAAAAGGAGCTTCAGTTTAATGAATTGGTCTCTGTTCCTTTTTACTCCGTAGAGCTGGGAGAGGAAGTTTATCTGCCCATTGAATTAATAATGGCTGCCTGCGGATCTACCGGTATGTGTGGTGGAAATACGAAAGAAGAAGCTTTGATTCAAGGGTATTGTGAAGTGTTTGAACGCTATGCCGGGCAAAAGATGTATTTCCAAAATATTACTCCTCCCGATATTCCCCTTGAATATTTTAAAGGACGGAAAATATACCAGGTCATCAAGGAATTTATAAATGAAACCGGTTATCAGGTACGAGTCAAAGATTGTTCTCTTGATAAAGGTTTGCCGGTAATAGGGGTACTTATTGTTGATCCGGATAAGAGAAAGTATAATTTTCATATTGGTGCGGCGCTTTCACCTGATATTGCCCTGGAACGATGTCTGTCTGAAATTCATCAAAATCCTATCGGAATCTATTGGAATGATGTTAATCTCAATGATTTTTCCAATCAGGAGGATTTTTCCAGTGAATATTTATATTTAAATGGTAACCGGATATTTGTGGATGGCACCGGTTTGTGGTCCACCAATATTTTGGGTGGCACCCCCGATTATGAGTTTAAAGGACTTAATTATTCCTTAAATCGTACTGATGAAAGAGACCTCCGTTTTATTAGGGAGAAAATTAATGAATTGGGATTTCACTCCTACATCCGGGATGTCTCTTTTTTAGGATTTAATTCCTATTACATTGTGGTGCCCGGGATGAATCAATTCCCCATTTCAAAAAGTCACTATGCTGTCTTAGGAGATACCATAGCCAGGTTGAAAAGGGTGAGAGATATTAAGAATGTGACAACGGAGGAGCTGAAGGAGTTGTGTCATGAGTTAAACCGTAACTATAGCTTGTTGAAGCTGTGTGATTTCAGATTTCAGGATTTGTTACTTTATAATATCAATTTCGACATCCAGGATCTGGATCTGGAACTTCTGTTGTTCATGATGAATTATAAAGTTGGAGATGAGTCAGCTGCCTTCTTTTATATGTCCAAATTTCTGGAAGATAAGGAAGTTAAATCCCACGCATATTTTTTTGCCATTAAGGACTATCTCAAGTTGAAACTGCAAAATAAAAACCTTACCGATGTAACGAATATCCTGAGTTTGTTATATCCTGAAGAGGCAACTGAAGTGATATCAGATTTGAACGACCCGGAAAAAATATTTCAATATTACGAATGGTCTTCGTGTTTCAATTGTGAATCATGTGAAATAACAAAGGACTGCAAGTTTTTTGCCGCCATTCGACTGGTAAAAAATATCCAGAAACGGCAAGCTGAATATGTGGCCGATAGCAAAGTGTTCAGCCATCAGTTAATGTGTTCCGGATAACGGGAATTTATCAGTTCCGGGTTTATCATTTAAAATTACCCCTGCCTCAGGAAAAGAATTCAGAAATTAATAGCATTACATGATACGATCAGGAGAATTTGATGATCCAAAGGCAGATGATTGAATTTAGTTGGGTGTTTCATGTGATCCTTGAACAGATATAGAATAGGCTTGAAACAGCCATGCAAATCCCATTTTCGCTCCGCAGAAGGATTAAAACAAAAAATTCAGTGCCTCTGTGTCTCAGTGTTTACAGTCTATCATCTCTAATCTATCAATCTCTTGTCTAAATATAAACAACCATGCAAATTTAATTTCCACACCGCAGAATGATTAAAACAAAAAACTCAGTGCCTCTGTGTCTCAGTGTTTGTAGTCCATTATTTCGTATCTATCAAACTCTTGTCTAATATAAACAACCATGCAAATTCAATTTTCGCTCCAGAGAATGATTAAAACAAAAAACTCAGGGTCTCTGTGTTCAGAGTCCATTGTCTCTCGTCTAATTTTTTAAGCATATGAAGAAAGAATTAGGTTTATTCTTATTGTTGTTAATGGTGGCGAATACAGGTTTTGCGCAACTAAAGTTGGCAGGTGAGGTGGTTAATGGAAAAAGTTTAACGAAGGTTGAATATGCCAACCTGGTGGTTTTAAGTGATGATTCTCTTTTTGTCAAAGGTACGGTAAGTGACTCATTGGGGAGTTTTACCCTTGATTTACCAGGTGATATGCACCATTGTTTTTTGCAAGTGAGTCATTTGAATTACAAGAAGAAAATATTGCAAATACACGCTTTTGATGATTTGGTGACTGTGTCATTGGAGGAGGCAGAAAATAATATGGGAGAAGTGAAGGTGTTCGGGAAGGCGAAACTTCTGAAAAATAGTCTTTCCGGGACCGAGTATTTAGTTACCGACAACATGCGAAATGCCTCATTTTTGGCCACGCAGGTTTTGGAAAATATTCCAAATGTATTCATCGACTTCAACAATAATATCTATGTTAAAGGCAGTAGTAAGGTGTTGGTGTTGAAAAATGGCATTGAGCTGTTGAGTAATGACCTGGTGGATCAAATATCACCCAAAGCCATAGAGAAAATAGAAATAAGTACCAACCTACCATCCAAATACTCGGCCCGAAATTACACGGCACTGATAAATATTATTACCAAAAAAACCAACCGGACCAACTTGATGGTTAGTGGTTTGGGATCGCCTGAAAACAATTTTTATGATGCCACTGTGAATTTGAATATTGAAAAGATGTCACACTCTTTTTACCTCTATTACAAGTATTATTTTCGGAATTTTGTGGAGGAAAGTTCAATCAGGCAATCTGATTTGGCTGCCAACCAGGAGGAGGTGTTTAATCTTCGGACGGAGCCGCGAAAGGACCGGGATGATGAGGTTTATTTCGGTTATAATTACCAAAAGAATAAAAAGCTTACCTGGGGAATGGACGGGTATCTCTCGTTCTACCGGGAGTTTCATGATACAAAATTTGAGGAGCCCGCGGAAAATCCATTTTCCCTGTTGAAAGAAAAATATAACACACAGAATTATAGTACCTACTTGCAATTGAAAGACTCGGTGAGTTCGTTTTTAGCCAGGGCATCTTTTACCAACAAACAATTGGACGATAATCTGGAGTATTATAAAACCTATAAGGAAAGTCAGATTTCAGAGCAAAACAGGTTAAATATCACGGTGGATTATGACCGGGATTTAAAGAATGATTGGGCCATCAGTGCCGGTGTTGATTATAATTACGTTCCCAATGAGGGCAGCTACGAAACCCAACAGGATGCCATTGAGCAGGAGTACAAGGAGAATAGGGTGGCCAATTATGTGGATTTAACCAAAGAGTTTGACAAGAGTGGATTTATATTGGGGGCCAATTTCTACTTCTTCAACCGGAAATTTGATGCGGAGGATATCGAGATAAATGAATGCCGGTTGTATCCCAAGTTTACCTATTACTACCAGATTGACAAAATTAACTCCCTTAAGCTCGATGTTTCATCATTAATGGATAATCCTACCCTCTGGCAAATGTTGACGTTGCCCGTGCAGAGTACGCCTACCCTGCAGTTTAGGGGCAATCCCTATTTAAAACCAGAGATGACCAATACCCTCTCGTTTGAATATGCCTATTCAAAAAGCAGCACTTTTTTGTCAACAAATGTTTATTACACCTTGCGGTCTGATAAGTTGGTGGAACAATATGGCAAAGACGGAGACATGCTTTATGTGACCTATGCCAACATCGACCGGGCCGAGGATATGGGTATGTCGGCATCGGTTAATTTTAATGTGAAGGCCTGGTGGAAGATTCGGCTTTTTGGGGATATTTATAATAGACATATTGGGAAAAATGAGCATTTCGATGAGGATAAGCTCACCTATAACTGGAGTGCCCTGGGGGCCTGGTTCATTAAAAAGAAAATCATTGTGGTGCTGCGGTACCAGTATAATGGGGAATATTTGACTTATAACGGGAAGGTGAAACCCTATAATAACAGCATTGGTCAGGTGCGCTACAATGTAAACAATCGACTTAGTCTTTCGCTGTTGGCGGTTCAGCCGATTGGTAAATTTGAAACAAAAACGGTCATTAACAATGGTTTTAATGACTTAAAACGGAAACAGGAGATGGATGTTTTCTCCCTTTTACTTTCGGTTAAGTTCAAGATTTTTAAAGATAAAGTTCGCTCACAAGAAAGCTTATATTATGATGAAGATAAAAAGTACTGATATTGTATTTGTATCCCTGCCGCCTGCGCTTAATTCTATTGCTTCTCCTGCATTTTCTGTTTTAAAACCCTATTTGGAAGCCGAAGGAATTGGTGTTTCAATTATTTATGCCAACCATTTGCTGGAGCAGCATATTAGTTATTTCAAAGAAGCTTCTACTACCAATACCGAGGCGTTATTGCCATTCCTGAGTCAGCTTTCGAAGGATGATCCGGTCCGTTGGAAGTATATTGAGACCTATTATAAGTCCTTGTTTCCCGATCTGTTTTTAACCGACAGATCGTTGGCGTATGAGCTCATTGCTGATGTGGAAAGTGAATACATTCAGGTGATGGATGGTGTTATTGATTCCATTATTGAAAGCGGGGCAAAGATTGTTGGATTAACGTCAAAATTTGGTCAGTGGATACCGGGTGTTGTATTGGCCAACAGGATTAAAGAAAAACATCCGGATCTGACCATCATCTCCGGGGGTTGGACCAATAGTTCGGCGGCCTTGGATTTTCTGAAGTTGAATTCTGATATTGATTACAGTGTTTGGGGGGAAGGTGAAATTCCACTTGTGGAGTTAATTCAAGCCATTAAAGGCGATAAGGAGATGGCGTGTGTTCAGGCTATTTCGCGCGTGGTTTATAGAAATGGGGAAGAGGTGATCAAAACCACCCCGGGAGGTCCGGGCTCTTACGTTAATTTTGAAACATTGCGGTTGGTGCCTGATTATTCCGATTTCTTTAATAGCATCACGAATATTGATAATTCATCCGAGGAAATCCTTTTGCCGGTTGAGCGGGGAAGAGGATGTAATTGGAATAGGTGTAAATTTTGTTTTTTGTCGCAAGGGTATAAATTCAGGACTAAAAAGCCGGAGCTTGTTCTTTTTGAACTGGAGACATTAATAGAAAAGTATGGGTCAATGAATTTCTTTTTTACCGATAACGATGTGATCGGGGGAAATTTAAAAGAGTTTAATGAATTGTTGGATGGATTAATCCAATTGCGAACTAAATATCCCGACTTAAAAATCATAATGGCAGAAGTTATCTCCTTTGCTGTTGACCAGGCTACCATAAAAAAAATGGTACAAGCCGGATTTAAGAGTGTGCAGGTAGGTCTGGAGTCCATAGCCGAAAGTATTCTGTTGGATATAAACAAGAAACAGAGTATTGTGGAGAATTTCTTTTTTATAAAGAATGCGGTATCCTATGGCATGAAGATAAAGGGGGCCAACATTATTATTGAAACGCCCAATGAGACGGATGATATGATTATGGAATCGATAGATAACCTGCATAAGTATCGTTTTTTACTTAATTCCGATGATTTCACTTTAAGTATCATTCCCTTAGGGGTGGCCAATTTTTCCCGGTACCTGTCGCAAATCAAAAAGCGTGAAGAAGAGCATTTCTGGACCATAACGGAATTGGGGCAAATTATTCCTGAAAAATATCAGACTAAAATAGATCGCTTTTCGCTGTTGGATTATGTGGTGAATACGGCAGAAAAGCCACTGTGGAATTTGTTTCATCGCCAGGTTGAGTTTTATTCCCGCAAACAGTTTAGTTATAAGGTAGAAAAAGACGCGGCGAAGAAATCAATTAGCTACACTGAATATTGTAAAGAAGATGTGGTGAAAGAACTGGAAATTGATAACACACTTCAATGGGATATGTTGCATTTGTTGGATGATCAGATTCTGACGAAAAAGGAACTTTATGAATTGGTTGCAGGTAACCGTGTTAGTTACGATGCTTTTGATAATGCCATTGATGAGCTTTTAAATGAAGATTTGATTTTTATGGATAAAAAGCATGAAGCCATTGTGTCCATCATCGAATTGAATTAGATACTGGTTGTCTTGGGGTGCAGGGCGAAAGGATTGGCGAAAAAATCAGGGTATATTCCCATGTCCGGATGAGCTGGCCCCATATTTTTTTATCACACCCATATAACCTTCTATCACACTACCCAAACATGTTATCACACCCATATGACCTTCTATCACATCAGCATGACCTTCTTATCACATCAACATGACCTTCTATCACACCCTCATGACCTTCTATCACACTATCATGATCTATTTATCACACCTATATGACCTTCTATCACACCCAAATATCCCGTTATCACACTATCCAAACCTGTTATCACACCCATATGACCTTCTATCACACCTAATTTCAACTTATCAATTGAGAGTATTCGTGGAACTGTGTCCAGAGAGTCTAAAAGTAATTTTGCAAGGATATAGCGAAAGAAGAATTTGATTTTACGGTCATCAAAAAGGAGGTTTAAAAGAAGTAATAAGTACTGTTTTCCAGATATTCGGTCTCTTTCAAAAACTTTTTTTTGAGGGGATAGTTTTATTAAAAAACGTAAAGAAAGTAGCTGATGCGTTAAAAAAAATTAAACCGGAAGATTTAGTCATGAAAATGGCAAACCTTTTGGGTTTATATCAGTACAAAATAACAAAAGCTTTCTTCATGAGTTAGGGTTAAGGTTAGGTTGATGAAGGGGTGCCCTGAAAAGGTGCCCCTTTATTCTTTTGAGCTGCCCGGCGAACAAAAAGAGAGCCGTTGTGTTTAGATTATATAAATGCTTTTATAGATTTAGGTTAGGGTTAGGTTGTTAAAGGAGTGGTGCCGCTTGGTGCCCTCCTTTATTTATTTCAGGCCAGCAGGTCTTGGTAGATAGCATAGTTTTCATCGTCGAATACAACGAAGATCACCTTTTCCGGTAGCTCATTTTGGTTTAAATAATCCTTCACGGCCGTGATGGCAATTTGGGCAGCAGCTTCCTTGGGGTAACCATATACACCGGTACTGATATTTGGAAATGCAATGGTTTTTAACTGGTTTTGCTTTGCTATTGCGAGGCTGTTCGTATAACACTTCTTCAGGAGCGTGGGTTCGTTCTTATTACCTCCGCGCCAGATAGGCCCAACGGTATGAATAATAAAAGCGGACGGTAATTGGTATCCTTTGGTGATTTTGGCCTCGCCGGTGGGGCAGCCGTTTAGCTGTTTGCACTCATCTAAAAGTTGCGGGCCTGCAGTCCGGTGGATGGCTCCATCTACGCCGCCACCACCAAGCAGTGAGCTGTTGGCGGCATTCACAATGGCGTCTGTTTTTAATTGGGTAATATCCCCTTTGATTAATTCAATGCGTTTCATGGTTGTAAATTCAGTTTGAGAAAAGATAATTATTACATCTGTGGAGGACAAGGGAATTGAGGCAATGATATAAAAAAAGGAGATCGTTTAGATCTCCTTTTTGTGTTATTGATTGAGTAATTATTTTCTGATTTGAGCGCCTAGTTCTTTTTCGAATGTGAGCATCATCTTTTTCATTATTTTATCTATTTGTTTATCCTTAAGAGTGGCATTTTCATCTTGAAGAATAAAGCTAACAGCGTATGATTTTTTGTCGGCACCCAGTTTGTCGCCTTCAAATACGTCGAATAATGAAACTTTCTTGAGTAGTTTCTTTTCTACTTTTCGGGCAATTGTTTTCACTTGGGCAAAAGAGACCGATTTGTCAAGTAACAAGGCCAGGTCACGGCGAACTTCCGGGAATTTTGGTATTTCACGGAATAGGATACCTGTTTTGCTGCTTTCTTTTAATAAAGCATTCCAATTGAATTGAGCAAAATAGACAGGTGCGTCAATATCAAAATCTTTAAGAATTGGTTGTGCCACCATTCCGTAGTTGACCAGCTCCTTATTATTTGCTTTTACAACCAGGCTTTCAGAGAATATATCAAGTTCACCGGCCTCTTCCTGCAGGTTGTCAAGCGACAAGCCAAGGCGGATGAGGATGGTTTCTACCTGGTTCTTCATGTCAAAGAAAGAAACTGTCTGCTCAGGTGTTGTCCAGTTTTCTTGTGCTTTCAATCCGGTCATGAATAAGCCCAGCTGATTTTCTTCTTTGTAGCTCTTAACATCATTTTTCGAAGCACCGGGTTTCATCTGATAACAATTCCCGAATTCGAATAATTTCAGATCTCCGTTACGACGGTTTCTGTTGTGTCTTACTGAATCCAGACCACCAAATAGAAGTGTTTGGCGCATGCCATTCAGGTCGCTGCTTAAAGGATTGGCCAATTCCACTACCTGGTCACGGGAATAGGATTTTAAATCATCATAGTAAGCTGCCTTGGACAACGAGTTACACATGATTTCCTGGAATCCGCGTGATGTCAACTGGTTGGCAATGGTGTTTTTTAGTTTGTGATCATCCGGTTTTTGAGAGTAAACAATGGTGGAGTTTACACTATCCGGCATTTCTATGTTGTTGTAGCCATATATACGAAGGATCTCTTCAATGACATCTGCTTCGCGTTGCACGTCTACCCGGTAAGGAGGAATTTCCAGTTTTAAAGTATCGTCGGTTTCTTCCTTAATTGAGATTTCAAGTGCGGTAAGGATATTCTTAACGGTATCCTTTGTTAGCTCTTTTCCGATTAAACGGTTGATGTTTTTATAGCTGACAGTAACTTCAAATGGGGCAATTGGATTTGGATAAAGATCGGTTACCTCGCTTGAAATACTACCTCCGGCTACTTCCTGAATCAATAGAGCGGCACGTTTCAAGGCAAAAACGGTCATGTTGGGATCAACGCCGCGTTCGAAACGGAAGCTGGCATCGGTATTTAAGGCATGACGTTTAGCCGTTTTTCTCACCCAAACCGGATTGAAGTAAGCACTTTCAAGGAATATTTTGGTGGTGGATTCGGTTACACCGCTTTTAGCACCACCAAAGACACCGGCAATACACATACCCTCTTCGGCATTACAAATCATCAGGTCCTGATCTGATAATTCGCGTTCTTTTTCATCAAGGGTGGTAAATAAGGTGCCGTCCTGCATGGTTTTTACAACAATCTTATC
Organism: Marinilabiliaceae bacterium JC017; assembly: GCA_004296775.1. GTDB lineage: Bacteria > Bacteroidota > Bacteroidia > Bacteroidales > Marinilabiliaceae > JC017. Next base: position 21,187 of record RHGE01000058.1, read on the forward strand.
GCCTTTGATTTGGTCGCCATCAAAAGCATGCAATGGCTGTCCCATTTCATGAAGGACATAATTGGTGACATCCACTACGTTGTTGACAGGCGTCATGCCGATTATCTTCAGCTTGTTTTGCAACCATTCAGGGGATTCCTGCACTTTCAGTCCGGAGATGGTTACGCCGCAATAACGAGGACATGCCTCAGTATTATCTACCGAAACTTCCACCGGATAATCCTGGTTGTCTACTTTAAAAGCATCAACTGCAGGTTTATTTGCGGTTATTGTGTTGTCTGATTGTTTCAGGTAAGCAGCCAAATCACGGGCGACACCGTAATGAGAGGCGCCGTCTACCCGGTTAGGGGTCAGGTCTACCTCGATAAGTATATCTGATTCAATATTGAAATATTCTTTAGCCAACTGACCAATGGGAGCTTCATCAGGAAGGACCATGATACCATCGTGATCTGTTCCAAGGCCGATTTCATCCTGTGCACAGATCATACCCATGGATACTTCACCACGAATTTTTGATTTTTTAATCACAAAACTCTCATCACCTTGGTACAGGGTTGTGCCAACGGTGGCAACCACCACCTTTTGTCCAGCCGCTATATTGGGGGCGCCACATACAATTGGAAGGGGATTCTCTTCGCCGGTATCAACGGTAGTAAGACTTAGTTTATCTGCATTCGGGTGTTTGGAACAGGTCAGTACTTTACCAATTATCAAGCCTTCAAGTCCACCTTTTATTGACTGTACCTCTTCAATACTACCAACTTCCAGGCCGATTGATGTAAGTATCTCTGATACCTTTTCGGGATCAAGATCAATATTTATGTAATTCTTCAGCCAGTTGTAAGAAATTTCCATTGGTAACTTTTCGTTTATTGTTCAACATGAAAAAATGCCGGAAAACGGCCTGGCAAACACCACTTATATATAGCGGTGAATTGCCGAAAAGTCTGCAAATGTAACTGTTTTAAACTCACTCTATTTAAGTGTAGATTTTAAAGTGGCTACATTGTACGCTTCCCTTTTTGCCTGTAGCGTTTTTTGAAACGTGTAATTTTCAGCAACCGCAAAGATAGTATTTTAAAGAAAAATAGTCGTTTGACAATTGGATAAGTTGAGCGGAGATAATGGATTTGTGAGATCCGGAATTTAAAGTGGTGGTTTTAATAAAATAGGTAGGGCAGAGGTATTGACTATATGGATGTGTGACAGAAGGCAATATTATCGCGATGTATTTGTCTTGGGTTTGCTTTGTGCCTGGCAGGGGTCTCCTTCGGAGAAGGTGCATGTGACACCTTACTGTATTATATCTATAATAGCTTGCAATAGTTCGTTAAACTTTTGTGAGTAATTGAAAAACAGTTTATGAGTATTCAATAGACAATGTTGTAAATGGTATAAAAATGAAAGTAATGTAAATCAGTCTAATGTCTAAAATCTAACTATCTATTATTTTTAGCAGGAGTCTGATTTTTTCTTTCGGGGCTTTCTTTCCTTTTCGATGTGTTCAGTTAACATTATGCCTGTTTCTCGATATATTTTTTTAGCGGCTAATGGTTGTATCCTTTTTGATGCGGCAATGGTAAGTTTATATAAAGGAATAAATAGCCTGGTGTCAATATTTTCAATGAATAGTCTTTTGCCACCTTTGCCAACTGTTTTTTCTTCTTTTTTTAGTTTTCTGCCAATGGCTTTTTCTACCAGAAGAATATCTTCATCAACATTCTCCGGGTGCACCAAAATATATTCTTCCAGATTTTTTCCGGCAGCATCTTCAATAGTGATGACATCATTTGTTCTTTTATTGAAAAAATAAGGTTGCTTTGATTGATTCAATGCCACACTGTCAACCATCTTTTTTATTTCTTCTAATAAATTCTTCAAGCTTCAGTTGTTTTAAATGAATGTCAGATTCAGTTATTAATTTCAGTGCAAAATTAGATGATTAAATATAAAAGTCAAAAAATAATAATGCCAATAGTCGTGAATTTGAGTTGTAGATAGTGGTATTAAGACGTAATGAAGAAAAATATATAGATATAAAAAATATAAATAGTAACAGTAATAGATGATGTATTTTAAGTTGGAAAAATGATTTGTTAATTGATGTAAGAGAGTGTGAAAGTATCAGTTGAAACTGTCAATAGAGATATTTGAACTGTATTTTAATGCAATTTAAAATGATTACTTAATAGCGATTAGTATACGCTGTAAATGTCAAATTGGATAAGTGAAATTTGTTAATAAATTCATCGATGCTGTGATAATTTAATTTTTTAAATTAGATTTGCATAGGTGAAATAGCTTGATAAAGAACTGGTGTATGATCAATGTTTTAAAAGAAAAGTTTGAAGAGACTAAGCAAAAAATTAAAAGTAATAATAGTATTAATGAGCGGTCGTCGAATAAATTGAATAATGAATTGGAAAAGATTTTTCAAAAGGTGAAAGATAATATTGATAAAATAAATCACGTGTTTTGTAAAAATGATAAAGCAAAATACAATGTATTGCTTCAACTATATTCAAAATATTCTGAATTCATTTATATAAATGAAGATGATATCATGAATGTGGAAATATTGTTTCGAGTAGTGGATAATTTGGAGGAGAGAGAGGATAGTATTTCACTTTTGCTTGATTCTTTTAATTTGATATATAATAAGAAGCAATGAGGTCTGTCTTCAGATTTAAGAGGTTGTTGAGGTTTTTTATTTGAGGTTGATTGCTTAATGTTTTTCCTTGAAGAGGCTAAGCGTATATTGGTTTAGTGGTGGAATATATTTGAAAGACAGGTTTTGATTATCAAAACTTTTATAGTTTTTAAAGGAGGTAAGTGTAAATGAACTTAAGGTTAAGGTCTCTGATTTAATGATCTAATAACTTTTGAGTCTTTGTTTATATAGATTTAACATTTCTGGTCTTTAGTGGTTTTGGGGCTTTGCGGTCTATTCTCTATCTTTGATAGCCCTAAAATAAATTAAGGAGATGACAAAGATCAGTAACAACAGACCGCTATTTCTTATTACCAATGATGATGGAATAAAAGCCGGAGGTATAAAAGCCCTGGTGGAAATGGTGCGCCCAATAGGAGATGTAGTGGTAGTCGCCCCGAATCAGTCTTATTCCGGAATGTCTCATGCGATAACTGTAAGTGTTCCTTTATATGTGAAGGAGGTTGTGAATGAAGACGGGCTCCTGGTGTATAAAGTAAACGGGACACCGGCAGATTGTATCAAGTTAGCAGTTCGGACTTTGTTGGATCGGAAACCCGATTATATATTGTCAGGGATCAATCACGGCAGTAACTCTTCGGCAAGTGTGCATTATTCAGGTACTTTAGGTGGTGCCCGGGAAGGTGCCCTTAACGGAATTCCGTCAATCGGATTTTCTTTATTGAATTATAGCTACGAAGCGGATTTTTCAAAAGCGATGCCTTTTGCCAGGCACGTGCTTAGTTATGTGATAAAAAACGGATTGCCTGAAGGGACTTTTCTGAATGTGAATTTTCCTGATGGTGATAGTTTGAAAGGGATAAAAGTGTGCCGTCAGGCTAAAGGAAAGTGGGTTGAAGAATTTATTGAGCGGAAAGATCCAAGACAGAGACGCTATTTTTGGTTGACCGGACATTTTAAGAATCTTGAACCGCAGGCCACAGATACGGATGAATATGCCCTTGAAAACAGGTATGTGTCGGTAGTGCCATGTAGTATTGATATTACAGACAATGACCTTTTAGTCCATCTTCAAAAAATGAAACATGAATTTCAAATGCAATAAATTAATTGTCGGGCTGACGGTAGGGATCCTGGTTCCTATTATTATGGCAATACTGTTATATCTATTAGTTTATAAAGGTCATTCAACTCCGGATGAGTTTCTTAGTCGGTTGCTTATGATAGATGGATTAGGAAAATTTCTGAGCATTAGTGTACTGCCTAACCTGCTTGTATTTTTTGTTGCCATTAGCAAGGAAAAGCTTTTAGCTGCTCGGGGAATTGTTACTGCAACATTATTGTATGCAGCCGTTGTATTGATGGTTAAGTTTATGTTTTAATACAAGTGTTGATAGTTATCTGTTTCCATGTGATTTGTTTTTTGAAAATAGAAATTATCAGGATTATAGTGGCTGGAATTGTTGTTTGCCAAGGTTTTTCGGAGGTTTTGGCTAAACAGTGATTCGGTTTTTTATATGCATTTTTTAATAGTTAGTTAAGTTTTTGTAATTAATTGATAAGCAGTTTATGCCTGTTTGATAGTCAAGGCTTTCAAGGGGCTAAAAAATGAGATTGATGTAAATCAGTCTAACATCTACTATCTAACGATCTATTGTTTTTGAAAACCTGGGAATAATAAAACAACCCGTGAGAATGACATCTTACTTGGGAGGATGGATAATCATGGCGAGTTCCTTGTGACCATTTAAAAATAAATTTGATACATGAAATATTACCTTATTGCAGGGGAGGCGTCGGGCGACTTGCATGCTTCTAACCTGATGAAATCTCTTAAGGAATTAGATGATAAAGCTGAATTTCGGATTTGGGGTGGTGAATTAATGGAAGCCCAGGGTGGTCATTTGGTTAAGCACTATAAAGATACAGCCTTTATGGGGGCATGGGATGTGTTAATGAATCTTAACACGATCCGTAAGAATTTCGATTTATGTCAAAAGGACTTGTTGGCATATAACCCGGATGTATTAATCCTGGTTGATTACGCCGGCTTTAATTTGAGGATGGCCAAATTTGCGCATGAAAAAGGGCTTAAGGTTTTTTATTATATAACACCAAAGTTGTGGGCCTGGAATCGGAAACGTGTTAAAAAGGTGAAGGCCCATGTGGATCGTTCCTTTGTTATTCTCCCTTTTGAAGCGGATTTCTTTTCAAGATATGGGGTGAGAGCTGATTATAGTGGTAATCCGGTGTTGGATGCTATTCATAACAGGAAAAATAAAGATGAGTCATTCGAGGTATTTGTCAAACGCAATAATCTGGATAGCCGGCCCAAAGTGGCGTTGCTTGCCGGAAGCCGGAAGTCGGAAATAAAATATGTTTTGCCGGATATGCTTAGGATGGTCAATAAATTTCCGAATTATCAGTTTGTCATTGCCGGGGCACCTTCTTTTGCAATGAATGACTATGAGCCATATATAAAAGGTTTGGATGTAGCGGTGGTTTTTAATGAGACTTACGAATTGTTGCAGCAAGCGCGTGCGTCATTGGTTACTTCCGGCACTGCCACCCTGGAAACGGCGTTGTTGAATTGTCCGCAAGTGGTTTGTTATAAAATGTGGGGAGGGGCCTTCTCTGATTTTATTGCAAAAAAATTACTGATAAAAGTGCCATATATATCATTGGTCAACCTGATTCTTGAAAAAGAAGCTGTGAAGGAGCTGTTTCAAAAATCCTTTTCTTTGGAATTGTTAGAGGCGGAACTTGCAGGACTCTTGTCAGAGGGGAAACGCCGGGATGAGATGATGGCAGATTACCGGGAGTTGCACCATCGTATGGGTGGACCAGGATCGAGTTATAAAACGGCTCAATTGATTTTAAAAGCTCTGAAGGAAGATTAAAAAATCAGATGATATGTTTGCGCTTCTTAGAAAAGAGATTGCTACTTTTTTTAGTTCATTAACCGGTTATTTGGTAATTGTTGTTTTTTTGCTGGCAACGGGGTTATTTTTATGGGTGATACCTGGGGAAATGAATATCTTATTTTCGGGTTATGCCTCTTTAGAGCCGCTTTTTGAATTAGCCCCATGGATATACCTGTTTTTGGTGCCGGCTGTTACGATGCGGGCATTTGCCGATGAGAAAAAGTCTGGTACGCTGGAGTTGCTGCTCACAAGACCGGTTACTGCATTACAGATTGTTGGAGCGAAATATTTCGCTACGTTATTGGTAGTGGTTTTAAGTTTATTACCAACATTGATCTATTATTTTTCGGTATACCGGTTAGGGAATCCGGTTGGCAACCTTGATGTTGGTGGCACCTGGGGCTCCTATATCGGGCTGTTGTTTTTGGCTGCTGTATATGTAGCCATAGGGGTGTTTACTTCTTCATTGACCGATAATCAGATTGTGGCTTTTGTATTGGCCGTGCTACTCTGTTTTGTTTTTTACATTGGCTTTGAGTCATTAGCTTCCATCCCAGCTTTGCAGTCGTGGCAAAATGGAATTGTCAACTTGGGGATTGAGGCTCATTATCGTTCTATTAGTCGCGGGGTTGTTGATTCTCGTGATCTTGTTTATTTCACCGGGATGGTAGTGGTATTCTTGTATCTTACAAAAGTGGTTTTAGATAGCCGAAAGTGGTAGAATCGGCGGTCCAAAGGGATTAAAAAAATAAAGATGAATAAAAAGCAAACACGGACATCAAGTTTAGTGCATCTTCTTGTTGTCGTTGGCGTTGTTATAGTGGTTAATTTGTTGTCGGGCTATTGGTTTTTTCGGTTGGATCTGACTTCTGAGAAACGGTTCACCATAGCTCAAACCACAAAATCATTTCTGGAGGAACTGGATCAGGAGCTTTATGTGAAGGTGTATCTGTCCGGGGATTTAAATGTAGGTTTTCAACGGCTTTCTAATGCCACCCGGGAAATGTTGGATGAGTTTATAGTGTATTCTGGCAAGAAGGTGGAGTATGAGTTTGTTGATCTTTCGAGTAGTAGTACCAGGGAGAAGAAGGCGCTTATAAAGAAATTAGAAGGGATGGGATTGAGTGCTGTGCCTGTTTTTGAAACCAGTGAGGATGGCCGGAAAACCCAATCGTATGTATTGCCTTATGCAATGGTTCAATATGGAGACAAGCAAGTGCCTGTTAATTTGTTGGAGAATTTACCGGGAGTTTCGGGCTCTGAAAACCTGAATAAATCCATTGAGGGATTAGAGTATAAGTTTGCTGATTCATTTCGGAAACTAACCCAGACAGAAAAGCCGCGTATTGCCTTCCTGGAAGGGCATGGCGAGCTGGATGAACTTGATGTGGTGGATATAACGGAAGCATTGAGTCAATATTATCAGGTAGAGCGAGGGCGCATTGGAAATGATCCTTCCATTCTTGATCCGTTTAAAGCGTTGATTGTTGCCAAGCCTCAGAAGTCATTTAGTGAAAAAGATAAGTTTATACTGGATCAGTATGTGATGAGGGGCGGACGTATCATGTGGCTGGTGGATGCCGTTAATCTAACCCTTGATAGTCTAAGGCATTCTATACAAACTGTTGGGATGGTTGCCGAGTTGAATCTCGATGATCTGTTTTTTCGTTATGGCGTGCGAATTAATCCGGTGGTATTAGAGGATGTGCAGGCGGGGATGATTCCGGTAAATGTGTCTGTTAAAGGGAATAATCCTAAGTTTGTGCCGGTACCCTGGTTGTTTAGCCCTTTGTTAATACCTTCTGTTGATCATGCGGTGTCTCGCAATTTAAATGTTGTGCGTTCAGAGTTTGTGAGTTCAATTGATACGGTCGGCAATAATTTGCCGCTTGAGCGTAGTGTTTTGCTTCGTACTTCCCGTTTCACAAAAGTGAATCAAGTCCCTGTGATGGTCAGTCTGGCCATGGTTAATGAAAAGCCGAAGAAGGAAGCATTTAATCATTCTTTTTTACCGGTGGCCGTGGCTCAGCGAGGTAAATTCACCTCGGTGTTTAAACACCGTTCGATTCCTCAGGGGATACACCAGGCTTCCGATAGAGAGATGCTTGAGGAAAGTGTCGAAACGCGTATGTTGGTTGTAGCTGATGGAGATATTATCCGTAATGGAGTGCGGTTTAAAGATACGAACCCCCGGATACTACCGTTGGGTTATGATGAGGTAACCAAGCAAACGTTCGGTAACAAGCAGTTTATCCTGAATGCGGTTAATTATCTTTGTGACGATGAAGGATGGATGAATTTAAGAACAAGGAGTTTTACCTTGCATTTGTTGGATAAGGAAAAATTGAGTAATCAGGTTTTCTTCTGGAAAATGATAAATGTGATTTTACCCATTCTCATTATTGTTTTGGGAGGGATTGTTTTTATGTGGATTCGTCGTTATCGGTTTACGCGTTAGTTTAGCCCTTTTTGACTTGCTGATTTTTGTCTCAGGTGTTTTGGTAAGTTTATGTTACCGAATTTATTAGGGATCTGTTAAAAAGATATGGAAAACTATTGAAAGTAGTGTTTCTGCTACCAAGTCATTTTTTTGTATCTTCGAAAATTGAAACAGTTGGTTTGAGAGTGATATTTAGACGTTTAAAACCCTGTTTTTTGATATATTTGATAAAACTTAAATAATTATACCAATGAAATTTGTTGTTTCCAGTACGGAATTGTTGTCGCATTTGCAGGCCATTAGTCGTGTGATCAATAACAAGAACACAGTGCCTATCCTTGATAACTTCTTATTTGACCTCAAAGACCATAAGTTGGTACTAACGGCTTCCGATCTTGAAGTAACGATGATTACTTCTATGGATCTGGAGAATACAGAGGGGGAAGGTATCATTGCCTTACCCTCAAAAATTCTGTTGGAGACATTAAAGAAATTTCCCGAACAGCCATTGAATTTTGATATTGATATGGAGACGATGGCTGTTAATATTATTACTGAGAAAGGAAAGTTTAGTGTAGTGGGGCAAAGCGGGGAGGATTTTCCTGAATTGCCTGAAGTGGATCAGGATAAAGCGTCTCGTCTACAAGTGGGGGTTGATTTGTTGCAGTCAGGGATCAATAAGACGCTTTTTGCTACTGCTGATGATGAATTGAGGCCTGTAATGAATGGTATTTTAGTGGAGATGTCACCGGATAATCTGACATTTGTGGCCTCCGATTCTCATAAATTGGTGCGGTACCAGCGATTTGATGCGCGAACTGATTTTAGTGCATCCTTTATTTTGCCTAAGAAACCGGCCGGCTTGTTGAAGAATGTGCTGCCAAAACAAGAAGGGGATGTGGTTATTGAGTTTGATGATCGAAATTCCATCTTTATTCTGCCAAACTACAAAATGGTTTGTCGTTTGGTCGAGGGTAATTACCCAAGTTACAATGCAGTAATACCACAGGTTAGTCCTAATAAAGTAATCATCGATCGGGTTGAGTTTTTCAATACCCTTGGTCGGGTGTCGTTGTTCTCTAATCAGGCTAGTAACCTGGTGAAGCTAAAGATAGAAAACAATGAAATGAATGTGTCAGCCCAGGATATTGATTTCTCCATCTCTGCCTTTGAGCGGTTGAGTTGCCAGTATGAGGGAGATGAGATGGAAATTGGTTTTAAATCCAATTTCTTGGTAGAGATTCTTGATAATATTGATTCAGGTGACGTGGTTATGGAGCTTTCTGACCCATCGAGAGCGGGTATTCTTTTACCTTTCGAAAACAGTGAAAACGAGCAGGAATTAATGTTGTTAATGCCAATGATGATTAATGTATAATTTTTTCTGGTTGAGATAATACTTTAATAAAAGCCGTCGTAACAACAATACGACGGCTTTTTTATGGTACTATTTTGTGGCATTTTTTTAGTAAAAGTCGTTCATGATTGATGCATGAACTGCTTTTTAATGAGTAGTAAGGTCCATTAATGCCGGACTATTCTTGCTTGTTGTTACCCGAAATAGGGTAAAATGATTCCCTGTATTACTTTTCCGGTTTCATGATCCAGCTCTGAGCCAAACATGCTGTGAGGGACGGCATAAACAGCCAGCATTACAATACTGGCAATAAGGGTCCAGCTGCGAGACGGTTTTTGTTTGTTCATAAAAAGGGCGATGGCCCAGAAGATGGCAGCAATGAGCGTTTTGTTATCGGTCAGGTCCCATCCAAATGGCACGCCGGTCCAGAATTCACCGAAGGCATATTTTTGTACCACAGGTCCAAGAAATAGCCCACCAATGGCAAAGAAGACGGATGTCAGGATGGTCATGCGTGCATAGTTGCCCCGGTTAAATAACGCCATCAGTCCGGTGACATTGGCCAGGAACATGGCAAAAAACATGGTAAGAATGTGAGGTGCCAGCCAAATGGTTGGTACCGGGTCTTTAAAACGAATCACCTGTGTGGGGATTTTAATCTTTTCAGAGCCGTCGGTTAGTGTTACCGAATATTCTACTTTTCCTGCGGCGGGTTGTTGAGGTAATTGAGCTATCAGTACGTCACCTTTGCGCTCGAATGGTTCAGTTGTATAAGGTGCATCGGTCGGAAATTTGCGAAAAGAGACCAAGGCATTTATTGTTTTATCTGCAATGGGCAGTTCCAGTGTAATTGGTTGTGCGGGATCTTCAGGAGTGGTCTCTCCGCTTCGGATAAACTTTAACTTGTATCCCTGTTCGTTAAGGGTAACGGTTGTTCGGAATGGATGCGTCGGGCCGGTGAGTCGCTGATAAACGGCTGCCGTAATGGTGATTAAAAAACCCAGTATCCAGATTATTGTTTTTCTTGTTTTCATCGATTAAATATTAAAATCAGGAAATTAGACCATTGTTAATATGAAATTAAAATGGTCTAATGATCAATGACTGACATTTCCCATATGTATTTAAAACCTATAAAGCTTGCTCTGCAAGTGTTTTGCCAACCGCGAATTTATCGAATTATACGAATTGCTTTTCAATGAAAAGCTCATGAAACTACGGCGGGGTTAAGAATTCGTTTAATTCACGCATAATTAACCAGTGCTTCTCTGGTGTTTTTTTGCATGCACTTAAAATTTTAGTGTTTTATAAGACATGGGAAACATCAGTCAATTATATTTATAGCTCCACAATAAAAATTTCTTTTTTATCTCCTCGCTGAACTTCTACCGATATGCGTTGACCTTTTTCGAATTTGGCTAGTCGATACATGTAGTCGTATATATTGGATATTTCACGTCCGTCAATGGCGATGATAATGTCATCTTTTAACAGGCCTGCTTTTGCTGCAGGTCCACCGGGGCGAACACCGTCGATGCCTAATCCTTTTACATCAGAGGTGTGATCGGGAATGATGCCAAGGGTTACTTTCAGGCGTCGTCGATAGGAGGTGGTTTGTTTGGCGCCAGCCTCTTTAAATGTCAAAGTCTGGTTACCGGATCCATAGCTCTTCATGATGTCTGCTACCAGGCGTGTTACTTGTTCTGTGCCGGGAAAATTAATTCGTTCCACATCATCTGCTGGGGTATGATATTGATCGTGTACCCCGGTGGTGATGAATAAAACCGGAATACCTTCCACATAGAAGGAGGATTGGTCTGACGGGCCGGTGCCTTCCGGGCTCTTTTTTACATGAAAGGAATAATTCGATAATACACCATTTATTAAAGAATCGGTTTCTGCAGCTGTTCCGGTACCTCCAATGGTTAGGTTTTGTGCCGAATCCAGACGTCCCACCATGTCCATGTTGATCATGGTTTTTATTTTCTTGAGGTCAATAACAGGATTAGCTGTCTGGTATTTTGAGCCAATCAGGCCCATCTCCTCGGCTCCAAAGGCCATGAATACGACGCTTCGGTCAAGGGGATTATGAGCAATATGCTGAGCCAGTTCAATGAGGGCAGCGACCCCTGAGGCATTATCATCGGCTCCATTGTGTACGGCCACGGTATCCGGGCATCGGGAGCCGTTTCCGCCCATGCCCAGGTGATCGAAATGGGCCCCGGCAACAATGTATTCATCCGGGTGGTTTTTTCCTTGGACCATGGCTATTACATTACGTGTGGGCACTTTCTGCTGAAAGACATCGGTGCTTCCTGTTACTGTTTTATCGATCAGGAAGGAGGCGGGATGTTTGGATTGGATGAGATTTTTCTCCAGTTTTTCAATGGTTTGTCCGGAGCCTGCCAAAATTCTATTGGCTATTTGGCGTGTGATTTGAATAACAGGGATTGGGGCCGTTGAGATACTTTGGTCAAAACGTAATTTCTCCAGGCCGTCTTTTTTGTCATAGTCGGTTGTGTTTACCAGCAACAGGCCGGCTGCACCGTTGTCATTTGCTGTCATTACTTTGTAGCGATCGTCACTGTAGGCGGCAAAGCGGCTTTGTGGATTATCCAGGTCGGGATCTATACGAAAAGCCATCACCCATTTACCTGTTGCGTCCACATTGGCATAATCATTCCATCGAACAGAGTCTTCATTAATTTGAAAACCAAAGCCGGCAAAGACAACTTTTGCAGAGGCGGTGTTGTTTCCTGTGAAGCCCAATGGTGTAAAGCCAGTTGTCATCAATAGCTTTTCTTCTTCGATTGATAAGTTGTTATTGGTTCCGGCTTTTACTTCGGTCACCACATCGAATGGCTGGTAGCCATCTTGGGCCAACAGGGTTAAACCGGCTTCTTTAAAACGGGCACGGATATAGTCCGCAGCCAGGGAATCGCCTAAGGTGCCCGGTTTTCTGCCTTGAAGGCTATCGGATGCCAGGTAGGTAATGTGTTTTTGTAATTCGTTCTGCGTGATACCAGGATTATAGTTCTTTTGGCAACTTATAAGGAGTAGCAGAACTGTCAGTGAGGTGATGGTTAATTTCATCGGTTTAAAAATTAGATAATAGATTTTAGAAAATAGACAGTGAACACAGAGGCACGGAGTCACAGAGTTTTTTGTTTTAATCATCCGGCCTGTTAAGTTTTTTTATCATGGTAAAAATAGATAATAGATTGATAGATTATGGCAAATAGACAGTGAACACAGAGGCACGGAGTCACAGAGTTTTTTGTTTTAATCATCCGGCCTGTTAAGTTTTTTTATCATGGTAAAAATAGATAATAGATTGATAGATTATAGCAAATAGACAGTGAACACAGAGTTTTCTAGGCTTGACATCCTAACAAAAGGTAAGATAACTCTAAATTGACGCTACCAGTACCTTTGGTCTCATGCAGATCCAAATGTATGCAGAGAGGATTGTTTGACACATCTACTAAAAGGATTCAAATACTCGTAATTCATTTTCTTTTCGCCCGGTCACTTCTTTCCCCTCCTAAAAGAATTAGGAGGGGTGATTTTCATTGAGTAAGCAATGAAAATCGGGGTGGTTTGACTGTAACATAACCAGTGATTAAAAGAGTTATATAGTAGGCACGGAGTCACAGAGTTTTTTGTTTTAATCATTCGGCCTGTTAAGTTTTTTTTATCATGGTAAAAATAGATAATAGATTATAGCAAATAGACAGTGAACACAGAGGTACGGAGTCACAGAGTTTTTTAAATCATCCGGCTGTGTCAAGCTTTCTTTATCATGGTTAAAAATTAGATAATAGATTGTGAACGCAGAGACACAAAGGCACTGAGTTTTGTCTATTATCTAAAATCTAACGATCTATTGAAATCATAAATGAAGGTTGTTTTTTATTTGTCTGGATTGAGCTGTAAAAATAATGTTTAAAGATGAAGCAAAATTGTTAAAAATTTTATGATCCTTATGAATTTTGGAATCTTAATTTGTTTTTTAGCTGTTATCATCCATTATCTGAATGATTTGTAGTTAATGTGCCTTCGGTTTGTTGTAAGTATAATAATGATTTTAAATGTGGCTTGAGGTGTCAGGGATCTGTTTGATTATTTGGATACATTGATGAAGTGTTATTTTGTGTTGTCTGACTATCCGGTATTATTTTCTCACCTCGTTAAAAAACGGTATTTTTGTGCGCTAAAAACTTCAAACAACTAAGAAAACAGAGTGATGCAAAAAAAGCGAGTGGTCGTTGGGTTATCAGGAGGAGTTGATTCCAGTGTGGCGGCCTATGTGTTGAAACAACAGGGTTATGAAGTGATCGGCTTGTTTATGAAAAACTGGCACGATACTACCGGCGTGTTAAAGGCCGATTGTCCATGGTTGGATGATAAGTTTGATGCACAGGCGGTAGCCATGAAGCTCGATATTCCTTTCCACATGGTGGATTTAAGCAAAGAATACCGCGAACGCGTGGTTGATTATATGTTTGCAGAGTATGAGAAGGGGCGAACGCCAAATCCCGATGTGCTTTGTAACCGAGAGGTTAAGTTTGATGTTTTTATGGATAAGGCCCTTGAATTGGGAGCTGATTATGTAGCAACCGGGCATTATTGCCGCAAGGAGACCATTGAAGTGGATGGAAAGCCGGTGTATCGTCTCCTGGCGGGTAGTGATGATAATAAAGATCAGAGTTATTTCCTTTGCCAGTTATCGCAGAAGCAATTAGAGAAAGCCTTGTTTCCTATTGGGGATATCATTAAGCCGGAGGTGCGGCGTATTGCCAATGAATTGAAACTGGTGACGGCCCATAAAAAAGATTCACAGGGGATATGTTTTGTTGGCAAAGTTGATTTGCCTGTGTTCCTCCAGCAAAAGCTGGTTGCTAAAAAAGGACGTGTTTTCCTGATTCCGCCGGAGAGTGAGCTTTTTGTAAGGGATTGGGATAAAGTCTATGTGGCGCAACCCACAGATGCCGATTTGGAAGAGTTATCGAAACCATATGTGTTCCATCCTAAATACGGGAAAAAGATTGGTGATCATAACGGAGCACATTTCTATACCATAGGGCAACGCAAGGGCTTGAACATTGGAGGTTTTCCTGAGCCATTATTTGTGATTGGAATTGATGTAAACTATAACCAGGTTTACATGGGAATGGGTTTGGAGCATCCTGGTCTTTTTCGGCGGGTGCTGGGGATAAAGAGTAGCGAGGTGCACTGGATCAGGCCTGATTTAACGATGGAACAGGGTGAGGAACGTCGATTGAAAGTACGTATTCGTTACCGTCAGCCATTGCAGGATGCCAAACTCTATTGTCGTGAAAATGGGATGTATATAGTCTTTGATAAACCGCAGCGGGGAATCACCTCCGGACAGTTTGCTGCCTGGTATGATGGCGACGAGCTTATTGGTTCCGGTGTTATTTCCTGATGACGAAATAGAAAATAGATCGTTAGACTTTAGACTGATTTATATCAAGCACATTTATTGATCTTTACTAGTTTTGACGAGCAAAGAAGTACGAACTGTTTTTAAGTTAATTATCAAAGATTAACGAACTGTTGATAGAAAAAGGAGAGGGTAATGGAATACGGTTACAGGAGTTGTTGTCCTCTCTTATCAATGTAGTTTGAGTCTGAAAAATATTTATATAAATGAAGCAATACGATCCGCATATGCATACTGCCGAGCATGTTTTGAACCAAACGATGGTGAAGATGTTCGGATGTGAGCGCTCTTTTTCCAATCACCTGGAGCGTAAAAAATCGAAGTGTGATTATCGTTTTCAGCGCGCTTTAACCGAATCGGAAGAGCGTGAGGTGGAATCCAGGGTTAACGAGGTGTTGGCGCAGCAGCTGCCGGTGGAAATGGAGATGATGACGCGCGCTGAAGCAGCCCGGCATTTCGATCTGGAAAGATTACCCGATGCTTCCGGAGAAGAGATTCGTATTGTGAAAGTGGGTGATTACGATGCTTGCCCCTGCATTGGCGATCATGTTGAAAACACCAAAGAAGTGGGCTCGTTTGTGTTTGGTTCTTCTTCATTCGATGAAGGTGTGTTGCGTATTCGTTTTAAGCTGAAAAGAGGTTAACAGTTAGCAGTTAGCAGTGAATCCCGATAACCGGGACTGTCCTAACGTCCAGCAGTTAGCAGAGAATGGGTAATAAATGGTTTGGTGTTGGGCTGACGGAGGGTGGATCAGATATTTAATTAGATAGAAATAATATAAAAAGGTAGTGGACATTAGGCGCTTAGGCCGCCACTTTTACCAACATGTTGTTCAAATTGAATATTGTATTTTAATTCATAATTCTAGGTGTTATGAAATTACCAATGAGTTTGATATAAGTAGGTCTAATGTCTATCATATAACAAACTTGCAAAGTGTCTCATCCCCAGAGATTAGTGCTTTTGTCTTGAATGCGGGTTGTTCAAGGTGTATTAGTTTGTTCTTAAGATATTCAAGAGTATACCTTTTCAGGTAGTGACAAGCATCTCTATCTTTTCTGATTTGAAGGTAACGGTAGGATCGGGTTGTATAGTCGTCAATATGGGCAATGGCCATCTCTGACTCACCTTTTGTTAGGATGTCAAGACTTGAAGTCTCTGTATTTTAATCGKGACGTTGTCCCGGACCCTAGTYCCTTTTTGGCATCGCCCCAAAAAGGAACCAAAAAACTCTAGTCAAATAAACGCTTCCGCCCGCCTCCTTGATGAATTTTTGCTAACCCACTGGCCGGAATTCCCGCATTCAT
>RHGE01000533.1 GCA_004296775.1 Marinilabiliaceae bacterium JC017
CCACCCGCAACATTCATCTGGTAGAAAAGAAATAAGGGATGAGCCAAAGGCCCAGCAAGCAGATATGAAGGTATGGGTAAAGAGAAATGAACAACATATACTACATATAGCAAAAAAACAACATATACTACATATAACAAAAAGAACCAGAACACGTTTGGGTACATTATAGACTCCGGTATGGAACTCTATAATATCATAACATATCATTACGGACTCCGTGAGGGAAATCCATAATATCATAACATATCATAAGACACATTATAGGCTCCGTAAGGGGACCCATAATATCATAACGTTTCATTATAGAATCCAAATGAATCCATAATATCATAATATCATTACAGATTTCGTAAGGAAACCCATAATATCATACATATATAACCACAAACAGTTA
>RHGE01000534.1 GCA_004296775.1 Marinilabiliaceae bacterium JC017
TTGTAATATCATATTAATGGTAGAAATTGAATCGCTTTTGTTTTTATATTCTATAAAAAAACGTCATAAGTTTAAGTGGCATTTATCAATTCCTTTTCGTTTGTATCTGTTGCAAATTCCAATTTGAATAGAAAATTCTCTTTATTCCTCCATTCATACGTATTTCATACATTACATACATATATTATATGTAGTTGGGTAAAATTTCATGTGATTCAGTAAACAGAATATAAATTCCATCATTGCTAGATCGATTCATATGATTCGATGAAGAATGATCCAATAGTGGGGTTTTTCGATAAGTGGGAAAGGCAATTTAAAATGCTCCGGAATGGAAATGAGGGAATGTCTACAATACCTGGGTTTAATCAGATACAATTTGAAGGATTTTGTA
>RHGE01000537.1 GCA_004296775.1 Marinilabiliaceae bacterium JC017
AAACTCTTCGTTGTAAAAGAAAATTTTAAATATCTTTCAAACTATTCCCGTGACTCGATGATTTACTCTTACCTCGTGTTTATAGGTACATTTCCAATTTCTTCAAAGAACGTTGTTCTATATCGTATTCAATAAATGAATGCTTTTTAATAGCGCCTCTCATYAGAAGCGGCTGCAAAGATAAGCAAATTTTTAGTTTAAATCCTAATCTTTTTTGAAGTTTTTTTGATGCCTAATTTATGGTTTAAAACTTAAACCTACACCCTCCAAAAAAGTGGTTCTCAACATGCCTTCTTTGACTTCGCAATCCCTTGCTGTGCCTGCTTTCTCGTTCGAAAAGCGGGTGCAAAATAAGCGCTTTATTTTCGTTTATCCAAACCTTTTTGAAATTAA
>RHGE01000538.1 GCA_004296775.1 Marinilabiliaceae bacterium JC017
TACGGTTCCGGCCTTGACGGACCTGACACAGCTGAGTCTGAATACGGTTCCGGCCTTGACGGACCTGACACAGCTGAGTCTGAAATTGAACTCAACAAAGACGGTTCCGTAACCCTCTTCAACTGCTGGCATGACCACGGTCAGGGTGCTGACATCGGTTGTCTGGGTACTGCCCATGAAGCCCTGCGTCCCCTCGGACTCACTCCTGAGCAGATTCATCTGGTCATGAACGATACCCGCAACTGCCCCAACGGCGGACCCGCCGGCGGTAGCCGCTCTCAGGTCGTTATCGGTAACGCCATTATTGCAGCTTGCCGCAACCTGATGGATGCAATGCGCAAGGCTGACAACTCTTACATGAGCTACGATGAACTGGTCGCAGCCAACAAGGCT
>RHGE01000539.1 GCA_004296775.1 Marinilabiliaceae bacterium JC017
CATCTCTGACTATCATATAACAAGGTACCGATTACAAATCGATGCTAGCAGGGGCAAACGCGAAGTCGCCCTTGAATATATCGACACTATAACACAAAAAGCCAAATGACGAGTCGGACCATGATGTTGGGAAGCGGGGGAGCCGGTCATACCGATTAGTAATTAAAATGCCCACTTAATGCGCTTCGCTTTTAATTGGTCTTTAATTATCTATCGGCATTACCCCAAGGTTATTATTATAAGGAGGGGTAAAATAAGCGGGCCGGCGGTGGCGCGACGAAGATGAATGCGGGAATTCTGGCATGTGGGTTAGCAAAAATTCATCAAGGAGGTGGGTGGAAGCGTTTATTTGACTAGCGTTTTTTGCTTCGTTTTTGGGGCAATGCCAAAAA
>RHGE01000540.1 GCA_004296775.1 Marinilabiliaceae bacterium JC017
TTTGTGAATAATCGAAGAGGTTTGATTTTAAAAACCACCCCGTCTGGTTGCTCGTCCCTCCAACCAGCCACCCCTCCTTTGAAAAAGGAGGGGAAAGTGGAGTGAGTTCGCAGTTTTGCTGGTTTTTCCACTTTTCATCTCCCTCAAAATCTTCTTACAAACCGAAAACCCAGAGACCAAATCCAGTCGCAGTAATTTTCCCCTCCTAAAAGTTTTAGTAGGAGTGATTTTTATTGAGTAAGCAATAAAAATCGRGATGGTTTGTGAATAATCGAAGAGGTTTGATTTTAAAAACCACCCCGTCTGGTTGCTCGTCCCTCCAACCAGCCACCCCTCCTTTGAAAAAGGAGGGGAAAGTGGAGTGAGTTCGCAGTTTTGCTGGTTTTTCCACT
>RHGE01000541.1 GCA_004296775.1 Marinilabiliaceae bacterium JC017
AGACACACGGCGGGTGCTAACGTCCGTCGTGAAGAGGGAAACAACCCAGACCGCCGGCTAAGGTCCCAAAGTTCTGGTTAAGTGGGAAACGATGTGGGAAGGCTCAGACAGCTAGGATGTTGGCTTAGAAGCAGCCATCATTTAAAGAAAGCGTAATAGCTCACTAGTCGAGTCGGCCTGCGCGGAAGATGTAACGGGGCTCAAACCAGGCACCGAAGCCGCGGATTCACGCTAAGCGTGAGTGGTAGGGGAGCGTTCTGTAAGTCTGCGAAGGTGTATCGAGAGGTATGCTGGAGATATCAGAAGTGCGAATGCTGACGTAAGTAACGATAAAGGGGGTGAAAAGCCTCCTCGCCGGAAGACCAAGGGTTCCTGTCCAACGTTAATCGGGG
>RHGE01000059.1 GCA_004296775.1 Marinilabiliaceae bacterium JC017
TTGGCCTTTCATGCTTTTGACGATATTGTATATAGAACCAGAGAACTTATCAGACCGAATAGGGTATTTGAAAGGAAAAAGAAACCAAAAAAGCTATACTCAATGAATTACAAACGATTATGATAATGGCTTAACTAAACGACATTGAATTACGACTACTTTTTTAGGTACATATATTAAAGAATTACCAAAGGAATCTATATCTAAAAGTAAAAATCCATCAAGGATAGAATACTCAGATTCAATAACTAATAGCACGTCGAAAAAAATAAGATCTTGAAATAGGTATTTGTTATTTCGAAATATTGTTTATGTATGAATGGTCTGCGTAATTACAAATGAACATGTTTTAGAATCATTGAACATACCTGATTTATCGTATCTCTAAATATTTCTGATTTTTACCGATGAATTAGAAATTTTTAATCATGAGAAATCAAACAATGTTACTTTTTTTAGCTCTAATTTTGGCTACTGGGTGTACGGATAAATTTCTGAAAAAAAAGGAATTAAATATTATCCCAATTCCTGCAAAAATTGTCCAAAATGAAGAAATATTCACTTTTTCTGCTAACACAACTATTCAAATAAATAGTCCTCAACTTTTAGCTGGAATAGAAGTATTTCAATCAAGAATGAAATCAATTTCAGGAAAAGAATTACCAATTGCTAACGAATTAAAGGAAGCGTCTAAGAACACAATTCAAATACAGCTAAAATCAGATCTACCAGAGGAGGGATATGAATTAGATATTGATGCAAACAGAATCAAAATTAGTGCATCAACTCCCAATGGAGTATTTTATGCCTTCCAAACAATCCTTCAGCTCTGTCCTGCAGAGGTTTTTTCACCAGAAACAAATGATAATTTTCAATTTAAACTACCTGGATTGAAAATAGAAGATCAACCTCAATTTAAATGGCGGGGTATGATGCTCGATGTATCACGACATTTTTATTCCAAAGAAGAAGTTTTGAAACTCATCGATCAACTAGCCCAGCATAAAATAAATGTCTTTCATTGGCATCTAGTTGACGATCAAGGGTGGCGTATTGAGATTAAGAAATATCCCAAATTGGCTAAAATTGGAGCATGGCGTGTTGATCGGGAACATCTACCATGGAATTCCCGGCCATTACAAAAGCAAGGGGAAAATGCCACTTATGGCGGATATTATACACAGGAAGAAATAAAGGAGGTAGTTAAATATGCAAGTAAACGGTTCATTACCGTAGTACCTGAAATTGAAATGCCAGGTCATACAACATCATCTCTTGCTGCATATCCGGAGTTTTCATGTACTGATGGTCCATTTTCGGTAATTCCAGGTGGAATATGGCCCATAACAGATATTTATTGTGCAGGAAAAGAAGAAACTTTTGCTTTTCTTGAAGATGTGCTAACTGAAGTAATGAGCTTATTTCCATCAAAGTATATTCATATTGGGGGAGATGAGGCAAATAAAAAAGAATGGAAAAAATGTGCAAATTGTCAAGCAAGGATTAAAAATGAAAAACTTACTAACGAACATGAACTTCAAAGCTATTTCATTAAAAGAATTGAACGCTTTATTAGCGATAATGGACGAATCCTTTTAGGTTGGGATGAGATTTTAGAAGGAGGATTAGCTCCAGGTGCAACAGTTATGAGTTGGAGAGGTTTTGAAGGTGGGATTGAAGCTGCTATGATGGGACATGATGTTGTAATGACACCTACTTCGCATTGCTATCTTGATTATTACCAGGGACCTATGAACATGGAGCCAGAAGCCTTTAATGGATATATTCCATTACACAAAACTTATTCATTTAATCCAGTTCCCGACGAATTAACAGATGAAGAAGCCCTGCATATTTTAGGTGGGCAAGGGAATCTATGGACGGAACATGTTCCTGTTGCCAATCATATGTATTATATGACATTTCCACGTATGGCAGCCATTTCCGAAGCTTTGTGGTCACCGCTTCAAAAAAGAAATTGGAGTAATTTTATTCAACGACTTGAAAATCATTTCAAAGTATATGATATACAAGGAATAAATTACGCAAAAAGTATTTATACCGTTGAATTCGACACCCAATTTGATGAAACTTCAAAAAAAGTTAAAATTGAATTAAAAACAGAGGCTCCAGGAAAAGACATTTATTACACCTTGGATGGAACTATTCCTAATCAGACCTCTATCATGTATGAAAAACCTTTTGTTCTTGATGAATCTACTGAAATTAAGGCCCAAGTTTATGAAGAAAATCAACCCAAAGGGGACTTAGTTGTAAAAGATATAAAGATGCATAAGGGGATAGCAAAAAGCATCAAATATCTATGCCCTTATAGTGAAAAATTTCCAGGTTCAGGCAAATATACATTGAACAATTGCTTAAGAGGATCAAAGAACTTTAATGATAAGAAATGGTTAGGATATGAAGGAAATAATCTTGAGATCGTATACGATTTAAATCAAATTGAAGAGATTAATAAAGTACTTGTTGGTTGTTTGCATAATGTGGATTCATGGATTTTCTTACCAAAGGAAATAAATGTTTGGGCTTCGAATGATGGTAAAACGTTTAATCATATTGCAAAGACAACTAATGAGCTACCATTAAAAGAAAAATCTCAAATTGTAGATTTTGAATTAAATTTAAACCACACTAGAGCTAGATTTTTTAAAATTGAGGTTAAAAATCAAGGGCAAGCACCAAAATGGCACAATGCTGCAGGATCTGATGTTTGGCTTTTCGTAGATGAAATTATTCTAGAATAACAGATTTTCATTATTTGTTCTCAAATTAAGCGATTTTCTGAAAAATGAAAATCGCTTTTTTATTGATCATTACCAAAATAGCCACTTTTATCATCAAATTTAAATCATTAATATTCAAAATAATAATACTAGAATTATATTGAAATAGAACGATTCAATTACGATTACATTTGAAAATGGTACCAGTGTTCATTCAGGGGTAAAGTTGTTTGCAATGGATAGAAGATTTTAATCAAGCTGGCTTGATTATTTCTACATTTCGGCAAACAACGCCAGAACTCCCTGAAATAAACAACCAAAAGAGGCTGAAAACACGCATTTCAACTAGCTGGCCAATCTGCTCCTTATTTTTAAAAGAGCAGGTTTTAAGCTTCAGTTGCTATGGAAAAATATTCCCAAACTAATATTGTTGGTCATCGCCGTTATAAATATTGCCACCACTGCGATTAGGGGGAAAAAAATGAAGGTCAACAAGTATAAGGGACACAAAAACCGGAGATAAACTATTCTTTAACTTTAAATATGAAAATAGTTCAATATGAATTGATTTTAAATGCAATAGTAAAATTTTGAGCAGTTTAAAACATGTGATATTCGAGTCTTAGAATTGATATTATGTGTATCATATATATGAAAAAAGAACCGGCATACAACCGGTTCTTTTTTTATACTAATTACTTCCTAATGATTCTATTTTTGCTTTAATTTCATTGTACTTATCCATTCTTTCAAAACGATAATACAATCCCTTCAAGCTTTCCAGAACATCTGCATTTGTTGGTTCAGATTCAAGTGCTTTCTCCATATATGGCAATGCTTGTTCAAAAAATCCATCAGCCACTTTTTTGGCAGTCTCAAAATCTTTATAATCTGTTTTTTCATTGGCAATATTTGTCTGCTCAACTCCTTTATTGTAATAGATTACACCCAGATTAAATAATGAATTGAATAACTTACCATCAATTTCAAGACTCTTTTCATAGTTTTCAATTGCCTTTTCAGTATCTGTTGATTCATACAACACACCTCTGGCATAATAGAAAGATGAATTCTCAGGATCTTTTTCAATCGCTGTATTCAAATATTCTAAAGCGGCCTCATTTTGCTTAGAACTTAAATAAAACTGAATCAATGAAGTTAATATGCGTTCGTCATCCGGATAAACTTCAAAACCTCTTTTTAAGTTTTCACCCATTTTTAACGAATCCTCAGTATTAGAATAAACCTGATTCAACAACAAAACAGCATCTCCCCCTCCATACTTCAAATCAATGGATTGATCAAAGTATTTTTCGGCAGCTTCCCACTTTTCTGCATTATAAGCCGCTAACGCGCAATTGTAAACGATTGCCGTATCAACACCAGCAGCTTCTTCCTTAAACATATCCATTGCGCTGATATTAATCACACCTTCAAAAGCATTTAAAGCAGGAACGTAACTATCCGAGTTGAAAGCATCAATAGCGGCATTAGTTAAATCTCCTTTAAAAAAGGTCAACGCAAATTTTATCTCTTTTTGATACTTATTTTTCTGTTTCCCTTTTGCATTTCCTTTTTTATCTAATTCTATCGCCTTTGTATAAAAATCATAAGCCTTCATGACTCCTTCGTCATCTTTATCATTTTTATACAATTCAGTATAAACTTTTGCTGCAGTTATATAAGTCTTTGGCCAATTCATGGACTTTTCATTCTCCATTGCAGCATCAATTGCTTTCTTCGCAGCGTCTAGATCATTGCCACTTAGATACGTATCAGCTGCAGATACTTTCCCCTTTTGAGCAAATCCTGCTGTAACGGTCATCATAGCAATTACAAATAGTGCTAGTCTTTTCATTTTAAAGTGTTTTATAAAGTGATTTTGGCGTAAATATACAATTATTATCAATCATTCATTTGTTCTGAGGGATTTTCATCTACCGGTCCTTCTCCTTCTGGCAATTCCTCATCGAGATTATGCTCCGTATTAACCTTCGCTACTGAAGCTATCTCATCTTGTTTTTTCGAAAGATTAATAAGACGTACGCCCTGCGTTGCTCTACCTGTTACGCGCATACTCTCCACTGCTAATCTGATGGCAATTCCCGAACGGTTGATAATCATCAAATCATTCTCATCAGTCACATTTTTTATAGAAATCAAAGCGCCTGTTTTATCGCTTATCTTCATCGTTTTAACACCTTTACCCCCACGGTTAGTGACCCGATAATCTTCGATCTTAGAACGTTTTCCATATCCTTTTTCAGAAATAACCAAGACATCCTCATGCTCACTGGTTACACATATCATTCCAACAACTTCATCCTTTGAGTTGTCCATGCTTATACCTCTGACTCCGGATCCGGTACGACCAATACACCTTACTTGTTGCTCATTAAATCGAATAGCTCTACCTGTAAGAGTAGCCATCAATATCTCAGCATTTCCATTGGTCAATCGAGCTTCAAGTAATTCATCATTGTCTTTAATGGTAATAGCGTTCACACCATTTTGACGAGGACGGGAATAATCTTTTAATAAGGATTTTTTAATAATTCCTCGCTTCGTTCCCATTATGAGATAATGACTAGTTGTATAATCTTCATCATTTAATCGCATAACCTTAATAAATGCTTTTACCTGATCATCCGAATCAATGTTTAGCAGATTTTGAATGGCTCTTCCTTTGGAGTTCTTTGAACCTTCAGGAATTTCATATACTTTTAACCAGAAACATCTACCCTTCTTAGTAAAGAACAACATCGTATTATGCATAGATGCAGGATAAATATGCTCAATGAAGTCCTCATCTCTAGTGGTTGATCCTTTGGATCCAATACCTCCCCGGTGCTGAGTTTTAAATTCTGCTAATGGTGTACGTTTAATGTATCCTAAATGCGAAACTGTGATAATCATCTCTTCATCTGCATAGAAATCTTCAGGATTAAACTCTTCAGAACTATACACTATTTCAGTACGGCGATTATCTCCATATTTCTCTTTTACTTCTATGAGCTCATCTTTGATAATATTCATTCTTAATTGAACATTCTCCAAGATCTCTTTAAATCTTGCGATTTCTTTCAATAGAGCTTCATATTCATCATGTAATTTATCTTGCTCCAGGCCAGTAAGTTGACGCAAACGCATATCTACAATCGCCCGGGCTTGAATCTCTGACAGATCGAACCGTGCTATTAATGTCTCACGGGCTTCATCTGGAGTTTGAGCACCACGAATTATCTTGATAACCTCGTCTATATGATCACTGGCAATAATTAACCCTTCCAGAATATGAGCACGCTTTTCAGCTTGTTCCAACTCAAACTGTGTTCTTCGAGTAACTACCTCATGCCTATGCTCTACAAAACACTTAACTATTCCTTTCAGGTTTAATAATTGCGGCCGTCCATTAACTAAGGCTATATTATTAACACCAAAAGATGTTTGCAGAGATGTATATTTAAATAGGTGATTTAATACAACATTAGCTATAGCATCTTTTTTAAGATCTACCACTATGCGCATTCCCTGCCGGTCAGATTCATCATTTACATTGGTAATACCTTCAATTTTCTTTTCATTAACAAGGTCTGCAATTTTAATGATCAGCTCTGCTTTATTTACCAGGTAAGGTATCTCAGTGATAATTATTTTTTCTCGACCGTTGGCTTCTGTTTCAATGTCTGTTTTGGCTCGAATTATTACTCTTCCCCGGCCTGTATCATAGGCTTCTTTAACACCCTGATAGCCGTAAATAATTCCACCGGTAGGGAAATCTGGCGCCTTGATATACTGAATAAGTCCATCATTTTCTATTTCCGGATTATCAATATATGAAATGATGGCGTCAATTGAATCATTTAAGTTGTGCGGAGGCATATTGGTTGCCATACCAACTGCAATACCTGAAGCACCATTCACTAATAAGTTAGGGATACGTGTAGGAAGGACTGTTGGCTCTTTTAATGAATCATCAAAGTTTAGTTGATAATCTACAGTGTTTTTATCAATGTCTACCAACATCTCTTCGGCCAACTTTCCCAGTCGGGCTTCTGTGTAACGCATAGCTGCCGGACTATCACCATCTACTGATCCGAAGTTTCCTTGGCCATCAATTAACGGATATCTTAAAGACCAATCCTGAGCCATTCTCACCATGGCAAAATAAACAGAAGAGTCACCATGAGGGTGAAACTTACCTAAAACCTCCCCTACAATTCTCGCGGATTTTTTATAGGGTTTGTTTGAAGCTACTCCCAATTCACTCATTCCATACAAAACCCGCCTGTGAACAGGCTTAAATCCATCGCGTACATCAGGCAATGCACGTGATACGATTACCGACATCGAATAATCGATGTAGGCAGATTTCATTTCATCTTCAATGTTTATTTTTATTATTTTCTCTCCTTCAGCCATTTATGCTTGATTTTTTTTAGTTGACGAAAACAATAAAAAATGGCTTAAAACCAGCCATTTTTTGAACGCACTAATTTAACTAATATCCCCCTAATCCAAAAAGGAAAGAGCATACAATTTATCAACAATTACGAAGGATTGTAGGCATTAATAGTTTTTGTGCTAATTTTGAAAATTGTAAAGGAATTTACTAATTTCAGAACTTAAAGAAACCAAAAACATAACAAATTTGTTAATACAACAAATTAAAATGCATCAATTAGTAATATGGATTTGAATTTTTCTCCCCGAATAAGGGACGTCATTTCATACAGCAAAGAAGAAGCGGAGAGATTGGGAAATCATTTTATTTCCCCTGAGCATATTATGCTTGGAATTTTACGCGATGGTGAAGGAACCGCTATTGAAATTCTAGAACAACTAAATGTTGATTTTTTCAAAATAAAAACAGCTATTGAAAAAGAATTAAAAGCAGAAAAACCTCATAATTCAGATAATTTGCCCCTTTTAAAATCTGCTGAACGAGTACTTAAACTAGTGCATTTAGAAGCAAGAGCACTAAAAAGTGATCAAATTAATACGGGGCATTTGTTATTAGCTTTATTAAAGGAAAAAAGTAGTATAATTTGGGAAATTATGGCAGAAGAAAACATTCAATATCAACGAATCAGACAACTGATGGAGCAGCAAGCCAAGCCAATGGCTAAGGCTGAATATCCTGAGGACGACGATCAGGATGGCCCATTTTCATCATCAGGAGGAGGTACCGAAGGCAGTAAATCAACCGCCAAAACAGGATCAGAAACTCCAGTTTTAGACAATTTTGGTATTGATATTACCAAAGCAGCTGAGGAGGGACGCCTGGACCCAATCGTTGGCCGGGAAAGAGAAATAGAACGATTAGCACAAATATTAAGCCGTAGAAAAAAGAATAATCCGATATTGATTGGAGAGCCTGGTGTTGGTAAATCTGCTATTGCTGAAGGCCTTGCTATTCGAATTGTTGAGAAAAAAGTTTCCAGAGTTTTGTTTGACAAGCGAGTGGTAACACTTGATTTAGCGTCGATTGTAGCCGGAACTAAATACAGAGGACAATTTGAAGAGCGGATGAAGGCCATTCTAAATGAATTAAGCCGAAATCCTAACATCATCTTATTTATCGATGAAATTCATACGATTGTAGGAGCTGGTGGGGCTACGGGTTCTTTAGATGCCGCCAATATGCTAAAACCGGCCCTGGCACGAGGTGAAATTCAATGTATTGGTGCTACAACTTTGGATGAATACCGCCAACACATTGAAAAAGATGGAGCACTTGAAAGAAGGTTTCAAAAAGTAATGATTGAACCTACTTCTCTGGATGAGACGGTTGAAATTCTAAATAATATTAAAGAAAAATACGAAGATCATCACAATGTAAACTATACGCATGAAGCTATAACGGCTTGCGTAAAACTTACAGAAAGATATATTACCGACCGACACCTGCCGGATAAAGCCATTGATGCATTAGATGAAGCAGGTTCCCGTGTGCATATTTCCAATATTGTGGTACCGGAAACCATTCTGAATGTAGAAAAAGAGATTGAAGAGACAAAAGAGAACAAAATTAAAGCAGTAAAGGCCCAAAATTTCGAATTAGCTGCTAGTTTCAGAGATAAAGAAAAAGGTTTATTAGAAGAACTAGACACTGCGAAAAATAAATGGGAAGAAGAGCTTCAACAACACAGAGAAACTGTTGACGAAGAAAAAGTTGCAGAAGTTGTAGCAATGATGACTGGCATCCCTGTACAACGTGTTGCTCAGGCTGAAGGATTCCGATTATTACAAATGGGCAAAGAGTTAAACGGAAGCGTCATAGGACAAGACGAAGCAATTAAAAAAATCGTTAAATCCATTCAACGAAATCGCGCCGGACTGAAAGATCCTAACCGTCCGATTGGCTCCTTCGTATTTCTAGGCCCTACAGGGGTTGGAAAAACACATCTGGCAAAGGTATTAGCAAAATACTTATTTGATACCACCGAAGCATTAATCCGAATTGATATGAGTGAATACATGGAGAAATTTTCCGTATCAAGACTGGTTGGAGCTCCTCCTGGATATGTTGGATATGAAGAAGGTGGACAATTAACAGAAAAAGTACGCCGTCGTCCTTATGCGGTAGTATTGCTGGATGAAATTGAGAAAGCACACCCAGATGTTTTTAATCTTTTATTGCAGGTACTCGATGAAGGTAGGTTAACCGATAGTCTGGGACGTAGAGTTGACTTCAAAAATACCATCATAATCATGACATCCAATATTGGTACGCGTGAGCTTAAAGATTTTGGTCGTGGAGTTGGCTTTTCTACTCCCAATAGAGAAACCGATCATGAATATGCCAAAGGTGTCATTGAAAAAGCACTCAAGAAAGCGTTTGCTCCCGAATTCCTAAATCGTATCGATGATGTTGTTGTATTCAACAGTCTTAACAAAGAGGACATTCACAAAATCATCGATATAGAACTTAAAGGTTTATACGAACGCGTTGAGGCCTTAGGATACACCTTAAACTTGACGGATAAAGCAAAAGATTTTATTGCCACCAAAGGTTATGATGTACAGTATGGAGCTCGACCATTGAAAAGAGCCATTCAAAAATATCTTGAAGATGAAATGGCTGAAGTTATTATTCAGGCAAGTGTTTCAGAAGGAGATATTATTAAGGTAGATTTTGATGATAAGACCGAAAAGATTGTGATGTCGGTTGAAGGCAAAACAAAACCTGAAGAAAGTAATTAATTACATAGATCAAAAAGTCGGAATTTTATTCCGACTTTTTTCTTTGACTATTTATTCTAAAAGTAATTTCATTTCGACAGCCTTCTCCTCCATTTTTAATCTGCGATATGCTACATATAAACAACTAATAATTTGTTTATTTTTCCCATTTAAGGCATACGCTTTTTCCAGATATGGAATAGCTTTTTCATATCCTCTACTAATTGTTTCCAGCTTTTTAACTGAATTGTGATAATCAATACGTGATGGATTTTTCAAATTTTCATAACGTTTTGTTTCCTGAATGTATATTGCATCTGTTTGCTTAAAAAACACAACACCAAGTTTGGTAATTGACTTCTTGTGATTAGGATTGAGCTTTAAAACTTCCTCAAATACTTTACTTGCTCCCTCATATTGATTTAATCGTTCCAAAGAAG
This sequence comes from Marinilabiliaceae bacterium JC017, assembly GCA_004296775.1. Lineage (GTDB taxonomy): Bacteria > Bacteroidota > Bacteroidia > Bacteroidales > Marinilabiliaceae > JC017. Next base: position 10,370 of record RHGE01000059.1, read on the forward strand.
ATCCTTTCAGGTAAAGAAGCGTTATATCCCGAGGATAAACTCCCAATGCCTCCTCTAGCGTATGGACTGCATTTTTATATTGCTTGGAATTATACAAAAGAAAAGCCATTTTCTTTGTGTAATCCGCTTTTAATGCAGGATAAGTCTCCATTCCTTTTGAAAGCATATTTTCAGCATCCTGATATTTCTTCAAACCGGAATAGACATCTGCTAAAGACAAATACATTGTTTCATCGGAGAAATGTAGAGATTCTGCCTGTTGCAAGTATGTCAAACCTGTGCTATATTTTTTTGCACGCACATAATTCTGCCCCGCTTTATAGACACAAAACGTATCCGTTACTTGAGTGGATTGGTATACTTTAGCTGCCTCCGCATATAATTCCGCGGCCTTTAAATATTGCATCCGACCTTCTTGTATTATTGCATCACTTTTTATGACGTCGGGATTTTGTCCCTTAGCCGTAAAAAAGCCTAAGACAAATAAAACAAACAATAATTTTTTCATGAATTCTTGTTTTTAGGGAGTTTCCTATTGAGTTAATAGGAACATCATCTCATTAAATAGTAAGGTTTCCTTTTTTACTAAGACACAAAAAAAGCCGGAACTCACTAGAGTCCCGGCTTTTTTTTATTCATTATTGGTTTATTTCTTTCCGCTTAAACGGTCATTAATTTCTGCTAAAGATTGCTTTGCATTTTCATTGGTAGGATCTACTTCCAATGCTTTTGCAAAGAATGGCTTTGCTTCTTCAAACTTCGCATTTGCCTTTGCAGTAATGGCATCGTATTGAGAAGGATCTGCTGTAGCTGCAGTACCTAAAATTTGCCCAGCTGCATTATAAGGCTCTGAACCTAATTTCAAATAATACGTTACCAGCATTTTCTTCATATGCTTAATATATTTGCTGGTAGGAAACTCTTCAAGACCTTTCATCAATACTTTTTCCATCTCCTCCTCTTTATCCTGATTTTTCAAAGAGTATGCAATGTAATAAGTAGAAATATCGCTCTTATAATTAAGCTCTTTAGATTGCGTATAATACTTTAGAGCTTTATCAAAGTTTTTTAGTTTTCGAGCACAATTTGCAGTATTGTAAATCATGGCCGCATCCATCTCTTCACCTTCTGCCCAAACGTCTATGGCTTGTTCATACAAAGTTAATGCCTGCTTGTAATTCTTACTTCTAAGAGCCTCATTCCCTTCATTCTTCAGTTCTGCTGCAGTTTTATCCTGAGCAAAAGTTACTCCTGTAAAAAAAATCAATAGAAAGGATAGTGTCGCTAAATACTTCATAATAATACCTTTTTGCTTTTAAAGATTCACTAATTCTCTTCAACCGCTGGTAAAAATAGCTTTTTTTGAAAAGAATAAAAAAAAATTGTTACCCACTTTTAAAAGATCTAAAAAGTTAAAAAACTTAAGTAAGCAAATAATTCTTTAACTGATTGCTACTTGCATGCATCTCTACAGTTTGTTTTCGGCCCGATTGAAATTTAACCAAATTATGAGGTATTTCAAGCCTGACGCCTATTTCTTGTTCCACCACTTCCGGGAATTTAGCCGGATGGGCGGTCGCCAGAAACAGACCCTTCTCCCCTTTTCCCAGCCTTTGTTCCAAACCCGAAAAAGCGGTCGCCCCATGAGGATCCAAAATATAACCAGTAGCTGCAAAGACCCGTTTGATGGTTGCACGAATCTGCTTATCTGTATAAGCTAAACCGGTTATCGACTGGCTGATTTCCGACCAATTATTATTAAATAATTGTTGAATACGCACAAAATTGCTTGGATTTCCCACATCCATGGCATTCGCCACAGTAGAAACAGATGGCCGGGGTTCCAATTTACCTGACTTCAGGTATTGGGGAACAACATCGTTAACATTCGTTGCAGCAATAAACGATTGTACAGGAAGCCCCATGGACTTGGACAATATGCCGGCTGCCAGATTCCCGAAGTTACCACTTGGTACTGCTATGACAGTATCCTGTTGTTGTTCTTTTGCTATTTGGGCAAAGGCATGGAAATAATAAACTGCTTGAGGTAGTAGCCTGGCCAGATTTATGGAATTGGCTGAAGTTAAAATGATTTCGCTTCTAAGAGTCTTATCCAGAAAGGCCTCTTTCACCATGGCCTGGCAGTCATCAAAGGTCCCATCAACTTCTATAGCTGTAATATTTTTCCCCAATGTAGTAAACTGTTTTTCCTGCACTTCACTTACCATTCCTTTGGGATAAAGAACAACTACCCGTATTCCCGGCACATCAAGAAAGCCATTGGCCACAGCGCTTCCGGTATCACCAGAAGTGGCCACCAGTACGGTAATTTCTTTTTCTACTCCTTTAGTAAATTGAGATAATACACGCGCCAGAAACCTGGCTCCAACATCTTTGAAAGCCATAGTGGGACCATGAAACAGCTCCAACACTGAAATCTGATCGGTAACTTGTTTTACCGGAATAGGAAAATCAAACACCTCTTCAACTATTGACTTTAATGCCGCCTCACTGATTTCAGGGCAAAAAAAGTTTTTTAATACGGCATACCCTATTTGTGGCAGAGAATACTCCGATAAATGATTAATAAAACTTGCCGGTAATAAAGGGATAAACTCAGGCATATAGAGTCCATTATCATCAGCCAGGCCTTTCAATACCGCTTCCTTGATTGGAGACCTGTTTTCCTTATTTTGAGTACTATAAAATAACATCCGAATAACGTTTAATGATTGAGTAATAATTTCATGAAATCTGAACCTTTGATCGTACCAAATGCTCCCTTTTGAACCGACACTTCGTTATACTGCTTCACCGCATCTCCTTTGCTACCGGGACGATAAATCATAAATGGTACTGCATTCCGGGTGTGAGTACGCAGGTTGCACGGTGTGGGGTGATCAGGTAAAAAAGCAATGGTTGTATCATGGGCCGCATTCTGTAATATGGGTCCTACAATTTTAGCATCAATATCTTCAATGGTTCTAATCTTCAACTGCACATCCCCTTCATGACCTGCTTCATCAGGAGCTTCCACATGTAAATAGATATATTCTTTCGATTTTAAATGCTCAAGGGCAGCTTCCGCTTTACCTGAATAGTTGGTATTATACAACCCTGTGGCACCGGATACATAAATGGAATCCATGCCACTGAACCGCCCTAATCCATGAATTAAATCAACTGCCGATATAACACCACCTTTTTTTATACCATAAAGTTCATTTAACGTTGGCATAACCGGAAAATAGCCCGGCGACCATGGCCAGATCATGTTTCCCATAGATAACCCCCGCTCTCTTCTGTTTTTATTGACCGGATGACTCTCTATAACGTCCCTGGAAGCCAGCATTAACTGCGAAATCAGTTGTGTGGTCTCTGAATCTCCAACACAATGAGGCATAATGCCCTTAATTTTTGATCCGGGAACATCATGTGGAGGCGTACACTCAATATTATTTATCCCATTTTTTACAACCAACACATGCCGGTAGCTTACCCCGGGATGAAATATCACCCGCTCACTGCCCAATTGTTCATTAAGGGCTTCAATCAACTCTTTGGCCTCTTCTGTAGAAATGTGCCCGGCACTATGATTTAACAACCTTTCATCTTCAACCGTCACCAAATTACACCTGAAAACCAAATCACCTGGTTCCATGGTTATTCTCAATGCCGCAGCTTCTAAAACACCCCGCCCCTGATAGTATTTCTCGGCATCATAGCCCATAATGCCCATATTTGCGACTTCGCTACCGGGATGTAATGAATCGGGAACCGTTTTAACCATACCTGTTTGAGACATGGCACATAAATGATCGATATTGGGTGTATGAGCGACCATCACAGGTGTTTTATTACCTAAAGCTTCAATGGGCTCATCTGCTAAACCATCGGCAAGTATTACGATATATTTCATGAATTTAGATTTAGATAATAGATTTATAGATAAGAGATAATAGACTGTAAACACTGAGACACAAGGATCTTCATTTTAATCATCCTCCTTTGTAAAAAAAGATCTCTCATGGTTCGTTTCCTAGAATGTGTTTTTAAATATCAAACTGTTAACAGATAATAGACATGAGACCTATTCTCATCTGATTTATTTTTAGCGCTTTAAAAACTCACCACCCCAATATTTTGAGAATAGTAATAAAAACAGACCTGTTAAACGTTAGCAGTCTTTATAATATCGGCAAATACACCGGCAGCGGTCACGTCTGCCCCTGCTCCATATCCTTTTATGGACATTGGATGATCGAAATAATTATCGGACCATATTAACACCATATTATTAGTATCCTCCAGATGGAATAGAGGATGAGATTGATCCACCTCTTTAAATTCAATGAAAGCTCTGCCATTCTCCAGTGCGGCTACATACCGCAATTTACTGCCCCTCTGCTCTACTTCCAGTCGTCTCTTTTCAAAAGTCTCATCATATTGCCTTACTTTTTCAATAAAATCATCATAAGAGGGACTATCCAAGACAGTTTGAGGAACAAACGGTTCATACTCAATATCGCCCTGTTCTATTTCATAACCTGACTCCCTGGCTAAAATGAGTATCTTCCGAATAACATCCTTTCCGCTTAAATCGATCCGCGGATCGGGTTCGGAATAACCCTTTTCCCGGGCATCCATTATTACCTGAGACAACGATTTGTCTGCCGATACCTGGTTGCAGATGTAGTTTAAGGTTCCCGATAAAACAGCTTCCAGTTTAATAATGCGATCACCGCTGTTTACCAAATCATTAATCGGCCCGATAATAGGTAACCCCGCCCCCACATTTGTTTCAAACAGATATTTAATTCCATGATCATAAGCCGTATTTTTCAGTTCCGAATAATTTTTATAGCTCGAAGAACTGGCTATTTTATTAGCAGTAACCACCGAAACATTTTCCTTTAACAGCGAAAGGTAGTAATCGGCAATTTTTTCGCTCGCTGTACAATCTACAAAGACACTATTTACCAGGTTATTCCTAACTATTGCCTCTTTAAATTGAAACATATCTGATTTTTGTCCAACTTCCAGGTATTCTATGGCATTCTCAAAAGGAATACCATCAGTTGAATAGTACATTTTACGTGAGTTGGCAATACCCACAAGCCGAACTACTATCTTTTTATTTTGACGCAAGTTAGGTGCATGTGCTTTTAACTTATCCATTAGTTTCTTTCCCACAACGCCGGTTCCTGTCAGGTATAGGTTAATCACTTTAAAATCGGAAAGGAAGAACGTTTCATGTATCACATTAATGGCTTTTCGGATATCACTTTCTTTAATGACAAATGAAATATTCAGCTCCGAAGCCCCCTGGGCAATGGCATATAAATTAATTCCTTCCACCCCGAGACATCTGAACAACCGCCCTGCAACACCACTGGTACGTTTCATTTTCTCGCCTACAATGGCAATTACCGCAAGATTGTTTTCAATTAGTACTTCATTCACCTGCCGGGCCTGTATCTCATTGGCAAATTCCCCATTAATTGCCCGGGCAGCCTTTTTTGCCACACAGCTCTCAATAGCGATCGTAATGCTATTCTCCGAAGAGGCCTGGGATATTAGAATGACATTGATATATAAATCGGCCAATGCTTTGAATAATCGCATTGAAATGCCTGAAATACCAATCATTCCCGCTCCTTGCAAGGTTAACAGTGAAATATGACGAATGGAGCTAATTCCCTTGATCCTGCTCTTTCGTCCATTCAAGACGTGGTGATCAATTAAAGTACCAGGAGCTTTCGAATTAAAGGTATTTTTTATTTGAATCGGTATTTTCGCCTGAAGCACTGGCATAATGGTTGGCGGATATATCACTTTTGCCCCAAAATGCGATAATTCCATGGCTTCGGCATAGGTCAGATGATCAATTGTATAAGCATTATTAATCACCCGGGGATCTGCACTCATAAAACCATCCACATCGGTCCATATTTCGAGACCTTGGGCCTTTAGGCCAGCAGCTAACAAGGCCGCGGTATAATCAGACCCTCCTCTTCCCAGAGTGGTTGTTTGGTTCATTTCATTACTGGCAATAAACCCGGAAAACACAGAAACCCCGGAAAAGCTTTTATCAATTTCTCCAATCAGGCGGTAACTCTCATCCAGCTTAACAATGTGTCGCCCTTCTTCATAACGTGTTTTAATAAATTGCCGGCTATCATATAGTTTTGAGCCCGATTGAAGATGGTGAAAAATCAATGAAGAAGTACGTTCACCAAAACTTATTATTTGATCATAACTCTTAACTGTTAATTCTCCGGTTAATGAAACACCTTTAAGAATGGCTGCTAATTCTTTAAACAAAAAACTAATCGCTCCAATAACCCGAGTTTTTTCATCCCCGCTAAATAACTCGGCGACAACAGCAAAGTGCTTGGTTTTTATGATTTCCAACGTATTTAAATAAGCATTACCTTGTTGCGCCTCATTACCTGCTTGCAATAATAAATCAGTAATCCCGCCAATGGCAGAAACAACCACCACCGGGTTTTCATATTTAGCCTGATTTACTATTTCTTTTACTTTAAGGATATTTTCTGCACTTCCCATGGAAGTACCACCAAACTTCAACACTTTCATTTGGTTCAAATTTTAATTAGGGAATAAATCCCCTGTTTCACAATATATTTGATGAATTAATTAAGGAATGCACATCAATGCGATGACAATGCAATAAATACAATATGGATGTGCGACGGATGTTATATAATGATTCGAACCCCCACAGGGGTTGTAGTAGTAGTAGAAGTAATTGTATGTAGGAACAATTGAATCATTATAAAAAAGGTAATTTCTGCTTTTAATTTGATACAAATATAGCTGTATTATTTTTAAATCAAATTTTTATATGACTTTTGTTAGTTTTTTAATGAAATTCAGGAATTATTTCACTTGTGTTAATTTAGATAAGAGACTACAACCGCAGAGACACTAAGGCACTGAGTTATTTATTTTTATCGTCATTTGGGGTGTAAATGTAATTCGCATCCTTATCTCTCCTTTTCAAATTTTCACCTTCTCAATTTTATAAATTTCTTGCCTTTTCAATTTCGCATACTAATCATCGACTTCGTCGCTCTTGTGATTATTTAAAACCCACTATATCAAGGGTGTTTTGACCATTATTTTTTGAAGAAGAAGTGAATTTGAAGATTAAGTTTGTCGTCCGGAGAAAAAAATCAGTCACTTCAGGTCTAATTTTAACGTCTTTTTAAAAAAAAAGAGCTGTTTGAGAGCTTATTTAAGCTATTTTTTGTTCCAAAAGTGGAAACTGAGGGCTGATTTTGTCGATTTTATTTTCAAAACCGTGAATTTGAGGGTTAAGTTGATCGTCTAAAAAAAAAAATCGATCACCTCAGGTTTGATTTTATCATTTTTTCCCCGGAGAAGGACCATTTGAGGTCTAAACCAGCCGTCTTTTTAAAATGATGTCTTTGCACAGGGTAATCCTCCCCTTTTTATTGACAAGACAATATATTTAAAGTTCTTGCAAAACTGTTTTCCAATCCGGATAAAGTATTTTACGCCAATGAGTCGGTAAAATGGGTAATGACTCTTTTTACGAACACAGAGAAGAACCATATTCGAAATTCTTGACTTTGCAACCTGATTATACACCTATCCGGCAAAATTAATCTCTTCGAAATAATTAATAGAAAATATCCCCGTGCTTCGCACGAGGATTATACCAACTACACTAAAACCAATCCCAATATCGGTTGAAGTGATATGTTTTTTTGAAAATCGATAAGCTTCACTCCTTAATTCCCATTATTAATTGAATGTCCGCATTATCTCATCAGGTTTAAACACGCCTTTCTCAGTAATTATACCTGTAATATATTTAGCCGGAGTAATATCAAAAGCCGGATTTAAACCCTCTGATCCGGGTGATGCCATTCTTATTCTTACCAGTTTTCCTGATATATCTTTGCCTTCGTGATATAACAGCTCTTCGTCACTGCGTTCTTCAATAATAAACTGATCGCCGGACAGACAGACCTGATCGATGGTACTATTTGGAGCAGCTACATAAAATGGGATACCAAACTCTTTGGCCAATATGGCTTTCTCAAGGGTGCCTATTTTATTAGCAACATCGCCATTGGATGCAATTCGATCAGCGCCGGTAATAACCATATTAATCTGCCCTTTGGACATATAAAAGGCGGCGGCATTATCCGCAATAATCTTGTGATTCACACCTGCATGATTCAGCTCCCAGGCCGTCAATCTGGCTCCCTGTCCTCTGGGTCTGGTCTCATCGACAAAAACAAACGGATTTTTTCCACTTTCAAAAGCCTTATAGATCGGTGATAATGCCGATCCATAGTCAACAAACGCCAACCAACCGGCATTACAATGGGTTAATATGCCACTATCCGGCAAAATTAGTTCATTCCCTATCTCCCCGATTATCCGGCCACAGGCCTCGTCCTCTTTTGCCAGATTTTGTGCCATCGTTATCGCCGCCTCAACCGAATCTTTTCCTGCTTTATATACTTTATCTACTGCATAAAAAAGGTTGTAAGCCGTGGGGCGGGTCTTTTCGATGGTTTGTTTGGCCGTTTCAATGTATTCAAGGGGATTCTTTTTGCTGCTGGCTTCAATAACGGCCTGAGCCATGGCAAATCCAGCAGTAACCCCAATGGCGCCGGCCCCTCTGACAACCATATCTTTAATCGCCTTTGCTGTTTCCAAATGGGATTTTAAACAAACAATTTTAAATTCAAAAGGCAACAAGGTTTGATCGATCATTTGAATCTCGTTACTCTCCGGGGTAAACCAAACCGTTTTATAATGTTTATTGAATACTTTCATAGGTTTATTTTATTTTTCAATTGCCATATGGAACTCCCAATTATATCCAATCATTCCCTTGTGCGTAAATTGAATAACTGAATTTACATGGTCATTTCATCTATTTTGACTTATAAGGTTAATTATTAAAAAATGTGGTCCATCTTCATAAACGATAAAGCGAACAAGTAATCACAGGGATCAATCATATTACAAATAACTGCCCTTTACTTTCCAAAGGTGATTTCGTAAATTAAAGTAAAATTACTGACCTCCCAAAATTATCAATTATGAGACAATTATTTTCCTATTCAATGTTGATTATAGCCATCGTTTTCATGAGTGGATGCAATCAAAGACCACAAGTAGGTTTTTTAATGGATAACCTAACCCTTGAACGATGGGAAAAAGACAAAACACTTTTTGAAGAAAAAGTAAAGGATCTGGGTGGCATTGTCACTGTTCGTATTGCTGATTCCGACCCGGATAAACAACTGGAACAAGCCAGGCAACTGATAGAAGAAGGAATTGATGTCCTGGTTGTTATTCCAGTGGATTTGGAGGCTGCCGGGCAGATTGTAAAAGAAGCTCATAGAAGTTACATTCCCGTGATTTCCTATGACCGTCTCATCAGAAACTGCAACCTTGATTACTATGTTTCTACCGATAACATTCATATAGGGGAATTACAAGCCGATTACCTTTCAAAGGTATCTCCTAAAGGAAAATACGCCCTGGTTGGAGGCTCCACAGCTGATCACAATGCCTACCTCCTACATCTGGGGTGGATGAATGTCTTACAGCCACTTATTGACAAAGGTGACATTGAAATCATTCTCGATCAATATACCACCTATTGGATGCCTGATGAATCCTATTCCCTTATTTCAGATTATTTAGATAAAGGAGGCGAACTAGATGCCATTATCGCCGGAAATGATGCATTGGCTTCAGGCGCAATAACTGCCTTAAGGGAAAAAAACCTGGCAGGTAAAGTACTGGTGGCAGGTCAGGATGCAGATATCGGCGCCGTTAGAAGCATTGTTGCCGGTGATCAAACCATCACTATTTATAAACCCATTGAATCCATGGCCGCTGCAGCTGCCAATGCCGCCATTAAAATTAGCAAAGGGGAAGCGCCTTCGAACATGAACCTTACGGTAAATAATGGCAAACGTCTTGTACCAGCCATATTATTGCAGGCCCAGGTGGTAAACCGCCAAAATATTCAGATGACTGTTGTATCAGAAGGATACCTGGAAGAACAGGCCATATTTGAATAAAAACCTTTATGCAATAGGCAATTGAAAAAAACAGGGATTTAAACAAGAGCATTAATTCTTAATAATCCCCAGCAGTAATCATTAATTAATTGACCGTTAATTCTTAAAAATTCCAATATGAGGGACTTCAGTTTGAAGTCCCTTTTTTCATGCAATTCAGGCAGAAGACGAACTTTTTAGAACGCTAATGATTCATTACTTTTGGGAAAATACATTTCACTCCATGTCAAAACTAAAAATATACAGGGCCTCAGCCGGTTCTGGAAAAACATATACATTAGCAGGAGAATTTATACGGCTTCTTTTTAAAGACCCTTCCAACTATAAATACATACTGGCGGTTACATTTACCAATAAAGCGACGGCTGAAATGAAAAACCGCATTCTGGAGAATCTTTATGCACTGACCTTCAAAAAAAACGCAGAATTTCTTGAAGACCTAATGACCGAAAACAAGAAATCCGAGAAGGCAATAAGAAGTATGGCAGCCAAAATTCTCCATTTCATCTTAAATGATTTCTCCCATTTATCAGTCAGTACCATTGACAGTTTTTTCCAGCGTATTATTCGTTCCTTTGCCTTTGAAGCCGGCCTGGCGGCAAATTTAAAGATTGAACTGGATAATGATAAGATTCTTAAACAAGCATTGGATGAACTTCTTCAGGAGATTGAAGTAAAAGGCAATGAAGGTTTGAAGGAATGGCTTCTTAAACATACCATGAGTAAGATTGAGGAAGGAAGTGATTGGAAAATATTCAATGACTTAACTCAATTAGGCCGGGAGGTTTTCAAAGAAGAGTTTCAAAGTCTGGAGCCTGAAATGCTTCTTAAGCTGAGAGATAAAACCTACATCGACCAATATCAAAAACAACTATTGGTGATTCAGAACTCCTTTGAGAAGAACATTAAGAAGCATGCCGATGATGGATTAAAATTGATGAAAGCCCATGCGATTAGCTGGGATATTGTCAATAAAAAGAGCCGTTCGCCCCTTAAAATATTAGAAAAGCTGGCCACCTTGACCAACATCGATGATGTGCATAAAATCCAGAATTTAACTGAATTAGTTGGCCAACCCGATCTGGTTATCCGCAAAGACAATGCCCCATCGGACAATGATAAGATCATTCAGTGTTTTGCCGATGGTTTATCCGATTTAATAAAGCAATTGGTTGATGAATACTACACCCATAAAGAGGCTTTTTTCACCTCCAAACGCATTGGACAGAATTTATACGCGCTAGGGATATTGAGTGACGTGGCCCTGAAAATACGGAAAATAGCCAACGAACAAAGCCTTTTCCTATTGTCGGATGCCAATCAGTTATTAAATAAAATTGTGGCAGAAAATGAGGCGCCGTTTATTTACGAAAAAACCGGTACGCGCTATAAGCATTACATGATCGATGAGTTTCAGGATACTTCCAGGCTTCAGTGGCAAAACTTCAAGCCACTCATCTTAAACAGCATTAGCGAAGACAATACCAGTTTAGTGGTGGGCGATGTGAAGCAATCCATCTACCGCTGGCGAAACTCCGACTGGAAATTACTCAGTGATCAGGTCCAAAAGGATTTTCACTTATTCGGATGTAATGAATTAACCTTGGCAACCAATTGGCGTAGTTATGAACACGTTATTCAGTTTAATAACTTCATCTTTAAAAAAGCGGCTGATTTACTTCAAACGGACTTTATTCAATCGGCATTGGATATTGATCCGCAACTGGAACTGCCGGAAGATTTAAAAGTAAAAATAGCCAATGCCTACCATGACATAGTGCAAAAGGTATCTCCCGGCGCCAAAGATTCGGGTGGCTATATCAATATTCAATTTACCGAGGCGAAAAAAAAGGAGGAATACACCGAAAAGATGCTCCCTAAGGTAGCAGAAGCCATTGACCAGTTGATTGCCGCCGGTTATCAATACAAAGACATTTGCATCCTGGTAAGAAAAAAAGGAGAAGGCCAATTAATAACCGAAGCGTTGTTGTCGGGTGAAGCCAGTGAAACAGGAAAGAAATACCCGATTATTTCCAACGAAGCCCTGGTACTGGGTAGTTCCCCAGCCGTTAACATGGTTGTGCACCAGTTGAAATACATTCAGATGCCTGACAACGAAATACTGCAGGCCTATATTAATCTTTACCAACATTTCTATGACTGTGAGGAAAAGGATGAACAGCAGTTTTCACCACACTGGCTGTCGGAAACAGATCAGCATAAAGAACGCTCCAATGAACTTTTTCAGTTTCTATCGGGACTAAAAGGTCAGCCCTTCTTTGAAATGGCTGAGACCCTGGCCCGCCACCTACCAGAAGAATTAAAGAAGGAACAATCGGTTTTTATCCAAGGCTTTCTGGATGTGGTGCGGGATTACATCACCAATCAATCGGTTAACCTGAATGACTTCATCGACTGGTGGGACGACCGGGGGTATTTAGCCGCCATCTCCATTCCTGAAGAACAAAATGCCATTAAGGTGATGACTATTCATAAGTCAAAAGGTCTGGAGTTTAAGGCTGTGCTCCTCCCCTTTTGCGACTGGGAGCTGGAAGAGAAACGGATGAAAAGCTTAATCTGGTGCACCCCGAAACAAGAGCCTTTTAATCAGCTGGACCTGGTACCGGTGAACTACAGTTCGAAACTTATCCATACACACTTTTTCCCTGAATATTTAAATGAAAAACTGCATCAATACGTCGATAACATCAACCTGTTGTATGTAGCGTTTACCCGTGCCAGAGAGAGTTTGATCACCTTCTGCAAGGCACCTGCCAAACTAGCGCTGAACACGGTGTCGGATCTGCTGTGGTTATTAATGAGCAGTTCGAAAACAGAGAGTGATCCGGATCACTGTGACTTCATTGATCTGGTAAGCGACAATTGGGATGACGAAGAAAAGAACCTGGTGATTGGCGAAATACCAACACAAGCAGCACGGGAAGAGACGGAACAACAACCCGATAAGGCATTCTTTAAAACCATTTCTCCCGGCTCACGCATTAAAATACATACCGAAAGCGATACCATTCAGCTGGCAGGCGATGACCATCTGCAACATGGAAAACTGATGCACCAACTCTTTGAACGCATTCGCCATAAGCAGGATGTAGAAAAGGCCATTGACTTCCTGGTTCTGGCAGGAAAAATACCCATGAGCAATCGGAACGCACTCTGTACGAAGATAAAAGAGCTAATCACCCTCCCTTTCGCCAGGGAATGGTTTGAACCAGCCACCAAGGTTGTAAATGAAGGAGATATCCTGGTTAAAACCGGATCATACCGCCCGGATCGCGTAATGTTCTTTCCCCAACAAACTGTGGTGGTAGATTATAAATTCGGAGAGGTAGAATCGGAAAAACACATAGCCCAGGTGAGACATTACCTGCACCTGCTTCGGCAAATGGGCTACAAAAAGGTAGAAGGGTATCTGTGGTATATAAGAGAAGAAAACCACCTGGTTAAGGTAGAAATTGAGCCGGAACAAGGCCGTTTATTTTAATCAACAAAGTCTTTTCCGTCAACAACACATAAAAAAGAAGCTGATCTTTTCTCATAGATCAGCTTCTCTGTTTTTTTATCGTTCTACAAATAAACAAGCTGTAAATGAATCTAAAATCTAACAATCTATTGCCCGATACAGCTTATACATTAACATCGCGTAGGAGAATCACATCAATTCCTCTGGTACCTGAAGACCATAGTTAATTAAGCTCTGCCCCTGATCTATTTCTATTAATTCCCTATGAAGGAAATAGTAATACTTTTTATAGGTGCCGTCCCCATTAGATCCAAAACCATCTTCAGCATTATATCTTATGGAATAAATAATTGTTTCGCTACTCAGGTACTCCATTTTCACCTGAAGATGCTTATTCATAAATTCTTTCTCTGACATACCTAAATAAGCCTTCTCATAGGTATTCTCACAAGGAAATTGCAAGCTCATACAACTGCCTAATAGAATACTAATAGCAGCAACAAGCATCTTGACACTTCTCATAATGAACGCTTTTTCTTTTTCTTCTTCCTTTTTTCCACGGAATGCCCAAATTTACCAATCTTCTTTCCCAGCTCGAAGTAATGACCATGCGAATAGCAAATTGGCTTGGCTTTCTGCAAGCTGAAGGCCCCTGTTTTTTCATCGATGTATTGCTCATCGGCTTTCACATTCACCACCTCTGCAATGAACATGTCGTGTGTACCCAGCGGCTTAACTTCAACCACTTTGCATTCCACATTTATGGGTGCTTCCTCAATTATGGGAGCCGCAACAACTTTTGATTTCCCCGGTGTTAAATGCATCTCTTCAAATTTGTTGTACTGCCTTCCGGAACGCACCCCGCACCAATCGGTGGCAAAGGCCAGATCTTTCGTGGTCAGGTTAATCACAAACTCACCGGTCTCTTTAAGGATATCATAAGAATGACGGCCCGGGCGAACAGAGATGTAACACATTGGCGGATCACTACATATGGTACCCGTCCAGGCAACGGTTATTATATTGTAGTTTTCAGGTGAATTACCCACACTCACCATCACAACCGGTAACGGGTAAATCATATTGCCTGGTCTCCAGTCTGCTTTTGCCATCTTATCTCCTGTTTTTCTGTTTATATAAAAGGAGCCCAAAGATAACTGTTTTCGGGTGAAGGAGAAGATAAAACATCGTGGGTATTTAATGATAAACAAGGGCTCCGTTACATTTAGCATCCCCACCTGCTTCTTCCTGACAGATGAATCCTTTTTTCTCAAAAATACATGTGGCAATAATAGTAGTATATCCATCTACACACTTGCTAATTGATGTTTATTTGCTACACCGATTAACTGAATTGTATTCATCATCAAAAACTTCCACAAAGATTTTTAAGCAAACACTTCTATGTTATAACCTCTCCTTTTCTATGATTTAGAAATCTAGAAAAGAAGATTTTTATAAATTAAAGGAAATAAAAAGTCGAATTATTCGTTAAGATGAGAATATTCTCAATATATTTGCACCATCATTATTTAATTGTTTTTCATAAATATGCAGGCGCCCTTGCTATCATGTTGCCTGCATATTTTTAAATTATAATTTAAATCATTCAACATGAAACAAATAATTGCCATTCCTTTAAACGGCACCAATTTAGAGCCACATTTTGGACATGCCAAAACATTCATATTTTTAACTATCGAGAACGAAATGATCGCTCAAAAAGATATAAAACCTGCCCCCAAGCATGAACCAGGTGTATTACCCAAGTGGATTGCAGAAAATGGCGCCACTGATGTTATTGTTGGAGGAATGGGACAACAAGCTGTTAACATACTAAAGAGCAATGGCGTGAACGTACACCTTGGTGCTGCCGCCTTGCCTTATGAAGAAATTGTGAAACAATTTGTTAGCAATACATTAGAAACAAGTGAAAATTCTTGTACACACTAATTTGCTTCAATCAATAATTAAAAAAGGGGCTGTATAGCCCCTTTTACTATAATATTACAATCCAAATGAAAGCTTGTCTGGTTATAATGCACTTCTTCAAAATGCCTTGCTGAAATATTCAGTTATCCTCATTAATCAGCATGGGCACTTCCATTAACAAAATATGAGCATCAGATACCGCCCATACTATTACTTCCTCCAAATCCCACATGCCGTAACCGTCGCGACGTTCCAGTACCTGCCCGTCAATTTTCACCTGACCTTCAATCACAAAAAGATAAACTCCATGCTTACGATCTTTTAAAGGATAGGTAATGGCTGTTTCCTGTTTCAAATGCCCTATATAGAACCAGGCTTCCTGATACAACCACATCACCTGATCGTCGCTATTTGGCGATATAATCATCTGTATCCCTTCCTCTTGAGCTATTTTACTGACTAAAATACGGTCATGACGCGGCTCTACATTCTTTTCGTTTGGGATAATCCACACTTGCAGAAATTTCACGTCACTCTCCTTGCTTCTATTATATTCACTATGGAATATGCCACTACCGGCACTCGTTACCTGTACTTCTCCTTCCCGAATCACCAACTCATTCCCCATACTATCTTTATGTTCCAATTCTCCTTCCAGGACAATGGAAACAATTTCCATGTTATCATGCGAATGTTTTCCAAATCCCTTTCCCGGTGCCACCGTATCATCATTTAAAATCCTCAACGCTCCAAAATGAATCCGTTCCGGATTATAATAATCGGCAAAACTAAAAGAGTGATAGCTATCGAGCCATCCATAATTGGTATGCCCCCTGGTTCCGGCTTTGTGTAGTTTGGCTTTCATATGATTAATTTTAGACAAGAGACCAATAGATATGAGATAATAGACTATAACCGCAAAGACGCTGAGTATTTTATTATTTAAATCGATGTCGGTGCTTCAATTTTTCAAATTCTCATCGTATCGATTTTTCACTTTTTCTATAACCGCAGAGCCGCTGAGTAGCAGAGTTATTTTTAATCATCTTCCTCTATATAAAGAACCTGCATCTGCACTTCTCCTTTTCAATTTTTCCTATACTTTTTACCTTCCTTTATGAAACAAGCCGCCATCCCAAATGGTTTCCCGGTACATATGTCCTTTACTACTTTGCCTTGCGATACCGCACTGTTTTTAACAAAGTCAAAATATGGAGGGTATTCAATGCTTGTTGCAATCCCAAGATACAACCACCACGTATTAGGGACCAATTTCTGCCGGATAAACAGATAAAAAAACTCCCCCACCTTTAAATAAAGATGAGGGAGTGTTTTACATTTTATTGAGATCTCTCTCAACACCTAACATTCAAGCTCTATCTGCTAGAGTATCTCCAAATGCTCTTCGGTGGTTATTTTCTCGCAATAATGACATTTCAATGCCACTTCTTTTTTATCCACCAAAGAGAAACGCGTTGTAATTGCTTCGTGGTTAGTGATACATTTTGGATTAACACATTTCACTATCCCCACTACTTCATCAGGAATAGTTACTGATTTTTTCTCAACCACTTCGTAATCCTTGATGATATTAAGTTTTGCATAAGGTGCTACCAGTGAGATTTTATTGATCTCATCATCTTCAAAAAACTTATCGGCCACTTTAACAATGGCTTTCTGTGCAAACTTATGACTCTCCAGGTTGGTTCCAAATGTGATTTGGTTTTGGATCTTATCCAATCCCAGAATTGAAATTACTTTAAAAAGGTGATCAGCTGAAATGTGATCTATAACGGTACCATTCTTAATGGCGCTTACTTTTAATTCTTTCGTATTACTCATGATGTGAATTTTTTTCAGTTCTATACCTCTTTTAATCCTAAAATGGAAGCCATGATTGCCATACGGGCATACACTCCATTCTGTGCCTGTTGAAAATAATAGGCTTTCGGATTTTCATCCACATCTGTATGAATCTCGTTCACACGTGGCAGTGGATGCAGAATACGCAAGTTATCCTTCGTA
Organism: Marinilabiliaceae bacterium JC017; assembly: GCA_004296775.1. Lineage (GTDB taxonomy): Bacteria > Bacteroidota > Bacteroidia > Bacteroidales > Marinilabiliaceae > JC017. The sequence continues at coordinate 27,911 of RHGE01000059.1, forward strand.
TTATCAAGCATAGCATTGCGCAATACATAAACATTTTTCACCTTCTCATACTCGATAGGATCAGAGAATCTTTCTCTTTGCACACGCGTCATGTATAGAATATCGGCTGCTGAGATAATATCTGTAAATTCACTGTGCTCGTAATATTTAATACCCAGCTCATCGAGGAACAGCTTATACTCATCAGGCATCTTTAACTCATCGGGAGAGATAAAGTTAAACACCGGATTAAAATGCGACATGGCCATCAACAATGAGTGAACCGTACGTCCATATTTCAGATCACCTACCAGGAAAATATTCAGATTTTCCAGTGTTCCCTGCGTCTTATAGATTGAGTATAAGTCCAGCAGTGTTTGGGTTGGATGCTGATTGGCTCCATCGCCGGCATTAATAATGGGCACAGCAGACTCTTCAGATGAATAACGAGCAGCTCCTTCAAGGGGATGACGCATCACCACCAGGTCGGCATAATTACTAACCATTTTGATGGTATCCTTCAGCGACTCTCCTTTGGTAGTAGAAGACGACGACGAATCGGTGAATCCTATCACACTTCCACCTAACCGGTTAATGGCCGTTTCAAAACTAAGACGTGTTCTGGTGGACGGTTCAAAAAACAAACTTGCCACCACTTTGTTTTTCAACAAAGGCTGATTGGGATTTGCCTCAAAATCAGCAGCCAGCTTTACAATTTGTAAGATTTCTTCTTTCGAAAAATCCGTGATGGATACTAAACTTTTACCTTTCATAATTGGTCGGGATTATTTGAATGTTTCCTCTATAAAATTCGATTTTTTGAAATGGAAACAAGTAAGCCAGGAAAAAACGCACAAAAAAAAGACCTGAAATAAAAATCAGGTCTCCAATAGAAATAATATTCCTAAATGCTGTGAATTTTTGTGAAAAATGATTCCTCCCCTTTCGAAAACAATCAGGTTGTAAACCCATTTGGGGAGTCATGCAGGTAATAAATACCCGGCGATATTTGGTCCATTGTTCTATCATTCCGGGGTTCAAAGATAGATAAAAACTCTGTTAAAAAAAGATTAGTAATTCAATTTTATTTCCTGAATTAAGCTAATACAATGATTTTTTGAGGATAACCGCAAATGTTAAAAATAGATAACAAAATAGTATTGTCTGTTTCTTATTCAATGAGGGTGAAATCATTTTATCCCCTCCCGATAATCAATTTGAACTGTCAATCACTTCTTTAATATCAGAATCGGCAGCTATCCAAATTACAATTAACTGCCTTAAGAAGAATTTAAACCCCATTTCTGAAATTGCTGTTAAAACAATACATCTTAAAAGTACCTGGTAACATAACTACAGATGCGACATTCACCCATACGACTCAAACACTTTTACTCTGAATCTCCGGAACTTGCAATGAAAGACACGGCAGTTTTGCAATTGAATAATGATCCCTATCAGACTATCTAAATCGGAGTTCAGCCTTCAACCTTTCGAATACATTAAAAACAATGGGGCATATTTCATAATTACCAATAACAACCAAAGTCCTGGAGTTAAAATGTTTCTTATGCAGATGAGGAAACGATCGGCAATCCTCTGGTCGATCACCATAAATTGAACACAGCTTACCCTCCAGATATTTACATGGCGTTTCTTTTAAAAACTTCTCTCCCTCAAACTCATCAATAGTGATGTATCTTTTTTCAAAATCGATTTTTGACAACCCCTCTTTTTCTGATAAAAAACTAATATTCGAATCAGAAACATATGGCCTTAACACTTTACAACAATTTCCACACGTTTTACAATCTATTTGAGCCGATATTTCCGCATTGAGTTTATGAACAATCTTATCAATCCTGTTCCCATTTTGTCCTTTAAGATAAGTGCGAAAACGAAGATTATCATTTTCTCTCCTTTTGGCGAGCCGTTTGATTTTATCAAGATCTAATTCCAACATAGTCAATTATTTTAAGCTTTAATTCCACGTACCACATCAAAATAGATTGACAAATTACATCCCCTTTCCTTCATCTCAAAACCGGACGAACCACTTCCAATAGCCGAATCCTCTGCCATAATACTTCACTGTCTATCAGCATAATTTTATTCATTAATATGAATAATACTTGATTGGGGAAGAATAAAATGTTTCAGCAAATCCTCAAACTCATTTACTTGAATAACGCTTCCGTTGGCTCTTCAGATCAATCCCTTAAGCTAATAATGTATGCATATACTGTAGCCGTCTGATTAAAATTTAATCTTCGACTTAACTACCATGTAATACCTTATTTCAAGACTCGCTCATACCTGCATATTCGTATACCAGCTACTCTTCTGCTATTCTCTATGAACCAACTATGAGGTTCACGACCATCCTACTTTCGGACTTTTAAACAAACAGTATTAGCACCTGCATAAAATCATCAACAATTTTAAAAGCTCATTAGTCTCTTCTCCTTGATTTTCGACTTACGAAGAAGTTACCCGATAAAGACCTCCTCTTATTGACATATACTTTGAATCGCATGAAGTGGGCTGAGTGAGTATGTTTTTATTTCTCTTGTCTTTTACGTTTGTTCCCGCCTGTACCAAACCACCGTAATAAAATTCAGACAAGACTCGATTTATTACGGTGGATGGCGTTAGCTTTTATTTCAATTAATCCTTCTTCAATTCAGGATACTTACTTAATAGATGCTCTAATCGTCTCATATCCATATCCGTAAAATAGTTATCTTGATATAATATTTTATAATTAGAGTCCATTATTTTCATAGCTGTAACCTTTAAATTAGCTTTATTGTCAATCATATTATTGACATTACCTTTGTAGTTTAGTACAGTTTCTGCATGTGTAACTTCTTGATTTGGATTTACCCCATCTTTATTTGAATATCGAATAATGATGTTATTCAATTTTTCATCATCATTTTTCAATTTGATTAAGAAATATATCTGATTAATCAATTCTTTAGTCCCATTTTTAAATACTAATTCTACTATTGGAGTATCCTTTCCAAACATTTGCTTTTTTGATAATTTCAAGTCCAATATTTCAACATAACTTAAAACTTTCAACTGTCTATCAGCTTCAATCTTCTTCTCATAGAGTAATGATACTTCTTGCCGAGCATTTTCTAAATTTTTAGCTCTATTCTTCTCAGCTATTTCATTGGCCATATTTTTGATTTGATTGATATTTTTACCATTCAATTCTTTCAATAAAGCTTCTTTTCGATCATTTTCATTTTCATATTTCTGCTCCAAGGTAAATGTCACAAGAAAAAGTGACATGGAAAATTCTTTACCCTCCTCCTCGTTCAAAGAGGATTTAATTTTCTCAATTGATTTTTCGAGATTTTCTTTTGATGAGCCATCAATAATAAGACTTTCATTGGATTGAGCATTACTAAATAAACTCAAAGAAGTCAATAATAAAAACAGTCCAAATTTTTTCATAATTTTTACTTTAGATTAATTATATAGAAATTAGCTAGATGTCCTCAGTCATTACTACCACCTTACAAGTATTTTATCCTCCCCTTGACGAAAGTAACCAAAAATTGGTTCATTATCATAAATGAATGTAATTAAAGTGAATATTTTATAATAAAGGTTAAAAACATCGTGAAACATTAACACCAGACTATACTATAGAGATTGTATTTATAGACATGGAAGAATTAGAGGATGGTATAGTTTATGAATTAGTATGTGGCCTGAGGCCGAGCGATTACAACAAAGCAAGACGCTTCACTTAACACTATTACCATAACACCCGCAAATTCAACAATAACAGCGAGTACAAAGGATCTATTTTTATTTAAGGAACCTCGTTCTTCTCAAAAATTCAGCTGTTTAGTTTATAAGATTTCATCCCTTGTCATGTGACAAAGGCATTGCTTAAAAGACGGTAATTAGATGACGTTCATACTATTAAACAGAGACTTTAAACTCCCAACTCCCCGCAACAACTGCCAATGATTATAGCGCTGAACGAAGCTCCCAACGTCATTGCTCCAGATAATAGAGCATTACATAGGTGTTGATGTAGTAATTTCACAGGCACTAATACAAGGGAACCGCAAGTAGGTGTAGTTGTAGCCTCAAGTACGCCTACTTGAAGCCTCAAGTACGCCTACTCGAAGACGCAAGTACGCCTACTCGAGGACTCAAGTACGCCTACTCGAAGACGCAAGTACGCCTACTCGAGGACGTGAGTACGCCTACTTGAAGACGTGAGTTGCTGTACTTACACCCCATCTTGAATAAGATTACAGAAAAACCATAAGACATGATGGTGACTATATAAATAAAGGGTGCTATAATAGCACCCTTTACTCCCTTTTGAATATTACACTAAACCCCGCCTATTCAAATCTATTTTCGAATGGCATCTTAACATTATGATTTTCCACACAATATACATGATGATCTCCCGGAAACATCAATGGCAATCTTACACAGGGTATCACATTATTGGGTAAGAGTTCAAAATCTGCGATTTGTATGTACGCAAAAATCCTTATTATCTCCCCCGCCTTAAGCTCCACCTTTCTTTTACGCCCTGCACTAATATCCAATTCATCCAATGAAATTCTTGTTAATACCAAAGTCAAACCTTTTAGAAACCTAAAACTAAGATTAACATATTCCAGTCTAAAGGCTATTATCTAACGATCTATTGTCATCTTTAATGCTTTTATAAATCACATTACACAGGGGGAATAAATAAATATTATCAATTCCATAGTACATATGTCTTGCAAATTCAATATCAGGACATATGATCTTGCTATTATTAAAAGCCTGGTTGATGCAACATGCCACTAATTCAGCACAATACAACTCATCATCACTGGAAATATCAAAGTTCTTGTCAAAAGGTATTTTGGACTTGTAATATTCCATTGCTTTGTTAACTACCCGCCTTTTAATTGAATCATGACACGCAATTCGATACACACCCCAGTTGCGAACCTCCTTTAAAAACGTACTGATACTTTCTTTCTTAACATGCCCGATACCAGTTAATTCATTGGCTTCTGTATGGATTACAAAAATTGAATCGTTTTCAATTTTTGCAATACCCACATGGGAATACAGTGTCTCTGTTTTTGAACACTTACGGAAGTAATCAGAGAAGTACCCATTTCCTAATCGACATATAATGTCACCATTTTTGAAATCATGAAATGGTAATACTTCCCTGGTTTTATGTGTTGGATTGGTTTGGCAGCTTAGAATTAACCAGGCACCAATCATCAACAGGCTACTGATCTTTACTTGCATCAACCTTCCACTCACCTTCCATTTTTATTACAGTCAGTTTTTGCTCTTCCTCTTTCTCGTTCAAATAGGTAATGATGTATTTATCATCCTCTTTCACCTTATTCACCAGCTTAAACTTATAATCAAAATCAGGCTCTACTTTCTTCCCGCCAAACACATCGCCTAGCCCCCTGGCCATATCCAATAACTCACAGGTTCCGGGGGTTGCTAACTTTTTGGCTTCATCAAATTTTTGTTGAGCTACATTTTCAACAAACTTTTTAGCCACTTCTTCCGGACTTGTTGATGAACACGCAGCTATCAAACAAACAGTTGCTAAGACAATAAGTACTTTTTTCATTTTAGATACATTTTTAGGTTAATATATAATCACACATTAAGTCATTATAATTTCAGACAATTGACATGAAACCGAATCACATTTATTGCCTTTTAAATACCTCCAATCCTTACAAAGAATCATATCTCTTCGTAAACATTTCCCCATTCATCTTTAAACCTTCTTCCTCCTCCCAGAAACAACCCTAAAAGCAGAAACCCACCAACTATAACCAGTACAGCGACAATAACCAACATGGAAACAACCAGGGTAGCAATAAACGCCAGTCCTGCCAGGGGCAGTAAATATGCCAAACGCAGCAACGCAAAAACAACTCCTACCCGCCAAATACTCTCAACAATAGCCATTATTACCATAATTGCCATCATCACACACAATCCCCAGGCAATCCAAACACATATTCCACTTCCGGCCGGCCATATGGTAAAATTTTCACCTAAATAAGACAGCACAAAGTCTGAATTAATCAAAGCAGGAATTGCCATAACAGCTCCAACAGTTATAAATCCATAGATCAGCCATGCCGAACCTTCTATAGTATCTCTTGCGGCCCAACGAATCAATAAGCGATCAAAGCTTTGAAAACAGACAATTCCTAAAATTATTACTGCAAGAACACCCAGAAAGACATACAGAAATTCCCACGAAAAAAGTTCCAACTCGGGTATCTGAAACAATCCAAACAGAGCTGATGATTCTGAAACTTCTTTTTTGGACACATATGCGGTTTCAACATAAGCCTGTTTATCCTCATACATAATTGGCGTCCATCCATTTATCTCAGCTTTATTTTCTACTAAGGAAACGGTATCACCTTTGGAATAAGATCCAAGGATCTGTCCTTTAGAGTTGGGAGTGTCTCTCACGATGTTTTTATCCATTTCAGACAGGTAACAAAACACCACTTCTTTAGGACTATACACGGGCTGCCCGGTATAAAGAGAATCAAGCATAGTCCCGGACAAAAGACCTGAATAGATCTTCAGCTCGTCTAGTTCGCCGTAAAAACTAAATGAATTACTATAACAGGTCCCAAACTTCACAAAACCATACCCCCGATCATAGGTCGTTTTATAATGTTTCCCTTTTCCGTTCACGAACAGGTAAGTTGACCTTTTCTGATTATCAACACAAACAGCCACATTATTCCACTGGTCTTTATCTATTTTAACCCCCCCAACCTGTCTATTATTATCTTTGAGATATATTTTTGAATTCTTCAATATTAAAGAACCCGATTTTTTCTTTCCACCAAAGCTTCCGATTTGCTCCACCTTATTTCGACTTTCCGTGATCTTCAGCCAAAATGAAATAGTATATGTCGGGTAATCCATTTCATTTAAATCAATGGGTACTTCTAATTCCGACTCACTGCTAAATTGAAAGGCTCCTTTTTTATCCCACTCAATGTCCTGTGTTAAATCGATATCAGAAAACTCGCCATGCCGTCCATGCCCTGATTGATCTTTGGCTCCGCCATTAAAATCATAATACACTTCTACTGACGGTTGAGAAAAAGAAATAGTGCCGACTAGGAGCAAAACTAAACCAACAAGCTGTTTCATGAATAATATTATTTAAGATTAAATCAATAAAACCGGTTTACTAGGCCTGAACGACTTGAGATTTTTCCATGCCAATTTTAACCTTTATCCACCTCCAGGCATCCTGCAAGATGCTTATAAGTCGTTCCTGACGATAATTACGCAGGTAATTTACAACCGCCATGATTGGAACCAAAAAGAAGGTTGCTATTAAAATGCACACCACCAGAAACACCAAGGCTATTAATTTCAGTATCATGGGACCATAATCCGATTCAGTAGATGATGAACCATCACTCCACTTGATCTTGGTAATAAAAGCAGAGGGCATACTTGTAATCAGAGTAAAAAGTCCCACTGTGAGCCACTTAATTAAACCGGCACTTTTCTGAAATAAATTAAAACGACGCTCTCTTTTTTCAATCAGCCAGGTAGGTGCTAAACTGGCATAATAATAGGCTACCAATATTCCAATAAGTATTAATAACAAAGGTATGCTCAACAGGCTGCTCCACAATATCTGTCGATTTAATTTGCGTGCATATTTGGCCGGCTGATACTGGCTTAATTCTTCAATTTCTTCCTGATATTGCTCTATTTTATCTGCATTCTGCTCCTTCAATACTTCATCTGCCATCCATCCGTCTAATACTTTTTGCTTCGAGGCAATCTCATTTTTCAGCCTGGCGTCGGCCGCCTCCACTGTATAATCAATAGTAAGTGGTTCATAAACATTATTGTAGGCCAAATAAATAATAATCAACGCAAACACAACCATCAAAAACTTACTGCCCATAAAACGTCTCTTATTCTGATATGCTAATACATCCTCATCCTCCTGTAACTGCTCAATAATATCAGGTTCTGTTGGCTCTATCTCTCTAATACGATTGACATAGCTTTCAAATCGATCAACTTCTTTAAAATTCTTAGGAAACTGCCACTCTTCACCCGTTTCCTGATCAACAAAAACATCACTGTAACAGGTTCTCGATTCATCCAATAACTGGCGCGCTTTTTCATTTGCATCCATAATTCTCAGTATTTAAAAGATTTTTTATTCCAAATCATTTTATAACTAAAGACAGATTTATTCGTTTCACCTACCTCTATGATAAAGCTCCCAATACCCAATTTCATATCAGGCACACAAAACCAATCAAACGACTATCAGGTAATGAATAACTGTACTTTCGAAAACAAATTTATCAAACCAACATTCCTAACGCACACAAATTGAGGTCATAAACGTACAGATTGATCAAATTGGACTCATCCAATTCTAAATCAATTCAGAAACAAGGAACTATGTTTTTTCATGAGAATCCTGAAAAAACAGCCTCTTCGAGGGATGTTGCCTTTTGCTGTTTGTTTTAAAAAGACAAGAGATTGTTAGATAATAGTCAGAGATGGCCATTGGCCATATTGACGCCAAGATAATAGCTATACATCCTTGTTAGATGACATATAGTTTTATTGGGACGTTGTCCCAAACCCTACTTCATTTTTGGCATTGCCCCAAAAACGAAGCAAAAAACGCTCAATTACTCACAAATTGTTTATTCAGGCGTTCGTGATTTCCGCTTCGCTCCAATTAAAAGCTTCTCCCCACCATCTGCAACAGTCCGTTAGATTTTAGATAAAAGACCATAGGCTGGTTTACATCTAATACGAATTATAGGTTGGAAGATATTGATTCGCAAATAGTGTGATTTTTTGACGGGATTAACAAGATTTACATGATAGAGAACGGGCAATGTATTCTTGTAAATAGCAAGGCATCTTCAGTAAGATGCCGAATCCTTCCTGTATAGTACGTACATTCCCCAAATATTAACCGGGCATCAACTAATCAATAGCAAATCATTGAAAAACTACCAACTAAAAAGACAGTAAGTGAACACCTTTTTATTTAATTATCCTGAACAGGCATGGTAGCGGCATCAATATTCTGACTGCAACTGCATTTAAAAACACCGGGCGTTTGATTTTTAAATTTCTTAAAGGTATTAGTAAAACTGGTTTTAGACTTAAACCCAACTATATTTGCAATGCCTTCAATGGTCAGATGATCATGTTTTCCTTCTTTCAGAATACGACAAGCTTCCTCTATCCGATATTTATTTATCACATAGGTATACGACTCACCATATTTTTGATTGATGGCCCTGGAGAGGTAGGTACGGTTGGTATTTACCGCCTTGGCAATTTGTTCAATATTTAAATCAGATTGCAAATACTTTTTATCTTCCGTTATATAAGAAATGAATTCATCCAAAATTAGTCCCTCTTTAAGATCCATCTCACCCGAATCACACACCCTGGTTTTATTTAACAGCACTTTACTTTCCCTCTTACCCGGCTCACCAACTGCCGGCACTATCTTACGATGCAACCGTTTATATCGCCATATCACAAACCCAACCAAGGCTATCAACAACAAAACAATCCCTGCTACATTTATCGCCTTGTTGTTTCGGACATTATTCACCTGCTTCTTAAGCTCACCAATCTTTTTCAAGCGCGAATCCAACTCACGCTTTAGCCACGCCGTTTTATTCCCATGATTAATAAGTGAATCATGCGATTGCTGATACTTCTTCAAATAGTAGATACTCTCACTCAACCTACCTTGTTTCTCAAAACAATCGGACAAACTTTTAAATAATTGTTGCCTGGAGGCCCTGAAATTAGTGATTTGAACGGCATCCAGCGCCGCTTTATAATGCTTTTCAGCCTCCTTAAAATGCATTGATTGCATATAAACACATCCCAATAAGGTATGATCATTGCCAATACCCACATATGACCTGGCACCCTCGTGCAGCTTCAAAGCTTCAATTCCATAATACTCTGCAGAATCCAACACACCATTCATATTAAAGACTTCAGCAATGTTGCAATAATTAAAACCTAAATGGGTATCTCTGTTTAATGCCTTATTTACCTTTGCGGCTTCCTTCAGATAATAAATGGCCGAATCATTCTTTAAACGTGTATAAACACATCCTTTAATATTGTATGGCAGAGACAATAATCTAAAGAGGTTGTTTTTCTTTGCCGTTTCAATAGAAATATCTGCATATTCCAATGCCAGATCATATTCCTCCATGCGCACATATAGCCAGCAAAACCAATCATAGGCATTAATAAGCTCCGGAACCAGCTGATGCTCTTCACAGATCTCAATACATTGGATGCCTATTTCCTGGGCTGCTTCATAAAATCCTTGATCTTTCAGGATAAAGAACTTTTGCCCCAGTAAGGTAATTCTTGATTGTGGCTGAATTAACTCATCAAAGTACGATAAAAGGGTATTCATTATCAGGAGTGCACTATCATAATTCCCTCTATTCCTGAATCGATAAGATATCTCCTTTAACTCTGCTATCAGGTAACCGATACTCTTTTGATCCCACTCTGCTCCATTTATAATACTTTCAACACATAACTCTACCCGGGCCGGATTTAAATCCTCATGCCCCAACGCAGCCAAAGACAACTTGCTCAATTGATTAATTACAGAGTCTCTACCAGTTGTTAAATGCGAAGGCATCCGTTGAAACAATTCCACCGCCTCTGAAAGATGACATTCTCGCATCATTATTCCTGCCATTAAATATTGCACTTCGCTTTTGCTGAGTTCCGGATGGGCTAGCATTAATGCGTAGTAGTTTAATTGACTCGAATCTTTCTGATGACTTAAAAAATCATTTCGGATGGTAATTAAACGCTTTAAAAAATCACACCTTTCCTCTGCCCCACAGTAAGCATGTACACTTATGAAAATAAGGATAAATGCAAAAAATCGTTTTGGCATATCCCAATGCCTTTTTACCCCATTTCTTTGAATCATCATAATGCAAGTCTGAGTTATTGCCGGTTTGAGTTAATTTTCACCTCCGTGGAAAAGGTTTTTAAGTCAAAAAAAGCTTTACCAATAAAATAAGCTCAATCTATCAGTTAATTGCAAAAACTTAACGAATTATTTTGCAGATAATCAGAGCATCTAATTATCCAGTTTAATGACATGCAGCTATCTTACTCAATTCTCCAGGTAACTGTAACATTTTCACTCATATCAATATCTGACGGATTTATATCCGGCATCAACGCATCACCACACATCATCGAATTATTGTCATAACACAATTTCGTATCTGAATGAAAATATACATCCGCAAAGGAATAATTTATATTCAATATTTCTTGTAATAAAACATCAGCAGTCTTGGCAATTATTAAAGCCTTTTCTTTTGCATTTTTGATCGCATTCACCAATAACTCTTTAAGACAACTCTCTTTATCCCGAACACCAAACTCAATCCTAAACTCTATCCCATTATCACATTTTGTAATGCTGTTTATTATTCTATTTACAAGAGCATGATCAAATGGTATTTCCAAAACTAAATCATGCTGAGCACTAAATCCTAAAAAATCATCTTGTTCTGTTCTTTTGTTCCACCGAGTTAGGGTATTCACTCTAAAATCTTTAGTTTTTAAGTTTTCCATACCTACCCCCAGGGAATCGATAGTATTCCTTATTAATTTAACTTGCGTATTTAATTTTTCAACAGCTGTGACATAATTCAAATCACGTGCTTTCACCGGGAATTTAATAATCACCAAATCCGGATTGACAGATAGTTTTCCTTTCCCTGTAATTACTAAAGTTCTTTCCATATCGAATGCTGTTTATTTTATTATTAAGCTGATTTTAATAGGTGTAAATTTATTTTCTAAGGACATATGGAACTCACAAGTATATTTGATCATCTTCCTGTGTGAAAAATAGATAATCAAATTTACATATTCATTTCTTCTAATATATTACTTGCTCTCTCCGCGGTAATTCGTTCTGCATAGAACAAGATTACTAAATCATAGCTATCCATCAATTCCTTCGCTGATTTTCCTGCAGGACATTCTAACCAACCACCTGAAGCTTTGATCTTTTCACTGTTTTCATAAAGCGCATAATAAAACATTATTTCACTTTTTTCCGGCAGGCTGTCTAAAACAACTGTTCTTCCATAGAAGGCTGAAATTTTAACTTTAGATATATCAATCTTCTGATGAGCTGAAAATCCAGATAAAGACGCTTTCATCAACAGGGAATCCCCCTCCTCGAAAAAATAGAATCTATGAAAAACAGTGGTATCATTACGTGAATGATGATGATTAAATTGAATGCCGTTTTCTATCTGAAGATCTTCTATTATATGTCTTTGCTCAATCTGTTTTCCTTTCTCATATATCTCATAACTAATCGAAACATACTCTCCTTTCTTTAAGGCAAACGGAAACTTAAACACATTTATTCCCTGCTCTTGTAAAATATTTTTTAAGTCTTCTGAATCAATTTCATATTCATTATTTAATCCCTGTCCGAAGATTAAAGTTGATATTAACAGTAATGCTTGAATAATTATTATGGCTTTCATATGTTTAAAATTTAGTATCAAGACAAAAGACTAATAAATACAGAAATACCAAGGCCCTGTGTTTTTAATCATTCTCTTGTGTGTTTAAAGCTTAATCATGGTCGTTTCACATGTTTAATTTTTACATATTATTCTAATAGGCGAAAGATAATGGACTGCTAACACAGAGTCTTCAAGGCTTGACAACCTAACAAAAGATAAGATAACTCTAAATTGACGCTACCAGTACCTTAGGTCTCACGCAGATTCCCACAGATCCCAAGGGATGCAGAGAGGATTATTCTACACATCTACTAAAAGGATTCAAATACTCGTAATTCATTTTCTTTTCGCCCGGTCACTCTTTTCCCCTCCTAAAAGAATTAGGAGGGGTGATTTTCATTGAGTAAGCAATGAAAATCGGGGTGGTTTGATTGCAATATAACCAGTGAGGATTAAAAGAGTATAGGCGCTTAGACAGAAACTTTTACCAACATGTTGTTCAAATTGGAGGGAAATATATAGAGAATTTAGAGGGGAAATAAATAGAAATACATGGAAACAGATTGAAATAGACCGCACTTACCAATGTCAATCTAGAACAACAATTAGCATTAAGTAACATCCCTCGAAGAGGTTTTTTTTCAGGATTCTCCTGAAAAAACATAGATACTAAAGCACAAAATTCTTCTTTTTATTCACTTTCAAGTCACTCTTTGGCGTATTAATCCAATGCTTCGATCGATTTCTCTTTGTAATCTTGGGCTTGCTAATTCTTCCTTCTCTTGTTGCAGAAAACCCAAACTCTCTGGTAAACCGCTGCAGGCACGAATGATTTTCCATTTCACCAGGTCATTGTCTTTGATTGACTCGTAACGGTTTTTCAACTTATGAAAAACGCCTTTACTTCCATTGTAAAAACAGATAAAACCAATGGCATCAATAGCTTCGCTTAACTGTTCTTCTTTTGCGGTTTCAATGAATTTTAAAAGATCCGGTAATGCACTGCTTCCAATTCGTATTATCGTTCTTGCTGCAATATCCCTTGGCAACGGATAATTCAACTTCTTAAATGCCTTATCAGGTACGGTTTGATGTTGATTTTCCCCTATTCTCCCAAATTGACCTATCAATGGTCTTATAGCTATTTCTCCACATCGAGCCAAAGCATTGGAGATTTCCATTTTCGAATAAAGCTTCTTTTCTAAAATCAATGCATTGAGCAAACCATCCACTGCTCTTTCTAATTCTCCCTCTTTGGGCAACAACCTTGCAGCTAGCGTTCTTTCTTTCGGGGCTTTACTTTGCAACAATTCAAGTGCCTCTTCCGTGGTCAGGTCATAAGACTTTGTATCAAACTCTTCAGGTAAAAACCCTCTTTTTTCTAATTGTTCTTCTGTACTTTTTATTCTCATCAACTCTATCAATACTGAAAATTAAACACCTCCTTCTTCATTGCGAATAGTTGCTCCAACGCTGAAACATTCAATTGTATATCCTGCTAAACTACTACAGACCCAATACCCTGCCGTGAAACGAAAAAAAAAATTTACAGCGCACCTGCTTTATTTCTTTTTAATAACTTTTTAATATCCAGCACGAAAACATACATTCCGTGAAGCTGAAAACAATGTTTATGTATTACAAGGCATATTTTAATAATTCCTCTTTATTTATTTCTTGAATTTTCATTGGGTACTTATTTCTAATTGTTCTTACAACTTCATATTCTAATTCAAGATAGTCAGACTGCTTATAATTACTCATAGAATATTCATTTCTAAGGTCGATATATGCTTGCTGCATTGCAACAACATAGTTTATATAAGTTTCGAAATCTAATTGCTCGCAAAAAAAGACCTTTAATACTGAATTATTATTCAACCTAATTAGTTTTTTCAAGTTCTCTTTTAAATCATCAGGTTCAACTTTGCGACTATTTAAGAATAAAAAGTCCACATTTATTTGAATTACAATATTTTCTTGCTTTTTCCCAATTCCTACAGGAAGTGGAGGCGGCAATGGTAAATCACCAATTATACCCAACGGAGGTAGGCGAAATCCAATAGTTGTCAATGCATCATTTTTACTAAATATTACATAACCAATTGCATTCAATTGCCCTTTTCTTAATTCTGTTTTAATCTTATTTAGTAATTCTACCTTAAGTTCTTTATCTATAAAAAGTTGACAATTATCTTTCCTCCTCCTGTTACGAAGAGCTAAATATGATGTATCATTTATCTCATGCAATTCACCGTTAAAATAAACGACCATCTTTTTATTAATATAATCCACATACATTGTGTTTAAATAGTTATCTCTCGTACTTTGAAAACTATTTTTTAATTGCGGTAAATCTATGGAAGCTCCTTTTTTATGATTGAAATATTCAACAATATTCTCATATGTATTTCTTTCAAATACCTGAATTGCGGTATCTTCACCTACATCATAAATTTGCAATCTATTTTTATTCTTTTTTATTATTGACTTATAAATTTGAACTGCCCCATTAGAATAAAATGTATCATTATTAAAATAATATATTTTCTCAAATGTCTGATTGTTTACTGTGTCCTTATATGAGAAATCTCCAATTTCTAGAATTGATGGATTTTGAAAGTTATCTACCTCAATCCATGTTCCATTAATACCTTCTTCTCTGTTTCGGCAACTACTTATGATGTTTGGTATTAAAAAAAGAATGTATATAAGTTTTTTCATTTATGTTAATCATTTACATCCCCTATAATGGAGAAAGAATATCAAATCGCTCCATCTACCCCTCACAGAACCAAACCTACAGTTGTATTCACACACGTTATTTACATATGGTATACATGTTTAAGCCTTCATCCAAAGACCGAATAATTTCAAGAAACAAAACAGTTTACTGGGCCAAAGCATCTTGCTCTCACCTATGTTAAAGTTGAATCTCAAAATTTGAATAGGAAAAGGTACCGCTACCATGTTTTAATAATCCCTTTTCATATAATTGGGTAAAGGCATGATCCATATCTTTAATAACAGACAATGGAACATCTAAATCATGATGTGCCGGAAGAATTCTTTTTACTGATAAAGACAATAACTTCTTGATGGAATGCATGTATGCAATGGGATCGGTAGATGGGAAATAGGCAAATAATTTCCCCAAATAAATCAAATCACCCGTAAATAAATACCCTTTATCTTTTTCGTAAAAACAGATATGTCCGGGGGAATGACCGGGCGTATGTAAAACCTGAATGGTTCGTTCACCCAATTCAATGGTATCATTATCGCTCAATACTCTTGTTGGAGTTCCTTCAAACAGATAGTAATTATTAACATCAAATTCCTTTGGGAAATCACAAGGCTCTTCAATTAAAAAGTTTCTGACTTGCTCAATTGACAAAGGGAAACCGCCGTTAAGCCAGTCGGTTTCATCTTCATGAACATAGATATCGTTAAAATATTTATGGCCGCCTATGTGATCATAATGCACATGGGTAGCAACAGCCGTAACAGGATTGTTCGTTAGTTTTTGTACCTGTTCCCAAATATTTTCTACGCCAAGCCCAGTATCAATTAATAAACTTTTATTTGTGCCATTCAGCAAGTAGCAATGTGTTTCTTCCCAATGCTTATACTCACTAATAACAAATGTGTTGGCATCTAATTCGTCAATTGTAAACCAATTTTCGCTTTTACTTGTCATCTGTTTATTTTTCTTTATTGAAAAAAACTATTTCAGCATAACCTTACCATGGCATTCAGAGATAAGAATCAAGGCTTAATATTTAGACAATAGACTGTGAACACATAGACACTGAGGCACTGAGTTCTTTGTTTAATCATTCTTCGGTATTTTTTAATAATTATCAAAATATAACCGTCATCTCTTTTTATTCTCAAAAAAAGTTACACATACCACCCCAAATCGACACAATATATGCCCCTTTCAATACGTCTTTAATTTCATCATTCAAGATTAAAATTTCAAAACATAGTTGGCAGAAGTACTTCATTTTGCCAGCGATGGCTTAAGAACATGAAAGAGTGCATGTGTAATTTTCATAATCTGACTTTTGGGTCTGTAAATGTAACAAAATTGAGAAATATAACTTGGTATAATCAATATGTTTCCCAACGCCCTATTTTAATTTTGTATAAAAGAGATGAGTTTAATTCTGCCAGGGTATCACTTTGTAAGTTGTTTATACTTTAGCTTTATCACTGATCGAGAAAACTAAAAGACACAATCACAATAGATCGTTAAATTTTAGATAATAGACATTAAACTGATTTACATTACTCTCACTTTTAGACCATTAATAGCTTTGTCTATTGAGTGAACATAAACCGTTTCAATTACTTACAAAAGTTTAACGAACTATTGATAACAAATACAATCCAAAAACCATTGAGGAATATACCCAGCTTACCGTAATCACTGACAAGTGGCACAGGTTGTGCGCTCGGCGAAGATTGCATCTTCGTCGTTACTAGAGGTTAGTTTGCAACTAATATGGTGAAGCTGTTTATGAAAAATGAAAGGCTTAAAAGGAGCGCAAGTATTGACCTTGCGACAAGGTCGAGATAAAAAAAAGGACCACCAAGGGCCCTTTTACTAAAAAACTTATGAGAATTAATGTCCCGATTAAAAATCAATCGTTTCAGTATTCCCCATCCCTTTGGTATTGTCAATGAAACGTGCCTGTACCGGTTCCAACTTTACCAATTGTAATTTATCAGCAAACTCAGGCGGATAATTGGTCACTTGGGGAAACTTTTGGACATACATCCCCATGATACGTTTCAATTCTGTTTCGTCTTTCACAAAACTAGCCCGCCCCAACATTTGCACGCCTTGTATCTGACTCCAATCCTTGTAATCCTCATCAACGGTATAGGCAACTTTAGGATTCTTACCAATGTTCTGCATCTTCCGTAACTGTGGATGCGAAACAAAATATACGGCAATACCATCCGATACATATTCCACACTGTGAGCCATAGGTTGGCCTTCTTCATTAACAGTAGCCAGGGTTAATAATCCATGTCCTTTCAAATAATCTTCAATGCTTTTAATTGTCTCTGTCTTCATTTTTTCTGGTTTCTAGAGGAATTAAATCATCCTCATTTTACATTTTGGCAATATCTATACTAATAATTGTTCAAAAACAATCCGGTTAAACTGATCCAGCGATTGACTGTTTCTTGACATCTTCATTTGCATGATCAATCCCTCCCAACTAAAAAACAGGAAATGAGCCAGGTCTTTGGGGTCCTTATTTGGCGGAAGTTCCCCTTGCTTTTGGGCTTGCTCCAATAATGCCTGAATTGCTTCAATAGCCGATTCAAAAATGACATTTAACTTTTTGCGAAACACCTCATTGGTATCAGCTAACTCCAATGCCAGATTGCCCAAAGGACAGCCTCCCTGATAATTATTGTCTATAAACGAGGCTAAAAACTCATTCAAAAATTGACGCAAACGCGATAACGGGGAATAAGTATCATCCTTCAGATAACCGTGAAGGGCATTCCCAATATGGGTAGCATATTGATCAATCACTTGTAATCCAAAATCTTCTTTGCTTTTAAAATAAAAGTAAAAAGATCCCTTGGGCACTTCAGCTTCCTTTAAAATTTCCTGGATGCCGGTGTAATTGTACCCTTTTTGATGCATCAGTCGAGCACCAATTTCCAATATCAATTCTTTTTTATCTGACTTTGCCATATATTCTTTAGTAGACCGGTCGTCTACAAAAATAGATAAAAAATGAAACCAAGTAAGAGGATGAATATCTTTTAACATTTTTCATGGCTTCAAAGCGCCTCCACTCCTACTCCCACTTCCCTCACTAGCACCGTTTTGCAATCGATGCATTGGGAATAAACAAATTATAACTAAACTAAAAACAGGCAATAGAACTGGGTTTTAATTTATCTTTGCAACTTAACCAAACAGCTATGAGTAGAAAATATAAGTTTCTTGATCTGGAAGGAGTTTATTTTATCACTTTTGCCGTGCAAGGTTGGGTAGATGTTTTTACTATGCAGAAGAATTTACCAGTTGATTATTCAGCAAAGAAGGGACTATTGGATACTTTTGTGAATATATAATAGGCACGGATTGCCAATACGCGCCAGCGAGGGGAACAATTTAAGCAACACTTAATATCTATGATTGATGAAGATAAGTAAAGACCTTGTATTGATAAAAAATATCAGTTTATATATAACACTTGCATTTATTGTAATTAGTGTTAGTATGGATGATAGCCCATTAGTTGATTTCTTTAAAACCTATAAAATTGGAGTTTATATCTTGTGTCAGTTCCTTATTATACAGATTTTTTATTTCTATAAAAAAAAGAAATTATGAACCTTAAGCACATACTAGCTAGTTATTCTAGGATAATTATTGACGTATTCTTTTATGTAATTTTGTTATTGGTTTGTTTCTTAGAAAAACCTATTAATAACTATTTACTTTATACATTTTATATGGCTATGGGTTTATATTTTGGATATAAATTATCAACATGGGCTCATCAATTTCTGAAAGAAAAAAAATAGTCTTTTTAACTACATAACCACCGCTAGTGC
This sequence comes from Marinilabiliaceae bacterium JC017, assembly GCA_004296775.1. Classification (GTDB taxonomy): domain Bacteria; phylum Bacteroidota; class Bacteroidia; order Bacteroidales; family Marinilabiliaceae; genus JC017. The sequence continues at coordinate 47,101 of RHGE01000059.1, forward strand.
GCGATTGTATCGCGTTCCAAAACGCGCGATGCGGATTACGAACCGTTAAATATGTGATATAGAAAATCCCGGTGTGAGCCGGGATTTTTGTATTTATAGGGTGCCAATATTTTTATTAAAGAAATCCTTAAACTTCTTCTTAGTGAGCATGGTGTCAATCATGCGGAAAATAACATGGCGGTCTTCTCCCCTCGCTAGCGCCAATTTGCAATCGGTACATTGGGAATAAACAAATTATAACTAAAATAAAACCCGGCAATAGAACTGGGTTTTAGTTTATCTTTACAATTTAACCAAACAGTCGTGGGTAGAAAATATAAGTTTCATGTTTCGGAAGGAGTTTATTTTATCACTTTTGCCGTGTAAGGTTGGGTAGATGTTTTTACTATGCACAAGAATTTACCAGTTGATTATTCAGCAAAGAAGGGACTATTGGATGCTTTTGTGAATATATAATAGGCACGGATTGCCAATACGCGCCAGCGAGGGGGACCGCATTTCAATTTTCAAATTCTCACCTTTTCTGTAAGTTAAAAGCAAGAAGTGCTACTCAACCGGCAATAAGCCAAAATTGGAAGCACCACTTGCCAAAAAAACTTGTTTTCACTCTCTTATTTACAAACAGAGATAAACCACATTATTACAATTTTTCGATAATCATAACTACCCGGAAGCCAACACGGGGATCAGGAATTTGAAATTGCTGAGTTTTATTTACTACACATTCGTCTATTGTGTTATCCCAACTACCGCCCTTAATAACACCTGAATTGGTCAACTCAGCCACATTGCCAATGATATCGTAAAGGCCAATTTTATTTTGCTTATAACTACCAACTTTACATGTCGTTAAACTTCCGTCGGCACCATAGTCATATTTATCATTGCCTGCCACTTTATTTTCAAATTTCACATTGGCATTAAAGCCATTTGTTGCCGGATCATATGCAAAGTTACCATACCAGGGTAAATTATGACCTGGTAAAACCGAAGCAAATTGATTCCATTCGTTCTCAGAGGGTAAACGGAAAACAACTTTTTTATACTTTCTCTTCTCCTGAGAATTATACTTAAAAGTTAACCATTCACAATATTTTTCAGCTGCTTCTTTGGATACATTTACAACCGGATAATTATTCATTTCAGGATGCCAAAAATACTTCTCTACATAGGGCTCATTAAAGCTATTTGTAAACTTTTTCATCCATTGAGTGGTATCGGGATAATATTTATCATAAGCTTCAATTTTATTTTGCGCTTTTAAATCATTTATAAATTCCCTAAACTCTACATTTGTTACTTCATGAATACCAGCATAACATCGATGTGACACCTCTTTGTAATTTTTTTCAAAATCCCCTTTCTTTGATTTTGACGAACTACAGATTAAGAATATAACGAAACTTGCAAGGAATAAATTTAAAACACTTTTCTTCATAACTTTAAGTTTAATAATATTTCATATCACATCTAACAGATTGTTATAGGTAAAATAATAGACATAAGACTGATTTATATCAAGCTCAATTGCAATCCCGAAAAAGCTTGAGCTATAAAATAATCCCAAGCTGATCATCAAACAATTACTAAATTTCAACAAACCATTGACCTCAGTATTGCCCAAAACAAACTAATATTAACCAACATGCTCAAGCGGCACTCAGGAAGCATCGCAAGTCCTTTTTTATTGCAACGAGTAAACAAAAAAGGCCACCACTCACAACCAATCCCTTACCTTCCAATGACATCACAAGCCCACTGTAATTATTAGCTTTTTTCGTATTAGTCAAATTATTCAGGCCTCCAATGATATAACCTATGATAAAAAGAAAAATCATATCCAACTTTCCAATCACGCCCCACATCCCGCCTATATTCATATATTTTGTCAATAATACATGCCACTAAAATAAACAATAAAACTAAAAATTAAACCATAATCATTACTAAAATTAAATATATCACCAAAATCCAACCAACAGAAGCATAAAAAAACATTAAAACCTCGTGAATACCAACTAATAACAAAGATCGTCCAACCAACATTATGACAACTAATGCAGTTTCCTTCTTTTTTTTTCCTTTAAATACCATAGAGCCCCTGCTAACCGTAGTCACTGACAAGTTTTACAAACTGTGCGCTCAGCGGAAATTATATTTTCGTCGTTATAAAAGGTTAATTTGCAACTAACAATACTGATAACAAATATCTAAAAAAACCACACAGGTTTCATGCTAACTATTTAGTTGCCATTTCACGTTAGTGGTCTTTTTAAGGAAAAGATGGTAGCATGTAGATGCCCCGCGCTCGGCTCAATCTGTGATAAAGTCCCCTCTCCGATGCACTATTGTATTGCGTTCCACTATCTTGGTCACCGTAGTCACAGGAAAGTACCACAAGTTGAGCGACCGGCAAAGCCTACAGCTTCGTCGTAATTAACAGTTATTTTCAAGCAATACCAATTGGGCTGCGCTTCCTATCTATCAGCCACTATTTACATTTTTCCATTTAAATTTTTCAACTTACCTGACTCATCAAATTCCCCAGTTATTACTAATCCATTCCTTAAACCTTCAATTTTGTTTTCCTCAATTTTCAGTTGAAAACCTCTGTCAATGAGATAATTTATAAAAGCCGATTTATGATTAACATCAATATTGCTAATTAACTGAGAAAAGTTAGTTAAGATCTTTTTATGCTTGTCGTTATCTACCGATGGTATTATATCACTATCAATGGTAACGACTAAAGTCCCTTGTCCATAATTTGCACAATAATAACTTCCTGATTTAAATACACCACAGCAAATCATTCCTATTTTGTGCTCAAACCCCTCGTCAACAGAAATATGCCCTTCGGTTAACTCCTTGATTTGCTTCTCTTCTCCCAGCGCTCTTAACCGATTGGCTTGTTGAAGCAAATTTTCCGGTATTCCACTCTGAGAGTTGGCCCATCCCCACATCCAGGAACTATCATTAAACGAAAGAGAACCAATCACCTGAACTGGGAATACTAATTTGTCTCCAAAAGAAATTGAACCTGAGTTCATATCAAATTGCCAGGAACTGGAACCAATGACTTCTCCAAAAATCATCTGCTTCTCGAAAGACAATCCGGCATTCTGCTCCAACAATTCTTCAAATGACTCCCAATTATGTTTGGAAACAGTTTCAAATCCGTTTGAATCTATTTGCTCATCCCCTATCTTATTTTTGCTTCCAAAAAGATTTTTAAAAATGCTCATTTTGTTTCTTTTAATACGTTGCTAACGTTCATGTACTTACCCCTCACCCCTGCCGAAAGTAATAACAACCAATTCATTATCCTAAACCATCTCCATTCAAATCATGCCATCATATTGATGGATAAAACTTATTGAACGATGACGCAGGACAATGCTATGAGCATCAATCAGCGTAACAAATTCAATCCAAAACTATAACGAATTGCTCATATTGGATTTAATTCGACAAAAATTTCATACAGCGCGAAGCACTGTATGACCCTAAATAAATATGCATAGGCTTTTATACCTATTCGATTAAGCCTATACGTTTAACTAAAGAATAAATCCCAAAACGTAAAAATTCTTTTGCTCAAAATTCTAGTAAACTCATTCAGTTTTAATTTGTTTCCAAATATTTTATTAACTGAACAATACTATCCTGATTGTCAAAATTTGCATTGTATTTTTTGATATAATCTACATACAAATCTTTCTTATCATTATATATTTTCTTTAATTGCCTCATATTGTAAAACTTATTCAATTCCCCATTTCTCTCCAACCAATAAACAATATATGGCTTTATCTCATAGCCATCAGGCAATTTTAACTCATAAACCATATGGTCCGTAGATAAAGACTGATATGAAGAAGTGCCTGAAGTTTGAGATTTTCCTCCATATCCAGCTGTTTTACTTGGGCAATTAACTCTACACTTATGCTCGGCATACAGATTACCTTTGGAATCAAATATTAACTCAATAAATTTACTATTCAAAGTAAAAAACTTTCTATCCTTAATAAAAACTGTATCTATTAAATCTAGTTTCTCCTTTATTAAAGCTAATTTTTTGCCTTTCTTTTCGACAATCATTTCTTCAGTCAACGAATTGTAGTTTAGCAAAGCATTATTCTTAATTCCATTTTTCATCAGAATAACTCCTTGTGTAAACTCTGGAAAAAGGTAATGCGTAAGTTCATTAACTTTTTCTTGTGAATATGAAGAAGTAAATGACAAGCTAAAAACTAATAATAAATAGAGACATTTCATAGTTATAGATATTTGATTATAAATAATAAAGTCAACAACTTGACAATATAAAGACTAAAAATTAAACTCAACCAGATATATTAACAAAACTGTACCTCTTTGAAAAAAATTACGGCCAAAATATTATTACTTTTAACGAAAGTAACAAAAAAGTCGGTTCGTTATCATAAACCAATGAAATTAAAATATTGATTTCCTAGTAAAGGATAAAATAGGATGGTAGGGATATCAGAGGCATATATACACTAATGTTGATTATTAAATGCATAAATATTGGTGTTTCAAAAGTCTGATAGATAATGCTATAAACTGGCAAAAAAGTGGTTAGTAAATCTTTATTGAATCAGAGGCCATGGGATAACAACGGAGAAACAACCCTTCATAAAAAAAATAGTAATAACAGCTACTAACGCCTGGCACTGTTCTTTTTAGCTCGCCATTCTCTCCCAAAAATCAGCCATTTAAATAAACTAGAAACAATTCCTTTCCCTGTCATAAACTATTCCTGAAAAAACGACGTTTAGATTGCATTCATACTATTAAATAGAAACACCAAAAACCCCATCTCTTCGATTGATCAACAAATAACCATGACCCTGATCATTACTTCCAACTAAATTGTATCTGCACGGTAATTTTCAATTGACATTTCGGTGCCGTTTATGCAGCATGCAAGATTCTACTTCACAAGTGGTCCTCAAGTAGGCGTAGTTAAGTTCTCAAGTACGCCTACTCGGGGATCTAAGTACGCCTACTCGGGAACAAAAGTTGCTGTACTTATATCCATCCTTCATCAGAAAACTCAACGGAACTACAGGACAAAGAAGCTGTTTGATATATATTAACTTTTAGCACTTATCCTAATATTTAAACTTCGTTTATGGCGTAGGATTCAAAGGCTTATGGTGGCTACTTCATTTCAGAACCTGGTTTGTTTCATGGATGGATTTGCTTTTCATGTTTTTAGTTCGAAGTTCACGATGGTCAACCTGATAACTTCGCGGTTCTCGGTGTTACCTCTGTAAATCTATATGTTATAACTTTATTCTCTGCGTCTCCCCGCCTCCGCGGTTTATCTTTTTAGCCAGTTTTGCATCTCACATCCCTCTGCGGTTCTCTGTGTTCCCTCAGTGAATCTCCGCTTTATATATTTCTCTCTAAACCTGTCAGAACCTCCTTCGCCGGACACTTTCATATTGACCTGGTATCGTAATCAGTCGCAATAACTAGCAAAAGCTGCTTACAAAAATCTCTGTGCCTCCGCGCCTCCGCGGTTTATCTTTTTAATCTTTGGTCATGTATATCTTAGCAGTTCTCTGTGTTTGTGTTAGCCTCCGCAAACCTCCGTGTTACCAAAAAAAAAACCGGGACAGCAATCTGCTAGCCCCGGGCTGAAATCATGCCTCCACGCAGGCATTTCTTTTTCTTTTTACACAAGAATGCGGTTACATACTTTCATATTCTCCGGCATTCTTCGGTTGTGATTCTTCCAGTTTTATTTCTATCCCCTTTACTTTTCGATTATTTGTTGCAAAATCAATTGGTTGGCTAGCACTAGTCTTTACCTTGGCATTGGAAACAACATCATCTTGTCCCAATCTAAAGAATGCAATGGTGCTTTTCAGCTGCTCAGCCTGAGATGAAAGCTCTTCGGCTGTTGATGCCAGTTCCTCGGACGAAGCAGCATTTTCCTGCGTCACATTGGCCAGCTGCTGAATGCCTTCATTTATCTGACTTGTTCCGGAATTCTGCTCACGACTCGAAACATTAATCTCCTGCACCAACTGGGCCGTCATTTCAATTTCCGGTACCAATTTAAGGATCATGCTACCCGAACGCTCTGAAATATCCACAGTAACAGATGTCAGATCGGTAATCTCCTTGGCAGCCTTTTGGGTTTGCTCTGATAGTTTCCGCACTTCATTTGCCACAACCGCAAAACCTTTTCCATGCTCCCCGGCCCTGGCTGCTTCCACGGCTGCATTTATGGCCAGCAGGTCTGTTTTATGGGAAATATCCCCAATAACAGAAATGCGATCGGCAATTTTCCGTATCGCCGACAAAGCTTCTTCAGAAGCACTCTGACTGTCTTTCATCTCCCCTGCAGCTTTTACCGCAATGGTCTCGGTACGGTGGGCATTTTCTGTATTGGTGGTGATACTGGCTGTCATCTCCTCCACCGAAGCAGATACCTCCTCTGCTGAAGCGGCCTGTTCTGACGACCCTTGAGATAATTGCTCCGAAGAAGTACTTAACTGGTTGGATACCCCTACAAAGTTATTGGCCGCCACCATAATCTCTTCAATAATGGATCGCAGGTGCAGCACCATCTTTTCCAGGGCAATATCCAAATCACCACCAAACTTATCTTTACTTATTTCATCCAATACATTTAAATTACCGGCGGCCACCTCTTGAGCCACAAACACACTGTTTTTTAATTTCGCCAGCATGAATTGCAAATCCTTCAACAGCAAACCAATCTCATCCTCGTTCTGAACAGTTATCTCTGCAGAAAAATCGCCCTGAGCTACTGCCTTAACCGCTTTTTGTGCTACATGGATAGATCGCTGGATACCATTAATAATATAAATCATAATGAAGACAGAACTAACAATTACCACAATAATGAAAACAATAATGATAATAATTGCCTGAAAAGCAGCTTTATCACTCGCTTCCTTAATGGAAGAGATAATTTCTTCCACTGCTGGTTCTGTTTGATGAATCACAGCCCGAAGTTTTCCGTTGATACCTTCTTTCTCCGAGAAACCTATTTGCTCATCAACAGCAACTACTTTATCAAATGTCTCCCGGTAACTTTCCACTTCTGATTTTAAGAGATGCTTTATGTGAGCCGATAATTGCCCCGACTTATTTATCATAGTCATAAAATAATCCACTTCATCATTGAATTTTTTCTGATATTTCCGGTCTTTTCTTAACAGGTAATCTTTTTCATGTTTACGCAGAATAAGCACCTCTCTTTCAATGAAGGCTGCATCATCAAAGTGTTCTTCCACATCGTGTATGGCTGCCCGCAATTTTCCAATGGATCCGTAATCTTTAAAGCCACGAACCGTAAGAGCTTCAACCAACTCATTAAATTGCTTGCCATATTCACTAAAATAACCCCCAAGGGTTATGAATTTACCCCCCATTGCTATTTCAGTAATGAAGTCATCCTCTTTTAAGGTGTTTATTATTTCCTGGTTGACACTAAGAAGCTCTGAAAATTGATTCAAATACTTACTACTTCCGGTTTGAAAATACTTTTCATTGATTACTTCCCGGGCTAGAAAATCCTTCTCCGCCTTACGCAGCTTCAGCATGTTAAGGTTTATAGTTTCAACTTTTTCCTGAATTCCATGCAAGACATCAATTCGCTGAAAAGTAAAATAAATAAACGTGCTAATTACAATTAATATAATCCCAATAAGCCCTACGAGCCCGTAGAGCTTTTGCTTAATTAATAAGTTTTTCATAATGTAAAAATTAACCCCTTAATTGATCTATGTATTTCTAATTCCCCATTCTGTTGTATTGGGGCTTTACGCGACAACAACTGATTTGTTGCATTTTTTTACATTGAATCTAATTTTCCTATTACGTCACAACCGACAGTCATTCTGCGTCCTAATCTCTGTTTAAAGAATCAATTCACCTTTTAAACAACATAATGAAAAGTTAATAACTCATTGAGCATATGCGTAGTTTAGAAAGAATACTAACAAATCGTAAGTTGCTAAAACCTCTTAATAGCTCTACTATTTAACCCTTATAATAGTGTGATTTTTTTATATTTGCGTCAATTAGAAATTAAGCATCAACATTAATTGTTTTCCTATGATTAAAAAAATATCCTTGTTCCTGTTATCATTCTTAATAGGAATAGTATTCTCTTTCAACCAGGCCAATGCCTGTTCGAACTTTATCGTGACAAAAAACGCGTCGGTTGACGGCTCAACCATGCTCTCTTATGCAGCTGATTCACATGATCTTTATGGCGAATTATATTTTTGGCCGGCAGCAACGTATCCCGAAGGCACCATGCTCGATGTCCATGAATGGGATACCGGTAAGTACCTTGGTCAAATCAAGCAAGCACCTCAGACTTATTCGGTTATCGGCAACATGAACGAATATCAATTAAGTATTGCCGAAACAACCTTTGGTGGCCGATCAGAATTACAAGACACCACCGGTTTGATTGATTACGGTAGTTTAATCTACATCACCCTGCAACGGGCTAAGACCGCGCGTGAAGCGATTCAAACCATCGCTGATCTGGTTGATGAATATGGTTATTATAGCTCTGGCGAATCTTTCTCTATTGTTGATCCTGAAGAGGCATGGATAATGGAAATTATCAGTAAGGGCCCACATAATAAAGGTGCGGTTTGGGTAGCTGTGAAAATTCCCGATGGCTATGTTTCATCACATGCCAACCAGGCACGTATTACTACCTTCCCATTGAAGGACAAAGAAAACTGCCTCTATTCACAAGATGTTATCTCCTTTGCCCGCGAAAAAGGTTATTTTGATGGTAAAAACAAAGATTTCAGTTTTGCCGACGCCTATGCACCCCTTGATTTCGGGGCCCTTAGATTTTGCGAAGCCCGTGTATGGAGCGCCTTCCGTTTGGTTAACAAAGACATGGACAAATACATTGATTACGCCAAAGGCGAATCAACAGAACGCATGCCTTTGTACATTAAACCCGACAGGAAACTTTCTCAGCGCGATGTGATGAATATTATGCGCGACCACTATGAAGGAACTGAATTGGATATGACCCAGGATGTAGGAGCCGGTCCTTTCAAAGTACCTTACCGCTTCAGGCCATTAACCTGGAAAGTTGATGACCAAACTTATTTCAACGAAAGAGCAATTGCTACTCAGCAAAGCGCCTTCTCATTTGTAGCGCAAATGCGTAGCTGGTTACCCCGCCATATTGGTGGTATTTTGTGGTTCGGTGTCGATGATGCTGCATCATCTGTATATATGCCGATGTACTGTGGTATCAAAGAGGTGCCTCACTGCCTGGCTGAAGGAAATGGCGATTTGCTTACTTTCACCTGGGATTCGGCTTTCTGGGTTTTCAACTGGGTAGCGAACCAGGCTTACGGCCGTTATAGTTACATGATTGAAGACATCAACAAAGTACAGAACGAACTCGAAGATAAATTCATCAGCTATACTTCAGCCATTGACCAGGCAGCTAAAGCCATGCATGATCAAAACCCTGATTTAGCACGTGATTTCCTCACCGAGTTCTCCAACAGCCAGGCTGATTTGACAATGAAAAGATGGAAGAAACTGGGTGAATTTTTACAAGTAAAATACCTGGATGGTAATCTACACCAAGAGGTAAATGGCAAGTTCTTAAGAAATCCGCATGGCAATCCTAAACATGCTACATTCCCCGGCTATTCAGAAAAGTATTACCGCAATGTGGTAAAAGAAACAGGCGATAAATTGAAAATGAAAGAATTGCCTAAGAAATAATTGAGGTCAGTAGATCGATAGACTATTAGACCAATAGGTTATTAGGTCAACAGGTTGTTAGATCAACTAATATATTATGCATCCGAATTATCAAGAGTACTTGATTAATTTGGATGCATTTTTTTATTATAATAAATCGTTAGATTTTAATTCTGCGATGATTGCTGACCGTACTAACGAAAAAATAACAATAGCACCTTGATAAATAAATCAAAAACACTCTCCATCCATCATTTATAAAGAGACAAACAAAAGCCATCTGAACCAGCAGTAGCGAGCTGTTTCTTCTCCGCTTTGAGAAGATACTGATTCATCTAATGGTAGAAGCGTCACATTTTTCTGGTCTGAATGGCCATTTGTACCAGCATAGAGTTTTAACCCTACGTCAATTGACCTTTGTAAATCAACCCGGAAAGGGTGTTTGTATCATAAAGGTAGCATCTAATACATATCAGGCCTTCAGCCTTCCTTATTTCTGTAATTGGAAACACAGGGTTGAAACCCTGTGCTGTTACAGGCACTCCTTCGGAGTTTACCATGCTATTTCACTAAATCAAAGGAAAGCTTGTTATATGAAAGTGACCCGATGATCTTTGCCCATATTGTCATTAAGATAACAATGCTAACTTATTGAATACTCAATTTATCCATCCATTATAAAGAGACAAACAAAAGCTATCTGAACCAGCAGTAGCGAGCTGTTTCTTCTCCGATTTGAGAAGATACTGATTCATCTAAAGGTTGAAGTGTCACATTTTTCTGGCCTGAATGCCCATTTGTACCAGCATAGGGTTTTAACCCTACGTCAATTGACCTTTGTAAATCAACCCGGAAAGAATGTTTGTATCATTAAGATAGCATCTAATACATATCAGGCCTTCAGCCTTCCTTCTTACTGTAATTAGAAACACAGGTTGAAACCCTGTGCTGTTACAGGCACTCCTTCGGAGTTTACAATGTTAAAAGTTTCATATACGAAAGATAACAGACCTCAAACTGATTTATGTTTAGCTCAGTGCCAGATCTATAATAGTTTTGACTATTTACTAATCACAAAGCAACAATCAGATAATTACAAAAGATTAGCAAGTCTATTGAAATAGTATGACGAAAAAAGCCGCGGTAGATACCGCGGCTTTTCTATAATTTATTTCTGATTAAAGAAATTCATATCGAACGAAGGCTTCAAAGGCTTCATATTCTGCCATACCTAACTTATTATAGGTAATAGCTGTACCTCTGTTCCTGTCTTCAGCACGTTGCCAGAATTCCCTCATGTCTCCACCCAGGAACATGGCGCCGTCTTTTTGTGACTGGTGTTTGAAGATGGCATTCCGTTTTCTGGTTACCTCATCCGGACTGATAGGCACTGCCATCTCAATCTGGTGAATATCCCATTCGTGCCATGCACCACGGTATAACCATACCCAACAATCTTTCATCCAATCCTCTATTTTCAACACTTCAATGGCTCTGAAAACAGCATCCAAACATACCCGGTGTGTTCCGTGTGGGTCAGACAAGTCACCTGCTGCATAAATTTGATGAGGCTTAACATCTTTGATCAACTGACCAACGATTTCGATATCTGCTTCACCAATAGGTTTCTTTTCTACCCCACCTGTCTCATAAAAAGGCAAATTAAGAAAATGCACATTCTCTGGTTTCACATTGGCATAGCGACAAGCTGCCCTGGCTTCTCCCTGACGAATCATTGTCTTAATAGTACGGATTTCAGGCAAGTCAACCTGGTCAGCTTTTTTATTTTTAAAGAACGCTTTGATTTTATCACGTTGCGCCAATAATTCTTTATTTCCATCACTAAGTGTGGAAGTATAAGCACTCATGAAATCCAAATAGCGAAGCACGTCATCATCAGACACTGCCACATTACCGGAAGTTTCGTAAGCCACATGCACATCATGTCCTTGGTCAACCAAACGTAACAAAGTACCTCCCATAGAGATCACATCATCATCAGGGTGTGGTGAGAATACGATAACACGCTTAGGAAATGGCGATTTACGCTCCGGACGGTTAGTGTCATCAGCATTTGGCTTTCCTCCTGGCCAACCGGTGATGGTATGCTGCAGTTCATTAAATACTTTTATATTGATCTGGTAGGCTGACCCTTTTTCAGCCAGTAAGTCACCCATTCCATTATCGTTGTAGTCACGATCGGTCAGCTTCAAAATTGGTTTTTCAACCTTCATGCACAACCAAACAACGGCTTTACGAATCAACTGATCGGTCCACACTACTGAATCAATCAACCATGGTGTTTTAATACGGGTTAATTCAGCAGCAGCGGCTTCATCCAAAATCACTTCAGTATTTTCGTGTTTCTGCAAAAATGAAGCTGGTACCTCTTCAGTAACATCCCCTTCAATGGTTTTCTTCAACACATTAGCTTTACCTTCACCCCAGGCTAAAAGACGAATTCTTTCCGCTTTAAGGATGGTTTTAATCCCCATTGAGATCGCCTTACGAGGAACGAAATCTTTTCCAAAGAAATCAGAACCTGCTTCAGTACGGGTGATATCATCCAATGAAATCAGACGAGTTAATGAATTCACTGCTGACCCTGGTTCATTTAAGCCAATGTGTCCGGTACGACCAATACCCAAAATCTGAATATCGATGCCACCAAATTTTTTAATTTTTTCTTCAAACTCCCGACAGAAGTCATAAATCTTCTCCTGAGGAACCGTACTATCCAGGTAGTGGAAATTCTCTTCCGGCAAATCTAAATGCTTAAAAAATTTCTCGCGGATATTCCTGTTAAAACTCTGAAGGGCATCATGAGCTATAGGGTAATACTCCATAACCCCAAAAACAACAACATTCTTGAAGCTTAATCCTTCCTCTTTGTGTAAACGAATGAGTTCATCATAAACCTCGCTTGGTGCTGAACCTACAGCCAAACCAAGTACGCACTGTTTTCCTTCCTGCTCCTTGCTTTTTATCAGAGAAGCTATTTCATCGGCAACAACTTTTGACCCTTCGGTAGAAGAACCAAAAATTTTAGTGGTGATATTTTCTTCTTTCGTAATTAGAGAACGCAAGTAAGGGTCGTTGTTGTAACCCTCATTTTTAAAATTTCCGGCAGGAGAAATTTTTTGATTAAATTTTTCAATCATAACGGAGTAAATTGAAATTTTTTGGTTTTAGTTTCGGCAAATTTACAATTTAAAATGATTAAAAATAAAAAATTAACAAAGATTTAATAACGCTTCCCATCGATTTGTAAGTTTATGAAATCTTTCATAAAGCTACAAAACCCTAATTTTGCGATAAAAATGAATGATATATGACATCTTGAATGCGCGTTCTCACATTGGTCGTGATCAGTTTTTTATTATAACTACGTGGATGGATCCGATTCGATAGAAATACATAAATGAGATCATATTTGGGATCTATCCATACCAATGTACCGGTAAAACCTGAATGCCCAAATGATTCAGGCGAAACCAGCAAGGAAGCCGGACTGCTTTTCTCCGGATCCGTTTCCGGTTTATCAAAACCAAGCCCTCTTCGATTACCATGGTTATGGGGCGAAGTGAAATAATCAATCGTACTTTGTTTTAAAAACCGTTGTCCTCCATAAGTACCCCCATTCAAAAACATTTGCGCCACAATGGCTACCTCCATGGTATTGCCAAACAGGCCGGCATGAGCCGCTACTCCCCCTAGCATAGCAGCCGTTTCATCGTGCACATAACCACGCAGGCTCTCTTTCCGAAAAGTGAGATCAATGACCGTTGGCGTGATTTCTTCGCGGCTATACTTCTCCAAAGGTTTAAAAAGCAACCGATCGGTATGTAATTTCTCTGTGACCGTTGAATAAAAAACCTGCTCATAGGATTTACCCGTCACCCTTGAAATGATCTTATGCAGGAATAGGTAGCCCAAATCGCTGTATCGATAGTTTTTCGCCGTATCTATATCCACATTCAGAAGTTCAGCATACATGGAATCAAGGTGATGATGATTCATATAAAGCCGATTGGCCACTCGTATATCAAACACTGAATCATTACTCTTCTGAAAGACATCACTTCGATACCTGGCATTTTTATTCATATAAAGGTGCTTATCCAGCCTGAGGTTATAGGTACCGGAGTACCGCCGGCTCAATAAATGGCCAGAATAAGATGTCGAGTCCAGTGCATGTAAATAAAAGGGTATATATGACGGCAGGCCGGCCTGATGCAAGAGAATCTCATTAATGGTTAAATCGCCCTTATTAGTTGTGTCGGTCTCTGATAAATAGTTTTTTATGGGTGCATCCAAATCAATTACTCCTTGATCGCACAAAGACATAATAACAGGCATGGTACCCAACACCTTGGTCATCGATGCCAGATCATAAAGGTCAGAGGTAGTTACTTTTTGTTTTTTTCCGTATGTATGGTATCCAAACGCGTGATTATAGATGATTTTGCCTTCTTTGGCAATTAATATCTGTGCGCCTGGTGTCGCTTTTTCTTTAATGGCTTCGGTCACGATATCGCTAATTTGCCGCAAAGAATCTTCGTTCATCCCTACCTCTATGGGTAATCCAAAGCTAAGCCGTGTTTTTTGAGAGATAATCGGGCCGTATGTTTCCGAAAGCGAATTCCCAAAATGTGGAAACATACCGGTAATAGCTTCACCTCCTAAAAGCGATTGGGCCAACAACTGCCAACTGATTGAGTTATTTTCCGCAGCGATTAATGTTCCATCAAGCAAATTCGTTTCAAGCACCTCATTAAAAAGAGGGCCCGTCTTGCCTGAAAAAATAAGCGAACTATTACAACCCTTATTTATGGTTGGTAACAAGGTTTGCATTTGATTTAATTGTTGATCATCGGATGCTATAAACACGTATTGTTTGGGATTATAATCAGCCGGATTAAATTCATCCACCGGAACAACAGGTATAACTGACGAATACAGGGCAATTGTATTTGAGAACGTCTTGTCCTGTGTTGCCCGGAGATCTATCACCACAATATCACCATTACTAAAATGCCTGATAGGAAAGGTATGATCCCTGGATATCCCTGCAATAGACTTTGTATATATCCTCTTCCTTAAAATTATTTGATTTCGCTTCAAACTATCGGCTCTATTCCTATCAATAGAATCGTGCTCTGAAAGTGCATATTGCATAGATAACAACCGTTTTATTTTTCCTTCCAGCCGCGCCTGATCAATCATTTTGGAATGGACCGCCCGGTATAAACGATCCACATCTCTTTCCAGATCATCCGAGTAAAAAAGAACGGGCTGAGCAGCTACCTCTTCAAAAGAGATCAGATAATCATCAGAAGATTCATTTAAGACATTATTCAATTTTTTTATGTAAGGATGAAGAACCGTATTTGATGACCCTGGTTTAACCTTCGCTTGAGTTAACTTCTGAGGGGAAACTAACTTTTTTAACAGGTACTCGGGATAGGGGATGATGTTATAGGTTTGCAGCAAATCACTATCCCTTTTAAGAATAAACTGTTTATGCTTTTCATTCCTGCTGCTTTTATTACCCAAATATAAGCCGGTGCAATTATGAAGCTTTACATATTCAAGCGAGTTAATAAGAAATTCGTTGACACATGCCGTGTCAGTCACCCGGGATAAGGTAGCGACCGAGGGAAATGGCAAGCCTAATCCATCTTCGAAACCTGATGAGATATCAGTCAATGTAGAAAAGCCTGATGAGTTACCCTCCGGGGCGCTGTTTAATTCATCAAAAGTACACACTCTGAAACCGTATTTACATATTTCACTTTCCAGGTTATCCGATGCTTTACAAACAAACAGATGAGCCAACCGCTCTCTGAGCGACAAAGCATTATAAATGGAATCAATTCGATTGTGAGCTTTACCTGCTGCTGACACCAATAAAAACAGGACTACTATTATACTACGACTAGGCATTATTAATTAATTTTAGCCAACGAAATTAACCAAAAGAGAAGGTCATCTCAAATAATAATTTGATAGAAAAGGTTCATTTTTTACGTGATATGTCAATTATTAAAACACCTCACCTTATTTATTGATCTAAATCCTATCTTTTTACTGAGCAATTTTGGAAAATCCGCCAACAAACTATACTTTAGAAATCGCAAAATAAAAAAGATAATCTAACAGTACATTCGATGAGTTCAACCGAATCATTAAATAATTCACTCGTACAAGACTGGGCAGATAAAGTCATTTTAGTAGTAGAAGATGTTGATACTAATAAAATCTTTTTCGATGCCGCACTTCGTAAAACAAATGCAAAAATCTTATGGGCAAAAGATGGTAAGGAAGCAATTGATCTCTTTCAGCAAAATACAATTGACCTTGTTTTAATGGATCTGCAACTTCCTATTATGGATGGCTACACGGCTACCCGTGAGATAAAAGCTATTAATGCCGATATCCCGGTTATTGCACAAACAGCCCATGTTATGTCGGGAGAACGCGAAAAATGCCTGGAGGCGGGATGTGACGACTACCTGGCTAAACCAATCAGATTACAGATACTAATGGACACCCTTTCAAAATATTTAAACAAATAAAAACTGCCGAAAAGCAGTGTATTTAAAAGAGGGAAAAATGGTTCAGCCATTTTTCCCTCTTTTTATTGTGTTTGCCAGTACCAAATTTAGTGCTGCTTCTTTACAATCAGACACATCACTTTTATTGATTTTCTAAACCTTACCATAGAAATCGACTCAATCTCTAACTGCCTCCCATTAATCTGAGACAATAACCTATCAGCATTAAAACAATATGGCATTATATCGTTTTCCTTGCAAAAAAGCTGATCACATTGGGCAAATAATATTAATCGTCCCTGCTCCTTTAACACTCTGACTGCATCACCTAACATACACTCTTCTTGTAAATTCGAATCTGCAAGAAGCATAACTTTCTCAAATATACTCGCCCCATACCCCAGTCTTCCTTTATTTAAAATCTTTCCTTTTTTACACACATACTTATAAGGACATTGCGAGCAAGCGTGCATAAATAACGAATCAAACCCATATTCATCTTTATTACTTTTATCATTTAAAAAGGGATACAACGAGAATTCCGTTGTAATATTCCCAGGTCCAATTTGCAGAATCTGACTTTTCAGAGTACTCCCATCAATTTGATTCACGAATTTTTCTATGAGATCAAAATGCATATTATTCCATATTAAAATCCCGTTTACCTTTGGGGTCTTTTCCTGACGAATCCGTTGAAGTATTATTATTCGACGTTATTGGCTTTACTTTGTCATGCGTCATCCAATCTTCTTTAAAAAATGCCATTCCATTAACTGAATGCACCATGACACGTTGACTACTTACATATACTGATAAAATTTCCATTTAATAATTTTTACAACTAACGAAAAACAATTCCTACTTTAAACACGATCAAAATAATCATATATTAAAAACTTTTTCAATCCTAAAAAATTAGGATTTTTTAGTTCGCATGAATTGTTTATTAGCTTTCGTCATTGCCGCAAACGGCACACCACATGGTACTTATTTTCCTCTGCTATAACAAACAATGAGGATGCTTCAATTTTCGATTTTGTTTCAGAACGTGATTGATGGCCATCCTCAATAATAACGAGACCATCCGTTTTTACCATCCGGGCAAATTCGGTAAGCAACACAGTGGGATTAGAAATCATATGAAACATATCCAAAGCATATACCACATCAACAGACTGTTGCGGAACAGAACAAGAATACCCCTTGGCAAGAATTGGTTCTATATTCCTTAAGTTATACTTCTTGATCTTTCGTTTAACCTGTTCAATTGCCAATGGATGAATATCTACAGCATATACCCTCCCCTGCATTCCAACAGTTTTAGAAGCATTTAAAATATAACGTGCCGGTCCGCAACCATAATCAACAACAGTTTGTCCCAATTTGAGTCCTAAGGTCTTAAAGTTTCTATCAGAATGATTTCCGAACACATCCATCATCCTCATTATAAATGCCATTAATCTAAATGCCACATTTGGAATATTCTCACGCCCTTTTCCAAAAGAGAGATCTTTAAATGCTTTTTGTTGCGTAAGCATTCGGTGAACCCCGTATAGAAAAATGACATGTCAGTTCATAAGTTTGGGGCAAATAAAAATCGAATGACATGTTAAATATGAAAAAGTTTCGGGAGATCTACGATGCTTACCTGAACTCAGGGTTAAGCGTAAAGGATTT
>RHGE01000544.1 GCA_004296775.1 Marinilabiliaceae bacterium JC017
AATTCACACCAAGTAATTCACACCAAGTATCGCATTTCGCTACGTTCTTCATCGATGCGAGAGCCGAGATATCCATTGCCGAGAGTCGTTCTAAAGATCGGAGTCGCAACGCCCGCCCGCTTGCGCGGGGGACACGCTCTTTCCGTTGATTTTCCTTGGCGCCAATCGCGCCGGGTTTGTTGTTAGGATTCGCGGGAACGCCGTCGCCGTGAGGCGCCGACGCCCCAGGGATCCGACGGGGGAAGGATTCGGGGGCTCGCGCTCCCTCCTCGGTCCCCCGACAATGCTTTTTGACGTGTTCGCGGGTCGTTCTGCTTTGCAGGTTTCGACAATGATCCTTCCGCAGGTTCACCTACGGAAACCTTGTTACGACTTCTCCTTCCTCTA
>RHGE01000546.1 GCA_004296775.1 Marinilabiliaceae bacterium JC017
AACACAGCAATAAAAATGCGCCGCCTGAACCACCAGGCTATATCTGCCACTCATTGTTGTGAGTGTGGCGATCCGATAGATGAACGAAGACGCCTGGTCGTTCAGGGTTGTCGGACTTGTGCAAGTTGCCAGGAGGATCTGGAACTTATCAGTAAACAGAGAGGTTCGAAGTGAGCGAAATTAACTCTCAGGCACTGCGTGAAGCGGCAGAGCAGGCAATGCATGACGACTGGGGATTTGACGCAGACCTTTTCCATGAATTGGTAACACCATCGATTGTGCTGGAACTGCTGGATGAACGGGAAAGAAACCAGCAATACATCAAACGCCGCGACCAGGAGAACGAGGATATTGCGCTAACAGTAGGGAAACTGCGTGTT
>RHGE01000549.1 GCA_004296775.1 Marinilabiliaceae bacterium JC017
CCTATGAGAATGCCAATTCCGGTGGTGGGCGTTGATGGCTGGTCCCGCATCATCAATGAAAACCAGCAGTTTGATGGCATGGACTTTGAGCAGGACAATGAATCCTGTACATGCCGGATTTACCGCAAGGACCGTAATCATCCGATCTGCGTTACCGAATGGATGGATGAATGCCGCCGCGAACCATTCAAAACTCGCGAAGGCAGAGAAATCACGGGGCCGTGGCAGTCGCATCCCAAACGGATGTTACGTCATAAAGCCATGATTCAGTGTGCCCGTCTGGCCTTCGGATTTGCTGGTATCTATGACAAGGATGAAGCCGAGCGCATTGTCGAAAATACTGCATACACTGCAGAACGTCAGCCGGAACGCGACATCA
>RHGE01000060.1 GCA_004296775.1 Marinilabiliaceae bacterium JC017
TGTCTTGATACTAAATTCTAAACAGATGTAACGATCATGATTAAGCTTTAATCACACAAGCGAATGATAAAAAACTCAGTGTCTTTGTGTCTCTGTGTTCATCAGTCTTGTGTCTTGATACTTGAATCGTGATACTAAATTATACACAGATGTAACAATCATGATTAAGCTTAAAATACACAAGCGAATGATTAAAAAAAACTCAGTGCCTTTGTGTCTGTGTTCATCCATCTTGTGTCTTGATACTTGAATCGTGATACTAAAATTAAACAGATGTAACGATCATGATTAAGCTTAAAACGCACAAGCGAATGAAAAAAAACTCAGTGTCTTTGTGTCTCTGTGTTCATTCGTCTTGATACTTGAATCGTGATACTAAATTTTAACACATGAACGGTAGAATAATACTCAACCATGTTATTTCAGCAAAAATCCGGATTATATGGATGGCCGTACTTTTATTTTTAGGCGGATACCCCGGATTAGTATATGCTAGTGGTGGGAATAGTGGAAAAATAACGACTCTTCAGAGTCAGGATGAAAAAAAGATGATTGAAGGAACGGTCACTGATGAGAGTGGTTTGCCGGTTCCAGGTGTGTCTGTAGTGGTAAAAGGAACCACTGTTGGAGCTATTACCGATCTTGATGGTAACTATTTTGTAACTGTTCCTCAGGATGCAGAGATCCTGGTGTTTTCGTTTATTGGTATGGAGACGCAGGAGATTATTATTGGTGGAAGAACTACCATCAATGTGGTATTACGTCAAACAATGATTGGTTTAGATGAAGTAGTGGCGGTAGGCTATGGTACGCAGAAAAAGGCCAACCTAACTGGCTCTGTGGCGTCTGTCGATTATAAACAGCTTGAAAACCGCGGGGTGGCGAATGTTTCCAGTGCTTTGTCGGGCCAGCTACCTGGCGTTACCGTATTGCAACGTGGGGGGAGCCCCGGGAAAAACGAGGGCACCATTCGAATCCGGGGTATTGGCACGTTTGGTAATACCAATCCTTTGATTATGGTGGACGGTGTGGAAACCGGTTCTTTGTCGGAGCTGGATCCCAATAATATCGAGAGTATTTCAGTGCTTAAAGATGCAGCTTCAGCGGCCATTTATGGCGTGCGGGCGGCCAATGGGGTGATCCTGGTAACCACTAAACGGGGAAAAGAAGGTGCCATGAAAATTACTTACAGCGGCCAGGTGGGTATCTCAGAGCCTACGCGGTTGCCTGAAAAAGTAAATGCCTATGAATTGGCGACACTGTATAATGAGGCGCTTAAAAATGAAGGAAGCCCGGTTCGTTTTAGCCGGGATGAATTGGAAAAATTTAAAGCCGGTAACACCGATGCCTATGCTGATGTGGATCATGTGGATGAGGTGTTTTCAAAAACAGGCATCCGTAATATCCATAACCTCACCCTTTCAGGCGGTAGCAAAGACACGAAATATAATGTGGGGCTGGGCTATGTGAATGATGGCGGGTTGATTGCCAATACCGGTTATGAGCGTTATAACCTAAGGGTTAACCTCGATCATCAACTCTCTGATAAGTTTACGGTAGGATTAAATCTTGCCGGGGCTTTCAATGAAGTTACCGAACCTGCTTTAGGGGTACCCTGGGTGATACACACGGCTTATCGCGAGTGGGCCACCGATGCGCTTCGTTTTTCTGACGGTCGTTGGGCTTACCCCACGCATGCCGAGAACCAGGAACACAACTCATTGGCTTATGCGTCGGATTTAGGTAATAAGACTTTCAATGATAATCGTGTATCCACAACCCTGTTTGCCGAATATGAGTTAATGAAGGGATTAAAAGTAAAGGGTTTGATTTCGAATATCCGGGATTTCAATAAAACATCTACCTGGGTTCGGGGAGTTGATTTGTATAAAATTGATCCCAAAACAGGTGTGATAGATGATGAGCCCAATGAGTCTCATTTTGGTTCCACCAGTAAAGTGGGCAGGGACTATTTTGAAAACAATGATTTGAATATTGACCTATTGCTGAACTACGAAAAAGCAATTGACAACCATAACATAAAGGGGTTATTGGGCTTTAATCAAAGAAGAATTGATAAAGAGTGGGGTGGCATGTCGCGCACCGGTCTCACCCATCCTGATTTGGATCAGATCAATGGTGCCGATCCTACCAATGATGCGACTTATGGTAATGCTGTCGATTACCGGTCCAGATCGGCTTTCGGAAGGATCAATTATACCTACAATGATCGTTATCTGGTGGAGTTTAACCTGCGGTATGATGGTACCTCCCGGTTTCCGGAACATCAGCGATTCGAGTATTTCCCATCTATTTCTGTGGGATGGCGGCTGTCTGAAGAGGAGTTTTTCCAGGTGCCCATTGTGTCCAACCTGAAATTAAGAGGCTCATGGGGGCAGCTGGGTAACCAGGAGATAGGTGATTACACTTACCTGGCATCCATTGTAACCGGGGCCGATTATGTGTGGAATAATGAGCTGATGGCCGGTGTGGCTGAAAAATACCAGGCGGCTAACACCGATATTCGTTGGGAAACTACCACGATCTCTAATATTGGGGTTGATGTGGGATTATTTGATCAGAAATTGAGCTTAATCGCTGAGTATTTTATTAAGGATACTAAAGATATTCTGGGCCAGGTGCCGCTGCCAGGTATTTTCGGCGCAGGAGAACCTATTACCAATCAGCTTGCCGTACGTAACCAGGGATTTGAAATTCAAATTGGTTATCAGGATAAGATCGGAGAGCTGAATTACAATGTAGGCTTCAATTTTTCAAAGGTGAAGAACAAAATCACTGACCTGGCAGGTACCGATAGCCCGGGCCGTAGCGTTGGGGACCCCATTGCAAATATCTACGGCTATGTGGCCGATGGGATTTTTCAAAACCAGGCTGAAGTAAAGGCATCACCCGATCAATCAGCTTTAGGCGGTATGGTTGAAGCAGGTGATTTGAAATATAAAGACATCAATAATGACGGGGTTATTAATGCCGATGACCGAACCAATCTGGGCAGTTTCTTTCCGGGCATGGATTTTGGTTTTCGAGCCGGTGCTTCCCTGAAAGGATTTGACTTTTCCATGGTTTGGCAAGGTGTGGCTGATGTGGATGCACTGATAGGTGGCCGGCAGCAACAACCGTTTTTACTTGGTGCCTCTCCCTGGAAAGTGCACCTTGATCGCACCGAGGTGAAGAATGGACAGGTGGTAAATCCGGGTGCGGCTTACCCGCGCACAACATTCGGTAATGCCAACAATTTTGTGCCCAGCTCATGGTGGGTGAAAAGCACGGCTTTTGTTAAACTCAGAAACTTGCAGTTAGGCTATACCCTGCCCAAAACGGTGGTGGAGAAATTGAACCTGGAAAAGGTAAGGGTCAGCATCAGCGGTGAGAACCTGCTTACTTTAACTTCCTATGAAGGGTTTGATCCGGAGACTCCCACAATGGGTGATCCGCTGGGGTTAAACAGTTCAAATGGTTATCCGCCGGTTCGAACCTATTTGATGGGTATTAATGTAACTTTTTAATTAAGTGGTTATGAGAAAAGCTTGTTTATACATCATATTATTATCGGGAATACTCTTTTCATGTAACGATGACTTTCTCGATGTGTCACCGCGTGATGAGGTTTCAGAAACAGTCTATTGGCGGGATGCTAAAGATGCCATTGCAGCAGCTAATGGGGTCTATTCATTGTGGAATCAGCCGGGTGATGATGCGTTTGATTTTTATCATTCCTTTTCCGATGCCTGGACTGATGACGGGATGTGTCCCTGGAAATGGTCGTGGTATTACCGTTGGGGACAGGGTAATATTTCTCCTGCCGATGAAGACAATAACTATCAATGGAAGAATTTCTATACCATGGTGAGAAGGGCCAATGTCTTTTTGGCTAATATTCATAAACCGGAAATGGATGATAAACTGAGGTCACGACTCACCGGAGAGATCCTGTTTTTAAGGGCTTACCTTTATCACATGATGTACTACCATTGGGGCGAAATGCCGCTTGTGGAACAACCGTTGTCACCCGAGGAGTTAGCTATTCCAAGGGCCCAAACTGGCAAAACAGTAGCTTTTATTTTGAAAGACGTGGATGCTGCCATCGATAAGTTGCCCATTACGCAATCTGATGTGGGAAGGATAACCCAGGGGGCTGCCATGGCATTGAAAGCGCGGATATTACTTTTTGAGGAGCGGTTTGGCGAAGCAGCAAAAGTGGCGCAGGATGTGATGGACCTGGGAAGATATGATCTGTTCCAAACGTCCATTGGAACCGGTTACCGTGACCTGTTTATGACTGAATTTGAAAATAGCAGTGAGGTGATCTTTGATATTCAATATAAAATTCCGGAACGTGGTAACTCTTTGCCGCGCTGGATGTGCATTACCGGAGGTTCGGAACAGGTGGTGGCACCGACCAAAGCGTTGGTCGATTCCTATGAGACGTATGATCCGGTTAATGACCAGTTGGTTGCCAGGGATCCCTCCCATGAATTTAAAAACCGTGATCCCCGGCTGGAATACACCATCGTTCACACCGGATCGGAATTTAGGGGCGAAATCCTTGACTCCAATAAACCGCCGCTGAATGCCTCTGTGAGTGGTTACGGGGTGGCCAAGTTCAGGGTGAATGAGATCAATGGTAACAACAATGGGGTGGATTATGATGTGAATCGAATCATGATCCGTTATGCTGAGATATTGTTGACTTACGCTGAAGCTAAGATAGAGGGTGGCGATATTGACCAGTCTGTGTTGGATGCTATAAACAGTGTGCGGGCCAGGGCATATGGCGTGGCTCTTGCTGAAGTGGGTAAATATCCGGAGATCACAATTCTTAATCAGGATGAGCTCAGGAAAATTGTGAGAAATGAGAGACGGGTGGAATTTGCCATGGAAGGACGACGTTGGTACGATATTAAACGGTGGCGCATTGCCCATGGATCCAATGGTGTGATGAATGGAAAAGTATTTGGAGCCATGGTAGGTGGCGCATACAAGGATTTAGGCACAAGAACCTTCACTGAAAGGGATTACCTGAAACCCGTTCCCCAGGTGCAAATCGACCTTACCAATGGCTTGTACAAACAAAACCCGGGGTATAACTAAAATGGCCGACTGGTTGTGATATAATCCGGGTCAGCGTTTAATCAAATTGGCGACCATTATCTAATGGTTGTAACTATTGATTTGAATCATCAATAAACTATCTCTTTTACTCTAAAACCAAGAATAGCATAAAGATGTATTGCTGCATCTTTATGCTTTACTAAACGAATCTGCATAATGAATGATGATAAATTGAAACATCCGGGAGCTAAGAGCCGCAGTAATCGGATCGTTTCTCTGGATATGATGCGCGGGTTGACCATTGCGGCCATGATATTGGTAAGCAATCCGGGCTCTTGGAGTTATGTGTACCATCCGCTTACACATACTCCATGGCATCACATCACCCCAACCGATCTTATTTTTCCTTTCTTTATTTTTATTGTAGGTGTATCGATTGTGCTGGCATTAAAAAAGCGGCTGCAGGGAGGTACGGCACGTAGGGGAATATATCGGAAGATTTTCACCCGATCATTGATATTAATGGGTTTGGGTATTTTTCTCAATCTTTTTCCCGCTTTTAACTTTTCCGGTTATGGTTGGGCTGGTGTTGGATACACAGGTGTTCTGTCCCGTATATCCATTGTTTACCTGGTGTGTGCACTATTATTTTTAAATACTACCTGGAAGACACAAGCCATTATCGGGGGAACGATTTTGCTGTTGTATTGGGTGTGCATGTGTTTTGTACCCATTCCCGGTATTGGAACCGGAATAATTGAACCGGGAAATAACATGGCTGCCTGGATTGACACGTTTGTTCTTTCCATTGAACCAG
This sequence comes from Marinilabiliaceae bacterium JC017, assembly GCA_004296775.1. Taxonomy (GTDB): domain Bacteria; phylum Bacteroidota; class Bacteroidia; order Bacteroidales; family Marinilabiliaceae; genus JC017. The sequence continues at coordinate 5,891 of RHGE01000060.1, forward strand.
GGCAATGGGTGCCCGAAGGCTTTTTTTCTACATTTCCGGCCATTGTTACCGGCATAACAGGTATGTTAACCGGGCAGTTGCTATTGTCTGGCAAGGAGCAAAGTCAGCAGATAAACTGGATGATGACCGCAGGTTTTATCGCTGTAGTGCTGGGCACCGTATGGGGATGGCAGTTTCCGGTGAATAAAAATATCTGGAGTAGTTCCTTTGTTTTGGTTTCATCAGGGATGGCCCTTCTTACTCTGGCGGTGCTTATCTTTTTTATCGATGCCCAGGGGTTTAAAAGAGGATCGCATTTCGGAATCGTTTTTGGTGCAAATGCCATTGCCATTTACCTGCTTTCTCATCTGATTCAACCGTTAATTACCAATATGCCCCTGGTGGATGGACAAACCATAAATGGATGGTTTATGACTACTTTCACTGGCATGGGAGTGGCTCCCAAACTGGTATCCATGGTATTTGCCATTCTCTATGTCTTGTTGTGTTTTATCCCGGCATCGGTGATGTATAAGAAAAAACTATTTATAAAAGTGTAATCCTCAGTTCGATTGTTTCTCCATCCTTAGTCATATGAATTTGGACATGATGATGGGAAGTGTGTTGGCCAGTCAAATAAGCGGGCCGGCGTGGGCGCGACGAAAATGAATGCGGGAATTCTGGCCTGTGGGTTGGAAAAAATTCATCGAGGAGGTGGGTGGAAGCATTTATTTGACTAGAGTTTTTTGCTTCGTTTTTGGGGCAATGCTAAAAATGAAGTAGGGTTTGGGACAAAGTCCCGGTTATAAAAAAAGGCTTCTAAATAATTTATAATAGGACTCAGGTTGTAAGTAAGCGTAGGGTGATTGTAATTTGGATTACAAACAAAGGTTATTGACCTTACCAGTTATGATGAACTATAAAAGGAAACTATATGATCAATGAAATAAAATATTTAAAAACACTTCTAATCCCGGTAATCATTGCCTTAATGATTGGTTGTTCTGGTGGAAAAAAAGATGGGACTTCCGATACCGGACAAAGGATAAAATTTAAAAAGTGTGAGACAAATAAAGGGAGTTACCAGGCTGGTGAGGTAGTGTTGGGTTCGATAGAAATTACTAATGTCACCTCGAAGGCATTTACCATTAATAACCTTAAGGTGGTTGTTAAGAACATTTCGAAGGATGATGAAGCTGTTTTAAACCAAATAAGCCTGGCTGAGACGATTCGTCTGGAGCCAGGCGAAGCACAGGTTTACCAGGAGATACCTTTATGGACGATTCCTGTGGATGCCGCAAAAGACGCGTTTGGGGTATTTCTTAATCAAACAGCTTCTGATGGGACACAAAAAGAGGATTATTGCACCTTTTTCAGGGTGGTTGATGATCGAATGCTGACAGGTTTTAAAATTGGCATCGATAATTATAAAGGATTAGATGTTTTTACCCTGGATGGAGGCATGAGTGCAGAGTATGTGGTGGAGAAATCAGCGGAATGTCTGGCAGGCGGTATTTCCCATTCATGGGATGTGAATGCACCTGGTTCCGGGCCAAATCACGTATATGGAACACCTCATTTCCTTGAGAACTCCATCAATCAGACCGTAGATTTCTACAATGAGGCATTGGGAAATGAGGCCGTATTTGAAACAGTAATTGTTTCTCCGGGAATACCTTCGGTGCCATATATATCCAATGCCTTGAAAGCACCGGTATTGCCTTTGCATTTCTTGGTGAGCGTAAATGCGGTAAAAGAGGTACAGTCTATTCTGGATTATTCCAATGCTAACGGGTATAAATCGTATAGTACGCTTAGTCACGATCCTTCCGTACCCTATGCTGTGGCCTGGATTAAGTTGCTCGATTTACCCCGGCAGTACATTAATTTTATGAAGCAACACAAGGTGAAGAATGTGGTTATACTGGGAGCCACCGGAACCGAAGGGGGAGAGACCAAGGCCAAAAAGATTGTTACCGGCACTAGTTCGAATGGCTACCAGGCCAATGATATTTTTATCATGTATCCGGGAACCTCGTCTGATGATATCGTAACGCTTAACGAAAAAATCGTCGACTTGAAACAATTCAGGCAGATGGAGCAGTTTATCCGGATTGCCGACTGGGAAAGCGGTATTGTCTCAGAACAAATTGAGAATTTCAGTTCTCGCATAAAAGCTGAAACGCAGGTTTTGAAAACGGCAGTAGTGACTGCGGACGATTTGGTGGACCTGTATAATTTGGGAACCTGCATCACCGTTGCCTGCATGCATAAGAACAGGGACGCTTATGCCACAGGGGAAAACCCGATAAAGGGCGTTGTTTTTAACCCTTATTTAATCTCTCATCCGGTATATGAAATGAAGAAAGGATATATACCGGTTGTGTATTGGCAGTTGATTCCGCCGGTTTGGACATTGAGTCGGTTGGAAAAGGATATGCGTCCGATTATAGATTCTTATTTTCCGGGCACCGAATATAAAGCGTTGAATTATTGGGTGAATTCCAGTAATAACTTCGGAGGCTTTCATAGTGCGGAAAACTACAGGAAGGCACTTATTGAAAGAGGGTATCAATCCATACGAAAAAATGACTACACAAATGATGAGGTTTGGAACCTCAGCGACGGCATGCAATCTATCTCAGAGCTGGTCGCCAAGGAGATTAGTGATTCCTTCACTGTAGAATCCTTTCAGAAATGGAACCGGGATTTAAAACCGGTCTCTGTGGATGAATTGGAAAAGTTGGTTGATCAGATAGAGGGGATTTCAATTACCGTTAAGAATTAAGTAGAATGAGGCAGTTAAAATTAGTTGATAAGATAATGGGTACTGTTTTAAGCAGTTTGACAAAAGGATATAACAGGCTGTTTGGCCCGATACACAAGCAGCTTCTGTTGGTCATTGGGGTATTAATTATAAGTGTTGGCTGTAGCAGTCCGGCTTCGCAGGAGAATACTGAAATTCGAAAGATGATAAACCGGCTGGCACCTGATTATGCGGATGAATTCCGGTTTGTATTAGTTCCTGATTCTGTTGATTTTTTTGAGCTTGAGTCGAAGAAGGGGAAGGTGGTTATTTCGGGAAATAATACAAATTCGCTTGCCGTTGGGTTGAATCACTATTTTAAATATTACTGTAATACCTCCATTTCCTGGTATGCCAATGATCCGGTTCAGCTTCCTGAGGAGCTCCCGGTGGTTACGCATAAAATACATCGCAAGGCCCGGGTTGATAAGCGTTTCTTTTTGAATTATTGCACATTTGGCTATTCCATGCCATGGTGGCAGTGGCGCGATTGGGAGCGTTTCATCGACTGGATGGCTTTGAATGGGATTAATATGCCATTGGCCATCACAGGACAGGAGGCTATCTGGTATAAAGTATGGCAGCAGTTTGGTTTGAATGATCAGCAAATACGGGAATACTTTACCGGACCCGCGCATCTGCCCTGGCACCGGATGTCAAATTTAGATCACTGGGGAGGGCCGTTGCCGCATTCCTGGTTGGATCATCAATTAGAACTTCAGAAAAAAATTTTAAAGCGTGAGCGTGAATTGGGCATGAAGCCAGTGTTACCTGCTTTTGCAGGGCATGTACCCGGTGAGCTTCGTTCCATTTATCCCGAGGCGAAGATATCAAAACTTGGTTTTTGGGGTGGATTTGAGGATGCTTATCGCAGTGAATTTTTGGATCCCTTTGATCCGTTGTTCCCGAAAATTCAAAAAGCCTTTCTGGAAGAGCAAACCCGCCAGTTCGGGACGGATCATATCTATGGAGCAGATCCGTTCAATGAGGTGGAGCCGCCCAGTTGGGAGCCTGAATATTTGGCGAATGTGTCCAATACCATATATAAAACAATGACGGAGACAGATCCTTCAGCCCAATGGGTGCAAATGTCGTGGATCTTCTATTTTGAGCGAAAACATTGGACCAATGAACGTATTGAAGCTATGCTGAAAGCTGTTCCCAATGATAGAATGGTGTTATTGGATTACTACTGTGAGAATAAACAAGTGTGGCCGATGACAGACTCTTTTTATGGACAGCCATATATTTGGTGTTATCTGGGTAATTTCGGTGGAAATACAATGTTGGCCGGTAATCTGGCTGAGGTAGACAAGCGTATTGAAAATACTTTCCAAAATGGTGGTGATAATATGAATGGCCTGGGTTCTACCCTGGAAGCACTGGATGTGAATCCGCTGATGTATGAGTTTGTTTTCGAAAAGGCCTGGAATGGAGATAACATGCCGCTGGATCAATGGATGAGGCATTGGGCAGACAGGCGTTGCGGAGATAAGGATGACAAGGTGCAGGAAGCATGGGAAGTGTTGTTGCAAAAAATCTATAAATACCCGGCACGTTTGGGACAAGCCACCCTAACCAATGCCCGCCCTTCTTTTAATGGAAGCGGAAACTGGACCACTGATCCTCATATTGACTACAATAATAAGGAGCTATTTCAGGCATGGGAGTTATTGCTGGAGGCGGATAATAATGATCGCAATGCTTATCAATATGATGTGGTGAACATCGGCCGTCAGGTTTTAGGTAATCATTTCATGGTGCTCAGGGATCAGTTTACAGCCAGTTATAAGGATGGGGAATTAGAGGCTCTAAAAAGAACCGGCCAACAGATGATGGATTTGCTGAACGATTTGGATGGGTTGTTAGCAACACATTCTTCATTCCTATTGGGACGATGGATCGAAGAGGCACGTGCCATGGGAGCAGACGAAGCGGAAGCGGATTATTACGAAAACAATGCCCGAAATATTATTACCACATGGGGAGGAAAGGCTCAAAGCCTGAATGATTATGCCAACCGTTCCTGGGCCGGCCTTACCAAAGGGTTTTATGCCGCGCGATGGGAAATGTTTGTAAACGATGTTATTGAGTCGGTGGAAAAAAATGAGTCGTTTGATGAAGCCGTGTTTTTCGACAAAGTGACAAAATTTGAAACGGATTGGGTTGATGGAAATGAGAAATACAATTCCCGCCCTGTTGGTAACAGTAATCAAATGGCCAAACAGCTGTTGGAAAAATACAGAGAGCAGATATTGGGTAAGTAATTAGAATCCTGGATTATGAAAATCAATACCATTATAATTGCTGCAATTGTTATCATGGCTTCAGCCTGTAAGCCTGATAAAGGCCAGGCAGAGGAGATTGAACCAACGCCGGAGGTGATCGATGCGCAGCTTCAGACAACTACCTTTTTCACTGAAAAAGGTAGTTACAAGCCGGGCGAGGTGGTTAAAATTTCATCATTTGCCATTACCAGTGAGACGGATGTGCCGCTTATGCTGAAAAAGGTTCAGCTAAAAGCGAAAAGTCTCTCTCAAGCGGATGCGTCTTTTATTTATGAAACAACTCTGGCGGAAAACAAGGTGCTGCAAGCCGGTGAAAAACTGACCCTTGATAATATCGATTTTTGGAAGATCCCTGCTAACCTGGATGGTCCCATTGGTATCTTTTCGGAGGTGACGATTGAAAGTCCTGAGGCGGACAAGTATGTCACCAGTAATGAAAAGGAATCTGCTTATCAGACTTTTTTCAGGGTGTCACAGCATCCTGAACTGAATACTTATAATATCTCTTCAACCGACTTTCAGGGCATGCCGGTTTTTACGTTGAATCGTGGATTGAGTGCGGAATATTCAGTACAGAAATCCGCCTCTACCCTTAAAGCCGGGATTTCTCATTCATGGGCATTACCGTTGAAACCGGTGAATTCAACGCCTCAGTTCCTTGAAAAATCAATCCGGAAAACCATTGATTTCTATAACCAGCAATTGGGAGCAACGGCTTCATTTGAAACAGTTGTTATTTCAACCGGGATACCTTCTGCTATTTATCTTGGTGGGGCGATGAAAGCACCTATTTTACCGCTGCATTTTTTGGTAGGGGCTGAATCAGTGAAGGAGGTGCAGTCTATTTTGGATTATTCAAATGCCAATGGGTATTCAGCTTATGCAGCCTATGGTCATGATTATTCCATTTCAACTACTGTCGGGGTAGCCTGGATTAAAATGTTGGATATACCTGATGAATATATCCGTTTTATACAGGAGCACCAGGTGAAAAATGTGGTTTTGTTGGGTTATTCAGGTGGTTCGGCCGGGGAAGTGCAGGCCAGGAAAATAGCAGATCAGCGTGGTAAGTATGATCCCGGGAGTATTTATCTGATGTATTTTGCCGGCAATATGGCGGAGACATACCTGCGTCAGGTCATCAATGATTTTGATGAGTGTAAAATGACAGGTTTAACTTCTGTGGCCGATTGGGAGAGTGGGATAATCCCTGCTCAGTATAATAATTTTAGCCACGGCATAAGAAATAAAACTGGGGTGACGGATATACGATTGGTGACTTCCAATAGTGATATCGCCTTGTGGGATCTTGGTGCTTATCTTTCGTTGGCTTACCTGAGTAAAAACAAAGATAAATATGAGGCAAGCGATCCTCTAAAAGGGATTACGTTGAATCCTTATCTCATTGGCCATCCCTTCTATGAAAGCCGCATGGGATATATTCCGTTTCTTTATTGGCAGGGAATAGAATCCGGCTATCACATCGAAAATCGGTTACAAACGGTTATTAAGTCAGCGATTAATCAATATTTCCCTGAAAAAGATTTTAATGAAATGATGTTTTGGGTTAATTGTACCAACAATTTTGGCGGATCTTCCAAGGGAGTAGAGATGGTTAATGCTTTGAAAAACCATGGGTATAGTAATATCAGGCAAAATGATTTTTCCAAAACTGAAACATGGGTTCCTGAGGACGGAATGGATGCTTCATCTGAAGAAAGAGCAAAAGAGTTACTGATGAAAGCTACTACTGATGAGTTAATGAAATGGGAGAGGGAAATGATACCCCTTACACCTGCGGATTTGGATGAAATTTCAAGGTTGTTCAATGAGATAGATGTGATCAGAAAATAAGGTGTTGAATTGATATCTTATTACCCTAACCTGGACAAGCCAGAAAAGTAAAAAGTATCAAGATGATTTACTTCTCGCCAAAATATTTTGCCAATAAATACACCAATATCACCCGTAAGACACTAACCCATTCGCGTTAGGCACAACCTTAAAGTGAGAAGTTTTCTATTTCTGCTCACTTTAGGGTTTTGCATTTAATAGTTATTAATTCGCTATTTTTGTTTTGCGAATTTAAACCAGGTGTTAATAAAGGAGAGAAAGAGGGGGGGATGAAACGAGTCTTGGTTCTGAAAAATTAATCTATGCCTAGTTTATTGTTGTGTAAATGGTCAGTGATGATATAATGAAATTGATTGATGGTGAAAGAATAGGGGTTTCTTTTATCTCGTTATTTTGGGTTTAAACCTTGCATCTCATATCTCAATACTAAAAACAGACAGATGAAGTATTCGTTGTTGATAGTTCTATCCGTGTTCTTCATTTTTACTTCTTATGGACAGAAAAAAAGTGGTTTGTCCAGACGGGATGTGAAATTTGAGCGGTTTGTGGTGGAAGATGGATTGACTTCAATCAATAGTATAACGCATGATAAAAATGAATTCGTTTGGTTTGGCGGAACGCATGGACTCTATCGTTATGATGGGTATGATTTCAAAGTGTTCACCCATAATCCGGATGATAGTACCAGCATATGCGGTAACAACGTTATTCATATCTATCCGGATAATAAAGGCCATTTATGGATTGGAACGGTTAATGCCGGGTTGTGCAGGTATGAGCCGGAAAAAGAGATATTTTCTTCGGTAAAATTGCTGGAAAATCTTACTGTCACAAGTGTCTATCGCGATCATCAGGGTATTCTTTGGGTTGGTACCCTGGGAGAAGGCCTATTTCTTTTTGATTTCAACGACAAATTAATTGGCCAATATAAAAATGTGTCTGATGGCTCCACATCTTTGAGCAATAATGAGGTGTTTGATATTTATGAAGACAACATCGGGCGCATCTGGGTATCCACCAATAGTGGAGCCGTTGATTTGTACCACCGGGAACAGCAGGTTTTTCAACGCTTCTACTACAACGCATCCGGATACAAAGCGGTACGTACCGGGCAAAAAATATTTCGTGATCACCAGGGATATATGTGGATTGGTACCGAAGGGGATGGACTTTATCGTTTTGATGAAAAGGATGAAATGTTTAAGCATTATCTGCATGTGGAAGGGGATGAACATTCGTTAAGTAATAATGTGATAACGGGAATTGCAGAAGGTGCACAGGGGGTTATTTGGATTACCACGGATGGCGGAGGTTTGAACCGGTTGGACACAAGAACCGGGAAAATATGGCGTTACCGGCACGATCCCTATGATGAAAATAGCCTGGTGAATAATTCATCCTATTGCCTTTATGTGGATAAGATGCATACCCTTTGGCTGGGGATGGGCGATGGTGTTGTAAATATTAGCAAGAAGAGTGTCTTTAATATTTATCAGCCCGATGTGATTAATAAAGATAGTAGTCTTAGCTTCCGGGTGGTGGTAACTTTGTGTAAGACAAAAAATAACCGGTTGTGGATTGGTACAGGTGGAGGAGGAGTTGATGTTTTTGATATGAATACTCGCACTTTCCTGAAAAACTATCGCCACAATCCAGGTGATAAGAACAGTATAAGTACCGATATTATTCTTGACCTGCACGAAAATAAAGCGGGGAATATCTGGGTGGGGACTTTTCTGGGAGGCGCTAATCTGGTGAAGCCGCAACAACAGGAAATCCTGCATTTCAGACATGATAAGGAAGATTCCAACAGTTTGATTAATGATCACATTTTTGATATCGAAGAAGATGCATCAGGGAATGTTTGGTTGGCAACCCAGGGAGGTGGTCTGGATAGGTTTAATCCTCATACCGGCAAGTATATTCATTATAAGAATGAGCCTGATAATCCGAGTAGTTTAGGATCTAATCGTGTGCTGTGTCTGTTGAACGATCGCAATAATAATTTATGGGTCGGTACCAATAACGGTTGCCTGCAGCGATTTGATCCCCAAAAGGAAACCTTTATCAATTATGGGGTGGATGACCCGGTAGGCAGCCGGTTGAAAAATAATCAGATTCATACGATCTATGAAGATAGTGAAGGAATGATATGGATTGGTTCGGGGCAAAGTGGATTGTATAGGATGAATCCGGAATCAGGTACATTTAGTTGTTTGACTATCAAAGACGGATTGCCCAGTAATTCGGTCTACGGCATTATTGAAGATCAAAACCGAAATATCTGGTTTTGTACCAACAGGGGTATCGGCCGTTATCATCGTGGTTCCAATACTATTTTAACTTTGAACAGTGATGATGGATTGCCTACAAATGATTTTGAGGCCGGAGCCATTGTTCAAACCAATGAAGGCGAACTGTATTTTGGAAGTAAAAAGGGATTGATTTCCTTTTTTCCAAAAGATATTGTGCAGGATAACCGGGATGTGGACGTGGCACTAACCGGTTTTCGCATTTTCAATGAGCCTGTTGCTGTGGGGCAAAAAGTGGGTAACACAATACCCCTTGTAAAGGCAATTGACTATGCGGAGGAGATTGTATTACCCTGGTATCAGAATAATTTTTCAATTGAATTTGCCGCTCCCAAAGCAGAGAAGCCTGCTAAAGTAAAATATAAATACCTCTTGAAAGGAGCTAATAATCGATGGATTGAGACAGATGCCAAACGACGGGTTGCTACCTTTTCAAACCTGGATCCAGGGAGTTATTTGTTTAAAATTGTGGGGGCGAATAGCACTGGTAAATGGAGTGCTCACGAGAAACAGGTAAAAATTATTGTGAAGCCTCCTTTTTGGAAAACCACCTGGGCTTACTTGTTATATTCCGTTTTTGCCATTTTAATAATTTATGTGGTGGGGAAAGAGCTTAAAAAGCGGGTTCATTTGAAAAACCAGTTGGAACTGGAGAAATACAAGCATGAGAAAGATAATGAACTGAATCTTCTTAAGATTAGTTTCTTTACCAATATGTCTCATGAGCTACGCACGCCGCTTACTCTTATTATGGGCCCGATGGAAAGATTGATTCAAAATTTTCACCATGACAACCGGGAAAGGCATCAGTTAATGGTTATACAGCGCAATGGGCAAAGGTTATTGCATATGGTGAATCAGTTGCTCGATTTCAGAAAAATGGAGAGTGGGAAAATGTACTTGCATGTGCAAAATGTTGAGGTGGTTGCTTTCTTAAAAGAAACAATCCTTTCGTTTCAGGAGCTGGCTTTGCAGAAAAATATTCGCTTTCATTTCCAGGTGGAAGCAGAGTCCTTTTTTGCTTTTATTGATAAGAGTAAGGTCGAGATTATGGTCTTTAACCTCTTGTCCAATGCTTTTAAATTTACCCCCGAAAACGGTACAATCACTTTGATTGTCGAAACTGTTTATCGTTTAGACAATCATTGGATTTGCATAAAAGTACAGGACAGTGGACTTGGTATTCATCGCGATGAGAAGGAAAAGATATTTGACCTCTTTTATCATGATGACCAAAACGTTGATGTCAAAGGGACCGGTATTGGACTGTCTCTTACCAAAAACCTGGTAGAATTGCATCATGGTGAAATAAAAGTTGAAAGTGAACCAGGTTTGGGAAGTACTTTTATTATTCATCTGCCCGCTGAAAAGAGTGCTTATAGTGCGTCAGAGACAAATGTTATAAAACCGAAGGAGGTTTTGGCGGATTGGAACCCCAAAAGTTCATCGAAAATGCAGTTGCAAGTGAAAACGTCATCGCAGCAACTTCCCATCATGCTGGTGGTGGAAGATAACGTAGAGATGAATCAATTTATTTGCGAAGGTTTTGAGCGTCAGTTTACCGTATTGAAAGCTCATAATGGAGAAGAAGGATTGGCAATGGCAACAGATAAAATTCCTGATATTATTGTCAGTGATGTGATGATGCCTCGAATGGACGGTGTGGAGCTTTGTCGAAAACTCAAAACCGATCCCAGAACCAGTCATATTCCGGTGGTGTTGCTTACTGCCCGGTCTGCCGAAATGTACCAGGTTGAGGGATTGGAGAATGGTGCAGATGATTACATTACTAAGCCTTTTAGTTTTGATGTGTTGAGCGCCAAAGTTGTGAACCTGATTGAACTGCGACAAAAGTTACGGGAGCGTTTCCGGCAGGAGATGATTTTAAAACCCAAAGAGATCGCCATTAATAACCCGGATGAGTACTTTCTGGAGAAGCTGATGAAAGTTTTGGAAGACCATTTGTCTGAACCTGAATTATTGGTGGAATTTATCGCCAAAGAAGTAGGGATGAGCCATTCTGCTCTCTACCGGAAGCTGATGGCCATGACCGGTAGTACTGTTAATGATTTTGTCCGTTCCTTCCGTTTACAAAAGGCTTCTCAGCTTCTGAAAAACAGTGATTATTCCATCAATGAAATCAGTGATATGACAGGTTTTTCAAATTCCAAATACTTCAGCACCTGCTTCCGTAAAGAGTTTAATATGACTCCTACTCAGTATAGGAAAAACGAGTGAGGTTTTAATCTTGAGTGAGATATTGGTTGTTTTAAATAAACTTGGACTGGTTTTGCTTTTATCAGGAGAGTATTCCTGAAGAGAGATAGCATTCTTTTTTGTTAAGGATATAACAAGGTTTTTAGGGAGGTGGTGATTGTTATTCTATTAAGCAAATGAAGTGAATTCAATATTTATCAAGCGATGTCGGTAATTGAGAATCAATAATGATGTCATAGCATCCAATGTTTATCTTTTAATCAATTATAAAAAGGGCTGCCTGAAAAGACAGCCCTTTTAATGTAACTCAATTATATAGATGCCAGTGAAACTTCTTTGAGTTATGGTGTCAAACAGACATTATTTAAACACTTTGCGAATGGTTTCTTGTCCATCAATCGTTACTTTTACCAGGTAAATGCCAGCTGGTAAACCATTAAAGTTGATAGTTGTTGAAAACTCACCGAAGGATTCATTTCCTTGTTGAGCGTATACCTGTTGGCCGGATACGTTATAGACAGCAATTTTCACCAGCGGATTTTCCTTAACTATACCTCGTATGGTCAGGTTATCTTTCACCGGATTCGGGAATAATGTTAGTTGTGCATTATTCATCGCATTGGGGTTGATGGCAGTGATGGTTTGCTTTTTAACCTTAATGGCATAATCCTCCACTTCGCCACACACATTAGTGCTACAGGCAGAAGGATTTTTATTTTCCCTCTGGTTACGAACCCTTAATGCATATACACCTTCAGCCCCTTCCGGCACTTCGACAGTTGCAGAGGTCAGCAGATCTTTAGCCGGATCAGTGAAGTTGATCAATTCGCTTGTTTCAAATGATTCGTTCTTGTTCCAGTCAATCCATCCAAACACCTGATCAATATATGTGTTAGCCAAACTCACTATCAGATCAATTTCATCGGTTTGTCCCAGGTCGATGATGGAGTATGTATTATCGGTATAATAACTTTTATTTGATGTGTAGTTGCGGCCATTAATAACAACACGATTGATGTAATCATCTTCCAGGTTATCACTACTCCTTGCTTCACACAAGTTGAATAATGACTCTTTGGGTTTGACAAATTTAATAGCATAATCTTCAACGTCGCCATCCACATCACTGCCGCACGATGTAGGTTCATCGTTGCCGTATTGGTTACGCAAACGCATGGCGTATAATCCGGTGGCTTCGGAAGGCGGTGTTACCAATACCTGGGCGATCCTATTTTCCTGGTCGTAATTTGGAAAATTCAATTCTTCATCGTCCGCAAAAATATTATCACGGTTCCAGTCAATCCAGCCGTATGCATGATCCAGGTTATAATATTGACCAATTTGTATCTCGACCCAAAAAGGTTCATCCTGCTTTAATTCGGCCACATCATGGATAAATGAGGTATATGCACTACAACCAGAGGGGTATTCTTTTGTGGATTCGTACCCTTCTGAACTGATGTAAACGGCGGAAATGTAATCGGTTTGGGGGTCTCCCATTCTTTCACAAGCGCAATGGTTAAAATCAACCGTTTCTACTTCACCAGCATACAGGGTGTAATCTTCCGTTTCACTATAGTAAGTGCCACATGGATCGGCATCTTGTAGCGGGTTGGTATAGAAGGAGCGTACTCGCATGGTGTAGTTTTCTTCTGCTTTTACAAATTCTGGTACACTGATTGTTTGGCTTAAGGTGATGTCCGCTCCTTTTTGATGTGAGAAAGAGGTTAATTCAGTCTTTTCAAAGACATTATTTTTATTCCAGTCTATCCAGGCATATAAGCGGGTGAAATCAAACATATTTGCCAGATGTATTTCCAATTCAAATGAGGTATTTGGTGTTATACCAAATAATAAGTTGCGTTTGTCAGCATAACCTTCTTTTTCACTGGAATAATGTACATCACCAATGCGTACGTCTGTGATATAATCATCACCGGTAAGGTTTTTAGCGGCTGGAGTACAGTAATCTTTTACGTTTACATAACCATGGACTGTTTTAGTGTCTTCGCCATATTCATTGGATACGGTTAAGGAGACCGAGTAGCTGCCGGTTGATGCATATACCACCGAAGGTGAGGGTGCGGAACTGGTCTCTATTGTTGCTCCCGGGAAGTGCCAGTTGTAAAGCAGGTTATCGCCACGGCACTTGGCAGTAAAGGTGATGGAGTTACCTAACAGGCATTCATCTTTTGTTTCAAAACCGGCAATGGGGCCGGTAGTGGGATCATACTCAAACAGGGCCTTGTCGGCATTTAAACGACCAATCCCTAACTTGCCTTCGTAACCGGGATTAAGGTGATCGATGGGATCGGTATTTTCAACCAATCGCTTCCAGATATATTCCGGGGTTATTTGATTGCCATTACGGGCAGCCTGTGAGGCAATAAGGGCGGCTACCCCTGATACATGTGGGCAAGCCATTGAGGTACCAGACATGTACGTGGTTCCGCCACCTGGTATAGTACTTTTCACCTCGGTACCAGGAGCTGCTATATCTACCCAGGTCCCAAAATTGGAGGACCAGTTTCTTTGGTCCCTATTGTCCAGGTTGGATACGGCCATAACCGGTTTGTAATAGCCAGGCCACCAGTGATAGTCACCATTGCTATCGGAGTTGTAGTTGCCGGCAGCAAAGATGACAATACCGCCATTTACCGGGGTGCCTTTACCGCCAGCATTAGCAATAAAATAATCGATGGCGTCTCGTTCTGCCTGGCTCATGTCGATCATGGGTGTCATATAGCCCCAGCTATTTTGAGATATTACAGCGCCGTTATTGGCGCCATATACAATAGCTTCAGCAAAATTACCACCATTACCATCACTGGTAAACACCTGGCACGACATCAGGCGAACGCCGTCATTGTGGCCGCTTCCACCGGCAATACCGGCAACACCCAGGTTGTTGTTGGTTTCGGCAGCAATAGTACCAGCAACATGTGTTCCATGTTCGTGGGGGTAGATGTAACCAGTATTGTATACAAAGTTATAGCCATTCACATCGTCAATGTAGCCGTTGTTGTCATCGTCGTAATTATTGCCAGCTATTTCACCCGGATTTACCCATATATTACCATCCAGATCTGGGTGGGTCGCGTCGATACCACCATCAACTACAGAAACAACCACGTTGGAGTGACCGGTCTCTTTTTTCCAGGCTTCCAACAGGCTGATGTCCGCTCCCGGGGTTCCCTCGTGCTGACCGGTATTTTCATAATGCCACTGCTCCCCGAATTCAGGGTCGTTGGTGCCTGTGATGGCAGTTGGTTGGGCTTTTTTCACCGTTACCACTTCGTCAGTAAAACCTGCCACACAAATCTCTTCGGCAATTTCAATAGCATCCAGGTTCTGGTATTGTTTTTTGATGGTGGCCAGCTCCTGCGATGAGTGATATTCCAATTCGTACCATAAATCCAGTCCAAATTCTCTGTGTTTGGCCTCATGTTTACCGGCATAACGAAATACCCGTTTCATACTCACTGCCTGAATTGACTTGTTTAAAGCATCCATTTGCGGGATGCCGGTGGGAACAATTACCGGGCCGCCGGATTTCAACATGCTGGCTTGCTGAATGCGCTGTCCGATTTGATGAGCCACGTGAGCCTGCTCTTTTTTAAATTTCACCCTGATGACGCCTTGGTAAACGCCGTCGCGTATTTCCCGTTGCTGTTGGGCAGTRACGCTTAGGGTAATACTAATTGCCAGTAATAATAGAAGATTTTTCATTTTWAATTTATGTGTGTTGTTAAAAGGAATGATYTTTGTTTTTCTTGCATCCAYCAATTTATAAACAGAAGATRGTGGCTGATTTAGATTATTCGGTCTTTTAATTTTGATGCAAGTGTTTTAGTAATTTTCAACAGTTCGCTTCATCMTGAAAACACCTGTTTTTGTTGGCTCAAACCTAATACYTGATGGCTTAAAATGAGCTTAACAAAAAAATAATAAAACATTAATTGGGACTTAATGATGCCGATTAATGGGGAATTAATGGGGAATTAATGGGGTGAAAAGAGAAGCTTGAAAATTGGTGAAGGTTTTGGGGTATTGTTGGTTTTTGAACTATTGACATGAATTAGCATCAGGTTACAAGCAGAAAACTCAGAGACCAAATTCAGTCGCAGAAAATTTCCCTTCCTGAAAGTTTTAGGAGGGATGATTTTTATTGGTATAGCAATGGAAATCGGGGAGGTTTGTCTGTTTGTTACATCCGGTATGAGTATTAAAAACCACCCCTTTTGGTTGCTCGTATCTTCCAACCATCCACCCTTTCTTAAAAAATAGGAGGGGAAATTAGTGAAGGTTCTGGGTTGTGTCTGGCTTTTTAACTGAACATTCTGCTATCAACCTGATATCATAGAGGCCAATTAACCGCAGTAATTTCCCCCTCCTGAAAGTATAAGGAGGGGTGATTTTTATTGGTGTATCAATAAAAATCGGGGAGGTTTGTTTGTTTGTTACATCCGGTATGAGTATTAAAAACCACCCCTTCTGGTTGCTCGTACCTCCCAATCATCCACCCTTCCTTGAAAAAAGGAGGGGAAATTGGTGAAGGTTTTGGGGTATTGTTGGTTTTGTCACCTTTATATCTCGGTTTAGAATTATCCTGATAAACGACAAAAGGACTGCCTTAAAAAGACAGCCCTTTCTATTGTGGCTTAAGTAAGCCGTACCAACGGTACGGCAAAAGGGTTAATGTATCATCTGGTTAAACATTTTTTATTTAAACACCTTGCGAATGGTTTCGTGTCCATCAACCGTTACTTTTACCAGGTACATGCCAGCTGGTAAACCATTAAAGTTGACAGTCGTTGAAAACTCACCGAAGTTAACATCTGTTTGTTGAACGTGAACTTGTTGGCCAGACACGTTATAGACAGCAATTTTTACCAGTGGATTTTCCTTGACTGTACCTCGTATAGTCAAGTTGTCTTTCACCGGGTTGGGGAACATTATTAGCTGTGCATTATCCATCGCATCGGGATTGACGGCAGTGATGGTTTGCTTTTTAACCTTAATGGCATAATCTTCTACTTCGCCGCATATCTCAGTGCTGCATGCATCAGGATTTACATTATCATACTGGTTGCGCACCCTTAGTGCATAAATACCATCAGCTTCAGCTGGTACCTCCACAGTGGCAGAAGTAATCAAATTATTTGCAGGATCAGTGAAGTTAAACAATTCCGTTGCATCAAATGATTCGTTTTTATTCCAGTCAATCCATCCATATACCTGGTCATCAAATGTACTAAATAATTGTACTGAAATATTTAAATTATTTGTTTCACCCAGATCAATGATTGAGTTAGTATTATCTGTATAGTAACTTTTATCTGATGGGTAGTTACGGCCATTAATAACTACACGGTTGATGTAATCATCTCCTATGTTATCGGTACTCCTTGCTTCACACAAGTTGAATAATGGATCTTTGGGTTTGACAATGTTAATGGCAAAATCCTGAACGTCGCCATACACATCGCTGCCGCATGACGTGGGTACATTGCAGTCGTAC
This sequence comes from Marinilabiliaceae bacterium JC017, assembly GCA_004296775.1. Classification (GTDB taxonomy): domain Bacteria; phylum Bacteroidota; class Bacteroidia; order Bacteroidales; family Marinilabiliaceae; genus JC017. Next base: position 22,868 of record RHGE01000060.1, read on the forward strand.
TGGTTACGTAAACGCATGGCATATATACCGGCTGCTTCGGCAGGGGGCGTTACCTTTACATGGGAATAGGTGATGTATCCCTGTTCTTTATAATCGGGAAAATTCAATCGTTCATCGTCAGTAAAAGCATTATCACGGTTCCAGTCAATCCAGCCGTATGCATGATCCTTTGCCGATAAGGTGCCAATCTGTAACTCAACCCATATGGACTCACCCTTGTTCACATTGGTAATATCATAGGTAAAAGAGAAATAATTTTTCACATCAGAGGAGTACGCCTTATATGACTCATCTTCAAAAGTGATGTAAACGTAGGAAATGTAATCACTGCCAGTGACTCCCTTTCCTTCACATGCACAAAGGTCAAAATCTGCAACTTCCACTTCACCTGCATACAAGGTGTAATCTTCCGTTTCACCATAATAGGTGCCACATGGATCGGCATCTTGTTGAGGATTTGTGTAGAAGGAACGTACCCGCATGGTAAAGCTATCTCCCATTTTTACAAAATCAGGTACATCAATGGTTTTACGCAAGGTGATATTTTCTCCTTCTTGATGTGAAAAAGAGGTTAATTCCGTTTTTTCGAAAACATTGTTTTTATTCCAGTCTACCCAGGCATATAAGCGGGAAGCGGGATACATATTAGGCAGGTGCACTTCCAATTCAAATGAGGTATTGGGTGTAATAGGCAATAATTTTGAGCGTAGGTCGGAATATCCTTCCATCTTACTTGGATAATGCACATCGCCAATACGTACATCAGTGATATAATCACCACCGGTTAGTGGTTTAGAGGCAGGTGTACAATACCCTTTTACATTTACAAAGCCATGTAGCGTTTTGGTGTCTTCTCCGTACTCATTAGATACGGTTAAGGAAACCGAGTACTTCCCTTCTGCTGCATATATCACAGATGGAGAGGGGTCAGAACTGGTCTCCGGCGTAGCTTGTGGGAAGTGCCAACTGTAGGTGAGGTTTTCACCATCACCTGTTGAGGTAAAGGTGAGCGGGCTACCTACAACACACTCCTCTTCTATTTGGAAGTCAGCAGTAGGACCGGAGGTAGGGTCATACACAGAAACAAGGGCTTTGGCGGCATTCAAACGTCCTTTGCCTAATAATCCTTCGTATCCGGGATTTAGGTGATCGATGGGATCGGTATTATTTAATAAGCGGTTCCTGATAAAATCAGGTGTTATCTGTTGACTTTTTCTGGCCGCCTGTGAGGCGATTAGAGCAGCTACACCCGATACGTGCGGACAAGCCATGGATGTACCAGACATATACATTGTTCCTTTATTGGTTGATGTACTCAATACACTGGTGCCGGGAGCAGCGATGTCTACCCAGGTACCATAATTGGAGGTAGCGTTTCTTTGATCATTGTTGTCGAGATTAGATACAGCTATTACCCGATCGTAATAAGCAGGCCACCAGTGTTCGTCACCAAAACTATCGGCGTTGTCGTTACCGGCGGCAAAAATGACAATTCCGCCATCTATTGGTGAATCGTCACCACGTTTGAGATCAATAAAATAATCAATAGCCTCTTTTTCTGCTTGGTCTATTTCAAGAGATGGTCCTCCTGGTCCCCAACTGTTTTGAGAGATCACAGCCCCGTTGTTGGCGGCATATATAATGGCACCGGGGATATTTCCTACACCCCCATCATTGTCAAAAATCTGGCACGACATCAGGCGTACCCCGTCGTTTTGTCCGCTACCGCCAGCTATGCCCGAGAGATATTCTTCATTATTGGTTTCAGCAGCGATGGTACCGGCTACGTGAGATCCATGGTCGCCAGGGATGATATTACCGGTTTCAGTAATAAAATTAAAGCCATTCACATCATCAATAAACCCGTTGCCATCATCGTCTTTGTTGTTTCCAGGTATTTCACCTTTATTTACCCATATGTTACCAACCAGATCGGGGTGGGTTAGGTCGATACCTTCATCTACCACTGAGACTACCACGTCGGGGTGACCTGTTTCAATGGCCCAGGCTTTTAATAAGCTGATGTCTGATCCAGGGGTCCCCTGATTTTGACCGGTATTTTCATAATTCCACTGTATATTAAACCAAGGGTCGTTAGTGCCAGTGATGGCTGTCGGTTGAGCTTCTTTTTTTACCACTTCATCGGAAAAACCTACTGCTCTTATTCCTTCAGCATACTCAATAGCAGCCAATGATTGGTATTGTTTTTTTATGACGGCCAGCTCCTGGGACGAGTTGTACTCCAATTCGTACCACAAGTCCAGTCCATAAGCTTTAAGGCGAGCTTCATGTTTTCCGGCATAATGGAAAACCCTTTTCATGCCCACGGCTTGTACTGATTGGTTTAAAGCATCCATCTGCGGAATGCCCGTGGGAACAATTACCGGTCCAGCGGATTTCAACAACCTGACTTGCTGAATGCGCTGTTCGATTTGTTGAGCTACATGAGCTTGCTCTTTTTTGAATTTTACCCTGATAACGCCTTGGTAAACGCCATTGCGTATTTCCCTTTTGTTTTGGGCAGTGACGCTTAATGTGATACTGATTACCAGTAATAGTAGGATTTTTTTCATTTTTACAATTTATTTATTAAAAGGAATGATTTTTGTTTTTGGTGTATTCTTCATTTTACAATCTGATCGTTTTGTTTGAATCGAATTGTCTGGACTTTTATTATTGATTTATCAATTGCAACAGGACGCTTCATTAAGCACGCAATTGTTTGTTTTGGTTCAAACCTAATACTTGATGGATTAAAATGAGCTTAACAAAAAATTAAAATAGTATTAATAAAAGGTTAATAGAGGCGATTAATGGGGTATTAATGGGGTGAAGATTGAAAGCTGTTGTGTTTGGTTATTGGAACTAAATCAATTATTTAAGTTGTTACTTTCTTTGAATGTTTCTTTGTGGGCTGTATTTAATTCTATTAATTATAAATCATCGCGTGAAAGACATTTTGAATGATTTTAATAGCAAATATTAATAGGGTAAGAGGGGAGGTTGTTCGTTATTCTGAAGTTGTTTTTCGTCAAAATTTGCAAATAATGGTAAAAAGTTTCCTTCATCATAGGGGAGGTATTCAAGTTGATTTGTCACCGACTTTCATTATGAAATTAGTCGTTCATATTGGCTAATTAATTGAATTGATGATAGAATAAGTCAGAATTAGCAACCAATTTTGATTGTCGTTCGGAATTAGAGTTAATGCATGTGTCCTCTTCGCAGAAATAGAGTGAAAATCTGTCAAGCTATTTTGGAATTACAGTTTTTCAATTCCTCATTTTTTCAAATGAAAGGCCGGTTTTTTTTCTGAGGTTTTTTTGTTGACAAGCCGTTGTAACGCTTGTAAATTCCTTGAAGCGGTGATTTAGAGGTGATGATTTAATCAGAAGGGAAAGAGTTATGAAGCATGCAGAACCAAAAATTAAACAATTAACCGAAAGGACAGTGGCTTTCGTTTCATATACGGGTAATTATATGGGTAACACAAAGGTGTTTGCTGATTTGTTTAAAAAGCTATGTGGCTGGGCAGAACCTAACGGCTTAATGACGCCAGCTACAGTATTTTTATCCTCCTATCAGGATGATCCGAATGTTGCCTATCCTGATGAGTTGAAGCTGGATGTATGTATGAGTATTCCGGAAAATACATTGGTTGAAGGAGAGGTGCAAAAGAAAAAATTACCTGGTGGCGAATATGCTGTTATGCCATGTGAATTAACCGGGGTTGAAGAATATGAAAAGGCTTGGGAAACGGTGGTGCAATGGATTGAAAAAAGTAGCTATGAAATAGATATGTTACGGCCCAGTTATGAAATCTATCTGAACAATCCGGAGGAACATCCTGAAAAGCATCACTTGATTAAGATCTGTATGAGCGTTAAGGTGAAGTGTTAGTTTTTTGGTAAATGCCTTCAGATTTTTACTAAAGAATTATACCAAACGGATATCAAAATATTTTGGTTCTAATGCCGATAGCTGGTTAAAGGCCAGTAAGAAGCGTAGCTTATTGTGTGGTTATTTTAATCATTACCCGGTCATAGTGGTAAACGAATTTCAATGATCAGAATCAATTAAATAGTGAGGTAAAACAATGAAACTAACAAGTCCCGTTTTCGATGAAGGAGGCCTGATCCCTGAAAAATATACATGCGATGGTATTGATGTTTCGCCCTCCTTAAAATGGTCTTCCATGCCTGTTGGAACCAAGACCATTGCCATCATCTGTGATGATCCGGATGCGCCCATGGGCACCTGGGTCCATTGGGTGATCTATAACCTGCCAGCCACTACCGATGTACTCCCCGAGGAGGTTCCTGCTGTCAAGATATTGCCTAATGGAGCTATGCAGGGGAAGAATGACTTTGGAAAAATTGGTTATGGCGGGCCATGCCCTCCGAGTGGGACCCATCGCTATTATTTTAAAATCTATGCGCTGGATGACGAACTTATGGTCGAAGCCGGTATTACCAAATCACAGTTGGAGAAAGCCATGCAGGGGCATATATTATCCGAAGGTCAATTGATGGGCCGATATAAATTAAGATAGTGTCCAAACTTTCATTTATTTGTTTCTTCAGGTACACATGGCGTTTGTGAGGAGAATAAGTCAGATTTTCATCCAACAAACAGATGTCTGAAATATGTTTTGGTAGTTTTGAAATATATTCCATGAGAGTTAAACTAATACCGGGCTATTGCCTTGGAATTATTTTATTGGTTTCATTACCGGAGATGATTTATCAGAAAGCACCACATCCCATTGAATATGTATGCCCAGAGGAAAATAAATCCCAGAATTTTTCCGGAATAATTAATTCGAAGCAAAGGAATCAATTCAGCAAGTATGCTTTACAGGAACCTCAACTGACAAGCAAAAACACCATTATGTTGGCACAAACGAACGCAGTTCCTCAAAAAACCTCCAATAGCATTATGCTGTTTATGTGTGGTGATGTTATGTTGGGAAGAGGTATTGATCAAATATTGCCTCATCCGGGAGACCCCATGCTGTTTGAGGAATATATGAAAAGTGCCAAAGGGTATGTAAAGATTGCCGAACGGGCGAATGGATCGATTCCTTATCCTGTTGATTTTTCCTATGTGTGGGGAGATGCCCTTGAAGAGCTGGAGCTAAGGGTTCCGGATGTTAGAATCATAAATTTGGAGACCAGCATCACCAAGAGTAATGATTACTGGAAATTTAAGGGTATCCATTATCGGATGAATCCGGAAAATATCCCTTGTCTCTCAGCCGCTAAAATTGATTATTGTGCAGTGGCCAACAATCATGTGCTCGATTGGGGGTATGCCGGTCTGCAGGAAACATTAAGAACTTTGAAGAATAGCCATATAAAATATTCCGGAGCTGGAAATACGCTCCGGGAGGCAGAAAAGCCCGCTATAATGCCAATAAAAGGAAAGGGGCGGGTGTTGGTGTTCTCTTATGGCGATGCCACCTGTGGTATCCCTTTTAGCTGGGCAGCTTCAGAGGATCAGCCCGGGATAAATATACTGCGAGATTTATCTGTTGAAACAGTGCATGGCATCAAAGAAAAAATCAAAAAATATGAGCAGCCGGGAGATGTCATTGTTCTCTCCATTCATTGGGGCGGTAATTGGGGATATGAGATTTCTCCTTCCTATACCGGGTTTGCCCATCAACTCATTGATGAAGCTGGTGTGGATGTGATACACGGGCATTCTTCCCATCACGTTAAGGGGATTGAAGTATATAATAACAAATTGATCATCTATGGTAGCGGGGATTTTCTGAATGATTATGAAGGTATTAGTGGTTATGACGCTTACCGTGATGATTTATCGCTGATGTATTTTGCCAGCGTGACGCCTTCCTCAGGAAACTTGCAGCGTTTACTCATGACTCCTACACAGATAAAGAAATTCAGAGTGAATCGGGCCAATAAAATTGATACTCGCTGGCTATTGGATGTTCTGAATCGGGAAGGCCGGCAGTTTGGTACACAGGTAGAATTATTAGATGATAACCGTTTGCTGTTGCAGTGGGAGTGAGCATTTCGCACCAAGTTTTTTTTCAAGTAATGGGCTTGGCGGATCAGATAAGTTGAATCTTACTTCATTGGTATAATCACGTTATCGTATAAAAAAGTCGGGTTATCCTCCGATTTCATGGGATTATACTATCTATGATTTCTTCGATCAAATATGTGCCGGTGGCAGGTTTGTTCCTTTAACCTCTTTTCAAACTCTAATAAATAGAAGCGCACCGAAAAAAGGCTTCATGAGGGGGGAGAGGGCTTTTAAAGATGAAAGCATTCAGGAAGATAACCCCTTCGGTGTAGAGGTAATAATGTTATTTCACAAGGATAATTGTAGAGTTTTTGAGGCCTTTCGAGGGTATTGGGCAGCTTCGGATTCGAATATATTAGCCAGCCGATATTCAAAATGGTGGTATGAGAAAACTGGGAATTATTTTAATTTTTACTGCGTTGTTCAACGCTAATGCGCAAGAAGAGTATTCAAGACTGGATTATCCAGACGTATTAAACATTCGAAAATCAATAGAGAGTTATAATCAGGAAGGAGATGGGTATTCCGACCTGGGTGCGTGGCATGTCATGGCGCTTCCATTAAGGTCAACGAATAATGGGGCTTTCATCGGACCTTATTTGACTTCTGCCGAATATGGCAGTGAAAACGGTTTGTGGCTTTCTGAAACGATGGCTAAACCCGAAATTGTTATCGATGGAACTACCATCGACCTGAGTTCAGCCAGCAATGTTGATAAATCCTATTTTCCGGGTTTACTGAGGCAAACAATGGATGTGACCTATTCGGAGGAAGATATACACATAGAAACCAGCCACATATTCGTTTCAAACCGGACCTCTTTAATCACCTTTACTGTGACCAATAAGGGGGCAGCTGCCAAGCCTGTAAGAGTTAATTGGAGTGGGGCTCGTCTCTGGGATAGATTGAGTTTCTCTAATAAAGACAATAAGCAGGTTGAATATACCACCTACCATAATGAGTCGGGTGCTGTGGTGTTTGATCCCGATATGGAGGGTGTTATCAAGTCAAGAGCCGGTTCCTATCAATTCCTTATGAATGATGATGTGATCCTTAGTGAAGGCGAATCGGTGACTTTTAAATTACTCATGAGTGCTTTTATGGCACTTGATGAGGCCGCATCGGAGGAGGAGAATTACGTCGATTACTTCAACCATTATGAACAGCATTTTAACAGGAATGAGATTCGCTGGAATGGTTATCTGAATACGTTCTTTAATGAAGAAAAGGACAATGCCGTATGGCAGGAAAAGAAGTATAGGGATGTGGCGGTTAAATGTATTGAAACGCTGATGAGTAACTGGAAGTCGGCAGCCCTGGACCTGCCAGTTGATGGAGTGATGCCTTCCTTTACACGGTTTAATGGTTTTTGGGCGTGGGATTCGTGGAAACATGCTACAGCCTTAGCACATGTGAATCCCGATTTGGCCAAGCAGGTGATGCGCTCCATGTTTGTGTTTCAGGAAGAGGATGGCATGGTGCCTGATGTGGTTTATACCAATGCCTATAATAATAACCTGTATGACACCAAGCCGCCTTTGGCCACCTGGGCCGTATGGGAGATCTATAAAACAACCGGGGATGTGGATTTTTTGAATGAAATCTATCCCAAACTGAAGAAATATCATGAATGGTGGTATACCCACCGGGATTATGATGCCAATGGGCTTTGTGAGTATGGATCTACCACCAATTGGGTTACCCCGGCCAAATGGGAAAGTGGGATGGATAATGCCTATCGTTTCAAATCTTCCGAGCTGGTATCAAATCCTTCGGGCGATTATTCAATCAAGCAGGAATCGGTGGATTTGAATGCTTACCTGTACCAGGAAAAGCTTCTGTTGTCACAATTAGCAGAAGTAATAAACAAGGAGGATGAAGCCCAATCTTTTGAAAAGGAGGCTTTGGCATTAAAAGCAAAGATATCAAGTACTTTTTATGATGAGGAGACAAATTATTTTTACGACTGGAATAAGAAGAGTCAATCGTTTTTAAAATTTTACGGACCGGAAGGCTGGACACCGTTATTTACCCAGGTGGCGAATCAAACGCAGGCAGACAATGTAATTCGTGTCATTATGGATCAAAACCATTTTAATACCTACTTGCCTTTCCCTACCTTATCATCATCTTCTTCCGGTTTTGATCCAAGGGGTTACTGGTATGGGCGCGTGTGGTTAGATCAAGCCTACTTTGGCATCCGGGCCATGCAGAATTATGGCTATACCAAAGAGGCCAAAACCATACGTGAGAAATTACTTGGCAATGCACGGGGGTTGTTGGGCAATATGCCCATAAGTGAAAACTATCATCCTACTAATGGGGCTATTTTAGGAGCCAAACATTTTTCCTGGTCAGCTGCCCATGTGTTGTTAATGCTGTTGGAATCGGAATATGGCGAAGAGGATGATCCGGTTACCGGAATAGATCCGGTTGATGATGTTAATGAACTACAAGTTGAGGTATATCCGAACCCGGCTACAACGTATCTGTCTGTTAGGACGCCATCCAATGAATCACTCAAGCTGGATGTTTTCAATGTACAGGGACAATGTGTCATTAGCCAAAGTTGCCTGCCAGAAGGGAATACTGCTAAATTGCTTTTAAATAAACTGAAAGCGGGTATTTATTTCGTTACTGGAGAACAAGCCAATAAAAAGTTTACAAGAAGAATCGTCGTTTCTAATTAATAGGTTCATGTTCTTTACGCAATAGGAGTGTTTGAATTGTTTTTTTTTATGCAAAACCAGGTTTAGGCCTGGTTTTGTTGTGTTATACCCATTTTATTTCTGATGGGGAAGAGTGACCAATTGCGAATGGGTGAAATGATTGCAATCCCGGTCATTTAAAAATCTTGATACTTATATCTAAATACTTTCCCGGCTTGTCCACGCTAGATAATAGGCCTATGGTTTTTTTGATTTTAATAATGTGTTTTCGGTAAGATAACCTACTTCCGTTTTCCTTCTGCTTACCATACACCATAAGGTATTGCAGAATGATAGCTGGATTAAGCGAGATACATACTGATAAAAGTCATATTTACATTGTCTTTTTTTTGATCTAATTTTATTTTCAACCTGTTGTCGATGGGAATATGTCATTCGGTCTGAAGCTCATTAAAAGGTTGATAACAGGTGTTTGTAAAGTAATTAAGAGTGTTTTTCATTTATTTATTAAACGTTTTAAATTTACTCATATGAAACACAAAGCGAAGACAATTGCCAAGCGTAACCCGGCTAAACCCGAAGAAGCCCCGAAGTATTACCTGAATCCTGTTTATACAGGGACCTATACCTTTGATGATCTGGCCAAAGATATTGCCGACATCTCCACCGTTAGTGAGATCGACTCTGCCGCCACCTTGCGTGCGCTGGTGAAAGTGCTGCCCAACCTGTTGTCCAAAGGTATCCGGGTGAATATGGAAGGACTGGGTATCTTCTCCCTGGGCATTAATTGTGAAGGCTCCGAAACGGAAGATGAAGTGACCGTTGAAAAGATCAAGCGAATACGCCTTCGCTTTGCACCTGCCCATGACTTGAAGAAAGAGATCAGCAAAACCGACTTTGAGAAGGTAAATTAATAGCTGTTTATAACCTGCGGGTTGACTACTACCGCATTCAAAAACAAAAAATTCAGACCGTAGATTATCGCAAGGAAGCCGTTCCATTTATTGATGGAACGGCTTCCTTGTTTTATGTTCCGACCTGTCGTTTCAGTGGGGCCGGGCTTCAAGTACCGCAACTCAGACCCTTAAGTAGGCGTACTTGGACCTTCAAGTAGGCGTACTCGGACCCTCGAGTAGACGTACTCGGACCTTCAAGTAGGCGTACTTGAACCCTCAAGTAGGCGTACTCAAGCACTCGAGTAGGCGTACTCGAAGAGGCCAGTTGGGCCAGTTGCCGCTCCGATAAAAAGAAAAGGGATTGGCATCATACTGGCGTAAGAGACGTTATGTAGGTGCGAGTAAGGTTAACTTATTTGGTTGCTATGGTTGGTAGGGGTGGTTGGTAGGAGGGGGGTGGTACTATCCCTTGACAGGGTTGGTAAGTTGTAAGGAAATAACCCTGTTAAGGTTTTTAGAGGGAGGCTTGAAATAGAAAAATGATCTGACCGATGTGTCAGCTAAACAAGGGCTTTGGGACTGGGAGGTATCGAATCATTTTAAGTTGGCATGCAGGGTATTACAGGCTGTGATTGTTTTCCTTCCAGTTGGAGGTGCTTTTATGCTGTATATATAGCTTGCAAAATGGTTTCGTTGTAAGTGTATTCATTCCATGAGGTTGAGTCTGGTAGCTTATTACTCAGTTTTTCCAATACAGGGGAATGACTTTTGCAGGGGCCTGATATTTGTTTTTGTATTCAAAAAACTAATCAAGGTTGTTGATATGGTTATAATTCCAAGGTTTTATTTGTTCGTCAATTGAGTGATCCAGGCATTAAATCTTGGACATTTTTCTCTGATTCTGCTAAGTCCTATTTCTTGTGCTAAAAGCGAACCTAAAACGGGTTTCTTATAGCCTTTTATGATTTTTTCTAATCGTTTTGATGGGGCTGTTTCACCACCGTTATTAATCATTTCCGGGTTACTTTCTTTAAGTGTTTCCATTAAGTAGCTGTAATCCAGAAATTCATCTTCTTCAAAATTGTCATCAAACACTTGTCGGTTACAAAATAAAAGACCTTCAAATTCATGTAATTGCAAATAAGGAATAAAGCGATACCTGCTTTTCTCATCCAAATCATTGGCCATTGCTTGCTCAAGAAAATCCATTCGTTCATTTTTATCAGCAATGGCCAGGGATGCCTCCCATCTGGGAAATTGATGCTTCGCTTCTATGCCGTAATAATCAATTAATAATGACACGTATGCGGTGGGTTGTAACAGGTTTTTTTCAATTTGTTTTTTTAGTGCAGGCCAGGATACAATGCCACCCCCTGATTTTTTGATGGTTTGATTTTCGATTGAGATAGCTTGATGGATGAAGTGAGGTTGCAATACCTCATTGATAAATGCTTGCTCCGTTGGTCCCTCGCCAATTATTATGATTCGTTTCATTTGGTAAAAGGTTGAGCCGAGTTAATGATGTTTCTTTGCCACAAATCGCCTAAAGAGAATTCGTCAAGCCAATTGGCCAAATGTTCTGAATCGAGTCGGTGAAATATGGATTGATTTTCGCTTCTATCCACAGTAACAATATCTTCCGGTTTAAAACAATCAACTAAATTGACCGATTGAGTAGAGATAATAACCTGTGTTTTGGTGGATGCAGCTTCAATGAGACCGGCTAGTTTTGAAATGGCTTGCGGGTGCAAACCTAATTCCGGTTCGTCAATAATGATTACCGCCGGAGGGGTGGGTTGCATCAATACAGTAGCTAACGCAATGAAGCGCAAGGTGCCATCGGATAGATGATAGGCAGAGAAATTAGAATCTAAATCACCTTTGTCAACCCAGCGCAATGCTACTTCAGTGTCGTTATTGGCTTGTTTTTGTGGTTTTAAAATGAACTCATGTATGTAAGGCGCTACCGTTTGAACTGTTTTTACAAACCGGTTATATTTTTTAGGATGCTCTTGTTGAAATTGATAAAGAAAGGCGGGTAGATTTCTTCCATCGGTTTTCAAAAAGTCATTGTCATTAATATCGCACTCTCTGCGCAGCATAGAAGTAGCAGAGGTGTCGTGGAAATGGTAGGTTTGAAGGTTAGAAAGATAGTTTTGCAAATATTCATACCTATTCCCCTTAGCTCTTTCTTCCGACTTTTGTACTCTGCTTTCTATAAGGTTATGGCTAAAATAGTAATTGGTTTTATCATCGTATTTGTCAATCATATAACCGGCAGCTTCAGTTTCTATAAATAATCCACCTTCTTTCGTTTGAGCTAACTGAAACCAATAGGCATTATTCGTGTTTGTTTCCTCAGTGAAAATCATTTTGCCATATAGCTCTTCTGTGCGTTTGCGGCCGAAGTAGAGTAAGTTGTCAGTCTTTTCTTCCATCACAAAGCGTTGCAACTGTTTGTTGTAAATAGCATGCACCATTTTAAAGAAGGAGATGAAATTACTCTTACCGGAGCCATTACTACCTATGAAGACATTAATGGGGCGTAGTTTTAGCTCCATTGATTTCATAGATTTGTAGCCTTCTATTTTTATATATTCTATCATGCTATTACTTTTTAATCTCAAACTCTAAAGCCTTAGTGGCAGTTTTTTCATTCCGAATTAATACATAAAGCTGTTCGGCCAGCCATAGGGTTAGCAGTTCATTTTTATCGGTGGCCAGTATTATTGGCTAAAATAATAATTAAAGCCGAAATAACGGGTAGTGGTCAGTGGTAAACAACCCTTATAAAAAGCCACTTCCCGGAAGTGGCTAATAATAAAAAGGTATGGTGTTAGTGTTTGGCTTTCATCTCAGAAACAAAACGCCTTCTCCGTTATGGCCTGGGTTTTCAGCAACTCTAAATATTTCTGGTAATAGGTATCAAAAAGTTTTTGTTCATACGCCTCAGCATTAACTTGCCTCTCTTTGTACGCATCCTTTGATTCACCTTTACTTTTGGGTTGAAACAGTTCGTTATTATGAATGTCGTTATTCATGTTTACGCCAAAATAAAAGTCTACAAATAGTGATTTGGGCACTGACCATCGTGCAATTTGTCCTTCCTTGTCGCAGGAGTAAAATTCATCTCCTTTGTTGTTCCATTTCACATCTAATACAGGCGTTTCGTGATGCACGTAATGGTAGATAAGATCTCCGGTTGAGATGATATATAAGTTAATGGCATTGTCGTATCATGCCGGTAGCAGATATTTCTCATTGGGGCTGAAGTATTAAGGCAAATATGGATGTACTCATTGTTTTTGATTCTTTAAATAAAGTGTAAAGCTATGAGATAACTTGAACACTTAGTTTAAGGTATGGTTTTGTTTTTTTAGCTATAGCAGGCAGAAGACTTTTTGTTCTATTACTAATTGTTATAGGTACTTAGGGTGCAACTTTTAGCAACATGTTGTTCAAATTGAATGGAAATACTTAGAGATAAATGGAGATATATTGAAACAGATAGAAATATTTTGAAACAATCAGTACTTTCCAAAGAACAATCTCTACTTCCAATTGATGAAAAACCTCTGCGTCTCAGCGCCTCCGCGGTATATAATGAATCTTGTTAAAACAAACAGCTAAAGGCACCATTCCTCGCAGAGGCTTTTTTTCAGGCTACTCCTGAAAATGCATAGGCGCTTAGGAAGCAACTTTTAGCAACATGTTGTTCAAATTGGATGGAAACACTTAGAGATAAATGGAGATACATTGAAACAGATAGAAAT
>RHGE01000550.1 GCA_004296775.1 Marinilabiliaceae bacterium JC017
AAGGGTCTTTAGCAAGCATAGAAGGTAAAACTTCCTCAACCAATTCATCAATGACATCAAGCGAGCACACATCATAACATTCATTATCAACATGCAAGGAAGGAGTCTTAGATGCATAGAAAATATTCAATTTCACTTTCATGTTACCAAAACGAATTTTCATGATACCGGATCGACAATKAAKYGTGGCATCCACGGTTGCCAAGAAAGGTCTTCCTAAAATRATGGGAATGTGAYTAGGYTTTGAGGAAGAACTCAAGGTCATGTCAAGAACAACAAAGTCAACCGGTAACACAAAACGATCAATTTTAACCAAAACATCTTCAACTACTCCTCTTGGGTGGCGAATCGAGCGATCGGCGAGTTGGAGGGTGATCC
>RHGE01000551.1 GCA_004296775.1 Marinilabiliaceae bacterium JC017
AAGGGTCTTTAGCAAGCATAGAAGGTAAAACTTCCTCAACCAATTCATCCATGACATCAAGCGAGCACACATCATAACATTCATTATCAACATGCAAGGAAGGAGTCTTAGATGCATAGAAAATATTCAATTTCACTTTCATGTTACCAAAACGAATTTTCATGATACCGGATCGACAATTAATCGTGGCATCCACGGTTGCCAAGAAAGGTCTTCCTAAAATGATGGGAATGTGACTAGGTTTTGAGGAAGAACTCAAGGTCATGTCAAGAACAACAAAGTCAACCGGGAACACAAAACGATCAATTTTAACCAAAACATCTTCAACTACTCCTCTTGGGTGGCGAATCGAGCGATCGGCGAGTTGGAGGGTGATCC
>RHGE01000552.1 GCA_004296775.1 Marinilabiliaceae bacterium JC017
ACACACACACACACATACACACAAACACGCCAATAGAATAATCAATACCATTGACAAACAAAGTGAAACACTCAAAGATACAAACACAGAATAAATGAGTCGTCAACTACACTAACAAACAAACACCCCAACACAATGATCCCAGTCCAACCATATTCAAAATCAACAAAACCAACAACACTATTCCCTACCATACAAACACAAACAGGCAAACAGATCAATAACAACAACTACACCACCACACACACACACACAAAACCACCTGATCATCAACAGACATACGACCAACATCACAGTACAAGTCATCCCTAAGCTATAAACAATCAACACAGTTCAACACACGTCCCAACACAAACCAATACTAGACATCATTC
>RHGE01000553.1 GCA_004296775.1 Marinilabiliaceae bacterium JC017
CTACCACTATGTTAATACATAGATGGGTTCAAAATTGATAGTTAGAAATTTTTTCGATATATAACACTCATATTGATAAAATGATTTGAACCATTTCTTTGAAAAATGGGCATTTAATACCTTTTTATCCAATGCTGAATTGATGACCTATGTATAAAGTAAGAAGAATTTTTTGGATTTGAAGAAAAAAAAGAAACAACTTTGCTGACAATTACATATATGTTTTTTTCTTTGGTCAGAAGAGTCCTCTGAATATTCTGATCTTGGATTCGCGATCAGTTTCTATATTTTTTTTTATTTTGGAATATGAAACGAGAAGGGAGGATAGGCTCATTACATAAAAAAAAAAAACAAACATATGGGAATTTCCCAG
>RHGE01000554.1 GCA_004296775.1 Marinilabiliaceae bacterium JC017
ACGGCAACGCGAAATTCGACCCAATTGGCCGAACAGCAAGAGCGGCTGGGCGCGGCGGTTTTCGTAAATTCGTCGCTCGACCGGACAACGGTGGGCGCGCAGGCGCTCAATGCCAATCTGGGCGCAACGCTTGATCTGCTGGCCGATATTATCAAAAATCCGGCCTTTGCACCTTCGGAAATTGAGCGGCTGCGTATTCAGCAAATCACCCGGATTCACGGCGAAAATAGCCAACCGCAAGGCATTGCGCTGCGCAATTTGCCGCCGCTAATATATGGCGCTGACCATCCCTATGGCGGACCATTAACGGGCAGCGGCACCGAAGCGGTGGTGGCAAAATTGACCCGCGATGACATTGTCAATTTTC
>RHGE01000555.1 GCA_004296775.1 Marinilabiliaceae bacterium JC017
AAGAGAGCGTTAGATTTGAACGAGTTAGAGGAGATTCGGCGCGATGCTTACGAAAGTGTGAAAATCTATAAAGATAAAACTAAAGCCTTTCACGATCGCACCATCACTAGGAAATCCTTTGAGCCAAACCAAATGGTTTGGCTTTACAACTCAAGGTTGAAACTCTTTCCCGGTAAACTTCGATCTAGATGGGATGGCCCGTATCAAGTGGTCAAAGTTTACCCCTTCGGAGCGGTAGACATAAGAGACATGAAAGATGGAAGGGAAATGAAAGTGAATGGGCAACGGCTCAAACACTATGTTGAAAATGCACCTCCGGTTGTGATCGAATCCACCGACTTGGTGGATCCTATCTATTCTTGATCG
>RHGE01000007.1 GCA_004296775.1 Marinilabiliaceae bacterium JC017
CGATAAAAAATGAATTACGAGTGTTTAATAGATGTATAGAACAATCCTCTCTGCATCTCTTTGAATCTACGTGAAATCAAAGGTACTGGTAGCGTCAATTTAGAGTTATCTCATCTTTTGTTAGGATGTCAAACCTTGAATACTCTGCGGTGAATGGAAACAGGGAAAACAAATGGAAGAATATGGAAATAGATTGAAATAAATAGAAACAGTGGAAAAACTCGGCGTCTCTGCGTCTCCGTGGTGTATAGAAATAGATTGAAATAAATGGAAAAATATTGAAATTGATTGAAACAGGGGGAAATAGATTGAGACAATTGGAAACAGGGAAAAAACTCTGAGTCTACTATATTACAATCAAACCACCCCGATTTTCATTGCTTACTCAATGAAAATCACCCCTCCTAAATCTTTTAGGAGGGGAAAAGAGTGGCCAGGCGATAAAAAAATGAATTACGAGTATTTAATAGATGTATAGAACAATCCTCTCTGCATTTTTTTGGTTTTGCAGGAACCTGAATGAGACCAAAGCTACTGGTAGCGTTTTTTAGAGTTATCTCATCTTTTGTTAATATGTCAAGACTTGAAGTCTCCGTGGTGAATAGAAAAAGGGAGTTGTACGACCTGGCAGTGTGCGAAGCTCCTGACAGCGTCAGAAAACACCCTTCCTAATCATTCCAAATCCTATTTTGAAACGCTCGAGGACGAAAAGCAATCACTAAAACGATCCTCGTAACTTTAAAAATACCATCCCTAGTCATTCCGAATCCTATTTTGAAACGCTCGAGGACAAAAAGCAATCACTAAAACGATCCTCGTAACTTTAAAAATACCATCCCTAGTCATTCCGAATCCTATTTTGAAACACTCGAGGACGAAAAGCAATCACTAAAACGATCCTCGTAACTTTAAAAATACCATCCCAAGTCATTCCAAATCCTATTTTGAAACGCTCGAGAACGAAAAGCAATCACTAA
The DNA here is from genome assembly GCA_004296775.1 of Marinilabiliaceae bacterium JC017. Classification (GTDB taxonomy): domain Bacteria; phylum Bacteroidota; class Bacteroidia; order Bacteroidales; family Marinilabiliaceae; genus JC017. The sequence continues at coordinate 978 of RHGE01000007.1, forward strand.
AACGATCCTCGTAACTTTAAAAATGCTATTCCAAGTCATTCCGAATCCTATTTTGAAACACTCGAGGACGAAAAGCAATCACTAAAACGATCCTCGTAACTTTAAAAATACCATCCCTAGTCATTCCGAATCCTATTTTGAAACGCTAAAATGATCTAATGAAACAAGAAAGATAAAAATGTAAAAATATTTTGAGGCATCACCTCAGTCTCTTCCGCTTAACCTATAACAAGTACCATTGATAAACAAAAACAACACATCCACCAAAAAGGCAGTTTGGCACACAAACAACAATCATACAATTATTTTAAATTAGATTTTCAACAAATCAATTGGATAACAAAATCAAACCACAATGAAAAACTACAGTTTTTACAGGTATCATTTAATTGAATTACACCTATCCATCAAGTTGATCATCGATTTCTTGGAGCCACTAAAAGAGAGTAATCCGGAAGTAGGTATCTTACTGACCAAATTAAACCTGATTTTTACTGAATTTGACAAAGCTCTTAAGAAAAAAAAGATCAGTGATCTGACGGCAGAAAAAAAACAGGCCGACGAAACCCAGGATTATGGTTTTTTATCCTGGCGCTATTACGTAGAGTCATGCCTCTACCAAATATTAAATCCAGAATATAAAGCACCGGCCGGCCGTATCATGGAAGCCATCAAGCGGCACGGATATAGTCTTCAAAATTTGTCCTACAGCGATCAAGCAGCAGCCAGCACCAGCCTAATTAATGAAATGGAACAACCGCAGTTTGTAAATGATCAAACAACTATTGGCTCTCTTGATCTTTTTCATGCCTGGACAGGTGCCGTAGAAAATTTCCAAAAAGTGAGTCAACAAAAGATAGAAGAACAAGCTGATGATGATACAGAAGCAGCTCACATATTACGGAAAGAAGTAATGTTCTGGATGGAGAAAACCCTGCTGCGCATTGAAGACATGATTACCTGGACAAATGATGCCTTCTGGATTAACCTAAATAAAAAAATAGAGGTCGGACTTGATGACATTGAAGCACAGGTAAAAGCCCGCCGCACCAGAAGAAAACATGAAAATGAAGAGATAGAACAGCCTGGTTAAACACCAGACATAGTGCTATGGTTTATTGGATACCCCGGACCTGTCGGTCCGGGGTTTATTTTTTCAAAAACCATCATACACAAAAGCTCATTTGTTGTTATACTAATAGTTGTGCTAATAGTGATAAAGGATGGTTACCCCATGAAATCTCAGAAGAACCAATAAGATTTAAAAATGATAGTAAAGCGTTTATTGATGAAGATTTATGGGAAAGCTACGAGCCTGCTTATATTGGCCCACTTATGGTGGGAGGATTTTCGTTATTAGTTATTATCTCCTTCTCTATTGGAGATGAGCCCTGGGATTTAATGGCAACCTTAATCTTTTATGTAAGTTGTATACTATTTGTGCTTTGTGTCCTCTATTATTTCACCATGCCCAAAAAGGAGATGATCTTTGACCGCAAGCATGGGACCATTACTTTTCCCGGTACGCTATGGAATAAAAACATCACCATGCCCTTTGATAAAGTAGTATTTATCTGCAGTACGGGAGGACATAACGGAATAGGAGCATACCAACTTGAGGTTCTCAAACCAGAATCAATGCCCGTAAGAGGGTCTGTAGGACTAGGCGGTACTTGTTATGAAGACCTGTCCCTCTATACCTGGTACATGGATCGTAACCGCCCTTTGCCGCCGGGTTCTTTGTTTGACCCACACCGGGAACGCGATTTCCAGCGCCGCAAAGCAGAGGGTTTTCCGCCACCCTTGTACCCCAGTAAAATTCCCACCCCGGAGGCTACTCCAAAGCAACAAAAAGAGCGGGATAAGTATTGGCGCGATTATAACTATCGCCACTACGGAACCGCCATGGCTAACAAAGAAGTAACCCCGGTGGCTGATAAATGGGCTGAGAGGCATGGGTAAAGAGGTAGAGCTGCTTTTCGTTTTCAGATTACACCTTGATGAGAACAATTTTAAATCCTCCCCGGTTGTATTACCTTTTTTGTGTTACAATCATTCAAACCACTCCGATTTTCATTGTATACTCAATGAAAATAACCCCTCCTAATTCTTTTAGGAGAGGAAAAAGTGACCGGGCGAAATGAAAATGAATTACGAGTATTTGACTCCTTTTAGTAGATGTGTAGAATAAGCCTCTATGTTCGCCATCTATTCTGACAACACCCCCACCTTGACAAATCACTGGCACCCACTGTAATTTAGCATAACCCAATGCCTATAACTCTCACCACCTAACGGTTCATTCCTGCTTGAAGGATACACTACATTTTTCTATACAAAAAATTGATCGGATCAAAACCATTAAACACACTATTATGAAAACGTCAATGACAATTAAATCAATCCTGTTGCTAACAATGGGTCTGTTTCTATCGGCCGCTCTCATGGCCCAGGACTTGTACCTACCGGTTACAACCAAATCCAAAGAGGCTAAAACACTTTACAAACAAGCGGTAGATGCCTATTATGATTTCCACTATCCCAAAGGCTATGAACTGTTAAATAAGGCCCTGGAAAAAGATCCCCATTTCTTTATGGCCTATTACCTGCTAACCTTTAAGTCGGACCAAGCTGCCCGCAATAAATACATTAACCTGGGAGCGAACCACACCAGTAAACTCAACAAAGGTGAAAAGATCATACAACGTGTACTAAAAAACCTCCAGGCAGATCCAAATGCCGGAAATATTGAAGAGTTTAAAGAGTTATCAGAAACCTATAAGAAAAACATATTTGCACACATCATGTATGCCTATGTGCTTAGTTACAATGCTCAAAAAGCGGATGAAGCCATTGTTGTATTAGATAAATGTCTTGATCTGAAATCAGACCTGCCCGTTATTTACAACCTTAAAGGATACACCTACCTGGAATTGGAAGAATTCAAAAAAGCCGAACAGGCCTTTGATAAATACATTGCGTTAGCTCCCCACCTGGCCAATCCTTATGACAGCAAAGGCGATTATTACATGGCCATTAAAGCATATAAGTATGCTGCTGAAAACTTTGAGAAGGCGTATGAAATAGATAATAGTTTCGATTTCTCCCTGGAAAAAGCCAACCGCGCCAAATGGCTGATGGGAAAAGAGATGCTGGTAATGGAAGTAGAAACACTCCTTGAAGATCTTTTGGCAGCCTATAACGAAAGGGACATTGACAGATACCTGGAACACTATGCACAAAGCCCCGATTTTACGTTTGTTATGAATGGCGACGTGGTCACGTCGTGGCAAAAATTCGCCGAGATGGCCCGGGAAGGGCATGATAAATACAGCAACTGGCACGTGACAATAAAAAAACAATATGGGGAAGTAATAACAAACGAGATAGTGATCATCACCCAACTGTTTGAATATTCATCCACACTCAAGGAAGGCCCCCCGGAAATGGGTACCGGATGCTACACCACCGTGTGGCAAAAGAAAAACAATGACTGGAAAATTGTACACACCATCGAGGCCTTTCCGATGAAGATGTAATTGGAAATTGCAATAGATCGATAGATTTTAGACAATAGACTGATTTACATCAATCTCATTTGCAGCCCAAGTTTCAAGTATCAAATCAGCACAAACTGTTCTTCAGGTAATTACAAAAGCTTAACGAACTATTATATTGAAAAAAATAAGGATATACTCACTTAACCAACTACCCAAACGTTAGATTAATCTCTCACTCGCTCCCGGATTTCAAACATTTACCGATTATGAAAGCCGGGAGCATTTTACTTTTTACATGGTTCACACACGAACAACACAATGGAGAAAAAACCATTATTTATCAATTTCTAATGTTGCCGGATAGGGTGTGATAAATTGTTCATACGCTTCTGTAAAGCTGGTCACTTTATGATGTTGTGGCTGGGCAAGTATATATTTACAAACTTTATCAACATCTCCTTTTGAAACAGAAAATGCGGAAGCTGATTTTTGCAAAAAGAAACGAACCTCCTGGCACCAATTTATTTTTCCAATTTTTCTTCCCCTACCCATCCTCTTCCGCCCTCCCATTTCAAACAACAACAAACATGCATTTTTAACATTTCAGTTCACTCCTTCGCCTTCCTCTTCAACCATTTTTATTATTTTTGCAAGTTGAACAAAAACAGTAGAAAAGATGAGTAAGGCTAAACGTACCGAACTGGGACAATTGGGTGAATTTGGGTTGATTGACCATTTGACCAAAAGCATAAAGCTTAAGAATGCCAGTACGCTTAAAGGGGTAGGCGATGATGCCGCTGTGTTAGACTATAACAAAAAACAAATGGTGGTGACCACCGACCTTTTGTTGGAAGGTATCCACTTCGACCTTACTTATACGCCACTTAAGCATTTAGGCTATAAAGCGGTAGTAGTCAACCTGTCTGATGTGTATGCCATGAATGCAACGCCTAAACAAATCACGGTATCCTTGGGTATCAGCTCTAAGATGAGCCTGGAAGCCATGGATCAGCTTTACGAAGGTATCTACCTGGCCTGTGACAAATTTGGCGTCGACCTCATTGGCGGTGACACCACCACCTCTCTCACCGGCCTCACCATCAGCGTAACAGCCTTAGGGGAAGCAGAGGCGGATAAACTCACCTACCGCAACCAGGCAAGCGTGAATGATCTGATCTGTGTATCCGGCGACCTGGGAAGCGCTTACATGGGACTTCAACTACTGGAAAGAGAGAAAAAAGTATTTGCCGGAAACAGCGAAGCCCAACCCGATTTTGCCGGCTATGACTACCCACTGGAACGTCAGCTAAAACCGGAACCGCGTCGCGACGTAGTGGAACTACTGGAGAAAATTGGAGTGAAACCCACTTCTATGATCGACGTCTCCGATGGTTTATCATCTGACCTATTACATATCTGCAAGCAGTCAGACAAAGGATGCCGCATCTATGAGGATAAAATTCCAATTGACCACACCACGGTTTCACTGTCAGAAGAGATGAATTTCAACCCTATGATTGCGGCCTTGAATGGTGGTGAAGATTATGAGTTGCTCTTTACCATCAGTCTGGCTGATTATGAAAAATTCAAAACGGATAACGACCTGAAAATATATGCCATTGGACACATCACGGAAGCGTCCAAAGGTTGCTACCTGGTAACCAGCTCTGACCAGGAGGTGGAATTAAAAGCACAAGGCTGGAATCATCTGAAAGAATAGCATCTTTCAATAGTTCGTTAAACTCAAGACCAATTAACAACCGACTCAATTACAATGTGACAAAAACTATCATTTAAGCATAGCTTGTCTGTCGGATAATTACAAAAGTATAACTAACAACTACACCTCCCGAAAAGTCGGGAAACATAGGATGAGTAAAGAACCGAAAAGCTGATAAGCCTATTAAGAGAAAACATAAAAGATGATCAGCAGAAGAATGACGATACATTCCGCTGCTGATCATTTTATTTCTGACTTTTCAGCCGGTAATCACCTCATCACTTGTGTTCGAAACAAAATTCATTCATTTCAAAACAGTTCAGCTGTAAAGTTTTTAAGGATCATATCCTTTTATATCTTTATGCTCTAATCTAATCCCAACTTTATGTACGAATACATAAAAGGTGAAATAGCCGAAACAGGCCCTACACATGTGGTTATCGACATCAATGGCGTAGGTTACCTGGTAAACATATCACTTCACTCTTATGCTCAACTTGAAGGACAGAAAGAAGCCCGTCTATACATTCATGAACATATCCGTGAAGATGCCTTTATCCTATATGGCTTCTTCGAGCCCTCGGAACGGGATCTGTTCCGTCACCTGATATCTGTATCCGGCATCGGGGCCAACACAGCCCGCATGATGCTGTCATCCCTGTCGCCCGGGGAACTACAAACGGCCATCCTAACCGAAAATGTAACGCAGTTAAAAGGCATCAAAGGCATCGGAGCCAAAACCGCACAACGTATCATTGTTGATTTAAAAGATAAACTAGGAAAAGAACCGGTTGATCAAAAAATATTCGCCCCACAAGACAATACAATCCGTGATGAAGCGTTATCAGCATTAGTAATGCTGGGGTTTGCCAAACACAATTCCCAAAAGGCCATTGACAAGATTTTCAAAGAAAATCCTGCGGCCAAAGTGGAGGAAGTGATTAAAAAAGCCCTGAAGATGTTATAAACATCTTCCTTACTAAGGTTTAATAACAAGCGCGCCAATCCTTTGAATAAAGCTACTAAATATATTCTGTTCAGCTTAATCACAAGCTGCCTGGTTTTTGCTGTAGGAGCTGCTCCTGTCAGCAACCAGGAATGGAGTATCCTCCCTGATTTCTTAATCCTGCAGCAAGAGCAGAAACCCGACTCCACCCGCGTAGAACCACCGGTTGACCTTCAATATAAAATTTCGGATATCAGCGGCGATCCCACGCAGGATCAATCCCAACAACGGGGTTTGAACCTGAACGATCCCTCCAACATAGACTACCGGGCACTTTATGATTACAAAACAGGCAATGTTACCATCTACCGAAAAATAGGAGACTTGGATGTGCGTTTGCCCTATACCATGACACTGGATGAATACATGGATATGGATACGCGCAACTCAGTATTATCCTACTGGCGAGAGAGGCAAAATGACCTGCTGCCTAACCGTTCGGGACAACAATCGGTATTAAACCGGGTGTGGGATAATGTGGGTGGAAAAGGCTTTGAAAGTATCTTTGGCAGCAACTCCATCAACATTCGGTTACAGGGAATGGCCGAACTAAAAATTGGTCTTCAACAAACCAAAATTGACAATCCAACCCTGCAGGAACGCCTACGCAAAACCACTACCTTCAACTTTGAAGAAAAAATACAAATGAATATCACCGGTAACATCGGTGACAAACTGAAATTAGGTGTTAACTACAACACCGAGGCCACCTTTGACTTTGAAAACCAGATTAAGCTGGAATACGAAGGTGATGAAGATGAAATACTAAAAAAAGTAGAAGCAGGTAATGTAACCTTACCGCTACCGGGAACACTAATCACCGGTAGCCAAAGCCTTTTTGGTGTTAAAACAGAGATGCAATTTGGTAAGCTAACGGTTACTTCCATATTCTCCCAGCAAAAGGGTGAAACAAAGGTGATGAATATTGAAGGTGGTGCCCAAACGCAGGATTATGAAGTCAGAGCTGACGAATATGACCGCAACCGTCACTTCTTTCTCACCCATTTCTTCCGAAGCATCTACGATGAGGCACATGCCAACATGCCCTTGATCAATTCCCCTTTCACTATTGAAAAAATAGAAGTGTGGGTCACCAACAGATCCGGCAACTTCGATGAATCAAGAAATATTTTGGCCTTCATGGACTTGGCAGAAAACAGCGACAACCTCTCCAACGACATGTGGGACACTGGCAATAAGAATGATCCACCCGAAAACGATGTTAACAGCCTCTATCATGATATGAGCGACGGGCAATACAGAGCAGTACGTGATATCAACAAGGTAACCGAGACCTTTGCCCCTTTGGCTTCACAAGATTTCATCAATGGAAAAGATTACGAAAAAATAGAGAGTGCCCGTAAATTAACGCCCGCTGAGTACAAATTGAATAGTAAACTGGGCTACATTTCCCTTAACTCCTCATTGAATGCTGATGAAGTACTAGCCGTGGCATTTGAATATTCCTACAATGGAAAAACTTACCGGGTAGGAGAATTCTCCAATGCAGGCATTGATGCTCCTCAAACACTTTATCTAAAATTGCTGAAAGGCACTAACCTGACTCCTCGGTTCAAAACATGGGATCTGATGATGAAAAACATCTATTCCATCGGGGCCTACCAGGTAAACCGCGAGGATTTCATCATGGATGTGGTCTATGTGGACGATGAAACCGGTACAGATATCAGTCACTTCCCGGAAGGTAATACACCGAATCAAGGAGGTATCAAGGGCGAACTTCTCATAAAAGTAATGAACCTGGATACCTTAAACTCAATGAACGAACCGGGTTCCGATGGTATCTTTGACTTCATTGAAGATGTAACAATTTATCCCGAAAACGGCCGTATCATATTCCCGGTATTGGAACCTTTTGGCTCACACCTGAAAAAGAAACTTATCAATCAGCAAACCCTGATTGATAAATATGTATTTCAGGCACTTTATGATTCAACCTATACCATTGCAGAACAGATGGCTGAAAAAAATAAGTTTAAACTTAAAGGCCGCTACAAATCATCCTCCAGCAACGAGATCTCATTAAATGCTATGAACGTACCACAGGGCTCTGTCATCGTCACGGCAGGAGGCCTCAAACTGGTTGAAAATATTGACTACACGGTTGATTATACCCTTGGCCGGGTAAAAATCATTAACCAAGGGCTCATGGAATCAGGAACACCCATAAAAGTATCACTGGAAAACCAATCCCTTTTTAACCTGCAAACCAAAACCCTTCTGGGTACCCACCTGGATTATCGTTTCAATAAGGATTTTAATGTGGGAGCTACCATCATGCATTTAAGTGAACGTCCACTCACCCAAAAAGTAAATGTTGGCAGCGAACCCATCTCCAATACCATCTGGGGCTTGAACACCTCCTACTACACCGAATCGGAAGGATTAACACGATTAATTGACAAGTTACCCCTGGTAGAAACCAAAGAAAAATCGAGCATCACTTTTGAAGGCGAATTCGCGCAATTGATCCCCGGAAGCTCCAGTGCCATAAATGGCAATGCGTATATCGATGATTTTGAAGGCACCCAGGTGGCATATGACATGAAAAACTGGACAGCCTGGAAACTGACCGGTACACCTCAGGATAAAGAAATGTTTCCCGAGTCAGAAGCAATCAATGACCTTAGCTACGGCTTTAACCGTGCCAAATTGGCCTGGTATGTAATTGATCCGCTATTTCTTAGAAATATGCCCAACACGCCCAAACACATTAAAGATGATGAAGACCAAAGGACAAACCATTTTGTGCGTGAAGTATATGAACAAGAACTTTTTCCAAACAAAGAAACAGCTTACGGACAACCAACCAATATACCGGTATTAAACGTAGCATATTACCCCAACGAGAGAGGCCCCTATAACTACGATGCTACAAATATTGATGAAAATGGATTTCTGAAAGAACCAGAAAAACGTTGGGGTGGAATCATGAGAAAAATTGAAACCAACGATTTTGAAGCTGCCAACATTGAATACATCGAGTTCTGGATGATGGATCCCTATGTTTATACAAAACCTGGAGATAACTCAAACGAAGGTAAACTCTATTTCAACCTGGGTAACATCTCCGAGGACATCCTACGGGATTCTCGAAAATCATTTGAGCAAGGCCTACCAGGTCCCAATGACCCCCTCGATGTGGATAGTACCCAGTGGGGGTATATTCCAACAAGCCAAAGCCTGGTAAATGCGTTCAGTAATGACCCGCAAACACGCTTAAAACAAGATGTCGGATTAGATGGATTATCCAGCGAACAGGAACAAGATTTCTTCCGTAAAAGTCCTCACCCTTACTTGAATTTAATTGAAACGCTGTTTGCATCCAATAACTTAACCAAGCTAGCTTATGAAAAAATAATGGCCGATCCTTCATCAGATGATTACCACTATTTCAGAGGCAGCGATTACGATGAAAATAAAGTCAGCATCCTTGATCGCTATAAAGATTTCAATAACCCGGAAGGCAACTCAGTTCCTTCGGAGAATTCACCCGAATCGTATCCTACAGCTGCGACCTCTCTACCTGATGTGGAAGACATCAACCTGGACAACACCCTCAGTGAAAACGAAAGTTATTTCCAGTACGAAGTAGATCTTTACAATGGTATGGATGTCAACAATAATGATTACATCGTAGACCGCAGGGATACAGTTAACAGCCAAGGGGTACCGGTAAAATGGTTTCAATTCAGAATTCCCATCTCCAATCCCCAAAAAACAGTTGGAATCATCAGCGATTTACGTTCTATCCGGTTCATGCGTATGTACTTACATGATTTTGCCGATACCACTATTCTGCGTTTTGCCACTTTGGACCTGGTACGTGGTGAATGGCGCAAATACCAGCAGGAACTAGTCGAAGAAGGAGGTATCGCCAGTACCAATGCGCAATTTGACGTATCCGCAGTAAACATTGAAGAGAATGGCAATAAACAACCGGTAAACTACGTACTGCCACCGGGAGTTGACAGACAAATTGACCCGGCTAATCCCCAGCTGCGTCAACTCAACGAACAGGCCATTTTATTAAAAGTTAAAGACCTGAATGGTAATGATGCCAAAGCAGTATACAAGACATTAAACATGGACATGCGGCAATATGGTCGCATTAAGATGGATGTACACGCCGAAGCCATCAACGGAAGCCATTTGGAAGATCAGGAGGTTACTGCTTTTATGCGGCTGGGATCTGATTATACCGACAACTATTATGAATATGAAATTCCTTTAAATCTAACTGATCCGGGCAGGTATTCAGACAACAGCATGGAAGATAGACTGAAAGTATGGCCTGAGGAAAATAAGTTTGATGTGCCACTGGAACTATTCCAGCAGGTGAAACTTCGACGTAACGATGAAGCACGAAAAGATGGAACATCAGTTTCGAACACAACTACCTGGCCATGGCCGGATCCGGATAAACCAAACAACCTGGTCAAAATAAAAGGTAATCCTAACTTAAGTAATGTTCGCACCATCATGATTGGTGTTCGTGCCAAAGGAGCAGGACAAAAATCCGTGGAGGTATGGTTCAATGAACTACGTCTCACTGATTTCGATGAAGACGGAGGATGGGCTGCCAATGGCCGTATGTCCGTTAAACTGGCTGACCTGGGAAATGTGTCGGTAGCCGGTAAAACCAGCACCATTGGATTCGGGAGTATTGATCAAAGTGTTATGGAAAGAAGCATGGAAGATCATCACCAGTATGACATTGCCACAAACCTGGAATTAGGAAAGCTACTCGGCCCAGAATCACGTTTATCCGTTCCCTTCTACTATGGCTATTCAAAATCGGTATCAAATCCAAAATACTATCCATTAGATCCGGATATACCGTTGGAAGTGGCACTCAATAATGCGGACTCTGAAAAAGCAAGAGATTCAATTAAACATTATTCTCAAAAAGTAGAAAGCCGAAAAAGCTTGAATTTCACCAATGTGAAAATAACGCCGAAACAAAATAAAAAACCCAAGTTTTATTCCCCAAGTAATATTTCTGCCACGTATTCATATAACGAAACATCAAAACGTGATGTTAACACAGTTTACTCAACAGACAAAAACTATCGGGGTGTCTTAGGTTATAATTTTAATAACCGTCCCAAACCCATTGAACCATTCAAAAAGATTAAAGGGAAAAGCTTAAAACTCATACGCGATTTCAACTTTTATCTGTTACCAACCCAAATCTCTTATCGATGGGAAATGTTAAGACAATACAGGGAAAGTCAACTACGAAATAATAACAACCCAATCGATACCCTAAAAGTTAATGTGAGTAAGGATTTTGATTGGAACCGTTTCTTCGATATGCGCTTTAATCTAACTAAATCATTAAAGTTAAATTTCAAATCCATTACAAATGCCCGCATCGATGAACCTCAAGGAATTGTAAACAAAAGCCGTGAACGCGACCTGTACAATGAATGGCGTGAAGAGGTAATGGACAACATTATGAGCTTTGGACGAACAACCAACTATCAACACAATTTTGATGTGAGCTATGCGGTTCCTATTAATAAACTACCATTATTAGACTGGACCACGGCAACTGTCCAATATCGAGGCATGTACAACTGGGCCATCGGACCAAATACCGGAACATTTGACACACCAAATTACATCTGGGGAAATACAATCAAGAACTCCAATACCATTCAGGGAAACGGACAGCTCAACATGACCACTTTATATCGGAAGGTGCCCTACCTGAAGGAACTGGATCAAAAATACCGATCAAATAGAAAACAAAGAAAAGGAGGAAAACGCACCGTACGGTACAATAAACAAAACGTCGATCTGGAAGCAGGAAAACCATATGAGATCAACCATAAATTAAAAACAGATCAAGTATCGGTCAGAATATTTGATAAAACAGGCCGTCCTGTTCGTGGAGTTACTAACACAGTAAATGCCAACAAGGTTGAATTCATTCCTGAGCTAGATTCAGAAGGAGCTCGCATTTTAGTAACGGGGACAATAGAAGAGAATAACTCGCCATTTAAATTAGCACTGGATTATACTTCATTGTTACTTACATCGATTAAAAACGCAACCGTATCTTATTCAGAAAATAACGGTACAATTTTACCGGGTTACTTACCCAGCACTTCTTTTATGGGCTCCTCCAACAACCTTAGCCAGCCGGGTATTCCATTTATCCTGGGTTGGCAGGATAGAGAATTTGCACAAGAGGCTGCTAACCAAGGATGGATCACTCAAGATACTACTTTCAACACCCCTCATGTAATGACCAACACCAGTGATTTTACTGCAAAAATTACATTAGAACCAATTAAGGGTTTACGCATTGATCTGACTGCTGACAGAAGGTATTCTAAAAACACAAGTGAGTATTACTTTGGAAAAACGAAGGAATTCTCTAATCCAATAGAACGCGGCAACTTCTCCATGACCTATAATACCATTGGAACAGCATTCTGGAAAGTTGGCACCAAAGGCAAAATGGAATCCAATGCCTATAATAAATTCCTGAATAACCGCATTATCATAGCCGACCGGTTAGGTGAACAACGCAGAGGTATAATTGATCCCTCCGATGAAAATAAAAAGCCCTATGACCCCGATAACACAGTAAATCCTGGCGTCAATGGTTATAGCCTGAACTCACAGGATGTACTTATACCAGCATTTCTAGCTGCCTATTCCAATACCGATCCAAATGATATATTCCTGGATGCCATACCTTCATTAGCCGAAATACGTCCCAATTGGCGCATTTCATATGATGGGCTCTCTCGCATAAAAGCATTCAAAAAGGTGATCCGTTCATTTGAGATTTCCCATGCCTATCGCTCGGTATACAACGTAGGCTCTTTCATGACAAACTCCCAATGGGGAGAAAACGGAATGATGAGTGATAACTTATCATTTGCCAGGGATCTCCAGGATAACTTTGTGCCCTTGTATGATATCAATTCGGTAACAATCACAGAACAATTCAGTCCTTTAATTCAATTTAATATCACCTGGATAAATAACTTTACCACCCGGGCAGAAATAAAAAAGAGCAGAACACTCAGTTTAAGCCTGGCGAACAACCAGCTTATAGAAAATTATAATGATGAATTTGTTATTGGACTGGGTTACCGATTCGATAAACTAAACATGATTTTTGGCAAAGGAAGTGGTCAAAAGTCAATCAGTAGCGATTTAAATCTACGAGCCGATATTTCCATACGCGATAATTTTTCCATCATTAGACGAATTGAAGAGAAAAAAAATCAGCTTACCTCAGGACAAAAAATTACTGCTATTAAAATTATGGCAGATTACGCACTAAGTGAAAGATTTAACATGCAAGTGTTCTACGACACAAATATTAACTCCCCTTATATTTCATCCACTTACCCCATCACAAATTCTAACTTTGGTGTTAGTTTTAGATTCGCCCTTACCCAATAAAACTAAATATTTTTCTATGATTTTTATTAGCAAATAGCAAGAAATCATGCGAACAAAAAACATCTTAAACATTGATTAAATGCTATTTAGACAACAATACCCAGAACCTGAAAAATATCACATCCCCATAACTCATGGATTATTTATGAGAAAATAGTTATTTTTGATTCATCTAATTTTTTAAATTTCTTATTATCATGAACATACCTGAAAATCTTAAGTATACAAAGGATCACGAATGGGTCCTGGTAGATGGTGATGTAGCCACTGTTGGTATTACTGACTTTGCACAGGGAGAATTAGGAGACATCGTTTTTGTTGAGATCGAAACAGAAGATGAAGATCTGGACAAAGAAGAAGTTTTCGGTACCATTGAAGCAGTAAAAACTGTTTCTGATATGTACATGCCTCTATCAGGTAAGGTTATGGAAGTAAACCCTGAATTGGAAGGCCAACCTGACTTGGTAAACAAAGAGCCTTATGAAGGTGGCTGGATGATTAAAATTCAGATTTCTGATTCTTCAGAAATAGATTCGCTTTTATCGGCAGAAGACTACAAAAATCTGGTAGGATAAATAAAGTACTAACCGATTAAATTCGGTCACACAAAAAGCAGCTTAAAAGCTGCTTTTTTTTGCTCTTTTCTCAATCGATATTAATCTATATCCTTCAACCCAGTGCTGTTTATAGGAATTATACAGGTTCTTCCATATTTAATAATGAAAGCAACGTCAACTTCTTCAAATTAAAAATCAAACATCATCCCTTACATTATTAAAATAACATGGATTCTATTTCGCTTAATAACATATCTATTTGATGGCAAATTCATTTTTCGTAAGGATCTTTTCCAAAAATAGCATCAAAAAACTCCTCACGCCGCCTCTTTGAATTTTCCCAAATACACAAACCTCATTCACCCATAATCCTTTTCGTCACACTTTCACCTACCCACATCACATTATCTTCCCTGATTCATAAAATATAGGTTACATGAGATAATCGAACTAAGTTAAATACTAAAACAACTCAATTTTAAACTAAAAAAGCCCGATCGGAAGATCGGGCTTTTAATATATCTAAAATATTCTATAACTTTCTTGATACCTCAATTTCTTCAAAGGCTTCAATAATATCACCAACTTTAATATCGTTGAAGTTGGCAATATTCAAACCACATTCATATCCTGAAACCACCTCTTTCACGTCATCTTTATAACGTTTAAGCGATCCCAATACACCAGTGAAGACAACAATACCATCTCGAATCACCCGTACTTTTGAGCTCCTTTTAACCTTACCCTCTTTTACCATACAACCGGCAATCGTACCGACTTTAGTAATTTTAAAGGTCTCACGAATTTCAATCGTGGATGTAACTTGCTCTCTAATCTCTGGTGAAAGCATTCCTTCCATAGCTGATTTTAACTCCTCAATAGCATCATAGATGATTGAGTAAAGTCGTATATCAATCTCTTCCTTCTCAGCAATCTTCCTGGCAGACAATGATGGTCTAACCTGGAAACCAATTATAACAGCATTAGAAGCTGCGGCTAACATGATATCGGATTCAGAAATCTGTCCGACCGCCTTATGGATAACATTAACCTGAATTTCTTCTGTTGATAACTTGATTAATGAATCAGACAAGGCCTCGATGGAACCATCCACGTCACCTTTTACAATTACATTCAGCTCCTGGAAGTTTCCAATTGCAATACGTCGACCGATTTCATCCAACGTAATGTGCTTCTTAGTACGCATTCCTTGCTCACGTTGCAATTGCTCTCTTTTTGTTGCAATCTCTCTGGCTTCCCGTTCATCAACCATCACGTTAAATTTCTCTCCTGCCTGAGGAGCTCCATTTAACCCAAGTATTAACACCGGTTCCGAAGGACCAACCTTATCAATTTTCTGATTTCGTTCATTAAACATGGCCTTAACGTGACCATAATAAGATCCAGCCAAAATCATGTCACCAACCTTCATCGTACCAGATTGAACTAATAGAGTACTAACATATCCCCTACCACGATCAAGTGATGATTCAACCACATTACCTACTGCGGCTTTCTCAGGGTTAGCTTTAAGCTCTAACAAATCTGCTTCCAGAAGAACTTTCTCAAGTAACAATTCGATATTTGTTCCTGATTTAGCTGAAATCTCTTGTGCCTGATACTTACCACCCCAGTCTTCAACAAGATAGTTCATATTAGCTAACTCTTCGCGAATACGATCTGGATTAGCACCTGGCTTATCAATTTTATTAATAGCAAATACAATAGGTACACCTGCTGCTGCTGCGTGATTAATCGCTTCAATAGTCTGAGGCATTACATTATCATCTGCCGCCACAATAATAATGGCAATATCTGTTACCTGGGCACCCCTGGCACGCATCGCCGTAAAAGCTTCGTGACCTGGTGTATCAAGGAATGTAATTTGTCGCCCACTTTCCAACGTTACATTATATGCACCGATATGCTGAGTAATTCCACCAGCTTCACCGGCAATCACATTAGCATGACGAATATAATCAAGCAGAGAAGTTTTTCCATGGTCAACGTGTCCCATAACAGTAACAATCGCTGGCCTTTCTTTTAAATCTTCTTCTTTATCTTCTACCTCTTGGATGGCTTCTGCAACTTCTACACTAATAAATTCTACCTTATATCCAAACTCTTCTGCCACAAGAGTAAGAGTTTCAGCATCCAAACGCTGATTTATAGATACAAACATACCCAATGTCATACATGTTGAGATAATCTCGTTAATGGGCACATTCATCATGTTAGCCAACTCATTAGCAGTAACAAACTCTGTTACTTTCAGAGTATGTTTTTCCTGATCTTGCTTCTCGATTTCAGCCTGATGCTTCTGACTAACCGCCTCACGCTTTTCTCGTCTATGTTTGGCACCTTTGGATTTACCTTTTGAAGTTAAACGAGCTAATGTATCCTTAATTTGCTTTTGTACATCCTCTTCGTTTATCACCGGCCGTACAGGTCGCTTTTTTAACTTAGGCTTTTTCTTTACAACTCTTTCCTTTTTCTCGGCTACTTTACCAGGATGTTGCTTAACAGCAGGCGACTGCTGCTTTTCGTTTATATTTACTTTCTCCTTATCCTTGCGAATGCGCTTCCGTCTTTTCTTCTGCTTATTCTTTTTATCATCTTTAGCGTCAGATGTCCTCTGCGGTTTCGTAGGTAATTCTATTTTTCCAACTACTGTTGGTCCGGTAAGCTTTTTGACTTGAGTCGGTTTAAAGATCTCCTCCTTTTTTACTGCGCCCTTTTCTTCCGGTTTTTCTTCTGCTTTGGCAGTCTTTTTCAATGGTTCTTGCACATCTTTCATTTGATCCTTCGCAGGCTCTTGCTGTCCCTGAGGCTCCAGCTCCTTCTTTACTGGCTCTGCGGCAGCTTCTGCTGTTTTCTTATCAAGTTCTATTTTTCCAACAACCTTGATATCCTCGCCAATTTTCTCAACCTGCACCGGAATATGTTCAACTTCTTTACTCTTCTTTTCTTCCTGATCTTCTACCTTGGTCTCCTTAACTTCTTTTTTAGGAGTGATCGGTTTCTCAACTTTCGTCTCCTTGACCTCTTCTTTAGGAGCTACCTTTTTCTTAGCTACTTTGGTCTGATCTGTATCACCACTAACCTTTTTCACTTCCTCCTTTTC
Organism: Marinilabiliaceae bacterium JC017; assembly: GCA_004296775.1. Lineage (GTDB taxonomy): Bacteria > Bacteroidota > Bacteroidia > Bacteroidales > Marinilabiliaceae > JC017. The sequence continues at coordinate 18,337 of RHGE01000007.1, forward strand.
TACACGTTTAGCAGCTGGCTTTGACTCCTCTTTCTTTTTTGGCTTCAAGGCATCCAAATCAATCTTTCCCACAACTCTCAGATCCACGTCCACCTGAGGTTTCTCTTCGACAGTTTGGCGTTGCACTTCGCTTTTAACTTCTTCTTCTTCGACTAAATCACTACGAATATCTTCAATAGAGATACTTTCCTTCTTGGATTTCCCCTTCAGATGCCCGAGTTTTTCAGACTCTTTACGAACATTCAAATCCGACTTGTATTCTTTTTCCAGCAAAGAATACATCTCTTCATTTACCTTGGTATTTGGATTAGCTTCTACCTGGAATCCCTTTTTATGTAGGAATTCCACAATGGTTGAAATACCAACGTTAAATTCACGTGCTACTTTACTTAGTCTTTTTCCAACTGCCATATATGGGATTCTTCTTTTCTATTTAATACGTGTCTATTTTACGAAAGGCAAATATAAGGGAATTATTCAAATTCAGCCCTTAAAATCGAAACCACTTCTTTTATGGTCTCTTCCTCTAAATCAGTTCTTTTTACCAAATCATCAACAGAAAGGTCTAAAACTGACTTAGCCGTATCACAACCTACAGCTTTTAGCTCATCAAGAATCCAACTTTCAATTTCATCCGTAAACTCATCAAGGCTCACATCCTCATCATCTCCTTCAGATTCACGATAAACATCAATTTCATAACCAGTCAACTTACTGGCCAATTTAATATTCAATCCGCCCTTACCAATCGCCAAAGAAACTTCTTCCGGTCGCAGGTATACCTCTGCCCGTTTGTCATCTTCAACAAGTTTAATATTGGATATTTTTGCAGGGTTCAATGCTCGCTGTATAAACAACTGAGTATTGGTAGTATAATTAATTACATCAATATTCTCATTACGAAGCTCCCGAACAATCCCGTGAATTCGCGATCCCTTCATCCCCACACAAGCACCTACAGGGTCAATTCGCTCATCATAAGATTCTACGGCCACTTTTGCTCTTTCACCAGGTACCCGTACAATTTTTTTAATCGTAATAAGGCCATCAAAAATCTCAGGAACTTCCAGTTCAAACAATCTTTCCAAAAATACAGATGATGTACGCGATAAAACAATCAAAGGATTGTTATTACGTATTTCAACTTTTACCACGACAGCTCTGACTGTATCACCTTTTCGAAAAAAATCAGATGGTATCTGTTCTGTTTTGGGAAGAATTAGTTCATTCTCCTCATCATCCAGAATTAAAATTTCACGTTTCCAGATCTGATACACTTCTCCGGTAATAATCTCACCAATACGTTCCTTATATTTATGGTAGATATTATCCTTTTCTAATTCCATAATACGAGCAGAAAGATTCTGACGCAAACTAAGAATTGCCCTTCTACCGAATTGGTGAAATTTAACTTCATCAGTCACCTCTTCTCCCAACTCATAATCACCATCGATCTTTTTTGCTTCGGTCAATGAGATTTGCATATTAGGATCTTCAACCTCTCCATCTTCTACTACTTCTCTGTTCCGCCAGATTTCAAAATCCCCTTTATCGATGTTAATAATTACATCGAAATTCTCATCAGTCCCGAACCTTTTAACCAAAACGCTCCGGAAGGCATCTTCCAGAACACGAATCATTGTAGCTCGGTCAATATTCTTTAACTCCTTAAATTCAGAGAATGTATCAATCAGATTTATATTTTCCATGTTTCAGAATATTAGAAAGAAATAATATCCTTTACGAATTTAACTCCTTCATATTTAAACGTATGCGTAGAAACCTGCAGCTCTTTTTTCTTTTTCCCTTCTACCTTAACCTTTTTTTCAATCTCAATGGAGAATTCATTATCAGTCACAGCAATCAGTTTCCCTTCAAATTTTTCTCCATCATTGGACAAAACTTCAACCAGCCTGCCCACGTTCTTATGATATTGTCTTAATACTTTAAATGGTTGACCCAATCCGGCAGATGCAACTTCTAATGAAAAATCCTCTACTTCCCTGTCTAGATTATGCTCTATCAGACGACTGATTTCCACACAATAACTAATAGGCACTCCTTTTTCACTATCGATTATCACCACAATTTTATTACCGGGATTAACCGTCAGCTCTACAACATATGCACCATCTGCTTCAAGCTTTTCTAAGATAAGATCTTCAATCTGTTGTGTTGTTATCATGCCAAATCATCCTATGAAAATAGGGGATCACTGCCCCCTATTAAATACACATCAGGTAAATTGTTGCGCAAAGGTAATCACTAATAAACAAAAATCCAAAATTTACAGTCACTTACATTATTACCCTTAAGTCCTTACCCCTCAAAACAAAAAACAGATTGACTCTTGTTCTTTATAAATCCTATTGTTTTTTTTGCTAACACCAGGCGACAATAATTTAATGTTATTCCATTTATACACAAAATCATCAACAATTCGATTGACATTTTTAACATGAAAGAAGGTCAATATCGCCATGTCATAAAATCCAACTTTTTTTATAACTATTCACGATAAATCCACATACAAATAATGTTACATGCCTCCTGATAATTCCAAACTTCATTTGCCCTTAAAATATACAAAACCGTTCATCTCGGATTACCATTTGTAATTTTCCTAAACAAGTCGGCGATTAATTTGAAAAACCTCATTAAACCATTAACAAGAACTTCATAACCTATCGTATACCATTTTTAACTTATCCAGAATAACACCGACAGAGAAACGAAATAACCAAACACACGAATCGTGATTATTCCCGCACCTTGTCTTTAAAGACCTTTATTCCCAATCAAGATCCACGTTTTTAACCTATTCCAAAATTCATGACGTAAAATCAAATATAATCCCCATAGAATAGAATTGCCTGAAAGCTATAAATGTTAATAATCCCATAGCGAACTTTAGTATAAGGCTAAACACTCTTGAAACAAAGCAAAGCGAATGGAACCAAATGTAGATTTATGAAGTCTAATAACTTTTACACTTTAATTCGCATCTATAGTTTATAAAGACAGTGTTTTTATTTGGTAAAAACCACACATAAAGACTTAAAAAATAAGTACATAAAACAGATGAGATAGTTTTAATTCAATCTCATGTTTGCAACGAATCACAATAACTTGTTACACTCCACAGGACTCACCCATTTCAACCAAATGGTATTGTCCATTGTCATTTTACCATCCAGATTTCTAAAGAATATTAGCACAAACACCTTATTCGGGAACAAGGTCCTCTAAAACCTCAAATACAACAAATACACAATAAGTTTTTAGCATAGCCAAAAGCAGTAAATTCGTATTTTCTATGTCACCCAAAATCAATAAGTAATTAACTTTTTACCTCAAAAAACTGATTTTTTTTAGTGAATATATTTCTTAGCTTTGCACCAAATTTTTCTTTTGTCACATCCATTATACCCAGTGTTTAAGGCGCTTTATAACGTTGATGTTGACAATAAACTAATGCTAAATACGGATGAATTTTACAGCGAAGCAAATCGCAGAATTAGTACAGGGAACAATTGAAGGAAATCCAGATGCGATTGTGAATGATGTTTCAAAAATAGAGGAAGGCAAACCACAAACGTTAACTTTCCTGGCGAACCCTAAATACACAAAATACATATACACTACTAAAGCAAGTGTTGTCATTGTTAATGATAGCTTTAAAGCAGAACAACCATTAACGACAACTCTAATAAAAGTTCCTGATGCCTATCTGGCATTAGCTGCCTTATTAGATATGTACGAACAGTCACTACCTAAAAAGACTGGAATTGAACAGCCTGCTTTCATAGATAAAACCGCCACAATAGGTGATTTTGTATACATAGGAGCTTTCAGCTATATCGGAGAAAAAGCAAAAATCGGCAAGAACGTCCAAATTTATCCTCAAGCCTACATCGGAGATAATGTTGAAATCAAAGACAACTCAATTATTTATCCTGGAGTTAAAATATACAAACATTGCAAGATAGGTGAAAACTGCATTATACATGCTGGAGCAATTATTGGTGGCGATGGTTTTGGCTTTGCTCCTGATGCAAATAAAAATTACAAGAAAATACCTCAGGTTGGAAATGTAATCATTGAAGACCATGTTGAAATTGGCGCCAACACTACCATTGACCGCGCAACTATGGGTTCTACCATTGTCCGTAAAGGAGCTAAACTTGATAATCTCATTCAGGTTGCACATAATGTTGAAGTGGGAGAAAAAACCGTAATCGCTGCTCAAACAGGTATTGCCGGTTCAACAAAAATCGGCAAAGAATGTATGTTCGGTGGTCAGGTAGGAGTCTCAGGTCATATACACGTGGCAGATAAAACCAGAGTTGCCGCCCAAACAGGTATTGCCGGAACAATAAAAAAAGAAGCCACAGCCCTAATGGGCTCCCCGGCCATGAATGTCATGCAGTTTAATAAATCATTTGTAATATTCAGACGCCTACCTGAATTATCTGCTCAAATAGATGAGTTAAAAAGAGAAATTCAGAATTTAAAAAGCGAATAAAAAATACCACAGGTATAACCTGAATTATTAATATTATGGGTGAGAAGCAAGCAACTATAAAAAAAGCAGTATCGCTAACGGGTAACGGTCTTCACACCGGTGTTAAAGTTACATTGACACTGAATCCGGCTCCTGAAAATCATGGTTATAAATTTAAACGAATTGACTTAGACGGTCAACCGGTAATAAATGCATGGGCAGACCATGTAGCATTCACAGAAAGAGGCACAGTACTTCAAAAAGGCGAGGCGAAAATAAGCACAATTGAACATTGTTTGGCTGCTTTAAGAGGAATGGGAGTTGACAACTGCCTTATTGAATTAAACGGACCAGAAGCTCCCATATTAGATGGTAGCGCAAAACTCTATGTGGAAGCAATTATAGAGGCAGGTATTGAAATACAAAATGCCAACAGACAGTATTTCGAAATAAAGGAGAAGATGGTAATTGAAGACGCTGAAAAAGGCATTAAAATTATCGCGCTTCCGGATGATCATTTCAGCATTGATACAATGATCTCCTTCAATTCATCCTTTTTGCTCTCAAACCAATATGCATCTATTGATTCAATAAACGAATTTGAAAAAGAAATAAGCGCTTGTCGTACTTTTGTCTTTCTGCATGAATTAGAGCCATTACTTAAACACAATCTGATTAAAGGTGGGGATCTAGACAATGCAATTATTATCATTGACAAAGAAGTTACCCAAAATGAACTTGATCATTTATCTGAGCTATTTAATAAACCAAAAGTTGAAGTTCAACCCATTGGAATATTAAACAATGTTGATCTGGTTTATCCAAACGAACCAGCTCGCCATAAATTACTTGACGTAATAGGTGATCTTACCTTGGCTGGCCTGCCAATTAAAGGAAAAATTATTGCAACTCGACCGGGGCACAATATCAATGTGGAATTTGCTAAGCTTTTAAGAAAAGAAATTAAAAAAAGAGCTCAAAAGGCAGATGTTCCCAAATATGATCCCAATAAGGAACCCATCTTTGATGTAAATGCCATAAAACGCATGCTACCTCACCGCCCACCTTTTTTACTTGTTGATAAAATTATCGACCTGCAGGACAACGTGGTGATAGGGATTAAAAATGTAACAATGAATGAACCATTTTTCGTTGGTCACTTTCCCGAAGAACCTGTAATGCCTGGCGTACTTCAGGTGGAAGCAATGGCTCAAGCTGGTGGAATTTTTGTACTCAGCAAAGTGGAAGATCCTGAAAACTATAGTACCTATTTCCTTAAAATTGACAATATCAAATTCAGAAAAAAAGTAGTGCCGGGAGATACACTTATATTCAAACTGGAGCTGATGACTGAAATTCGTCGTGGAGTAGCCAACATGAAAGGCACTGCATTTGTAGGAGATGCTATTGTAGCAGAAGGGGAATTCATGGCTCAAATTGTAAAAAACAAAGGATAAGCTAAGATAAGTATTTCAGAAAACTTAAATAGAATGAAGCAACCTTTAGCATACATTCATCCGGACGCAAAAATTGCTCCAAATGTCGTTATTGAACCATTCGTTACGATTGATAAAAACGTTGTAATTGAAGAGGGAACACGAATTGGTTCGAATGCAACCATTTTGGAAGGAACACACATTGGGAAAAATTGTAATATTTTCCCCGGAGCTGTTATTGGAGCTATTCCGCAGGACTTAAAATTTGCTGGTGAAGATACTACTGTGGAAATTGGAAATAACACTACTATTAGGGAATTTGTAACTATAAACCGAGGAACAAAAGCCAAAGGTAAAACAGTAGTAGGCAACAACTGTCTGTTAATGGCATACGTTCACGTGGCTCACGATGCATGTATCGGAAATAATGTAATTCTGGTGAATAGTGTGCAAGTAGCAGGTGAAGTAAAAATTGATGATTACGCCATAATAGGAGGTATGTCAGCCGTTCATCAATTTGTACACGTTGGAGCGCATGTTATGATTGCCGGAGGTTCATTAGTAGGGAAAGACGTCCCTCCATATGTAAAAGCCGGACGCGAGAGAATATCCTATGTAGGTGTTAACTCAATTGGACTTCGCAGACGCACCTTTACCAACGAACAAATTAGAGATATTCAAAACATCTATCGCTTATTATTCCAAACTGGCTTAAACAACTCAGATGCCATAGAACGTATTGAAGCAGAGTTACCGGCATCAAAAGAACGAGATGAGATCATTCTGTTTGTCCGTAATTCTCAACGAGGCATCATTAAAGGCTATTATCCCAATAAATAGAGATAAAAAAACCGGCTAATGCCGGTTTTTTTTATTCATTTACCTGCCGGTGATCACCTTTCATCTCCAGCTCATTTATATCATATGTTTTTAACGGATTCTTTTCCAATTCCAAATTACTCTTTCGGTTTCTAAAAAGATCTACACCAAGATATAAAGCATTTCTAAACGATTCAGCATCGGCCCTATTCATTCCAGCAATTTCATATGCCGTACCATGATCAGGAGACGTTCGTATAAACGGCAATCCTGCAGTAAAATTAACACCTGTTGAAAAAGCAACAGTTTTAAACGGCGTTAAGCCCTGATCATGATACATCGCTAATACCGCATCAAATTTTTCTAACTGTCTCGTACCAAACAAACCATCGGCAGGATATGGTCCTAAAGCCATTATTCCCTCCTCCTTAGCCTGTTTTAAAGCAGGTATAATTATATCTTCCTCTTCCGATCCTAAAACACCTCCATCCCCGGCATGCGGATTAAGACCCAAAACAGCTATTCGAGGACGTCGAACCGTAAAATCTACCTTCAATGTCCGATCAAGCACTCGTAATTTCCGAATAATTCTTTCTTTGGTGATATGAGATGGCACCTCTTTAATGGGCACGTGCCCTGCTACCACACCAACCTTTAAAATATCACTCACCATCAACATTAACACATCATCAGTACCTGCCTCCTTAGCCAAATACTCCGTATGACCAGGAAAATGAAAAGCATCTGATTGAATGTTTTTTTTATTAATCGGCGCCGTCACCAAAACATCAACCACACCCCGTTGAATATCTTCCATCGCTCGGCTCAATGCTTTAAAAGCACTATCACCTCCAGCTGAAGTAGATTTACCTAACTCAACTCGCACATTATCATCCAAACAATTAATGATATTGACTCTTCTTGGATGCGCTTCATCTACACTTCGAATATTATTCAAACTAAAATTGGATATATTGAGAGCTTTACGATGATAGGCAGCAACCTTCGATGACCCGTAAATTACAGGCGTGAATGAATCCAATATTCTGGAATCAGACAATGCCTTAAAAATAATTTCATAGCCAATCCCGTTTATATCTCCGTGAGTTATCCCCACTACTATTTTCTTATCACTCATATCTTCATCAAATTAACAAAATAGGTATAAAAATAATGAAAATGCCTCATCCTTTGACACGATTTCTCAAAAAGTGGTATAACAAGCGAACACCTACCCCGGATGCCCCCTTCCCACGATAGTTATTATCCTTGGCAACATATGCCGGTCCGGCAATATCCAAATGAATCCAAGGATAGTTCGTAAAGTGGGCCAAAAATTTCCCGGCAGTTATTGCACCAGCCTCGCGGCCTCCTAAATTTTTTAAATCGGCAATATCTGATTTTATCAACTCCCCGTATTCATTCCAGAAAGGAAACTTAACGACTCGTTCATAAACTATTTCTCCACTCTCCTGTAATACACCAAACTCGTCTTCATTAGCCGTTCCCATTCCCACCATTCCATAGTGTCCTAAAGCCATAACAGCACTACCAGTTAACGTTGCCAAATCAATAACCAAATCCGGTTCAAAACGTCTGGCATAGCTCAAGGCATCAGCAAGGATGAGTCTTCCTTCAGCATCTGTATTAATTACCTCTACAGTAAGCTCATTATGCATCTTTATGATATCACCTGGAACATAAGCATTAAATCCGGGACGATTATCTGTTGCAGGAACCAAACCAATTACATGAACAGGAATTTTATTGGCAGCCAATGCCACCATCGCACCAATGACTGATGCAGCTCCCCCCATGTCACATTTCATCTCATCAAGACTACCTGGCATGGTTTTTAAATTCATTCCTCCGGTATCAAAAACAACACCTTTTCCAACCAAAACAACCGGCTTTTCCGTTTTAACATTTTCAGGTTTCCATTCCATAGTAATAAAAGTCGGAGGATCTTGACTACCCTTATTTACTGCTAGCAAACCACCAAACTTTAAAGATTCAATCTTACTTTTATTAAAAACGTCTACCGAAAAACCGTATTTTTCACCTAAAACCTTGGTGACATCACCTAACTGAACTGCATTTAGTGCCCCCACTGGTTCATTAACAAGATTACGTGCAATACTTACAGCTTCGCATACAAGATTTATTTCCTCTACATCGTCAGGAGTAACCACAGGACTAGAAAGCATGATACGATTAAGATCAAATACTTTTTCCTTATCCTGAGTTATATATTTATTGAAAGCATACGATGACAACAATAAACCTTCACACATAGCCAAACAAGCATCCTTGTCTCCTGTTAAATCAAACACGCAAACATCATTATATCGCTCCTTTTTTAGGATCTGAAAAATATCATATCCATTTCTCCTTAATGCTTCATTGCGCACAATTAATGAATCCTGTTCACTATCCAGCAACCGGACATACTTTAATTTACCAAGTTCCGGTATACCTATAAGTTTTTCCTTCGTCTCGGCTTTACTGGTAACATATGCGATCTCTTCTTTAGAAAATCCGAAATCTTGGAGCATTTCCAATTCTTTCAAAAGAAAAACTGTAGAGACATTGTCAGGTTTATCAGTTATAAGTTTTATCTGTGTATTCATTTTATCTATAGTTATCAACCCTGGAAAAACACTTGTCTTATTGAGTAAATTATTTCTTACTCCGAAAAAAATCCCTTGTCAAAACCTTCTTCAGCTCACGATGAATTATCAAAATACTTAGAACTTCAGAATAAGATAAATCAGGGTATTCTTTTTCATAAGCAACAATCTCATTATCGGATATATCAATCCGATAAAGCAAACTTAAAAAACGGGTATAATTTCTCTCTACCAACTGTGTCACATGCACTTTTAACTGGAAAAACAGATCCTGATAGAAATCAACTACCTCGCCAGAAAACACGACATCCAATCCAAACTCAGAAAAATCTTTTATTATCTGATCGGCAGTTTCACGAATCAAATCTTCTCTTCTACACGCTCGTTGAAGTGCTTCTTTATTAAATAAAGGCAACATATGTGATTACTTCTTTTTATGGCTAAATCGAAAAGAATACATCACTGCTTCCAATTGTCTTATCATGGTTCGCTTTTTCGGTTTCTCAGGTGCATACACATAACCATCTGTAACAATAACCTTATTAGTTCTCTTATCCAATCTAGCCTGCAAAATAAAAGGTCCCCCCATCATATCACCTTGCACTTTCCAAAGCCCTCTTAATTCATACACTTCATTTTCATTTATTGCATCCTTTTTATAAATAACAGGAAATGTATGCTCAGTAGTCATGTACGATCCAGCAGCTGCACCAGGCAAATTAATCTTCAAAACAGAATCGCGTTTATTCAGTAAATATTCCTTAGAGAAGGTTCCCTCCTCTACATAATCAAACGAATACACTAATAACCCCTGACTGGACAAATCTTTTTCTTCTGACATCCACACAAAATCTTCTCCGCCTTTATTTCCTTTAAAACTACCGGGGACGATAATTTGACAATCCCATTTTCGTTTTAGTTTATTCATTAATTTGACACTGGAGTACCCCTTATAAAAACGCATGGACCGCTCTCGTTCAGCGCGATTAAAAAAACTTATCATTTTTAATTCATGCCTTCTGATTATTTCATCAAAGGCTTCCGGGGTTTTAGCCGAAATACGAACTACAGCCTGTTCTTTAGCCCACAAACTTTTATAATAATGAATTGTATCATTAGTAATTCCAGGAGATATATCAGCAACAACGATATTTCTTATCGTCTTCATATAAGATGTAAACGCATCATGTGGCGCAACCATTATGTCGAAAATAGGCTCTTCCTGAGGTAGCCCCAGGTACGGTTGATTCATCATTTGTCGAATGTACTTACCGCCCTCTGTTTTTTTCCATTTTCCATCTATAACAATAAGCAGCTCCCCTGCCTTTCCTGCCACTACAGGTTTGTATCCTTCTGATTTATTTTTACAGGAAAAAGTTAGTAATCCAATTATTAACACCAGAAAATATTGCCTTAATATACCTCTCATATCCAATGAATTATTTATTATTTCATGCATCTATTAACGAGCTCCCTTTGAAACAACTGTCACAAAATCTCCTGATGTGGAACAAGTTGGACAACACAAAACCTCGGAATTTACAAAAAAGAACTGATTTTTTCGAGTTGGCCTCCAAATAACTAATTCTTGCCCAACAGTCAATTCTCTTGAGTCAAGATTATTCCAAACCATTATATCCGCAATTCTACACTCGTACTCAATCGCTATCTTGTGAAAAAATTCACCTTTTCTTACTATATGCAGAACCCGCTCTTTATCCTTTTTATCTCCAAAAGGTATAATAACAACTTCAGGACCTGATTGAGACTCCAAATCGGCCTCTCCCCGAATAAAATTAATCACCTTATCTGCAGGCAGAAACAAACGCACAGCCTCTTCTTCAACAGGAATAAACTTTTTTGAAAACATGGGATTTAACCAATCCATAACTTCCATAGAGATCCCGGCCGTACGACAAATCTGATTAAATGTGAGCGATTTATGAATATAAACAGTATCTATTTCAGAATAAGAAATCAAAGAAGCTTTCGTCGTTATATCATGTTTATCGTAGAAATTCATGACGTAATTAACCGCAATAAAAGCAGGAACATATCCTTTAACCTGATCTGGGAGATAAGGATATAATTCCCAAAAAGTAGTTTTCCCTCCTGAGCGCTCAATCGCTTTTTGTACCACGCCCAATCCACCATTATAAGCGGCTAAAGCCAATTGCCAATTATTTAAATTTCGATACAAATAAGCCAGATACTTACACGCCGCTTCGGTACTCATTTCCGGATCACAACGCTCATCTACATAGGTATTCACTTTAAGATCAAACATTCTGCCGGCATGATACAAAAACTGCCACAAACCCATGGCACCCGACGAAGATTTTGCTCGCGGATCGAGTGCTGACTCGACAATTGCCAAATACTTTAATTCCATGGGTAAATTGTATTTTATCAGATACTCTTCAAAAAGAGGAAAATACAATTCTGATCGTCCAATAATTTCAGCCAAGTGATCTCGTCTTTTGACGGTATAAACATCAATATAAGCTTGAACCCTTTTATTATAATCAAGCTTTATCGGTGTTTTTTTATCAAGGTATTCAACCCGTTTTTTAAAAAGCCACTCAGGATAGCACGGATATTCTTTAGCACTAGAACCAGCCTGACCAACACACCTAAAGGAAGATAAACCAATTCCAATCAAGATCACAAAACAAAAAGATATCCTCATTGCACAACATTTCTGATAAAATATCAGGATATTAACTATCCAATACAAAAAATGGCCGATCTTAAAAAAGTCAGCCATCATCTTCTTCTTTATCTATAAGCTTTGAAACTAAGCCATAGAAGATTTTACTCAACTCACAAATCCTGCTTTCTACTTTTCAATAGCATCTTTGCTATTAGCGTCAGCCGATTTATCATCAGTGGATTCCCCTTCCTTGGCCTTCTTAAATTCCTTCATCCCTTGTCCGAGTCCTTTCATTAACTCAGGTATTTTCCGCCCTCCAAATAACAATACTAGAGCAAGAATGATTAAAATTAATTCCGGGCCTCCGGGTAGTGCTAATAAAAAAATAGCTTTCAAACACATATGGTATCCTTTTTGATTTCTACAAATTTAATAATCTTTTGCTTTCCAATTAATTGAAAATTGCTTTAAAGATATCATTACCGTTAGCATATAACAACAAACTAAACAACAGAATCATTCCGGTAATTTGAGCATATTCCAGAAATTTTTCACTGGGTTTTCTTCCAGACACAATTTCATAGAGCAAGAATAACACATGACCTCCATCTAATGCTGGTATGGGTAAAATATTCATAAAAGCCAGAATCAAAGAAATAAGACCGGTATTATACCAAAAAGTGGTCCAATCCCAAGTTGTAGGAAATAAACTACCCATTGTTCCAAAACCACCAAGTTGTTTAACTCCCTCTTTGGTAAAGATCAGTTTCAATTGTTTTACGTAACCCACCAATATCTTAAATCCCATCTTTATTCCGGCAGGCATTGCTTCCCAAAAACCATACTTAACAACCTTGCGGTTGAAAAAATAATTTGGATGAACATTTCCAACACCAATCTTCCCGTTTTCATTAACCTGGCAGGTAATCAGCTTACTCTGGTCTCCCCGGTTAACCGCCAGCAGAACTTCTTTACCTACGTTTTTACGGATCTCTTTTTCAAACAGATGAAAATAAGGCGTACTGACTTCATTAACTGCTACAACCTTATCTCCTTTTAACAACCCGGCTTCATCAGCAGGAAGACCTGGTACAATTGAGTCAATCTGAATTGGTAACTGAAAAGCCGCAAAAGCTTTAACGCCTTCAGCCATCATTTTTTGGTCAAAATCTTGAGGTATTGCTACCTTAAATGTTGAATCACCCCGTTTCACGGTTAATTCACGCGCATCCTCAAGTAAGATAAACCTGGCAATATCCTGAGTCGTTTCAACTTTAAACGTATCAACCATCAAAACATTATCACCATCCTGCAGACCAATTTCATGTGCAACCGGATGAAACTGCAAACCATAGGTTGCTTCTTCTACCGGATAATATGATGATCCCCACTTAAAAAGCATCATCCAAAATATCAACATGGCTGTTATAAAGTTAACTAACACACCTCCAACCATAATCATTAACCTCTGCCAAGCTGGTTTAGCACGAAATTCATAGGGTTGAGGAGGAAGTTTTAATTGCTCTTTATCCATTGATTCGTCAATCATTCCAGCAATTTTTACATAGCCGCCTAACGGTAGCCAGCCTACCCCATATTCAGTTTCCCCTTTTTTTACCTTAAATAAGGTAAATCCAGGATTAAAGAAAAGATAAAACTTTTCAACCCTCGTTTTAAATACCCGGGCAAAGAAAAAATGACCAAATTCATGTAAAATAACCAATATGGATAAACTCAATATTAGTTGAGCCGCTTTAATTATAATGTCCATTCACTATATTTTTCTTAATTAAGCAACAAAGATATTCTTTTCCCCCGAATTATAAGGGGTTTACTCATGCTGAACAAACTGATCATCTCATTTTACTGACAACCTGTAAAGCAATACGTCTGCCTTCCTCATCTGACATTATATAATCATCATAGCTTGGCATCGGAACAAAAGAGGAACTCATCATTGTTTTTTCAACAACTTCTGACATGTCAACAAATCCGATTTCCTGTTTCAGAAAACAATCAACAGCAATTTCATTTGCTGCATTCAACACACAAGGCATATTCCCGCCTTTCTGCATAGCCAAATAAGCCAAATCTAAATTCCTGAAAACAGAAACATCTGCATGCTCAAAAGTAAGCGCGGGATAATCAAGAAAATTAAACCGTGGAAAATTGGATTTCACACGATCTGGAAATCCTAATGCATACTGGATGGGCAACCGCATATCAGGCATTCCCATTTGTGCTTTCATAGAACCATCTTCAAACTGCACGATAGAATGAACAATAGACTGCGGATGAACAATTACATCTATCTGTTCTGGTTTCAAATCAAATAACCATTTAGCCTCAATCGCTTCAAGCCCCTTATTCATTAAAGAAGCAGAATCAATGGTTACTTTATTTCCCATAGACCAATTCGGATGGTTTAACGCCTGACGACTGGTCGCCGTTCTTAAAAACTCAATTCCTTTTCCCCTGAAAGGTCCACCAGAAGCAGTCAGGTAGATTTTCTCAATAGGATTATTCAACTCACCAACCAGACATTGAAAAATAGCAGAATGCTCTGAATCCACAGGTAGAATATTAATCTTGTATTCATGTGCTAATTTTGTGATTAAATCGCCGGCCACCACCAATGTTTCTTTATTAGCTAAGGCGATGCTTTTCCCAGCTTCAATCGCTTTAATAGTAGGTTTTAAACCTGAAAAACCAACCATAGCAGTCAATACGACATCAATAGTTCCCATTTGAACAACCTGTGCAATAGCCTCTGCGCCAGCATAGACCTTAATCGGAAGTGATGCTAGTGCTTCTGAAACGAACGAATATTTTTCTTTATTTCCAATCACAACGGTGTTTGGAATAAACTTCTTCGCCTGTGCCACTAAAAGATTGGCATTATTATTTGCTGTTAACACTTCCACCTCAAACTTTTCGGGGTGCTGTTCAATCACCTCTAATGCCTGTGTACCGATCGATCCGGTAGCCCCCAAAATAGCAATACGTTTAATCATCTGTTTGTTCAAAATATATAGTTGATCAATCAGTTTATTAATTGAAAGAAATATGATTTTCTGGATTTAACGGTGCACCATTGTACCACAATTCAAAATGCAAATGAGGTCCTGTTGTCAATTCACCTGAATTTCCAACTTTTGCAATAGCTTCACCGGCCTTCACCCTATCCCCCATTTCCTTCAACAAAACTGAATTGTGTTTATATATCGATATTAAATTATTTTCATGCTGCACCTGAATAACATAGCCTGTCTCTACAGTCCAACCGGTAAACACAATGGTTCCATCCAGCACTGAAGCCACCCTCGCATCAGGAGCAGCAACAATGTCCACACCATAATGTCGTTGAGAATCGCCAAATTTATTCACAATAACGCCTTTTAATGGCGTAAAAAAGAAGGTATGCTCCAGCTTAGTCCGCTGATTTTTATCCTCAAAAACTGATAAATTAAACCGCTCCTCCTGTTCAACTTGCATCCGAAACAAAGAGTCCTCAGTCGATTTTTTAAATGAAACACTCTGATTCGAATTGACTTGATTGGCACTATCTTCATTCGCATTCATCACAGCACCTTCCGGAATTTCACCAGATACAATGGTGCGTATATCTTTAATAAATCGATCCCTGCGATCTATTTCATACAATAAGGAATCCACCAACTCCGCATTTCTTAAAATCATACGCCGCTCTTTCCCAGATGGATATCCGGGAATATACTCTCGCAAGCCAGTAAAAGCCGTCAGAAAAATCACTATAATAATTAAGAAAATTAAAATCGATCCAATGGATGTAAACACATTTAATCGAGACAAACGTATTCCAAAAACCTCTTCATACGTTTGTTCATTAAAAATAGCCAATCGATACTTGTTGCGAAGCTTTTGGTAAAAGTGTTTTCTTTTCTCTCCTTTTGTCATGAACTCACTGTATAATGAAATGCCGCAAAGTTAACAGATTAAATCAGATTGCCCACCGGAACATCTCTGAAAATACTTCAATCCAATAGACCTCCAAGTCACAGGCAACAATTGAATAATTACGCGATTACCTCTTAAAACACAACATACAGTACGAATAATTTGGAAATATGAAATCCATTTCATACTTTTGCATTCGCTTTATGAAAGAAACCATATAGGTATAAAGATATATTGCGGGATGGAGCAGTTGGTAGCTCGTTGGGCTCATAACCCAAAGGTCGTCAGTTCGAGTCTGGCTCCCGCTACTAAAGCCAGAAAGATTATTCTTTCTGGCTTTTTTATTTCAATCACCTATACTTATTCACGACACCAACATTTACACACAACCCTGGATGCTAATTACAAAAACACTCTTAAAAACAGGGCAACCACACATCTCAAAAAAAATAACAGCATTCTTTCAAAAGTTTTTAGTTATAAAATTGGATCTTTACTCAAAGAACCCTACATTTGCAACCGCAAAAAACAAGAAACATCTAACGAGATAAGATATATTGCGGGATGGAGCAGTTGGTAGCTCGTTGGGCTCATAACCCAAAGGTCGTCAGTTCGAGTCTGGCTCCCGCTACTAAACCAGAAAGAGAATTCTTTCTGGTTTTTATCACTTGAAAGTAATCCCAATACATCAGGAACATGATTTATGAACATTGGAGATTCTCTATTTTTTTTGGACAACACCGTGATTTCCCAATAATACTTTTGGAAATTAAAAACAATAACCTTACATTTGCAACCGCAAAAAGAAACATCTAACTAGATAAGATATATTGCGGGGTGGAGCAGTTGGCAGCTCGTTGGGCTCATAACCCAAAGGTCGTCAGTTCGAGTCTGGCCCCCGCTACTAAAACCAGAAAGATTATTCTTTCTGGTTTTTTTATATCTCAAATCTCATACCCAAAAAAGTAAAAAAAGCTACTATTTAGTAAGGGATCAGATCGATGAAATTTACTAGTAATTAAAAAACCAATAACGAAAAGATTTAATCCTTTGCTTATAGGATTAAATCCTATAAGCAAAGGATTTTTTTCTTTCAGCATAAAAGCAATAAGGGATCAATTTGAGAAAAATAGGCAATAAGATATGTGAATTAACAAATAACCTCATTCACAAAACCCTACACCTCTAAAGTCCTGTTATTTAGCTTATTCCCAACTTGATAATTCAACCAAACAGGTTAAATCGCATCGAGAAAGAAAATATAATTAGAATAAACAACAGTCAAGAATTATTCTTACACTCCCTGCAAGAAAAAAAGAAGTAAAAAGCTCACGCTATATAAGCACAACCATTCCTTTGCTTGAAATTAAAAAAGAAATACTGATGCTAAAAAGCGGCCATTAACAATCCGATATCTTTAAATGGTAAATTAAATCGACTTCCTATATGATTATTAGTAAGGATACCTTTATAAATATAAACACCATGACTTACACCTACATCCTCTTTTATTAAATGATGCATTCCTCCGGCCTCAGCCAACCGAAGCAGAATGGGGGCAAATATATTACTTAATGCAATTGACGCCGTACGTGCAACACGCGAAGCAATATTGGGTACACAATAATGAATTACACCATGCTTAATAAAAATTGGATGTTCAAAATCAGTGCACGCCGACGATTCAAAACATCCACCCTGATCCATACTTAAATCAATGATCACCGAGCCCTGCTTCATTTGAGCAATCTGCCCTTCCGAAACCATAAACGACCTGCCAGTTTGTAAATACCGAAGACTCCCTAAAACGGCATCCGCAGATCGCAAAGCTTTTGTCAACACATGAGGATGCAATACAGAGGTAAAAACGCGCTGTCCCAGGTTGCGCTCCAATTCACGTAAATTTCTGTATGAATTATCAAACACCTTAACTGTAGCTCCCAAACCAATAGCAGCTCTGGCTGCAAATTCTCCGGCGGTACCAGCTCCCAAGATCACAATCTCTGCGGGCGATATGCCGGTTACTCCCCCCATTAAAACGCCCTTCCCATTATGGGCTTTACTCAAAAATTCACTGGCGATCATCACCGAAGCATATCCCTCAATTTCACTCATACTTCTAATAACCGGATAGCAATTATTATCATCCCTAAGTAATTCAAATGCTATGGCATTAATTCTCTTATCCAGCATCAGTGAAATATTCTCCCGAGACTGTCCATATAGGTACAATAAAGAAATAACCAACTGATCAGGAGACATCAGTTCAATTTCCGAGACTGAAAGAGGAGACACTTTAAGTATGATATCCGATTCAAAAACTTCCTTATGATTAAAAACAATAGTAGCGCCACTTTCCGAAAAAGCATGATCAAAGTAATGAGCAGCCTCTCCGGCTCCGGATTCGAACAAGACTTTATGGCCATTATCCACTAACAACTCAATACCCTGAGGAGTAAGCGGAACACGATTTTCAAACTTACTGGTCTCCTTAGGGATACCAATCGTCAGCTGTTTCTTCTTCCTTCCTGTTTCCAACATCTCCTCCCGAGGCAGTAAACCGGTATTACTAAATGAAAAATGAGAGGGTTTATTTCCCATACTACTCATCACATCTGATTAATTTGGTTTGTATAGTATTACTGACAAATAAGAGTGAGAAAATAATTTCAACTCTCCTGACTAAGCAGTTTCTCTTACTCTTCTATGTTCAGGCAACATTGGTTAATTTACTAAAATTAGCAACAGCATCAAATGTATCACCGCTGGGACACTGATATTTTTCGTCGTCCGTCTGCCTCCTCGGTAAGTGTCACATCAAGCCTTCCAGCCGGCAATAAATCTTCAATTAATTCAGGCCACTCCATCAAACAATAATCACCAGAATAGACATAATCTTCATAACCCATATCATAAGCTTCCTCTATTTTCTTAATTCGATAAAAATCGAAATGATAGATCACATCATCCGCTTTAGTATGGTATTCATTAACAATGGCAAAACTAGGACTGTTAACCGTATCCTCAACCCCCATCTCCTGACATAAAGCTTTGATAAAAGTAGTTTTTCCAACTCCCATACTTCCATAAAAAGCCAACACCCTGTATGCCTGGTAACGTTTTAAAAACTCTCGTGCAACCAGTCGAATTTCATCTAATGAGTTTATATATAAAGGTTCCATAATTCTCTGTATATTTTTAAAACAAAACTCGCTAATCGATCATTTTTTAGGTGACAATATTGAAAATGGAATAATCATCTCTTCCATAGAGATCCCTCCGTGCTGAAAGGTATCGCGATAATAATTTGCATAATAATTGTAATTATTTGGATATGCAAAGAAGTCAGAGTGTGTAGCAAATATATAGGCAGTTGATACATTATATTTTGGCAAAAAAGCCAAATCCGGCTGTTTCACCTCAAAAACCTCCTTTGCTTTATAAGCAAGATTCTTTCCTTGTTTAAACCGCAAATTTGTATTCACATTACGGTCTCCTAATACTTTTATAGGATTTTGAACCCGTATAGTACCATGATCAGTAGTAATTATCACCTTAATATTTTCCTCCTTTAAACGTACTAATAAATCTTTCAACGTTGAATGAGTAAACCACGAGTGAGTTAATGAACGATAAGCAGCCTCATTAGCAGCCAACTCTTTAATCATTTTGACCTCTGTGCGTGCATGAGAAAGCATATCTACAAAATTAAAAACAACAGCATTAAACTGATTTTTAAGCATATCATGCAATTGCTCAATCATTTTACGACCTGACTCATTATCATTTATTTTGGCATAACCGTATTTTATATCCTTGCGAAAACGTTTAAAAAAAGTACCAATCAACTCCGATTCAAACTGATTTTTACTCCCTTCCTCATCATCACCAACCCAATATTCCGGAAACATTTCCCTCATTTGACCGGGCATTAATCCTGAGAATAAGGCATTGCGGGCATATTGAGTTGATGTAGGCAAAATACTACTATACAACAATTCCTCATCTACGATATAATCATTCGTAACATCCCGCTTTATTATTTCCCACTGGTCATACCTAAAATTATCTATTACGACAAGAAATACTTTTTCACCTTTTTCAAGTAAAGGTAACACTCGACTTTTCATAAGCTGATGCGACAACATAGGACCAGCCTCGCCTTTCAACCAATCCAGATAATTATCCTTTATGAACTTAACAAACGCATGATTAGCCTCAGTTTTTTGCATTTTCAGCACTTCATCCATGGCCCCGCTACTGCCTTGCAACTCCAGTTCCCAGAACACAATCTTCTTATATACATCTACCCAATCCTCAAATGAGAATGAATCATTTATCTGTAAAGTTATTTGTGAAAATTGCGATTGATAAGAAGAGGTAGTAGTTTCAGAAATAAGTCGCCTCTTATCGAGATTCTTTTTAATAGAAGATAATATCTGCCGCGGATTCACAGGCTTAATAAGGTAATCGGCAATTTTACGACCGATTGCCTCATCCATAATATCCTCTTCCTCACTCTTGGTGATCATCACAACAGGCAGCTCAGGTTTAAGTTCCTTTATTCTACCTAATGTTTCCAATCCACTAATACCAGGCATATTTTCATCTAGAAAAACCAGATCATAGATATTTACTGCAATCATTTCCAATGCGTCTTGTCCATTGGTAGCAGTTTTTACATCAAATCCCTTTTCAACAAGATAAAGCAAGTGAGCTTTCAAGTGCTCTATCTCATCATCTACCCATAATATCTTTATTTTCCTGGCATCCATACTCAATTATCAATATTGTTCGTTAAAAAACTCACCATATGACTTCAAATCACCACTATCTTGTAACACTCTTATATTATCTTTGGAAATCACCCAAATATAATGCTCTCTGCTTGCAAAATCACGCACCACAAAATTATTTTGCTTCAAGCTTATGATATAATTCATGGCTTCTTTTGAATTCTTAAAACCACTAATGGTAATACTTTTATATCCCTCAATAAAATCATCCATACGTACAGTAATGTGGGCCCCAAACTTAGCATTGGAAAAGTTTTTAAAAACACTCAAAATACGATTGTAATTATAGCGACTTTTTTTGAGAACCACCAAAACCATCTGTTCGTCAGCAGCATTAAACCGATACCCAACCACATCCTCCTGAACAATCGGTTTTTCCCCTGTCTCTTCCTGTGCATTTTCTGGTTCAGTAATTTGTCCAGAACTAACTTCTCCTTTTACGGCCACTTTTTCTTGTTGTTTATCCCCATTTGTAATAGGCACAACAACACTTTCTTCTTTAACAACATCCTTATCTACTAGCTTCACCGTCTGTTCTTTCTTCAATTCAGAATCAACATGGGCCTCATCTTTACTTTCGACTTTTTGTTCCGATCGGTTACTTTCTTGTTTTACAGATTCCAATATTTCATTATCAAGAGGTCCTAAATAATAAGTAGTAAAAAACATTTTATACTCTGTCACTTGCCCGGATGAGAGTAATAATACAAGATTATCATTGGTAATCGCGAAAATCTCTTTTGTATTCAATCCCTGCACAGCGAACAACTCAGGATGCTGCCTGATAGCATAGAAATAATCCATTGATTCAAGCTTATTCTTAAATCCTTTAATAAGAAGAGCTTTTGATCCATCTGGTAAGTTCTTAACTTCAATATCATAATCATTCATCAAGAATCTGGAAAAATTAAAATCGGCCATATTAAACATCAGACGATTAACATCAGTTGAGCCATCTACCAGCAAAACAACATTGTGTATCTGCTGCTCATTATAAACATAACCCGAACGGGAAATAATTTCTCCTGCAGACTCATCTTTATCATTTTTAAATGCAACCGATTTCTTTCTGGCAAAAAGCGCCTGATGTGGTTCACTCTTCACCGGCGTCCTTCCTTCAGCCAGGATATCAAGAAATTTTTGCGCCATCTTAGCCTCCTCTGTAGCTGGATGTGATTCAACAATCTCATTTAAACTTTCTCTAAATCCATCCACATCAGCCTGACGTGCTAGTGACAAAGCTCTCACCAATCGATATTTCGATAACCAAATATTATCAGACCAACTTTTAACGATAGCAAGATAATTATCATTGACCACATCATATTCACCCCTCAAATAAGCATTATAAGTAGCTTCATAAGCTCTATCATCATCCAGCTTGGCGCGTTGCAATTTATTCAGAAAATCAGGATCATTCAGAAAAGCAGCAAATTTACTATCAGGAAACTCTTGTTCCAGTCTTCTCTTAATCAAACCCATTCCCTTATTATTTTCTTGATGCTTATAAGCCTGATAAGCACCTATATATGCTTCTTCACGGAGTTTACCGTCTTTAAATCGTTCCAGTAATAATTCAAATGTCTCACTGGCCAAAGAATCATTTTCTAGCTGATCCAGATAAATCAACCCTGCTTCCAATAACGCCTGCTCATAAAGCTGATTGGAAGCCCCTCTTGCTTCATCGGTTAACGGTATGTCTTGCAATAGTTCCTGACGAGTAGCTACACTATTTCCTACCCCCTTTTCCTTTTTTATTTCATCTTTTTCCCTATTGTCAGTTAATAAAACAGTCGGATCAACCGAATCAGCAAATGGATCCTCGATATTATCAGGACTGGTACTACTTATTTCAACAGAACTTTTATCTTTTCTCCTCCAGTTATTCTCCAACTTTCGTTTTCCCCATCTTTTCTCAAACTCCTGTTTACCCATGGCAACAGAATTCACATTGTAAAAATACCACTTACCACCAACTTGCTTAAGATTATTCATGGTAGTGGAATTCTGATAAAAGAAAGCATCATCTTCAAATTCTTCACGTTGCTTTTCCTTAGCCAATCGTAATTGCTCTTCCTGATCCTTAATAATGCTATCTATAAAATCATTTCTATCAGTCTCACTCATATCAGCAATCATTTGAAGACTATCTTCACGCCCTACCACATCTAATTGCTTAACAAGTAAATCCAGACTTCGACGTCTTTCACTCAAAGTCCTGAAATCTTTGTACTCTTCATTAATGTAATTAAAGGCTGTATCGTAGTAAAAAAATGATTGTTTAAAATCTTCATCGTTAAAATAAACTTCTCCCATTTCCAGGTAAGAAAGCCCTTTTTGGTAGTCATTATCAACACTTTTAGCCACAGATAACTTAAAATTAGCTATCCCCTCAGATTTATCTCCCTGATTCAGGTAGGCTTTGCCTAAAGCATAATAAATCTGATCCTGAAAATCTTCATTCTTTTTATCCTTTAACAATTTATGTATTTGCTTTTTAATTTCCTCAAAACTTGCACCCTGATACATGATAGAAGCTCGTTCTACTTTGGCATTAAAAGCCATTTCATAATCAGGTTTTAACTTCAACACTTTACCGAAAGCATCGGCAGCTAACTGTTCCTGGTTCAGATTCAAATAAATCTGTCCCAAAATAAACTGATACCTCGCCTTCCGATCCTTTTTAACCGCACCTTCAATAGCTGCTTTTAGATAAGGTATGGCTTCATTATTCTTTCCCTGCTTAAGCAGTACATCAGCATACACGGCCATATATTGCCCATACATGCCTACTGGTGCTTTTCCATCCAGATCATAAGTCTCTAAAGCAGCAAGAGCGCTACTATAGTCCCCAAGTTCAGCGAAAGCCCTTGCTTTCCAGATTAGCGCTTCATATTTTATCGGTTTGTCACCAAATTCCCTCACAATATGATCAAAAGTACGTATCGATTGGCGAAACTCATGTTTATTCACCTGTGCCTTGCCAATTAATAAAAAAGCATCGTCCACCCACTTATTAAATTCATTTTGATTATAAAAAGCCTGCGCGGAAGGAGTAGACTTACTATTGGGACGGTTTTTAGGCTTTGCTGTAATTGAGTGCTTCGTTATTAACCTGGATCCCTTTTGAATGGCTCTATCCATTTCAGAATTGGCAGATTGAGCTGCTTGCGGATCAGAAGCTTCAAACATCAGCAAAATGAGGTTATAATTATTATCAAAGTTATCAATTATCTTTTGCTCCCCCTCTTTATAACTCTCTTTTCCATTAAAATAAACATTGTAATAGGCTGTCAAATTATGAAAATTCCTGTTTAGCCATGTGTTTTTTTGAGTAGTACATCCCCATAAAAAGGTGAATAAAATTAATGATATATATATGTTACTTTTCTGCATAAACAAATAATCTAATCGTCATATTAAAAACAGCCTTTGGGCAAAAATATTTCATTAAAAAATAAAAATAACATCAGACACAAAAACAATTTTTTAAATTTACCAATTATGTGGCAATTATAAACTATCCCAAGACTGCCACAAAACATTGCTTTTGCCGAAAGACCTGCCTTATGAGAATTCACGTTATTGAAGACGATAAAGTCTTTAACAAATTAATAGAACACACCTTAAAAATAAAACATGACTATGAAGTATATACCTATTTCAACGGTACAGACTTCATGAAAAACTTATCGTATAAGCCTGACATTGTAACTCTTGACCTCGGCCTTCCCGATTATACAGGGGCTGATCTCTTAAGAAAAATTAAACGCTACAACCCGGACATTGAGGTAATTGTCATTTCGGGACAAGATGATATTTCAATAGCTGTACAACTATTAAAAGAAGGAGCATATGATTACATCACAAAAGATGAAAATATAAAAGATAGATTACTGCATAGCATCCATAACATTGAAACCCAACACCGTTTAAAAAATCAACTCTCACAGTTAAAAAATGAAGTCACCAATAAATATCATTTTAAACATGCTATCATTGGAGAAAGTCAAGCAATAAAAGGTGTTTTTGCTCTAATAGAAAAAGCAATAAAAGTTCCGAATATAAATGTATCTATTTACGGAGAAACAGGCACTGGCAAAGAATTAATTGCTAAAACAATACATTATAACTCATTACGGCAAGACAATCCTTTTATTGCCGTTAACATGGGCGCAATTCCGCGTGAATTAGTGGAGAGCGAACTATTTGGTCATGAAAAAGGAGCATTCACCGGAGCCTTGACCACAAAAAAAGGAAAATTTGAAGAAGCCATTGGTGGCACTGTCTTTCTTGATGAGATAGGAGAAATGGACTTTGATCTACAGGTGAAACTCCTTCGTGTTTTACAAGAACGTGAAATTACCCGCGTTGGAGGTAATACCACCATTAAAATAAATACCCGGATTATTACAGCAACGAATAAAGACCTGGCAGAAGAAGTTAGAAAGGGTAATTTTAGAGAAGACTTATATTATCGCCTTCTTGGACTACCTATTCAGTTACCACCTTTAAAAGAAAGAAATAACGATGTCCTTCTGTTGAGTCAACATTTTCTTGAAATTTTCTGCAAAGAAAATAATTTGAACAACCTGACACTAACACAAAAAGCAAAAAAGAAACTTTTAAACTACTCCTTCCCTGGAAATGTCAGAGAATTAAAAGCCATTACCGAATTAGGTGCCGTGCTATCCAATACTTCTGAAATTAACGAAGACCATATCTTATTCAACAACACCAACAATGAAATGACACTTTTCACCCAAGAACTAACCCTGAGAGAATATAACGAGAAAATTATAAAGCATTATTTAAAAAAACACAACAACAATGTAATGCAAGTGGCTAAAATACTTGATATCGGCAAATCAACCATCTATAATTACCTCAAGAAAGAAAAAGTAATCTCCAAATAGAGGTGTGAACTCATTCAACTCTTCTGAAAAGTCTTCCAAGTGTTGTGAAACGTCCTCCAGGTTCATTGAAAGGCGAATCAAGTCTTCTGAAACGGCCGCCGGGTGTTCTGAAATGAGTTCCAACTCTTCTGAAAAGTCTTCCAAGTGTTATGAAACGTCCTCCCGGTTCATTGAAAGGTGAATCAAGTCTTCTGAAACGGCTGCCGGGTGTTCTGAAATGAGTTTCAACTCTTCTGAAAAGTTTTCCAAGTGCTGTGAAACGCAATCCCGGTTCATTGAAAAGCAAATCAAGTCTTCTGAAACGGCCGCCGGGTGTTCTGAAATGAGTTCCAACTCTTCTGAAAAGTCTTTCAAGTGTTGTGAAACGTCCTCCCGGTTCATTGAAAGGCGAATCAAGTCTTCTGAAACGGCTGCCGGGTGTTCTGAAATGAGTTTCCATTAAAGTTTTATTACTCCAAGATAAATAGTCAAGCGAAAACACATATTAAAATAAATCTCATACCTGTCGATGACGTTTATAACGTTATTATTATGCTATAACAACAATCCAAACTTATAAACGAATACGCATCAATCTCTTGGTTTATTTCAATAACAACTACCTGCATCAGTTATTTCCAGAGCACGCTCAAGTACAACTTATTTAAGGGAGCACAAGTATCTTCCCTGGGGCATAAAAGTACCATCTTCGGATACGATGCAAACCCAATAATGGCGCATCATGACAACATTAATTGTTTTCACATAACAAGCAACGCCAGAATACTCACACTATCCGACTAACACTCAACCCTTCCAGGTATTATGCAATCCTGTTAATTAAACAACTATTTGATAAAGAACAATCCGTGAACTAACAACCTTTTAAAAAAACAAAAAAAAAAGCCTGGTTATTCAAATTAAACCAGGCTTCTATATTTAATACAATACACTGTTATTCCACAGCAATTACTTCAACAACTTCAGGTACTGATTTCTTTATTACCATTTCAACACCTCCCTTAAGCGTTTGCATACTCAAAGGACAATTATGACATGATCCTTGCAGCTTTACTTTCACCACCATCTCATCGGTAATATCAACCAACGAAATATCACCCCCATCTGCCTGTAAATACGGACGAACCGAACCAAGAGCAGCTTCAATGGACTTTTGTATCCTCAATTTATCAGCTTCCATAGCAGACCTATTTATTTCTAATCTCAACGATTTTTGTTTCAGCCAACGATTCATTTCGTTTTTCAGCACTGTTCACAACACCTTTAGCTAATTCAGAAAAAGCAATGCCCATTATACTTGCATCATTTAAAGCTGCAGGTTCCCCATTGTCACCTCCTTCACGGATACTTTGTACAATCGGGATTTGTCCTAATAAAGGTACATCCAAAGATTCAGCTAATTTTTTACCCCCATCTTTTCCAAACAGGTAGTATTTATTCTCAGGCAACTCTGCAGGTGTAAACCATGCCATGTTTTCAACTAATCCCAGTACAGGCACATTAATCTGTTTCCCTCGAAACATACTTACACCCTTAATTGCATCAGCCAAAGCCACATCCTGAGGTGTTGTAACAATCACAACTCCATTTACCGCAACAGATTGCACTAACGTCAAGTGTATATCACTTGTTCCGGGAGGTAAATCAATTAATAAATAATCTAACGCCCCCCATTTTCCATCATTAATTAATTGTTTGAGAGCTCCTGTAGCCATAGCTCCTCGCCAAACCAAAGCATCTTCCGGATTAACGAAATACCCAATACTCAGTAATTTAACACCATACTTTTCAATCGGTACAATTTTATCCTTGCCATCTACTTTTTCTAATACAGGCCGGGCATCTTCAGTTTTAAACATTTTAGGCATTGAAGGCCCGTAAATATCTGCATCGAGCAGACCAACGGAATAACCGGCATTAGCAAGTGCCACTGCCAAATTTGAAGTTATTGTAGATTTCCCTACTCCCCCTTTTCCTGAAGCAACAGCAATCACATTCTTAACTTCACTTAAAGGATTCACGGGTGCAGCTTTGATCTTCGGTTTTACTTTCACATAAATATTTCCTTCAATTTCTGCATCCGCTCCCACATAACTCTTGACAGCCTGAACACATGCTTTTTTCAAGGATCCCACAAGAGGATCATTTGCCCTGTCGAACAACAAACTAAAACTGATTCGTTTTCCTTCAATGCGAATGTCATCCTCAACCATTCCAAGCTCTACAATATCTTTACCTTTTCCCGGATGTTTCACATGTTTGAGGGCATCCAAAATTAACTTCGGATAGTAACTCATTGCTAATATTTATTTAAACCTACTAAAAATAACACTCAAAGATACAAAAAATGAGGTAATGCATATCCTAATCCAGCTCTTTGCAAGGATCCAAAAAAACTTTTCAAAGTCTATAATTTGATCTTCCTCTACTTCAACGCCTTCATTATCCAACAATCCATTCATGGTATTTTCTCCAGAAAATAAATATTTCCAGACAACGCCTCTTTCTCATTAACAATTCGATGGACTATATCCAATGCGTTATTTATCCAACAATTCATTGTCTAACCAAGCATACTTGCAGATTGATTTACCCCAATAAACTAACCTATGGCTCCGTAACTTGTTACTCGTCTATAAGGTATTTTTTACGATCTCTAAAACACTTTAAAAATCTACTACTATAATGTTTTTTAACCAATCATTTGCCTTTCCTTCGGGCATCAGCATGTTTATCAAATGCTTCACGTTTTTTCACACCACGGCCGGCACTATGGTAATCGTCGAATTCAAATTCCACCTCAGGCTCTGCTATTTCGCCTGCCACAGGCAAATGAAACTTCAGGTACTTTATGGGCAAACCATGATCCAACCATTTAGTTTCGTAATAAGTTTGTATGGATAGAATTTCGTCTTGATAATCTGATTTATATAAATCCTGAACATTAACCATCACACAAAAGGCATTTTCTTTAACCAATTCATTAGTGTATTCATACAAAAATGCTGAATCAGTTTTTAGATGGATAATTCCATCTGGCTTAAGAAATGTTCTATAAAGATTTAAAAAACGAGAAGAGGTTAAGCGTTTACGAACTTTTTTCATTTGAGGATCAGGAAAAGTTAACCAAATCTCATCGATTTCACCAAGGGCAAAAAAAGATTGCATCAACTCAATATGCGTCCGGATAAAAGCGACATTATGAAGTCCTTTAGCAACTGCATCAGTCGCCCCCCTATGCATCCTGGCCCCTTTAATATCGATCCCAATAAAATTTTTTTCAGGAAATAATTCTGCTAAGCCAACGGTATATTCACCTTTTCCACAACCCAACTCAAGTACGATTGGACGATCATTCTTAAAATACTTTTCGTGCCATTTCCCTTTCAGAATGAAATCCTTACTTTTTACATCTTCAAAGCTTGCCTGAAAAACATGTTCATACGTGTCCATCTCGGCAAACTTCTTCAATTTATTCTTTCCCACAACTTCAACTAATTATCATCATCGTTAACAACTACTTCTTTCACACACAACCCTATATTATGAATTCCATTCAAGTCTTCAATACGCATACCTTGAATTATTCGGAAACTGTATTTCCCAGACTCTACAAATTTCACCTCTCTTTTATACGATTGATTAACATTGAATAAATCACCCCAACCACTTCCTAACCATTTTCCTTGATCATCAGCTAAAATACAATCAAGCGTATCCTGAACCACTACACCGGAAGGTGAAACAACCTGAATAAATAACCACAAATTACTATTAGGATAATCCGAACGGTTACGGATTTTAATATCCAAATCATATATGGCCTGAGCATTCCTAATTTCAACATTAAAAACTGCCATCGAATCCTTATGCCATCCATCTTTTGGAATTGTCACATACTCATCAAAAACAGTTTTCTTTCCACATGCACAAAACACCAATCCAACTAAAGCTAAAAGTATTGTTACTTTACTGTTTCTTTTGATTATTCGATCCATTATTATTACGGCGTTTATTATTGGAGCGTCTTCTAGATTTTCCCGATGAATTACTTTGTTTTGAACGCTTGTTCCTGGATGGTTTCTTCTCGTCAAATCGAGTAAGACTATCTTGTCCTACGACGTTTTGATAATCCGGCTCAGCCATTACCGGCACAGGTTCTTCCAAGGAAATTTTTTCTACTTTTTTCTTTTTGCTATTCAGTTCAATAACTTCTTTCACGCGATCAACTGAAATAGCAACTATACTGGCAGGCATATCTTTATCGGCTGAATACCACATGATACGCTTAAAGATATCTGTCTTAAAATGATAATAGTTTCCTTCATCAGACTGCAAAGGTATAGTGATATCAGGAAAATCTTGCTGGGCATCAATATATGTATCCAATTCATAATTAAGACAGCACTTCAATTTACCACATTGTCCTGCCAGTTTTTGAGGATTCAGTGATATTTCCTGATAACGCGCAGCATTTGTAGTTACTGACACAAAATTAGTAATCCATGACGAACAACAAAGTTCGCGCCCGCATGGACCGATACCACCAATTCGGCCTGCTTCCTGCCGGGCACCAATCTGGCGCATTTCAATCCGCACCTTGAAACGGTCTGCCAACACTTTGATCAACTCACGAAAATCAACCCGTTCATCAGCGATATAATAAAAAATAGCCTTGGTGCGATCACCCTGGTATTCCACATCTCCGATTTTCATATCCAGTCGCAGCTGTTCCGCAATTTTTCTGGATTCTAACATTGTTTCATGCTCGAGTTGCTTAGCTTCTTCCCATTTCTCAATATCCGCCGGCTTTGCTTTTCGATAAACACGCTTAAATTCATACGAATCAGGCGCAATGTTATTCTTTTTCATTTGTATCAAAACCAATTCTCCGGTAAGAGTTATGGTTCCTATATCGTGACCGGGTAAGGCTTCTACGGCAACAATATCCCCTTTTTCAAGCCGAAGAGCGTTACTATTACGATAGTAACCTTTTCGAGTATTTTTGAATTGTACTTCAACAATATCTGTAGTATTGAAGCTTTCGGGCAAATCAGCCAGCCAGTCGTAAACATCCAACTTACCACATCGACTGCCACACTCCTTGCACCTCGCTTCATGTATTTGAATTTCTTCCATAACTTTTTAATTAAGGCCCAAGGCCTGATATATATAGTAAATGATCTGACACAAGTTATAATTTCAACAACATTATTACCCTTAGCGTCAAATCCATAAATATTATTCGCCCATTACCGTTTTGCTCTATATGGGCATGAGCCAGACTTAATTCCTCTGCAATTTGCAAAGCATTTCTATCATTTATAAATGGTGCGAAATTTTGCGAAAAACCTTCTTCATCCGGTGTTAGATAGACTAAATCCGGCTCATGAAGATTCATCACATAGTTCTCACGAATCATTTGCAAACAATAATTCAGGTAGTTTTTTTGCCGCTCTCTGGGCTGACGCCCCATCTCTTCAACCCAATTCATAAGCTCAAATAACTTACGGCCATAGCAAAGCCTCATGAAACTTACAAAATTTGAGAAGAAATAGCCGCGCTCCTCACTCTGACTAACTACTTCCATCGCGGTCACATAACTCCCATTTGAAAGCTTTGCCATTTTACCCGCTACGTCATCTGCCAACCCCTGCTCAACAATAAGAGAATCTTTTATCTCGCTATCGGACAACCGAGGTATTCTTAACTGCTGACACCGACTTGAAATGGTAGGTAATATCTCACCAGCATGGTTGGAAACCAGAATAAAAACAGTTCTTTCCGGCGGTTCCTCCAACATTTTCAACAATTTATTTGCTGCTGCTAAATGCATCTTTTCCGGCTGCCAAATAATCATCACTTTATATTTCCCCTCAAAAGTTTTAAGACTCAACTTTTTGATGATTTCATGGCTTTCCTGAGAATAAATTAATCCCTGGCCCTTTTCGGCCCCAAGATATTCAAACCACTGATTGCGGTTAAAATACTTTTTATCCAGCACCAAGCTCCGCCATTCAGAAATATAGCTATCACTGACAGGATTACTTACTTTGGAAGTTTTTACCACAGGAAATACGAAATGAAGATCGGGGTGAATAAGTTTTGCAAACCTTTTGCAACTACTACATTCTCCACATGCATCATCTGGTCCTGGATGTTTACAATTAAGATATTGTGCAAACGCGATGGCTAATAGTAGTTTTCCTGATCCTTCGGGTCCTGCAAATAATTGTGCATGACTCACCCGGTCCTCCATTACCATCTTTAGCAAATGTCTTTTAACTGACTGGTGTCCTATTATATCTCGAAATAACATGAATAGCCTATCGTTCAAGACTCCAAAGATAGCAAATTCATTCGTTGTGAAAAATCATTTTAAATAAGGTACAACCATTGCTTTTATAATTATTTTTTCATTACTGAAGTCCCAAAGAATCGATTAATTTTGCCAAAAAAAGAAATAAATGTCCACATTTCTATTTGATAAAATTATTTTTGGCCCGGTCAACAGTCGGCGCCTTGGGGTTTCTCTTGGCATAAACCTATTACCTACTGACAGGAAAATTTGTTCCTTTAACTGCATTTATTGCGAATGCGGTTTAAATCCTTCTCAAAACAACTCTAAAAGTAAGCTTCCAACCAGAAATGAAGTAGCAGTAAAACTTAAATTAAAACTGAAAGAGATGCAATCGGAAGGCGTATTACCTGATGTAATAACCTTTGCCGGTAATGGAGAACCCACCTTGCACCCCGAGTTTGCAGGCATCATTGATGACACAGTCACTATTCGAAACGAACATTGCCCCAAGGCACGCATTGCAGTCCTGAGTAATGCCTCTCGTCTGCATAAGGAAGATGTATTTTCTGCCCTACTGAAAATAGATGATAACATTCAAAAACTAGATTCAGGTCTCATTGAAACAATTCAGACACTTGATCGCCCCAATTATCCCATGAAGCTGAATGATGTAGTAACGCAACTAAAACGCTTTAACGGACAAGTTATCATCCAAACCATGTTTATAAAAGGTGATATTGAAGGCACTCACATTGACAACACAACAGAAGAAAATATCGCACCTTGGTTAGAGTTGTTAAAAATAATAAAGCCGGGGCAGGTAATGATCTATACAATAGAACGCGATACACCTTTTGATTCATTGCATAAAGTATCCTTAGAGGAATTACAAACGATCGCCACAAGAGTTCGAGCTGCAGGTTTTGACGTAGCTGTTTCAGGTTAATGTCTCTACATGAAAGTCAGTGACCACAAAAACGTACTAGTTACTCCTCTTAACTGGGGACTGGGACATGCCACCCGCATAATCCCGGTTATTAACCAGTTAATAGCTCTCAACTACACTATTTTTCTAGCAGGTGAAGGCCGGGCATTAAAAGTTCTGGAACAAACATTTCCTGATCTCCCCCTGCTAGATCTACCAGGATTTAATGTAAAATACTCAACGTCTACCAACCAGCTTTGGCAACTATTCAAACAAGTTCCTTCATTCCTATTTTGGAAGATGAAGGAAAAAAGAATCACTAAACACTTGGTAAAAAAATGGGACATCCATTTAATAATCTCCGACAACAGATACGGCGTAAGGGCTAAAAATATACCCTCCATCATCTTAACTCACCAGCTTTCACCAAAACTAGGGGGCGTATTTGCATTCATGGAAAGACCTGTTTCTTTCATCATTAAACATTGGATTTCAAAATTTCATCAATGCTGGATCCCAGACAACAGAAAGCCTCAAAAAAGTCTTGCCGGCGAACTCATCTCTAGCTATGAATTAACTTCCAACAGCCGGAAAATTGGTATTTTATCCCGATGTTACCCGATACAAAACAGGGCCAAGGAAACAATCGATATCCTATGCATTGTTTCCGGTCCGGAACCCCAGCGATCACTTTTTGAAGAAATACTAATCAGGAAATTCTCATCAACCCAATTGAAAATTGCCATTTTAAGAGGAACTCCTGATTCAAGTCTCATCCCCCAAGAGAAAGATAATAACATCGTTTTTTATAACCATTGCACGGCGGAAAAACAAAGTCAATTAATTCACCAATCTAAAGTTATCATCTGCAGATCTGGCTATTCCAGCCTCATGGACCTATTTGCAATGGGTCGAAAAGCATTACTAATTCCCACACCTGGGCAACCTGAGCAAGAATATCTCGCACGGCACATGCACAAAAATTTTGGCTTTTCATTCACATCTCAAAACAGCTTTCTATCCTTAAGCATAGCAGATATTTTATCAACACCATCGAAACAAAAGCACCATTTTGCCAACACTAGTATTAACAGTTCGCTTACCTTACTTCAAACAAAAAGATAAAATCATAACACTCGTCATATCTTTTGATTGTTTCAAATTGAAAAAAAGCCTTTCCGTCAAGAGACAATAACCTCCCAAAGAATTAACAGTATAACGAATTAGAAAAAGAGAAACCTTCTTTAAACTATTGCGTAACAATCTTACGAATAGTGTCAGATTAAATTTGAGAAAAATGATTTATTTACTAGTTATAGGCACTGTTGTTTCAACAACATTATCATTCTGGTTTTATAGAAGAGGCCTTACTTTAGTAGCAGAACAAAAAGCAACTAAGGAACTTGAAAAACGCCTTTTTCCCAATGGTGAAAAACAACGAAACGATGTGTTAATGACCATGAAAGTCATTACCAACAATCGATTTTCAGTCCCACTAATGCTAGATTATTTCTTTAAGATAAAAGGACTTCAGGTAATTAACTTAAACGACCCGGTGAATTTTTGGGTTAAAAAATATTTATTGTCACCCACTAAAATGCGGTTAAATTACTTTGAACAAGTAAAGTTCTACGAAACCTTTCTTAATTATCCGGAAGTTATAGGGAAAGTGATGTCAAGGAACCGAACCAGTAGAGACATAAACAAACCATCTAAGATTTATAACAAAAACTCATCCCTCACTAAAAATTTTGCCTAGAAGCCAATTCGAATGAGGGGACGCTGAGAGAGCAACCAGCGAGAGCGTTAAAAACCGGAGCAATCCGGTTTTTTATTTTAATTCAAACGTAAAGGATCCTATATGATTTCCATCCGTGAAAAGATCGGCAGAGTAAATTCCTCCCATTAATTCACCTGCATCAGCCTTGTAATAAACACAAACATCAACATCTTCCCCGCCATATTCAATCATTCGTTTCGCCGAATAATTTATCTGATCATCTTCAAACTCAAATTTATCATCCAAAGAACGCATAAGAAGCGCCTTATCAGGACGCATAATTCGAAGGTATACCGTTTTTTCACCCACTGATGCGGTAATATTTTTCAAAATTGTAAAGCACACTCTGATTTTGGAGACTTTTGATGCCTTTCGCGTTTCCTTATCTTTAGAGGTCATCCCAATGGCCTCGAGATTCTTTGTTTCAAGCTTAGAAGCCACATCTACTTTAGCAGCAAGCTTTTGTTTTTGCACCTCCAGTTCTTTATAATTGGTTTGCATATGGGAGACCTTCTGCTGGTACTCTTTATTTTCTTCGGTTAATTCAATATTCCTCCGATTAAGAGAATCAATTTGCACCACATAATTCTTAAGCACCTTACGCAATGAAGTAAGCTCTTTCCTATATTCACGAATCTTAGAAGCATTAGTAGCTTTAACAGTTTTCATCTCATCAATGAGCTGTGAAATCTTTTCCCGCTCTTGCTCAAGCATTAGATTCAACGTATCATTATTGGTTCTTAACGAGTCATAGTCAAGTGCTAAATTCTGAAATTCAAAGGTCAACTCCACCTTATCTTCATTTAATTCCGCGACAATTTCCTTCTTTTCATTGAGTTCTGAAATTAGAAAAACAACTAATCCAATTACTATCACTCCGAACACAATTAAAATAGTCCAGAGTAACTTATTATTCTGTGGCTTTGTTGTATTTGTGTTGGCCTCCATAATCTTATATCTCTTTTTAGTTGTAAGACCGACAAAGTTAAGATTTTTTACAAAGCAGTCAATGTTACTAACAAGTCGTCACATTTGACTATTCACTAATTTATTTTCCTAACCTAAAAGCGATTAAAAGCATACTCAATGAAAGAAAATTGAATACTCCTTATTTATCTGTTCTCAATGACTGCATCATTAATAAACTCATAATCTAAAATTAAATCCTATTCACGGATTTCAATTTATATATGCTTACTAACCCACAGAAACGCCACATGGTTATTCAGATTCCATCGCTTTAGAATGGGATTATCGAAAAAACAACAACACAAATCGTCAGAGAAAAGCTTGTTTAAAAATAAAAATCATGTTTTCTGTATGGAAATGAGATTTTTTACCGTTGAATACCATTTTTCTTTGAAGAAATGATGGATTTAAAATTAAAAATCGCTTTTTCCAAGAAGAAAAGAGGCTTTTTACCGTTAAACTCCGCTTTTCTTTACAGAAATCGCCAATACAAAATTAAAAATCACGTTTTCGAAAAGGAAATGGAGTTTTTTACCGTTAAACGCTTTTTTTCTTCAAAAAAATGATAGTTTAAAATTAAAAGGAGGGATGCTTTTCTAAAGAAACTAGATTTTTATTGGCGTCATTTCACAGTGTCGAGCTTAATTCATCAAGGTAATAATAGAGTATCTACTTTTATTGAAAAAAAGAAACAAGTAGATAGCCGTATTCCGGCTACTCTAGTCATAACACAACTAATCGACTTCGATAGAATAATTCACCTTTTTTCGGGAATCAATAACTTTTAAACCTTAACTCGCAGCAGTCATATCAATAGATCATTAGAGAATAGACAATAGACTGATTTACATTACTCTCATTTTTTGACCATTAATAACTTTGTCTATTGGATAAACATAAACTGTTCTTCAATTACATACATAAGTTTAACGAACTATTGCATATAGTACCAGAGTTATATTCTTTAATAAAAAATTCACCAGCAATAACCCAAAAGGATCTGACAAACTAGACCAGTTATTATAGGTGTAACCCATAAACTTTTTAAATTTGCCTAAATTTTAAAGGTGAGTGAATATTTATCTGTTAGAAAGACTTTTCTTTGATGATTCACCATTTTTTTCAGTTACATACAACAATTAAACACTGCATGAAAAAAGGTTATCTTTTTATTATAGCTTGTACTTTGTTTTTCATATGGTCATGTGCCAATCAAGGATTTCCTGAGGGGGGGCCAAAGGACGAAACACCTCCCAGATTAAAGAAATCTACCCCCGCTCCTAACGCCTTAAATTATCAAGACAAAGAAATTATTCTGGAATTCAACGAATTGATTCAATTGAAAGATGTGAGTCAAAAGTTTGTCATTTCACCACCACTTAATGAGCAACCAATTATAGATGGCAGAGGCAGCCAGGTAAGGGTCAACATCGACGAGGACCTACAACCTAACACAACCTATACGCTTGATTTTGCCGATGCTATTGTAGATAATAATGAAGGCAATGTGCTACCAAATTTCAGGTTTTCATTTTCCACCGGTGAGGTGGTGGATTCCCTGAGTGTTTCGGGACACCTATGGGAAGCAGAAGATTTATCACCGGCCGATGGTGTATTTGTTTTTTTACATGAAAACTTATCAGACACAGCTTTTCAAACCCGCGTTCCTGTTCGCTTAGCAAAAACAAATGCACAAGGGTATTTTTCCATTCGTAATGTACGACCTGGCCGTTACCGGATTTATGCACTGGGTGACACCAATAACAATTTCAAATTTGATCAACCTGGCGAACGCATTGGCTGGTCTGATGTAATAATCGATCCATCCTATGAATACAGACAGGTTACAGATACTATTACGCCGGATTCCGTTTTAGTTTATGACCAATTATTCTACCTCCCTGACAGCTTACAGCTATTCTTATTCCAGGAAGATTACAAACAACAATACCTTTCAGCTGACGAACGCAAAGAAAAAGCTAAACTCTCATTTGTATTCAACCGCTCTCTCGAAGAAGATTTAAAAATATGGCTCACTGGCCACGAAAAAGAAGAAGCACCATTTATTATTGAACGGTCTTTTGCCAACGATTCGGTAACGGCCTGGATAAATGACAGCACTCTCTATAACCAGGATTCCATATCGGTTACACTAGAATATCCGGTAAGAGATTCGCTTTTTAATCTTGTTTCCAGAACAGATACTATCGCCATGTACTTCTTTGAAGTGAAAGAGAAGAAAAAGAAAAAAAGAAAGAAAAAAGGTGAAGAAGAAGAGATTCCACATATTAACATTAAAGGATTGCCAAGATCACTGGATCCCTATAAAGCATTGACGTTTTCCTTACCGGCGCCCGCTACTCTATTTGATGAGTCAGCCATACTGCTAACTCAAAAAATAGATACGTTATTTACGCCTGTGGAATTTGAATTCTGGCAAGACAGCATGAATATTCGTAATTATTATATCATGCACAATTGGGAACCAGGTGCGACTTATGAGGTGGCCATAGACTCTGCTGCCATCCGGGACATCTACGACCTGGTAAACAAACCGGTAAAAAATTCATTTTCCATCAAAGAACTGGAAAGCTACGGCATTTTATATCTTCAAATAAATAATCCCCAGAAAACCTGGTTAGTACAAGTGTTAGATACCAAAGAACAAATTATTCAGGAAAGCTACCTCCCATCGAATGGCAAAATTGCTTTTCAATATCTAAAGCCAGGTGACTACATGCTTAAAATCGTAGACGACATCAATGAAAACGGGAGATGGGACGCGGGTTCATATGGCATTAAAGTACAACCTGAAAAGGTGATGTATTATCCTGATAAAATAACAATCAGAGCCAATTGGGACTATTTACAAGAGTGGGATCCTACCACTTTTGATATTTACGATTTCTCACAGCGGCATCGCAAACCATCTTCATCGAAACAAAAAAAATAAAAACGGTAAAAACATGTCAGTACTATTAAATTTTGCCATTTTCCCCACCGATAAGGGATCAAGCGTTAGCGCTTACGTAAGCCAGGTAATTAAACACATTGAAGAAAGTGGTGTTAATTACAAACTCAATTCGATGGGCACTACCATTGAAACCACTACAATGGCTGAAGCTCTAAAAATAGTGCAGGAATCATATGACATTTTAGATGCCTTATCGGATCGCATTTATTGCACGATCACCATTGATGCTCAAAAAGGAAAGGCCAGTCGTATGACCGGAAAAATTGCATCGATCGAACAGAAAATCGGTGAGGTGAAAAAATAAGGTATGATAATTGATTAGAGAATCCGCATAATTTAGTTTTATGAAATCACCTATTAATACCTTAATCATATCAATTCTATTATCCGGATTCTCCATCATATCGCTCTTCGGACAATGCAACGATTCCAATTTCAGTTTTCAACCCGGTGAGAAGGTTTCCTATCATGCCTACTACAACTGGCATTTCATCTGGGTCAATGCGGGAAATGTGACATTTTCAGTTGATCAGACCCGGTATAATCAAAAACCAGCCTACCAAATGACGGCCTATGGTAATACCTATAAATCGTATGACCTGTTTTTTAAAGTACGCGATAGTTTCAAGGTTGTTGTAGACACCCTCCACCTGGAGCCCTTCGAATTCAACCGGATTACCAACGAAGGTAGTTATACGGCTCACCATCATTATAAATTTGATCAACAAACCCGAAGCATACAGACAGCCATAAAAAAAGAAGAAGCGCCCTATTCCTATAACACCATTCCATGGGAAGATTGCTCTTTTGACCTGTTAACAATGATATATAAAGCACGAAATATTGACTTTGATGAGTATGCATCCGGAGACAAAATTCCTATCAACATGATAGTGGATGGTAAGGCATACGATCTTTTCATTCGTTTCATGGGACGGGAAACCATTAAAAACAGAGATGGTCGCAAATTTAAGTGTCTAAAGTTCTCTCCCCTCCTGGTAGAAGGCACTATTTTCAAAAGTGGGGAAGGCATGACGGTATGGGTCACAGATGATAAAGCCAGAATTCCCATTGTTGTAGAGGCAAAAATTTTGATCGGATCGGTAAAAGCTGTCTTCGTCAATGCCGAAGGACTTAGAAATCCGATTGAAGCAGAAATATTGGATGAATAAAAAATTGTATTTAATGTGTGGATAAATCACACCACACATTGTTGATATTTACACCGCACTTCTTCGTTAATAACCATTAAACTTTACTAACCATCTCGGATAAAGCACCATTATATACGGAAGTAACGGTATGAAATTGCCTTTTCAAATCATCAGGCGCATTCTCCACAACAAAGGCATGGCTGAAAGCAGTTAGCATATCCAGATCATTATAATCATTCCCCAAGACTGCTACCTCATCATACGATACACGTTCAAGATTACATACTTTTTCAACACCAATGGCTTTAGAGACTTCTTTATTGAAGAACTCCATCCAAATACTTTCTCCATCAATCGGAGAGGTGACACGTACGACCTTAACATCGTTCACTACAGAAGCAATCTCATGATAGGTATTTACATCAGGAAGAAAAGCTAAAGCCTGTGTATAATCTCTTTCCGGCAATCCATCAGAAAGCGGAAATGCATAATTTTCATGCAAAGCCAGGTACCTCAAAAAATCAGGATGTTTTTGAATATTCATAGAATAATAGAAACAATGATTTTCAGGAATAGCCCAATGGAGGGTAAATTCCACACCGGCTTTTTTCAATTCAGCAGCAATTATAGCAGTATTTTGCAATCCCAAATGCACCGTTTCCAATAATTTCTTATTCTTCCAGTCATAAAGCCCGGCACCCGAAGAAAACACCAGGTAATCAATTGGAAAATCAACTGGCAACACAGACAAACAAGAATATAATGTCCGACCCGTGGCCACAACTCTCACTACTCCTTCATTCCCCAGAGCCTGCAATGCCTCCAGGTCGCGATGGTGAAAATCCTGTTCCCTGGAAAAGATTGTACCGTCAAGGTCGGTTGCTATTAATCGCTTCATTTTATTTGATTATTAATTCTCCAAGACAAATGGCGTTTGCTGATATACGTAATAATTTAACCAATTACTGTATAAAAGGTTTGCATGACTTCTCCAAACCGACACTGGTTTTCTGGAAGGATCATTATCCGGAAAGTAGTTGAATGGTACTTTAATTGACAAACCTTTATTCACATCTCTGTCATACTCCTCTTTGAGGGTTAACGAATCATATTCGCTATGACCGGTCACAAATATTTGCCGACGATCAGCCGACATAACAATATAAGCACCTGCCATAGAAGAATCTGATAACAACATCAGGTTACCTATCTTCTCAATATCCTCTGTTCGCACTTCAGTGTACCGAGAGTGAGGAGCATAAAAAATATCATCAAAACCTCTCATCAAGGGTTCCTGCCGATTTTTGACAACATGTGGAAAAATCCCAAAAAGCTTTTCTTTCAACTCATACTTGGGTAGCCCATAATGATGATATAATCCTGCTTGCGCCCCCCAACAAATATGAAAAGTATTAGTCACCTGTTGATAACTCCAATCCATAATCTCACATAACTCTTCCCAGTAAGTGACTTGTTCAAAATCGAGCTTTTCAACAGGTGCACCCGTAATTATCATCCCATCATATTTCTTTTCCTTCACCTCATCAAAAGTTTTATAAAAACTAACAAGGTGTTCACGGGGAGTATTCCTGGGAATATGAGATCTGGTCATTAAAAACTCCACTTCCACTTGTAAAGGAGAATTGGACAAAACCCGCAACAGATGTGTCTCTGTAGCAATTTTTAATGGCATCAGATTCAATACCAAAATTTTCAACGGCCTTATATCCTGGATCAAAGCCCTGCTTTCGTCCATCACAAATACATGTTCCCCTTCCAATACCTGACGAGCAGGTAAAGTATCAGGAATCTTTATCGGCATAAAATGAGACTATTTAAATTAATGAGAATAAGAGGAAATTCTAACGCTTAATCAAACCATAAAACAGGATGTTGAGAACGTTCTCAATTTGAATCTTAAAATCTTCGAATTTATCCAATGACTTAAAAAGTGGCACCTCTAATCCCTTAAGAGAAATAGCAATAGCAACAGAAGCCAATTGTGTATCTTTCACTGTAAAAGAATTATCCCGCACACCTTCTTCAAGAATACTTTTCAACATTTCCGCTTCTTCCTTCTCTCCCTTTCCTTTAATATCTACCATAAGGTCATAATCCCCAAACATGTCATCTCTCAAGGCTTTGTAATAATTGTCAAGTTTACGAATGGTTTCCATCCTGACGATGACATAATTCATCAGCTTTTCCTGAGGAGATATGTCAGATTTTAAAACTTCATGCAAGCGGGAAAACAGGATATCTTCCTCCATTTTTATAACGGCCTGGAATATCTCTTCTTTATTCTTAAAATAATAATACAACGAGCTTTTACCTTTCCTTAAGGCATGGGCTATATCTTCCATAGTGGTTTTTTTATAGCCAAATTTCGCAAACAGTTCGCGGGCTGCTTCCAAAATGGAAGATCTCATAGTATCGTTGCTTGAAATTCCTGTTGTTTCCAGACTCATCTTTAAAATGCGTTTAGTTTAAGTTCCAATTTCCCGGTAAAATTATAAATAGTTTTTCTTAAAAAAAACTTAAGATCACATTACCCACTTACAACCACTAAGTTACAAATAACAATCAAGCTCCATTGAGCAATTATTGATCTTCATCACTGGTGAATATTATTTCTCACTCCCTGGAATGAAGGCATCTGCCAAACTAAAATCCAGTTGCTTTTTCTCAAGATTCGCTTTGGCAATTACTACTTTAAGTGGATCACCCAATTGATATTTCTTGTTGTACTTACGTCCGATCAAACAATAATTATCTTCATCGAACCGATAAAAATCATCATCCAAATCCCGAATAGGAATCATTCCCTCACACTTATTTTCATTCAACTCCACATACACTCCCCATTCGGTAACACCGGAAATAACTCCATCAAAAATCTGGCCCACTTTATCTTTCATGAATTCCACCTGCTTATACTTTATGGAAGCACGTTCTGCATCGGCAGCCAATTGTTCCATATCAGAGCTATGCTCACACATCTGCTCATATTTTTCTTCATTCACTGATCGGCCACCATCCAGATAACGCTCCAACAACCTATGCACCATCATGTCGGGATAACGACGAATGGGTGATGTAAAATGCGTGTAGTGTTTAAAAGCCAAACCATAATGCCCAATGTTATGAGTCGAATAAATGGCTTTGGCCATTGTGCGCACCGCCAGGGTCTCCACAATATTTTGCTCAGTTTTTCCTTCAACCTGGTTTAACAAACGGTTAAGAGCTATGCTTATGGATTCATCACCTTGTGTCCTGATTTCATATCCAAACTTGCGCACAAAAGCGGAAAATGTTTCAAACCTATCGGGATCGGGTTGATCATGAATCCGATAGATAAATGTCTTGACATGCCCCCTTTTTTGCTCACTAATCTCATTCTTACCTACTAATTCAGCCACCTTTTTATTAGCCAGCAACATGAACTCCTCAATGAGTTTATTGGCATCTTTGGATTCCTTAAAATAAACACTCAATGGTTTTCCAGTTTCATCAATCTCAAATTTGACTTCCACCCGTTCAAAACCAATGGCACCTTTCTTAAAGCGCTGGTCACGCAATTTCTTGGCCAGATCATCTAACGTTTTAATGGCTTCAGCATGATCGCCATTACCAGTATCCAAAATCTCCTGAGCCTCTTCGTAGGTAAATCGACGATCGGATAAAATAACAGTACGGCCAACCCAGCTATTTAAAACCCGGGCTTCAGCATCTATTTCAAAAACAGCTGAAAAACACAACTTTTCTTCATTGGGTCGAAGCGAACAAATAAAATTACTCAAGCGTTCCGGCAACATAGGTACTACCCTATCGACCAGATATACTGAAGTAGCCCGGTTATAAGCCTCTTTTTCAATTATGGAATCAGGTTTCACGTAATGTGTCACATCAGCAATATGAACACCTACTTCCCAATTACCATTAGCCAGTTGGCGCAATGAAAGGGCATCATCAAAGTCTTTAGCATCTTTAGGGTCAATGGTAAAGGTCAATACATCTCTTAAATCACGCCGCTTTGCTACTTCCTCTTCGGTAATACCGGGCTGAATCTCTTCTGCGGCATTATCAACCTCTTCCGGATATCGGTAAGGCAAATTAAAATCAGCCAGGATGGCATGCATCTCAGTTTGGTTATCACCGGCATTTCCCAATACATCAATAATTTCACCAATAGGATTCTTAGCCTTATCCGGCCAGTCCACAATTTTTGCAATAGCTTTCTGTCCGTTTAGTGCCCCATTGAGCGCCTTTTTAGGAATAAAAATATCATGGTGCATAACCCGGGAATCAACAACTAAAAAGGCAAAGTCACCGGATATTTCAACAACTCCGACAAAATTCTCTCTTTTTCGTTTAATGATCTCAATAACCTCCCCTTCGGGTTGGTGATGACGCCGGCGGGCATAATGATAGACTTTAACCTGATCCCCATTAAGAG
This sequence comes from Marinilabiliaceae bacterium JC017, assembly GCA_004296775.1. Lineage (GTDB taxonomy): Bacteria > Bacteroidota > Bacteroidia > Bacteroidales > Marinilabiliaceae > JC017. The sequence continues at coordinate 62,586 of RHGE01000007.1, forward strand.
CTTTATTCAAACAAGACTGGGGCACAAAAATATCCTCGCCCCCGTCATCCGGTATGATATAAGCCGAACCTTTGCTAGTCATGTCAACAATACCGGTTACATAAGCCCCCCTGGCAAGAAGTTTATACTTGCCCGTAGCAACTTCGGTGAGGTATCCATTCTCAAACAACTCCTGCAGTACCACCTGAACCAGGTGCCGTCCGGTTTTCTTTTTAACACCAATTATGCCTGAAACCTGCTTATAATTAAAACTTCTTTTGGGATTATCGGTGAAAAGGCCCTGAGTAAGCTTTTTGATTTCGGCCTTCTTAAATATTTGACTTTTTGATTTCTTTTTTGCCATTCTATATACTCTTTATAACGATTGGACTATCGTCCCTGTGCAAAGTAATAAATAAACTCTGCGAATATCCTTAAAAGGAAAAAAATTAGACAAGTACCATTGCGGAAAGCTCCCGTTGGTTTTAAATTAGGTAAACAATTATCAATAACGCTTTGTTTTTTCTATCTTCATCACCCATACTTTAAGATGATGCCTGAAAAGAATTTGATCCAATATTTTTTAACTATTACATTAATACTGTCCTCCTCATCTATAATGGCTCAGAGCTATTGTCTGTTTCAGGGAGACACAATCAATCGCATTGACCAACAAGGAAACAAACAAGGACTTTGGATTCTATTTTCTGATAAAGACAGTATCATTGTAGAAAAAGGTCACTACAAAGATGGTAAGAAAAATGGTATTTGGACCGCTTTATTTGCTAACGGCAAAACAAAACACCAGATTACCTTCGCTAAAGGGCAAGCCATAGGAGCTGCCAAATTCTATTACGAAACCGGCTATATAAAGGAAACCGGCTTATGGAACAAAAATCATTGGGAAGGCAGCTATCAATACTATTTCCCAAACGGACAACTAGCATACGATTGGTTCTATAATCCATCAGGGAAACGCACCGGACCACAAAAGTATTTCCACGAAAACGGACAACTCAAGTTTAAAGGTGAATGGATCAAAGGACAAGCCATAGGCACCGTGGAAATGTTCAACAAAAAAGGACAATTAATTGCCAAACGAAATTATCAGGAAGGGAAATGCGCCAACGTAGAAACGATAGCCAGCATCAATTCTTCACTTCCTGAACCCGATTTAAAGTCGCCATCCATATTTACAGGCACAGGTAACCATACAGTTTACAATCTGAATGGAACCATTGAAAAAAAAGGTTATTTCGAAAAGGGAAACCTAAAAAACGGAGAACTCTTCATCTACAATGACGAAGGAAAATTAATTCTCAAACACATCTACAAAAATGGGCAATTGACAAAAAGCATTAAACCTGAATAGCTTTTTCCCCCTCCTCCCTTCGATGGTTCAACCAATAATTTGTAATTTAGCCGCTTGTAAATAAAAATATCCTCAACGTACTTGGCGCATGGAAAACACATTAGTCATATACAACAGTTTAACCCGAAAAAAAGAAACCTTTACCTCTATTCACCCCAAACATGTGGGGCTGTATGTTTGCGGACCTACCGTTTATGGTGATCCTCACCTGGGACATGCAAGACCTGCCATTACCTTTGACCTTCTGTTCCGTTACCTGGAGCATCTTGGTTATAAAGTAAGGTATGTGCGCAACATTACCGATGTAGGACACCTGGAAGCAGACGCCGATGATGGCGAGGATAAAATTGCCAAAAAAGCACGTCTCGAAAAACTTGAACCCATGGAAGTGGTACAATATTACAGTGATCGCTATCATGAATTCATGGATGCCTTGAATGTAAAAAAACCGAGTATTGAGCCACGGGCTTCCGGCCATATTATCGAACAATTACAGTTGGTAAAAGATATCCTGGACAAAGGTTATGCCTATGAATGCAATGGTTCTGTCTATTTTGATGTAGAAAAATACAACAAAGAGCATCACTACGGAAAACTCTCCGGTCGTAACATAGACGATTTACTCAGTACCACCCGTGATTTAGACGGACAGTCAGAGAAGAAAAAAAGCTATGACTTTGCATTGTGGAAAAAGGCAGCTCCTGAACATATCATGCGCTGGCCTTCTCCCTACAGCGAGGGTTTTCCTGGCTGGCACCTGGAATGTTCGGCGATGAGTGCCAAATATCTGGGAGAAGAATTTGACATCCACGGTGGAGGTATGGATTTGCTATTCCCGCATCATGAATGTGAAATAGCTCAAAGTACTGTTGCCAATGGTCATGCTCCCGCGCATTACTGGATGCACAACAACATGATCACCATCAACGGACAGAAAATGGGTAAGTCACTAGGAAATTTCATAACCCTGGAGGAGTTTTTTACCGGCAGCAATGATTTGCTGGAGAAAGCTTACTCTCCAATGACCATCCGTTTTTTCATTCTTCAGGCACAGTATCGCAGCACGGTGGATTTCTCCAACGAAGCACTTCAAGCTGCAGAAAAAGGGTTTACTCGCCTTATGGAAGGAATGAACAACCTGGAGAAAGTAAAACCAGGCGATAACTCATCATTTGATGTAGCTGCATTCAAAGCAAAATGTTATGCCGCACTCAATGACGACCTGAACAGCCCTATACTGATTGCACAACTTTTTGATGGCGTGAAGCAGATCAATAACATGATTGCCGGCACAGCCAACTTAACAGAAGAGGATCTAACTGCCTTCAAAACACTTATGAGATCCATGGTGGAAGATATCCTTGCTTTGAAAAACGAAGCCGCTTCTTCAGCCGGTCAAAATGAACTTTTAGGTAATGTGATTGACTTAATGCTGCAATTACGCATGGATGCCAAAAAGAATAAAGATTGGGCCACAGCGGACCGCATCAGGGATGAACTTCAAAACATGGGATTGATTATAAAAGACACCAAAGACGGTTTTGAGTGGGAAATCAAATAAAAAGTGATACTATTTCATCTAATAAATAATGATTAGAAAAAAACACATAACAGCAGGTCTTACCCTCGGGGGAGCCCTGCTTTTTTTTGCCTGTACGTCAACGGGTAATAAAACAACCAACACTTCAGACAAGGCGGATAGAAAATCAACCACCATTGCTACGCCAATATTCAATGGCGACTCGGCCTACCACTACGTAGACGCACAGGTAGCTTTTGGTCCACGGGTACCAAACACCGAAAAACATGCAGCCTGTGCCAATTACCTGGCTTCACAGCTAAAGCGTTTTGGTGCCCATGTGATTGTACAGGAAGCTCCTGTGATTGCCTTTGATGGCACCACCCTTAATGCGAAAAATATTATCGGCCAATTCAATCCCGAACAAAAAAAACGCATCCTATTGTTTGCCCATTGGGATACCCGGCCTTTTGCTGATCATGATCCGGATCCTGCCAAACGCAACACCCCCATTCTGGGAGCCAATGACGGGGCCAGTGGCGTAGGTGTATTACTAGAAATTGCCCGGCAATTAGGCAAAACAGATCATCACCTTGGTATCGATATTATCTTCTTTGATGCAGAAGACTACGGCACGCCTGATCACAAAAACATGCCTTATAAAGAGGACACCTGGTGCCTGGGTAGTCAATACTGGGCAAAGAATCCCCATACCCCCAACTACCGAGCTAAATATGGTATCCTACTCGACATGGTTGGAGCTAGAGATGCCCTGTTTTACAAAGAGCGTTACTCAATGCAATACGCACCAAACATTGTTGAAAAAGTTTGGAATACGGCCGCAGACATTGGTTATCTGCGCCACTTCAGCTACGACCTGGGTGGGCAAATTACCGATGACCATGTGTATGTGGCAACAATTCGCAACATTCCGTGCATTGACATTATCCAACACGATCCCATGTCAGAAACAAGTTTTGGAACCTACTGGCATACCCATGATGACACCATGGAGAACATTGACAAAAACACCTTGAAGGCGGTTGGTCAAACAGTACTGGAGGTGATTTATTCGGAAAAATAGAGTTTTACTGTGGAGTATAATTTACTTTAAACCGCTGAGGACGTAGAGATTCATTTACTTGAGAGAAAATAGAAAAATAATTAACCACTGAGGACGCAGAGATAATACTAAACTAGAGGATATAGCCAAAATTACATTTATGAGCGCATCGTTAAATGACATAACAGGAAAAATCATTGAAAGCGCAATGAAGGTGCATTCAGCTCTGGGGCCTGGCTTGTTAGAGTCTGCTTACCAGGAGTGCTTATTCTACGAGTTAATAAAAAGGGGATTTAAAGTAGAAAAAGAAAAGCCACTGCCCCTAATATATGAAGAGGTCCAATTAAATTGTGGTTATCGAATTGACCTATTGGTGGAAAATAGCATTATTGTCGAACTCAAAGCAGTAAATGAACTGAATGACATTCATCTGGCTCAAATATTATCGTATTTAAAACTTGCTGATAAAAAAGTTGGGCTACTCATCAATTTTCATGTCAAACGGTTAAAAGATGGAATTAAACGAGTTGTTAATAACTATTAATACTTGCTAAACTAATTTTTAACCGTGGATCTTAACTGACTTAAGAGAGAGAAAATTAAACCGCTGAGGACGCGGAGATAATTCTCACACACTAAACTCATCCAGATTATAAAAAATTCAATTGCCGCGTGCTTCGCGGTTACACATTAATAATATGCCAGCATTATTACCTTATATAAACAAAAAACTGATAGAGGCCGGTTGCGATGAAGCCGGCCGTGGTTGCCTGGCCGGGCCGGTAGTGGCGGCAGCTGTGATTTTACCCAAAAACTTTAAACATCCATATCTCAATGACTCAAAGAAACTCACAGAGAAACAACGCAACAACCTGCGTGAAGTCATTGAAAAGGAGGCCAAAGCCTGGGCTGTAGCCTTCGTTGACAATAAGGAAATTGACCAGATTAACATTCTGAATGCTTCCATCCTGGCCATGCACCGGGCCGTTGATCAATTAGACATCACACCGGAACACCTGTTGATTGACGGTAACCGCTTCAAGCCATACAATAACATTGAGCACACCTGTGTGGTGAAAGGCGATGGTAAATATTTACCCATTGCCGCTGCCAGCATCCTGGCAAAAACCCACCGGGATGAATGGATGCAGAAGGCCCATGCAAAATACCCCCACTATGCATGGGATAAAAACAAGGGTTATCCCACAAAGGCACACCGAACCGGTATACAAGAAAAGGGTACTACGCCCCTCCACCGCTTTACGTTCAAATTGCTGGATGAGCAATTGAAGCTGGACTTAAAAGAATAGATGGCTTGACGATAGATTATAAACACATTAATTGATAGAATAAAAAGGCCGGATCACAGATCCGGCCTTTTTGCATTATCATGTGAGATTTAAAATACAATAGTAAGACCTCCTGTGAAAGCAATAGCATTTATATCCCTACTTTCATTAAAAACCTCAAATTCATCATCATCATATTTACTCTCTTTAGATACCGAAGAATATCCCAAACCCAAATCAATAGACACATAATCATTTAAAAAGAAAGCAACTCCAGCACCTAAATCCCATCGAAACACATTCTCTTTACATTCCCCAGCTGCATTATATCTGATTTTATTTGCACCAAACATAAGGCCTCCCTGGACATATGGCTTAATGTTTGATTCCAAAATGTAATACCTTAGCATTGGTCCAACAAGAGCTTCCCTATATTTATAATCTCCTTCTTTATTCAACTCATAATTAAAACTTATAGCAACTGCGAAATTATTAGCAAAAAAATAGCCCAATGAAGGTTTTATGTTAAAATGTGTAATGCTTAATTCTTTTTCTGTCCCATCATCTTCAGTTACTTGTTCTTGACGAGAAGTAAAATTTAAATTTGATGAACCTGAAACAAAAATTTTCCCCTTCTCGGTTTGAGAGAAAGATACACTAGAGAAAGCGGCCAACACAGCCACCAAAGTCAATATTTTTTTCATTTTTATGTTTGTTTTATAGTTTACTTTATTAAATCGAAGCAAAACTACAAAACAATTCAGTCCCCTCTCTATCTTCTTGGTTATTTTAGCTTAAATAACCCGAATACCCTTTTTATTCCTGAATAAAATATTGACAGTTTACCCCCACACAAACGCACCATTTTCATCAATCATCAATTCAGCCTTTTCAAATAATCCTCTATAAAAAAAGGCCGGAAAAACCGGCCTTGTTATTCAATATTAAAATCTCCTAAAACAAAACACCTACAGTTATGGCAACCTGTTCAAAGGCAGTATCATATTTTAGTTCTCCAAAGAACTTACTAAAATTGACACCTGCACCAATATCAAAACCTACTTCTCCGTCGGTTTCCTCAGCAGTTCCACCAAAATCTATATCGAAACCTAAATCCGGATCTATGTCATTAATGACTCCATTAACAAAATCACTTACGTCTACTTCTGTCTTTGTATGACTATAATTAAGTCCCCCAAGACCATACACAGAAATAACATCATTTGAATAAAAATGATAATGAGCATCGGTATTTATTTGCCATGCATTAAGATCTATGCCATCGGGTGCTCCAGGAAAAAAATAAGTAAATCCAGGTGAAACAGAAAACTTCTCTGAGAAATAGTAATCACCTCTAACATTTATTCCTACTCCCATTTTTTCATCACCATCATCATCAATTCCCATTTTGGTACCCATAGTTAGGCCACCACCTATTTTAAATTGTGCAAAAGAAACACTGCTAAAAATAGCCATGACGGCCACTACTGTTAATAATTTTTTCATGATTGATAATTTTGATTGATTATTGTTTTTCATAAAAAACAAATCAAAACTAGCCAAACATTTTTAAGTAACCATTTTCAATTTCATGCACTTAATCTAATTTTAGCCCACGATTATCCATAAATTACTCATTTTCGTCAACAATATAGCATCCCTTATCCAAACAATTCACAGACCATGTTTTTCAACATGCTTCATATCAACAATACATAAAGAGGCATCATTTTCAATCGTTTAACAACACTGTTCATTTCCGTACATTATATTAAGTCAGGGGAAAATTATATCTTAGCCGTTAAAAGTAATTCAAAGCAACAAACAATGAAGAAGTTTACCGCACTGCTATTAGTAGCATTTCTGGGTATCGGCCAAATGGTTAGGGCCGATGAGGGGATGTGGCTATTGCCACTTATCCAAAAACTAAACATTAATAAGATGCAGGAGATGGGTCTCAAGCTTTCTGCAGAAGACATCTACAGCATCAACCAATCCAGTCTGAAAGACGCCGTAGTAATTTTCGGTCGTGGCTGTACCGGGGAATTGATCTCCGACAAGGGATTGATCCTTACCAACCACCACTGTGGTTATGGCAGCATCCAGGCACTGAGTTCAGTAGAGCACAACTACCTGGAAGATGGTTTCTGGGCTAAAACCACGGAAGAGGAACTTCCGGCACCTGGATTAACCATTACTTTCATGAAACGCATGGAAGATGTTACCGACCGCATCACTGCCGACCTGACAGACGAGATGTCAGAAGCCGACAGGGCCGCCAAAATCAGCGAGGTTTCAGAAGCCATCGTTAAAGAAGCTGAAGAGGGCAATCACTACAAAGCAATGGTAGAGGATTATTTTGAGGGTAACCAGTATTTCCTGATTATCTATGAAACATTCGAAGACATCCGTTTCGTAGGTGCTCCTCCATCATCAATTGGTAAATTCGGTCACGACACCGACAACTGGATGTGGCCTCGTCACACCGGCGACTTCTCTATGTTCCGTGTGTACTGTGGTCCTGATGGCAAACCTGCTCCTTATGCTAAGGAAAACAAACCTTACAAGCCGGTTCACCACCTGCCTGTATCGCTAAAAGGTGTTGAAATGAATGATTTCGCCATGACCATTGGTTATCCTGGAAGCACCAGTCGTTACCTTACTTCATGGGGTATCACCGAGCGCATGGACGTCATCAACCAATCACGCATTAAGCCTCGAGGCATTAAGCAGGAGATCTGGAACGAAGACATGATGGCCAGCGAAAAAGTACGCATTCAGTATGCCTCTAAATATTCGCGCAGTTCCAACTACTGGAAAAACAGTATTGGTATGAACCGCGGATTGACCAAGCTAAATGTGATTGCGAAAAAGCAAGCCATTGAAGCTGATTTCACCAAATGGGTGAATGCCTCAGCCGACAGAAAAGCTGAATATGGGGAGATATTAGACGGTTTGAAAAAAGCTTATGCAGACCGTGCCCCATTCATGATGGCTACCTATTTCTTGCGTGAGTGCATGCTGTCGGGTACCGAAGTTTTGTCATTCTCATTAGCAGCTCGTGAGCTGGAGAAGGCGCTTGAAGATGAAAAAGAAGAGGCTATTACTGCTGCTGTTGAAAAACTAAAAGAGACCGGAGCTGCTTTCTATAAAGATTACTATCCTGAAACCGACCGCAAGGTAATGGCCGCCATGTTGAAACTGTATTTCGATGACATCGCCCATAAGTTTCATCCGGACTTCTACGTAATGGTAAGCAAGAAATACAAAGGTGACTTCACCGCATACGCTAATGATGTATTCAAAAAATCCATCTTTACCAGTGAAGCCAGCTTCAATGCATTCCTTGAAAATCCGAAATTAAAAACACTGCAAAAAGACTTGGCTTTCACTGCCGGCAAGTCGGTACTTAATCTTTATCGCGAGCTATACGGACAACTGAAAGAAACCTCAGCCAACATTCACAAAGATAACCGTCTGTTCATTGATGGGTTAATGAAGATGCAAGCTAACAAAGTATTCTATCCGGATGCCAACTTCACCATGCGCCTCAGCTATGGTTCGGTAGGTAATTACGAGCCTAAAGATGCAGTTGTTTACAAGCACTACACTACCATTGAGGGGATCATGGAAAAAGAAGATCCAAACAATTACGAGTTTGTAGTACCTGAGAAACTGAAAGAATTATATAATAACAAAGACTACGGACAATATGCCGACGAAGCTGGCTACATGCCGGTTTGTTTCACCACCAATAACGACATCACCGGTGGTAACAGCGGTAGCCCTGTAATCAATGCCAACGGCGAACTGTTTGGTTTAGCCTTCGACGGTAACTGGGAAGCCATGAGTGGCGACGTAGCCTTCGAAACCGAATTGCAGAAATGTATCAATGTGGACATCCGTTACGTGTTGTTCATCATCGACAAATATGCCGGTGCGACTAACCTCATCAACGAAATGACACTGGTGAAGTAAGCCACATCATAGAAAAAAGATTAAAGCGGTCCTCTTGCTGAGAGGGCCGCTTTCTTTTTTTTACTGCCAATAACTCTCGCTAAGGGGCCAAGGCTCCAAGACGTAAATACAATAAATAGCGTGGTTTGCTTTTTGAATTATTAACTCTTAATGAACCGGGATGGCGTTTCACAACACTTGAAAGACTTTTCAGAAGAGTTGGAACTCATTTCAGAACACCCGGCGGCCGTTTCAGAAGACTTGATTCGCTTTTCAATGAACCGGGAGGGCATTTCACAACACTTGGAAGACTTTTCAGAAGAGTTGGAACTCATTTCAGAACACTTGGCAGCCGTTTCAGAAGACTTGATTCGCTTTTCAATGAACCAGGAGGGCGTTTCACAACACTTGAAAGACTTTTCAGAAGAGTTGGAACTCATTTCAGAACACTTGGCGGCCGTTTCAGAAGACTTGATTCGCTTTTCAATGAACCGGGAGGGCGTTTCACAACACTTGAAAGACTTTTCAGAAGAGTTGGAACTCATTTCAGAACACTTGGCGGCCGTTTCAGAAGACTTGATTCGCTTTTCAATGAACCGGGAGGACGTTTCACAACACTTAGAAGACTTTTCAGAAGAGTTGGAACTCATTTCAGAACACTTGGCAGCCGTTTCAGAAGACTTGATTCGCCTTTCAATGAACCGGGAGGGCATTTCACAACACTTGGAAGACTTTTCAGAAGAGTTGGAACTCATTTCAGAACACTTGGCAGCCATTTCAGAAGACTTGATTCGCTTTTCAATGAACCAGGAGGGCGTTTCACAACACTTGAAAGACTTTTCAGAAGAGTTGGAACTCATTTCAGAACACTTGGCGGCCGTTTCAGAAGACGTGATTCGCTTTTCAATGAACCGGGAGGGCGTTTCACAACACTTGAAAGACTTTTCAGAAGAGTTGGAACTCATTTCAGAACACCTGGAATTGCTACATTTGTCCGGACAGTTTAGCTTATATGCTATAGTTTTACTATTTGAAAAATCAACGGAAGAATTAGGATAAAGAATTTAAGATGATAGCTGTTAATCTATGCCTATCGGGGAAGGCCTTAAAAGATGCAGCTAATGACCTTGGGATATCTGTAGTCCTTTTGAACAAATGAAAACGTGAGCATGGTAAATAGGAGGCCAATAGCTTTGCCGACAATGGCAAACCTGTTATGACGGCTGAATAAATGGAAATAGCCGTTTTAGAAATCCCACATGACAACTGAAAAAAAAGTTTGATACATGAAAGAAATCAGAATGAAATCAATCAACACCATAATAATATTCGCATTATTCCTTGTCAGTTTAGTATCATGTAAGCCGAAGTACAATCCTGCCCTTGAGGAATACACTGAATTTTTAAAAGAGAAACAAACAACAGCTAAAGATTACGTTCTGGAGCAATGGAAGCAACACGATGTAGTGGTACTATGCGAAAGAGATCATGCAGAGCTGACTCAATATGATTTAATTAACGAAATCACTTCATCGGACTATTTTATTAAAAATGTTGGATGCATATTCACAGAAGTAGGGTCTTTCACCGTTAGAAACAGAGTATTGGTATTTCTGCACACAACCTACAAGAATGAAAATTTAAGAGAAGCAGCGTTAATAAAAATATATCGAGAGCTCTCCTGGCCTATTTGGGAGAAATCCAATACCTACTTCATGCTGCTAAGACTAAACAAAATAAATCAAAACCTTAAACCTGAAGATAAAATCCAGGTTTACACCTCAGATGAACCAATCCCATCGAATGACAAGGTGAAAAGCAAAGAGGATTATTTAGCATTTGAGAAAAAGTACCTTTCCAGAGACCGGGATAGTGTAATGGCAGAAAACATCATTGCTGAATTTGACAGCATTCAATTACACAGTACACGAAAAAAGTGCCTTGTTATTATGAATTACCGACATGCCTTTCTAAAAAATGTTAGCCGGGAAAAAGTTTCAGATGACGGAACACCTTTATATGGACAAATAAAAGGAACGGTACCATGCACGGCAGCACTCTTAGCCAAACATTACCCCAACAAGGTAGCCAGCATCTATATTAATGCCATGACGGTTGGTACCCCGGAAGGACAACAACCCATACAAAATGGGAAATGGGATGCATCATTTAAAGTGCTCGGGAAAGAAAATGTGGGATTTAATTTTAATAATTCACCTTTCGGAGCTGACTCTTTGGACATTTGGGGCTTTTCAAAACCCGAATACACTTATGCCAATATATTTACCGGCATGGTTTATTATCTTCCGTTCGAAAAACACATCAGAGCACATGGATTAGATAATTTTATCGATGATGAATCAATCGATGAAATATATCAGCGATTAAAAATCTACACCGAAGTATATGGCGGAGAAATTGAAAAACAGGATATGAAAGAAATGTTTAAGTACAAAGAAGGAACCTATTATAATCTTGAACAATGCAGGGAATCAATAAACCGGTGGATTAAAACCAAACCACATAGCGGGTCATAGCACTTGCTATATACCTCAAAATTATCCCAACTAACACAAAATGCTTATTCATCTATCCCAATTTCAACAATGGAATAGTCCGTTACCTTCTCAAACAAAACAGCCCTTCACAAAATTGGATGGAAATATATAGAGGGCTAGAGGTCAGAAGTTAGAAGGAGGAAATAGATAGAAACACTTAGAGATAAATAGAAATACATTGAAACAGATAGAAATATTTTGAAACAACCTGTACTTACCAAAGAAAAATATCTGCGTATCAGCGCCTACTATATAACTCTTTTAAATCCTCACTGATTGGTATTACAATCAAACCACCCTGATTTTCATTGCTTACACAATGAAAATCACCCCTCCTAATTCTTTTAGGAGGGGAAAGGAGTGACCGGGAGAAAAGAAAATGAATTACGAGTGTTTGTTGATGTGTAGAACAATCCTTTCTGCATCTCTTGGAATTTGCGAAAAATCTACGTGAGACCAAAGATACTGGTAGCGTCAATTTAGAGTTATCTCACCTTTTGTTAGTATACCAAGACTTGAAGACTCTGCAGTGTATAACATCCTTCGAAGAGGCTTTTTCCAGGATATTCCTGAAAAAACATAGATACTTCGTAACCTTACTCCTTTCACTTTCCGGTTTTAGCAACTAAAAAAAGGCCTCTTAACTTTCGTTTAGTTACCTCCAGCATGTTAAAAAAAATTAAACATTTTATAAGTCATTCTTTAAGTGCAAATAATGCGTTAGTTTCGGTTCCATTTTTTTTCATTTTTTAGACCTAATATGATACGTTACATAATAGTGACAGTAGTTGTCCTCTTTTCGTGTTCTGCCATCACTTTGGCCGATGAAGGCATGTGGCTCCCTTACCTTATGGATGCCCAACAAATTGAAGAGATGCAAACTCTGGGCCTTGATATTCCCTACAAAGAAATATTCGATACAACTCACCCCTCCATAAAAGATGCCGTGGTGGCTCTCGACGACGGATCCTGCACCGGAGAATTTATTAGCTCCCGGGGCTTGCTGCTCACCAACCACCATTGCGGGTTCGATGAAATACAACAACACAGTGCTGTTACCCACGACTACCTGCACGATGGTTTTTGGGCTGAGACACTGGCAGAGGAACTGATTAATCCTGGCAAGACGGCCACCATATTAATCGATGCCAAGGATGTAACAGCAGAGTTCAACCACTACCTGTCTGACAGCTTACCCGAATCACAGCGCCTGGAAATAGTAGACAGCCTGAGCATTGTGCTGGAAGATGAAGCCATGGTCAACAACAATCATTACGAGGCCAATGTGAAATCCTTTTTTAATGGCAGTCGCTACATCTTGTTCATTACACAAACATTCAGAGATGTGCGATTAGTAGGCACACCTCCATCCTCCATCGGAAAATTTGGTGGCGACGAGGATAACTGGGTTTGGCCACGACATACGGGAGATTTCTGTTTTTTCCGGGTATATTGCAGCCCCCAGGGCGAGCCGGCCGATTATTCACCGGACAATATTCCTTTTACTCCCAAGAAACACCTATCCATCTCCCTGGACGGTATAAAGGAACATGATTTCACTATGGTGATGGGTTATCCGGGTGAGACCAACCGTTTTTTAACCTCCTATGGCATTGAGCAAATACAATCGGCTATTAATCCGGTGATCGCTGAGGTGAGAGGCATAAAACAGGATATCTGGAGAAAAGAGATGAATGCCAGCCACAAAGTGGAGATAAAATATGCTGCCAAATATACCACATCGAGCAATTACTGGAAATACAGCATAGGCCAGAACCTGGGGCTTAAAAAACTCAATGTACTGGAGAACAGGAAAACACAGGAAGCAACATTTAAAAAGTGGGTGGCTCAAGACAGCGTCCGCCAACAAGAGTATGGGAAAGCACTCCCGATGCTTGGGGCCAGTTACATGCTGAGCCAATCGCTGGCAAATGCTGAAACCACTACATCGGAAACCATCTTAACCGGACCGGATCTGACACTCTTCATCCTGACCACAACCCCAGACGTTATTGAGCTGTCAAAAAAAGAACAGGATAGCGAAGCGTATGAATCACTACAGGCTGCCATTAAAGAGAAAGCCAAAACGTTTTACAAAGATTACGACGCCATGGTGGATCAAAAGGTATTTTCGGCCATGATGAATTATTATTTCAAAAACATCCCGGAAGCAATGCGTTTAAGTAAAGAGAATTTAATTCCTAAAAAATACAAAGGGAACATTTCCTCATTTGCTTCAGACATATATAAAAACACTCTATTTAATGATTCAACCGATTTCTTTTCCTTCCTGGAAAAAGCAAATCCCGGGCAGTTATTTAAAGACCCTGTTTTTAAATTATCTCATCAGGTATTGGAGCACTATTACCAAATGACCGATATATTAGATCAGTTCGACCATCAGATTGATCGCTCCATGCGCCTTTATGTGAATGGCCTGAAAACAATGAAACCTGAAATGCCGTTTTATCCGGATGCTAATTCCACCATGCGCCTATCCTATGGGACAGTGGGCGCTTACCTACCACGTGATGGAGTGAAATACAAACTTCGAACTACGCTGGAAGGCATTCTGGAAAAAGAAGACACCACCAATGTGGACTTTATGATACCGGCTAATTTAAAAAAGCTTTACAAACAAAAAGATTTCGGACGCTACGAAGATGCTGATGGTAAAATGCCCGTTTGCTTTATCTCCGATAACGACATTACAGGTGGTAACAGCGGTAGTCCGGTACTCAATAAAGATGGTAACCTGGTTGGCGTAGCCTTCGATGGTAACTGGGAAGCCATGACGGGTGATCTGGCCTATGAAAAAAAACTGCAAAAATGCATTAACGTAGACATTCGTTACGTGTTATTTGTTGTTGATAAAGTGGCCGGCGCCTCGCACCTTATTGATGAGATGACTATCTTGTAACAATTTCTAAAAACCATAGTTAATTAGAACAATAGATCGTTAGATTTTAGATAATAGACTTAACAACTTTGTCTATTGGATAGATATAAACTGTTTTCCTATTACTTACAAAAGTTTAACAAACTATTATTAGAAGTATGCGGTATAATAAACGATTGCCGTATACTTTCTTATCACGGCTAAAAGGACGGGTAACGTCTACCGGATCAGAAAAACAAGTCGGATTTAATGTTTAACCTTTTAAGAAAACATCATGGGCATAAATTTCATGGAAATACTATCGGCTTTTATCGTGTTGTTTGCAGTTTTTGACATCCTGGGGTCCATTCCTATTATCATTGATATTCGAAAAAAGGGTGGGATCATCAACGCTTTTCAGGCAACATCCATTGCCTTCACGATTCTTATTCTGTTTCTGTTTGTGGGAGAAGCCTTACTGGGCCTGTTCGGGGTCGACATCGCCTCCTTTGCCATTGCCGGTTCCTTCGTCCTGCTTGTCATGGCCTTTGAAATGATCCTTGGCGTTGAGATTTTTAAACATGACTCACCGGCAGGGGCCTCTATTGTTCCCATTGCCTTTCCGCTGATTGCCGGCGCCGGTTCCTTCACCACGCTCTTATCCCTGCGTGCCGAATTTGAAGTTATCAACATCATCATAGCCCTTTTCCTCAACATCATATTTGTATACTTCGTCCTGCGATCAACGCATGTAATTGAACGAGTAATTGGACAGGGAGGTATCTATGTGTTGAAAAAGTTTTTCGGAATTATACTACTGGCCATGGCCATTAAATTGTTTATGACCAATTTTGGTAACATTGTTATTGATTTTCTTCCGAAGCTGAAGCTTTAATAGATCGTTAGATTTTAGTTTCTCAATGATCTTTGACCTTATTGAAGGCTTGATTAGATAGTTAATGATTACCAAAAAGAGCTGTTCCTTCTCCATAGAGGAGATCCCGATAAACCAGAAAAATGAAGTGATGACAAAACAAGTATATATTAATCTTAATCCACCTCATCCCAGCCCTCTCCTCAAAGGCTAGGGAGTCTTCAAATCTGAAGTTTCGGCTCATAATGATTAAGTGTAATCGAACTTTCAGATAATTATAAAAGCTTAACAAACTATTGTTTAATTGAATGGCAAAGAACAAATATTACGTGGTTTGGACCGGACGTCAAACCGGCATTTTCGATAACTGGCCCACCTGTCAGGAACAGATAAAAGGCTTTAACGGCGCCAAATTTAAAGGTTTTGCCACCCTGGCCGAAGCCCAAAGAGCCTTTAACGGCCGGTATGAAGACTACGCCAATCAAGGTAATGCCGCAAGCCGAAAAAGCGCCGGCTCTACGGTTAAAAAAGCCGTTGGCTCCCCCATTCATCAAAGCTTAGCCGTTGATGCTGCCTGTAGTGGCAATCCCGGGGTAATGGAATATCGCGGGGTCTATACTAAAACCGGCGAGATATGGTTTCACAAAAAATTTCCGTTGGGCACCAACAACATCGGGGAATTTCTGGCCCTGGTACATGGCATTGCCTTACTGGAGCAAAAAAAAATTAACATCCCCCTCTACACCGATTCCCGAATTGCCATGACCTGGGTGAATAAAAAGAAATGTGGTTCGAAGCTGGAGGAAACAGCCGCCACTGCCGATTTGTTTAAGATGGTGCGAAGAGCAGAAGATTGGCTCAAGACCAATAAGCATTCGGTTAAAATACTAAAGTGGGATACTAAAAACTGGGGAGAAATACCGGCTGACTTTGGCAGAAAATAATCAGTTCAATACTATGTAAGGAATAAAAAATTCAACCCGCGTACCTGTTTTTCCCCGGTTGGATAAATCTTCAATTTGCAGATCAATGCGGCTTCCCTTAGAGTTGCTGTTAATTAATTTCAATCGCTCACGAGTAATCTCCATGGCCATAGACTTATGGCCATTCTTTCTTTTTTTCTTTTTTGCCTGATCAATCCCGATACCGTTATCTTCAATGGTCAACACCAACCGATCCTCTTCCTTTGAAAAACGCAGATTAATTTTCGCATTATCACGTCGGGCCAATTCACCATGTTCAATGGCATTTTCGATAAATGGCTGAGCCAACATTGGAGGAATCATCACATGATCTTCAGCAATGTCATCATCCGCGTCAATCCGAAATTTAATCTTATCACCAAACCGGCGATTTTGAAGGCTCAGGTAATAATTCAGAATCTGTTTCTCTTTGGAAACAGGAATCTGTTCTTCATGCGAATACTGGAGTATCATACGCATCAGCCCCGAAAAATCAGCCAGAAAATCACAAGCCACTTCCGTTTGATTATCCAGGATAAAACATTGAATACCTGACAAAGCATTAAAAATAAAGTGTGGATTCATCTGATTCCTCAGAATTTTATGCTCCAGGGTCAATCGTCGCTGCTTCTCCTTCAGCCTGGTGTGCACCACCAACGTAACAATAAAGGCAATTAACAAGACAAAAAAGACAATGGTTCCCTTAAAAACCAACATCCTTTTTTCAGTCCTGGCCTTAAGGGCTATCAGCTCTTTTTGATTTTTCTGTAACTGATATTTCTTCTCCAACTCCACCATCCTGGCATATTTCTCCTCATTGTAAATGGAGTCTTTGATGGCGTGATAGTTTTCCAACACCCGGTTAGCATCTTTATATTCGCCCAATGAAGTATATGACTGGTAAATATCGTACAGATTATCCTTTTGAAGATGTCTGATGCCCAAATCAGCATTCTCCTCCTCACACAAAAGCAAATACTTCAGTGCATTTTCAGTATCCTTAAGCTTTACATACATCTTACCAATACTGCTATAAGTATAAACAAGCCCTCTGCGATCATTCAGTTGTTCAAACAACACTTGAGCTTTTCCATAATAATCCCTGGCCCGCTCAAAATGCTCCTGATTCTCAAATAAATTTCCCAGATTAGACAATACCGAAGCCTGACCGCTTGCATTTTTCAACTGCTTAAAGGCCTTGTAGGCTTTTTTATAATAGTCAAACGCGAGTGTATACTCATTCTGACGCGCCCTGATGACTCCCAGGTTATTATTAAGGTTGGCCACTGATTCCTCTTCACCCAGCTCTTTGTATATCTCTATCGCTATCCCGTAATGTTCAGAGAGCTGATCATAGTGCTCCCACCGGCCAAATATCATCCCGATGTTATGGTGCGACTGGGCAATTCCCAAACGGTTATTACGTTTTTCTTCCAATTCAAGAGAAGCCTTATAGGCATCCAGCGCCCGATCATACCGAGCTTTAAAAAAACAGAGAAGACCGATGTTATTATAAGCAGCTGCTAATCTTGAGGTATCTTTAACCACCAGGTATAAGTCCCGTGAAGTTTCGTAAGCTGTTAATGCAGAATCATACTCCTGAAGATAATAATAGGCTTCTCCCAAAGCAAAATGACCATTAGCCATTAAGGGCTTATTACCAGCCTTCCCCGCACCCAATACATAATAAGCCAGGTACCTGGCACTATCAGGTTGATCCGGAGCCAACTTCACAGCTTTTAATGCCAACTCATTCAATTGCCGATCCGGTATGGAGTCGCCACTTCCGTTGTTAGAAGAAAAAAGTATCCAACTAAAAAAAATTAATAACAGTAGAGGGAATCTGGAACAAGTCTTCATGATTATGGGTTGAAAGTCCTAAAATAAGGGTTAAATTTTAATTTTTCACCTCAATTATCGTCTTCAAATAATTAATCCCTAAAATCATATGTTTAACTTTTAATTATCATGTTAATAAAATTCAACAACGAAAAACACCCGATCGCCCGGGCATGTTCCTGTATTATACCCAAAGAACTTCACCCGGAATGAGGCGTCGGCAGCCATGCGCTTTTGAACAAATTATTCTCAGGAAACAACAATCAAATTATCATTTAAATTTTTCCACACTAATTTCGTTTAACATTATCTTTTTCTTTCTAACATTTATAAAATAAAGACCTAACCCCTAGATACCATTAACAATCAGGAAACTTCACACAAATAATTCGTCTTTTCATAATAGCACAATAATTCACTATTTAAGCACATTTCAAGGATGCTGTTTTATTTAAGTACCATCTTTCGCAAATTATTCATATTTTTGATAGACAAATAAAAGCCCTATTAGGCACAGGCTTTGTTTCTCTACAATTCATAATTAAAGAAGGAAATTATTATGGCAATTACAGAGGGTGCCTGGACTTATCGTTTTAACAAAGACGAAGGAAAAGGTTACATTATCAGTTTAAAGGACAACACCGTTATCGCCTCATGCGATTTAAACAGGCCCAACATCCAAAATGACTTAATGGTCTTAGGAGCAGCCAAAGAAATGTACTACGCACTTCTTAAGTTGCAACACGACCTGGAAGGTCCGCTCCGGGAGTTGGTCGACAATGTCTTGGAAAACATCAAATTTGAAGAAGAAAAAAAAGCTGAAGAAGAAATTAAGGAGAAAACTCCCGAACCCGAGCCCAAACCAGAGCCGGTAAACAAGTTTGTCTTTGAAGAGATTGAGACCAAAACTTATAGCAAAGGGTATGAAATACGAAAGTTTGCCACTGCAGGTGAGAAATTCTCCTATTTTGCCATATACAAAGATGGCGAGCCTTTAAAATTAAGAAGTAAAAATTCTTTTGCCAGACAATATCAGGCAGAAAGAATTATAGAAGCCCGCATCGAAGCAGGCGTCTAAACACTATCCTATTTATTGAATCCTCACTCCTTACAAGCTGACACTTACTGGCCAGGGAAAATATCAACATCAGTTTCAGAGATGTTAATAAAGAAACTTCCAACCAAAAGTGTCCGGCTTTTATTTTTGATAGCTCGGCAGAAAGTTAGAGCTTGATCAAAATATACCTCATCCAATCAACTTCCTGTCAGGAATAAAAATTACTTCCCCACCATAAAACCAGGTCATTATTCTATCCTGCTAACATTCTAAAGAACTAAATCCACTGAAGCACTATTGCTATTAGAAAACCCAGATAATTACCCAAGGCATAGCCTATGAGTCCTATGGTGATACCAGGAAAGATGATCTCCTTATTACGCAGCGACCCGGCCAATACGGGCACAAAAGGAGGACTACATATCAGGGCCACGGAAGTGATGATAACCGTATCCGCATCAATTTTTTTGAAACGTGCAAAAATCACATGCAACAATAAACTACCAAACACCACAAACGACATATAACCAAACAATAGTGGATTAACCTCAGTAAGCTCTCCAATCTCCACCTTGGAGGCTACCACCACACTAAAGATCAACACCAGGTACATCCCGGCTTCAAACGAACCTTTAGTCGTATTGACACGTGTATTGGACGAGGCAACGATACCAAGACCGGTGATCACAAAAATAAAGATCACCATCTGCATTGATTCCGGCACCAATAACATGATGCCCCCAGCCACCAAAACAATTAACAGAGCCAACACAAACACCTTTAGTAAAGCTGCCAAATGTGTTTTATTTCGCCAGTTCATCCTTTGAGTATGAATACTCATAGAATCCCTGCTGGTTTCTAAGGGTGAAATATAACCGGGCAACACCAGTTGAAACAACTGACGCCCTATACCCATCAACAAAAAAAGATAAAGCGTACTCACCGCCATATCGTAGGAGTGGACTGCCAGATAAATTTCCTCATCCACATCCAGCATTAACTTGAGGGATGCCAGGTTGGGTGTTCCGCCACTGTAAACCCCCACCAAAAGGCCACCGACCTTGTTAAATCCATTAGCATCACCTTTAAAAATAAAATAGCCGGACAACACAGAAATAACCACCGAAATCAAGGCAAAAAGAAGTGAATAAAAAGGTTTTGCCGCCAGCTTGCGCCAAGCCTTCACATTGGAGGAGAACAATAACAAGGGAATAGCCAACGGCACCGCCATCGACATAACGATTTCCTGCAACGCATAAAAACGGGCGTCGGCAAATCCCAACTGAGCCAGAATGAGACCAACCGCATAGGACAGAATGACTGCACCAATACGGTTCAAAAAAGCATAACGCTTACACAAGTAAAGAATCAATAACGGCAAAAGCACGTAAAGTGCCACAACAAAAAACTGAAAAGTCATCCTCCCTTTTTCTTACAAAGAAAGTAATAATCTTAGTCAAGAGATGGAAAAAGATTAAAGGTCTAAGGCAAATGGAGGAGATAAAGAGTGAATGAAAATTAGCTTCTTTGCA
Organism: Marinilabiliaceae bacterium JC017; assembly: GCA_004296775.1. GTDB lineage: Bacteria > Bacteroidota > Bacteroidia > Bacteroidales > Marinilabiliaceae > JC017. The sequence goes on from RHGE01000007.1 coordinate 83,465, forward strand.
GGATAAAAGAAGGAGAACAAGATGTATGGTTTTGGGTGTAAGGTTTAAGAAAAAACGAGACAGGTAAATGAACAAAGGAGAAAAGGTAAAATAAGGCACCTACACAAGTTGATATTGGGCGCACCGAAAGAACAATGGCGTAACACCTCAGGCAATTATGTTAATAACTACTTTTATCTCTCCCCTTCACAACTGTCACTAGCAATTCAACCATTTCTTAAACCGGGTGGTCCGGGACAAGCTAACGGAGCTATCTTCTTTAGCAGCATACCTAACCTCTAATCCGATACTGCCGGGTGACAGGTAATACATGTTTTCAATGGCTTCGTGATTGACAAGCATCTTACGGTTGACACGAAAAAAGTTGTCAGGATCTAACTGTGCCTCTAACTGGTCAAGGGAATAGTCCACCGGGTAACGTTTCCCTTCCTGGTCACAAAGAAAAACAGATCGGTCCTGAATAATGAAATAAGCAATATCGGTGGTGTTGACTGACCGGATTTTACTTCCAAAATGAACCATAAACCGTTTCTTATACACCGGCGGCTCATGATTTAAAACCCTTTTTAATTCATCAAGCGTCACATCCATTTGCTGGATAGACTGAATTCGGTGAAACTTCTCCATACTTTTTTGCAGCGCCTCAATACTCACCGGTTTTAAAATATAGGAGATACTCCAGAGGTTAAAGGCTTCAATGGCATATTTATCATACGATGTGGTAATAATCACCGGCGTGTTTACCTGCACCTCATCAAAAATCCGAAAACTATTTCCATCGGAAAGGTGAATATCCAGAAAGATCAAATCAGTGTGATTACTCTTCAACCACTTTACCGCCTCCTTTATACTCCCCAAAGTAGCATCTATTTGAATGGAAGCATCTATTTCATGCAATAACTGGCCCAGATTCCTGGCTACCAGTGGCTCATCTTCGACTATAACAACATTCACTTTATTTCCTTCTGATAATTATTCAATAGAATTTAGATAAAAAAGAAACAACTGTTTTTTACCTATTTCAATTCCCTAAATACCCTTCCCCATTGGTTCTCCCCAATCTCCGAGATCCTAAAATTAAAACGAATACCTGAACTATTGACGGTATCTACTCCACCTTATTCATCCTTCAACAAAGGCAGTCGTACTACAAAACACTCCTCCGATTCCTCAATCACCGGCACCATTTCTGACATCATTCCATAATAATGAAACAACCGCTGATTACCAAAACCGCCAGGGCTCTCCACATCACTCTTTCGATTAATATTGTTCTTCACTACTAATGTATCCTGTCGTGCCACAATATCAATGACCAACGGGTTTTCCAACGACACCTCATTGTGCTTCATGGCATTTTCAACCAACATCTGGAGGGTCAAAGGTGGCAACAAAAGCTGCTTACTGCCATCGTCCACATCCACATTAAAAACAATACCCGCTTCAAAACGAAGCTTAAGCAAAAAAACATAGGCATCTAAAAAAAGAAGCTCCTGGTTCAAATCCACAATCAACTCATCTCTCACCGAAAGGATGTAACGGTATATCCTCGAAAACTCATCAATAAACTGTTTCGCTTTTAATGGCGATGGCTCCGGATAACACAACGACGAAAGCACACTGAGGTTATTAAATAAGAAATGAGGGTTCAATTGAGCCTTGAGGGCTTCAAACCGCAGCGACACATTCTCTTTTTCCAGTTTTTCAGTTTGAAAAGCCAGTTCCCGGGCATCCATCAATGATTTTTTCCATTGTTGGAAAAAATAACGTCCTTCCATAATAGCCACAAACAAACCGTTTATTCCTTCCATAAAAATGATATTCACAGCAAACGAAGCCTTTACTTCCCGCATATCATAAGGATAATTCAGAATATCGAGCAATTTAGTAACACTCATAAAGGAGAGAAATAGAAAAAAAACCGACCATAACAAGGTGAGTAAAAACTCAAAAAACAGCCGCAAATAATTTTTTTTCCCCCAGGGCAACCTTTTTTGTAGCAAATGGACCAATTTATAATCCACTATCAATGAAACATAGAGTAGTATCGGATGAAAGAATATTCCTATAATGCGCAATGGATCCCAAACCAGATTAGGTACACTATTACTATCGTATTCACAAAGAAAATAATTCACTATGAAAATCACCACCGACATCAGGCAACACAAGTAAAACAATAGGAGCTTCTTATTTTTCACGTCTTTACTTTTTTAAAAAAATGATGGCGTAAGAATCCATTCCAAAAACTAAAAAACCAATCGCTATTTGTTCAAATCCTTAAAACCGTATACCAGCTACCACACCTGGCCACATCTTTAGATCCCAGTTATCGCCCTGCTTACGCCATAAATGATAGGGTACCATCTCGGTGGCTAAATCAAGGTCTTTTCCTTCTTTATTTTTTGAATACATCACATTAACTGACGGCCCCCATACTAACTTCAAACCATCACTCAACCGGGTAGTAAAAGTCAGTCGCAGTTGATTCAGAAGATTCAACTGATCCTCATCCATATGGCTGTAAATACTATAACACAATAAATCAAGCGATGCACTGGAACGAGCTGAATCATGAACTATCCGACCAAAACCCATACCGCTTGCCACATATGCTTTAGCAGATGCATAATGTACCCCGCCAGCAAAAATAGTGTAAAATTGGGGAGTTCCGAGCTTCATATTAACCGTGTTGTTCAGGGTCTCCTCGAAAAGAAATTCAAATTTCAAATAGCCGTTTTTAACAATGTTGATAAGTCCGATGGGAACACCTCCCGATACAGAATCACAAATATTCAACACACCAAACTGCACACCCGAAAGTGACTGAGCTTGATTAACAACACCAAATTGCAATCCCTTCATGCTGCCTTTAACACTGTTGAAAACACCGGAAAAAGCGACTCCATTCATATCTCCCCGATTAATATTAAAGAGGGGACCCACCTCAACGCCTTTGAAGCTATCTTTAGCATAGGTGCCCACCCCGCTAATAACACATCCGTTTGATGGCCCATGAAAAATATTCGTCAGCGGCGCCAGGGCAAAACCATGCACCCCTCCCACTTGACTTTCAATCATCGAAAAAGAAAAGTTGTAACAATATTGCCTGCTTGCCCAACCATCACTGGTAACGGGATAAATAAATCCAAAATGAAACTTTTTATCGGGCAGCCCCTCGTTTGAACTATCCTGTGAATAACCATCCGGACTACAAATACAAAACAATGCAATCGCCAGATAAATAATACTTGCTCTCATTATTGTCCCAATTAATGTTTTTATTACTGGCTCAAAACTACAGCAGCAGAATAAGAAGAAAAAAAAATACTGGACGAGTGCCCGAAATGCATGTTTAAGTAAAAGCTTTACATGATAAACGCCAAGGGGCATTTTGTGAGGGATTAGAAGATAGAAGTTAGATGGAAACAAATGGAGACAGATTGAAATAGGGAAACAAGTGGAAATAAGGAGATATATTGAGACAGATAGAAACACAGATTACCCAGGATTTGACATCCCAACAAAATGTTGTGTAACTCTAATTAGACGCAGACAAGTCAACCGCTCAAACAGATTTTCATTCTTAACGTTCCAGTCCGTTAAATTTCTTTACGTTATTTCTTGAAGGCGGGATGTCCAATCAATCCCACATAACCACAAAGCGCCCTTAAATACCTGAATAAATACCCCTTATTTACTTCAAATAAGAACTCTTTATGACAATTGTGGTCACAGATATGAAAATAAGCTAAAAATTAAGAGTCACACAGAATAATGAACATAGCCGTTCATAGCCTGAAGTATTCATTTTACAGCCCGGGGGAATAACTTTGCAGGCCCTAGTATTCATTTCGCAAGATGTTTCATAAGAAAAAAGTGCGGACATAAAAAAAGCTGAAACGAAATGTTTCAGCTTTTTGAGGTCGGTGGCGGATTCGAACCGCCGTAGATGGTTTTGCAGACCACTGCCTAGCCACTCGGCCAACCGACCATTGTTCTTTCGGGTTGCAAATAAAAGGATAATTTTCCTTCTGAACAAATTTTTATTCCTTCTTTTCGCCAAATAACGCCAAACAATCAGGACATAAACAGCTGGAGTATTTCTCTGCCAACACCTTAAGGTTTTTTGGAGAAATTTTAAAATTTTCACACCAACAAGCCTTTTTCGAGGTACGGTAACACTCAAACGAGGCGCCACACTTGGGACATATCTTTTTTACAATTCCTTCATCAGTCATTGGATGCTGTTTTTTCAAATTTCAAACACAAAAACTATCAATGCGGATTATCAAAAAAAAAAGGCAAATAATTTAAGAGAAAATAACAGTTTACTGAAGACTCTCTTTTTATTATCATCACAGTTTTTCAATAATCAGGATGAAATATATCCCTTCATCCGTTTATCACAAATACAGTCACACAAAAACTCCTCTCTTTTGACTAATCTACTTTTTAACGGGCTAAGGTCACGCTTACACATTTCATCTGTCCCCCCATTGGTGGGTTCATCTTCGATACTTTTACCCGGGCGCTTACAATAAAAGGAAACCGCGCATAAATAGCATCTAGAATACGGTTAGCCAAATGCTCCAGCAAATGTGATTTTTGCATCATCTGTTCCCTGGTTATTTCATACACCTGCACATAATTTAAAGCATCATTGATACTGTCAGATTCAGCGGGTGTACTGCACTCGGTCTCCAAAGCAATATTTACTAAAAAACGATTTCCAACAATTTGTTCCTCTTTAAAACAGCCGTGATAGGCATAAAACTCCATTTCTTCCAGCTCAATAAGCCCCGTCAGTTTCTCTTTCATCACTATTAAAAGTAAAATTTGCCAGCGAAAATAACCTTTTGATTCCAAATCTTCAGGTTTTTACAATGAAAAACAGCTATTTTTGTAGGCTTATAAAGACAGACCGTTATACCATTATAAATCTGACAATGGATAAGGAAACTTGAATATCAACACCGTTTGACCAAACAAGTAACCCCATAAACCAAACTAACTTTGGGGCCAAATTCATCTGGCAGGTAGATAAGCAGAAATATTAAACCGGTAATAACACGAAAGCTGTCATCTTCGAACAAAAGATAAATAAAAGATTAAAGGAGAAATCATTCAATACGTTAGCATATGAGCAAAGAGCACATTGAAACGCCTACCGACGAAACATTAAAATCAAATTTCATCCATCAGGAAATAGATAAAGACTTACAAGAAAATAAGAATCAGGGAAAAGTACTTACGCGTTTTCCGCCTGAGCCCAACGGCTATTTGCACATCGGTCATGCCAAATCCATTTGCCTGAATTTTGGCCTTGGAAAGCATTACAATGGTGCCACCAACCTGCGCTTTGACGACACCAACCCGGTGAAGGAAGATGTGGAGTATGTGGATTCCATCAAGGAAGATGTAAAATGGCTGGGCTTCGAATGGCAGGGTGAACCACGTTTTACCTCCGATTACTTTGATCAACTCTATGCCTGGGCGGTGAAACTCATCAAAAAAGGCAAGGCCTATGTAGATGACCAGTCTGCCGAACAAATTGCCTCACAAAAAGGCACACCAACCGAACCTGGCAAAGAGAGTCCGTTCCGTAACCGTTCCGTGGAAGAAAACCTGGATCTGTTTGAACGGATGAAAAACGGTGAATTTGAAGAAGGCGAAAAAGTGCTTCGCGCGAAGATAGACCTGGCATCGCCCAACATGCACATGCGTGATCCTTTGATGTACCGCATTCTGAAAAGACACCACCACCGCACCGGTGACAAATGGTGTATCTATCCCATGTACGACTTTGCTCATGGACAGGGAGACTTCGTAGAAGGTATCACCCACTCCATCTGTACCCTGGAGTTCGAAGTACACCGTCCACTGTACAATTGGTTCCTTGATCAGATTCTGGAGGGAGAACCCGCTCCGGAAGCACGCCCGCGACAAATTGAGTTTGCCCGCCTGAACCTCAACTACACAGTTATGAGTAAACGTAAGCTGCTACAACTGGTAAACGAGAACTATGTATCAGGATGGGACGATCCACGCATGCCAACCATATCCGGTCTGCGTCGCCGTGGATATACCCCTGCTTCAGTCCGCCGCTTTGCCGATGAGATTGGCGTAGCTAAACGCGAAAATGTGATTGATGTATCACTACTGGAGCACTGCGTACGCGAAGACCTGAACAAGCGAGCTCCCCGTGTGTATGCGGTAATGAATCCGGTAAAAGTTATCATCACCAACTACCCCGAAGGACAAGTGGAATGGATGGAAGCCATCAATAATCCGGAAGATGAAAGCATGGGCACACGTACTTTGCCATTCAGCCGTGAGATATACATTGAGCGCGAAGATTTCATGGAGAATGCACCCAAGAAATTTTTCCGCATGGATGTGGGCCGTGAAGTACGCCTGAAAAATGCCTATATCGTGAAATGCGAAGGCATCGAGAAGGATGAGAGTGGCGAAATTACGGAGATCCACTGCACCTACGATCCCAACACCAAGAGTGGCATGGAAGGCAGTAACCGCAAGGTGAAAGGCACATTGCACTGGGTGAGCATTGAACACAGCAAAACCGTGCAGGTGAAACAATACGACCGTCTATTTATGGATGAAGCACCCGACGGACACAAGGACAAAGAGTTTTTGGAGTTCCTGAACCCGGATTCTTTATCAGTAATTGACAACTGCTATATTGAGCCTAACTACAAAGATGCAGGTGCCAACTTTGAGGATGGCATTGAGCGTTATCAGTTCCAACGTCTGGGCTATTTCTGTATTGATAAAGACTCAACAGAAAAGCAGGTGATCTTTAACCGCACAGTGGCTCTGCGTGATTCCTGGAGCAAGAAGAAAAAGTAATTATTGAATAGATAATATAGAAAATCCCGCATCCATCTTTGGATGCGGGATTTTTGTATTTTATTACCTGGTATCTTTTCCAAAGTTTTAAACTTTGGAAAAGATAAAAACTTTTAAGCTCCAATAACCTCTACGGCGGTCCGTACACGATTGATGGTTTCTTCCTTACCAATCATCTCGGCAATAGTCATCAAATCGGGACCAAATCCACCTCCTACTAAAGTTAATCGGAAAGCATTCATCACCAATCCAAAACCCAGTTCTTTTTCTTCAATCAAAGCAGCTGTAGTAGCTTTAATATCTTCAGCCTGCCAAGTGGTCATTGCATCCAACTTGCCGGCCAGCTCGGTCATGAATCCGGGGATACTTTCTTTCCACCGTTTCTTCACCACTTTGGGATCATATTGAACAGGAGCCTGGAAAAAGAAAGCAACCTGATCCCACAGCTCACTCACAAAATTAACACGTTCCTTCACGAGACCAACGGCTTTTACAACCATTTCAGGAGCAGCCTCCACGCCTTTTTCCTTCAATTCTTCAGTAAACAGCGTAGCAATTTCTTCATCACTCTTGCGTACTAAATGCTGCTGGTTAAACCATTTTGCTTTATCCGGATCAAAACGGGCACCCGATTTATTCACACGTTCAATAGAAAATGCTTCTATCAATTCATCCATGGAGAATAACTCCCTGTCATCACCAGGATTCCATCCCAACAAAGCCAGAAGATTAACCAATGCCTCCGGGAAATAACCACTTTCGCGGTAACCAGCGGCCACATTGCCATCATTCAGTTTCCAGTCAAGCGGGAATACCGGGAATCCCCCTTTGTCTCCATCACGCTTGGAAAGCTTACCTTTTCCGGTAGGTTTCAAAATCAATGGCAAGTGGGCAAATTGCGGCATCTCATCTTCCCATCCAAAAGCACGATAAAGCATCACGTGCAACGGTACTGAAGGCAACCACTCCTCGCCACGAATCACATGGCTGATCTTCATCAAGCGGTCATCCACAATATTTGCCAGGTGATAAGTTGGCAACTGGTCCACACTTTTATAAAGCACTTTATCATCCAGGGTATTGGTATTAAACGCCACGGCACCGCGCACCATATCATTGGTATGCACCTCAACATTTTCAGGCATTTTAAAACGAATCACCCATGGCTCACCACTTTCCATTCGGCTCTTCACTTCCTCTTCACTCAACGAAAGAGAGTTCTTCAAGCTAAGACGACTGTGCATATCATAGGCGAAGGCCTTCTTTGAAGCTTCAGCCTCGGCACGCAAAGCATCCAATTCTGCGGGCGTATCAAAGGCATAATATCCCCAGCCTGTTTCCACCAACTGCTTGGCATATTTTGAATATATCTCTCTGCGTTCACTTTGCTTGTAAGGGCCATATTCACCTTTTCCTTCCAAACCGCCTTCGTCGACCTGCATACCAAGCCAGGCCAAACTATTATTTATATATTCCTCGGCACCCGGCACAAACCGAGTGGAATCAGTATCCTCAATACGTAAAATAAATGTACCGCCATGCTGGCGAGCAAACAGATAATTGAAAAGTGCCGTACGCACTCCTCCAATATGCAGAGGTCCGGTAGGACTTGGGGCAAAGCGTACCCTAACCTTTTGATTCGTCATATCGTCATTATTTTTTTGCAAAGATAATCAAATGAACAGATGGGAAAAGACAGAGTTCTTCCAATTTAAGGGTATCAAACACAATCTACCCGATAGACTTACCAACGCCTCTCCCAGTAAAAAACACAGAAATAAAAAAAGGGAGACCATCAAAAGCCTCCCTCCTTTTTAGTTACATATATTGGCAATATATTATCCACATTTAGACGATCCGCAACTCTGGCAGATCAAACAACCTTCCTGGTAAATCAATTCATCAGAACCGCAATTATCACACTTTCCTTTTTTAGCTTTTGTGCCATTGGGAATATATTTCTTCAGAGCACGCTCAACGCCATTTTTCCATGTATTGATTGATTCACTATCCAGCAACAGACCTGAAACCAGATGAATCACATCTTCAATAGGCATACCATGACGAAGAACTCCGGATATTAATTTAGCATAGTTCCAAAACTCTTTGTCGAACTTATAAGAAAGACCTTCAATGGTTGTTTTATAACCCCGCTTATTTTTATACTGAAAATCATACCTGCTGGCACCATCCTCTTCACGATTTTTAATAATCTTTCCTTTCATCACTGATTTAGGAAGTAACAATCCATCTTCATCATCAGCTATACCGGTAAAGATTTCATATGGTTTTCCATCCAGAAGTCCCACAAAAGCGATCCACTTCTCTTTATTGTTCTGGAAACGTACCACGTCAGCCTCTAATTCATGCGGACGGTTCTTTGGAAATTTAAATCCTGCTTCCTCTTTCTTCTCTTTTCCGGAAATCAAGACACCGGCACGACAACCATCCCGGTAAACCGTTACCCCTTTACAGCCACTCTTCCAGGCTTCCACATACAATTGTCCAACCAACTCTTCAGACACATCAGCCGGCAAGTTAATGGTCACACTAATGGAATGATCAACCCACTTCTGCACTTCTCCCTGCATCTTCACTTTATTCAACCAATCCACATCATTGGAAGTAGCCTTATAGTATGGTGACTTTGCAATCAATGCATCAATTTCGTCCTGGGAATAATTTTTCGTGGTATCAATGCCATTCGCTTCCATCCAGGTAACAAACTTGTGATGGAAAACAATGAACTCTTCCCAGCTGTCGCCAACCTCATCCACAAAATCAATCCTTACTTCCGGATCATTTGGATTCACCTTCCGACGACGTTTATAAACAGGCATAAAAACAGGCTCAATACCGGAACTGGTCTGCGTCATTAAACTAGTTGTTCCTGTTGGTGCAATGGTCAACAAAGCAATGTTACGACGACCATACTTTTTCATCTCCTCTTTCAACGTCTCATCAACCCTGAACAAACGCTGTATAAATGGATTCTTCTTCTCTTTCTGATAGTCATAAATAGGGAAAGCTCCACGCTCCTTAGCCATATCCACTGAAGAACGATAGGCTGCCAAAGCTAAATTCTTTTGAACCTCAACAGAGAAATTAACCGCGATGTCACTACCATAGCGCAAACCTAAAGCAGCTAACATATCGCCCTCTCCGGTGATACCCACACCAGTACGTCTTCCTTCATTAGCTTTGTGACGGATATTCTCCCACAACTCTCTTTCGACACGCTTCACCTCTTTCTGCTCAGGATCAGCATTAATTTTGGCGATAATACCATCAATTTTCTCCAGTTCAAGATCAATGATGTCATCCATAATGCGCTGCGCATACCCTACGTGCTCCTTAAATAACTCAAAGTTAAATTTAGCTTCAGGAGTAAACGGATCCTCCACGTACGAATACAGATTGATGGCAATCAAACGACAGCTATCATATGGACACAATGGAATCTCTCCACATGGATTTGTTGAAACGGTACGATATCCCAAATCTGCATAACAGTCGGGCACTGATTCCCGAATAATCGTATCCCAGAAAAGAATTCCTGGTTCAGCCGATTTCCAGGCATTGTGCACAATTTTATTCCATAACTGACCAGCCTCAATGGCTTTTTTATATTTAGGACTCTTTGAATCAATCGGATATTGCTGCGTATATTTATTTCCGCCTACAACTGCTTCCATAAAATCATCATCGATTTTAACGGAAACATTGGCACCGGTAATCTTACCCTGCTCCAGTTTGGCATCAATAAACTGCTCGGAATCGGGATGTTTAACCGACACACTCAACATCAATGCGCCCCGGCGACCATCCTGAGCCACCTCACGTGTTGAATTACTATAACGCTCCATAAAAGGAACAATCCCGGTTGACGTCAAGGCACTGTTCTTAACAGGTGACCCTTTAGGACGAATATGAGACAAATCATGTCCAACACCACCGCGACGTTTCATCAACTGAACCTGCTCCTGATCGGTCTTCATGATGCCACCATAAGAATCGGATGGTCCTTCATTACCGATCACAAAACAATTGGACAGCGATGCAACCTGGAAATCGTTACCAATGCCAGCCATTGGCCCGCCCTGGGGTACGATATATTTAAAATGCTCAAACAGTTGATGCAATTTCTCTACGGACATCGGATTGGGATATTTCTCCTCAATACGTGCTACTTCACGTGCCAAACGCCAATGCATCTCATCGGGATTTAGCTCATATATATTGCCATCAGAATCTTTAAGAGCATACTTATTTACCCACACTCTAGCGGCTAACTCATCGCCCTGGAAATATTCCAATGCGGACTTAAATGCTTCCTCAACAGTGTAGACTTTTTCCATAACTTGGGGTTGTAGGTCGATTTCTTGAACTGCCATGCTGCCAATAATATTTTAATGTATTGAATGAATGATTTTTAATTTTTGATACTTGCTGTTTTTTGATGCTTGCAAGTTATAAAAGGTCTCTTCGCTTGACAAACATTTTTTATTAACAATCTGCGGAAGTTATCCATTTTGAGACTTCTTACTCTTGTTTTTCAACTATTTACTATTTTATAAAATTCGAAAAGTTACCCAAAAAGAAAATTCTTTAACGTTTTAAGGATTTTTAAAATCCATTTATTGGAAAAGTTCAACTCCCTGATTTGAACCTTTAAAAAGGATGATTTTGGAAGAAAACACCCTCCCCGTGCCCCTTTTTCACAAACCGGAGATTCCAAAATTTGGAACAATATCAACAACTTACTAAGACCCCATTTTTCACCTGTTGATAAGTTATTCACAAAGAAATCAAATTATTTATTTATCCCTGGCTCCCTGTTTGTTACAACAACCAATCTCCCCATAAAAAAAGAGGTCATTTAAGACCTCTTTTTCGTTTTTAGAATATTTTCTTTCCCGTTTATTTTATAACCTGATCCATAATTAGCGATGTAGCACCACACATTTTTGCCACATATGCGCCAGCACTAACGCCCGACGTACTAAGGAAACCACTCTCTTCCCAAAATTTCCCCATTAACAAATCAAAATCACTCCCTTTAACTATTTCAAATCCGGCCTTCAAATCCACCAAATCACAGGCTTCTTTATACTTCTTATAGTTTGGTCCAAATATCACCGGCATACTATAAGTCGCAGCCTCAAGGGTATTATGAATGCCCGACCCGAATCCACCACCAATATAGGCTACCTGCCCATATTTATAGATCGCTGACAACATCCCCATTGTATTTACAATCATCACCTTGTAATCCTGAGGATTTTCGGGTGCATTGGTATACCTGAAAGTTTTGACCTGCAATCCGGCTTCAATCTGCTTAATATGCTCTTCCCCTATCACATGAGGCGCAATAATCAGCTTAACATCTTCTTTCACCTCATTGATGTATTTCAAGAGTATCTTTTCATCTCCGGGCCAGGTACTCCCAGCTACAATTACTTTACTTTCGCCGGCAAACTGCTTAGCCAGATCAATCTCCTTGGATGCCGCTGCAATCTCTGCTACCCGGTCAAAACGGGTATCCCCGGCCACGGTATAATTCTTCAACCCAATTTTATTCAACAATTGGCCGGAAACCTCATCCTGCACATAGAAATACTCAAACGCTTTCAACATTCGCCTAAACCAACCGCCGTACCACTTAAAAAAGGCCTGTGATGAACGAAAAATCACCGATACACCATAAACAGGTATATTCTTCCTTTTGAGTTGGGTTAAAAAATGATACCAAAATTCATACTTAATAAAGAAAACAACTTCCGGATTTATTTTTTCAATAAACTTACGCGCTTTCCGCTGCGTATCCGCCGGCAAATAAAAGACATAATCCGCCAACTCATAATCTTTCCTTATCTCATACCCCGATGGAGAGAAAAATGTTAATACAATCTTCTTTTCAGGATGTTTCTTTTTAATGGCCTCAATCAAAGGACGACCTTGTTCAAACTCACCTAACGAGGCCGCATGTACCCAGATAGTCGGTCCATCAACAGCTGCTGTCTCAAGGTCACGCCAAAGCTGCTTTCGTCCATTTACCAATAGCCGGGCTTTTTCGTTAAAAATGGCTGCCAACTTCAGTCCGGCAGTCATCAATCCAATACCGATATTATAAAGTGGTGTAATCATCTGTGTTAATTTTTAAAACGCACAAAGATACTATTTCAATTTACAAGGAACAGAGAACATGAGACAGTTAACAGTTAGCAGTGAACAATTAACAGTGAGCAGTGAACAGTGAACAGTTAGCAGTTAGCAAGGAGGTATTAAAGGGGAATAAATATTGCCCTGCGGGACAGGTGGTCAGGAGATGCGCATCTCTTGCCCGTGTGATGCGTATCTTTTGGGTAAAGAGATGCGCATCTTTTGACCTAAATGATACGCATCTCTCGAGCAAATGCCCTGCATCTCCGGAGCAAATGATACGCATCTCCAGGTCTATTGCTCAGTATCTCCTGCAATTATCCCCTGCATCTCTCATGTGTCTCCTCTTTATCGCCTGCCCAAACACAGCGCATCTCTCAAGTTTATGAAATACGACTAACCTGAATTCGATCCCAAACTACCTGGTAGTCTATTTTTTATAACCGGTCCGTTGTCCCAGACTCTGCTTCATTTTTAGCATTGCCAAAAACGAAGCAAAAAAACGCTACGACCACCATCCTGATTTCCTTCAAAATCTTCATTCAAAAAAAAGCCTGCTGAAAAAATCAGCAGGCTTTCAAATTATAGTAATTCGATATTATTAACCACGAATCGCTTTAATTCCTGGCAATTCTTTTCCCTCAAGGTATTCAAGAAGAGCACCACCAGCAGTAGAGATATAAGAAACCCCTTCGGCAATTCCGAATTTATTAACAGCAGCAACCGAGTCACCACCACCAACTAATGAGAATGCACCTTTTTTAGTGGCCTCAACAACAGCATCACCAATTGCTTTGGTTCCGGCAGCAAATTTTTCCATTTCAAATACACCGGCAGGACCATTCCATAGAATTGTTCCTGAATTACCAATTACTTCTTTAAATGTTGAAATAGTATCAGGACCAACATCAAGACCTAACCATTCTGGTTCAATTTCACCGGAAGCAACCACTTTAGTGTTAGCATTTGCATCAAACTTATCAGCAGCAACACAATCACTGGCAATAATCAGATTAACACCTTTTTCTTTCGCTTTATTGATAATTCCTTTTGCTAATTCAAGGTAATCATCCTCACACAGAGACGATCCGATTTGACCACCCATAGCTTTCACAAAAGTAAAAATCATACCACCACCGACAATCAGGTTATCCACATTATCAAGCATGTTTTCAATGATCGTAATCTTTGTGGATACTTTGGCTCCACCCATGATAGCTGTCATCGGACGCTGAGGAGATTTCAACACTTTATCCAGGCTGGTTACCTCGCTCTCGATGAGATAGCCAAACATTTTACTGTCAGCATCGAAAAAGTCTGCAATTACAGCAGTAGAAGCATGAGCCCGGTGAGCTGTTCCAAAGGCATCGTTAACATATACATCAGCTAATCCAGCAAGCGCTTTTGAAAAGGCTTGTTGCTTTTCTTTCATTTCTGCCTTTGCTGCTTTAGCTTCTTCTTCAGAAGCACCTTCAGCTACTTTAGCTTTACCTTCTTCTTCAAGGTGATAGCGCAAATTCTCAAGCAATAAAACTTCACCAGCTTTTAAACCAGCAGCTTTCTCTTCAGCTTCAGCACCAACACAATTGGAAGCAAACTGAACATCTACGCCTAATAGTTTAGCCAAATGTCCTTTGATATGTCCCAATGAAAAATCAGGATTGGTTTTTCCTTTTGGTCGACCAAGGTGAGACATGATGATTGCAGAACCACCGTCATTAATTACCTTTTTAATGGTAGGTAAAGCGGCTTTAATACGCGTATCATCAGTTACTTCGAATTTATCATTCAGAGGCACATTGAAATCTACACGAATAATGGCCTTCTTACCTGAAAAGTTAAAGTTGTCAATTGCAGGCATATTCAATTAATTATTAGTTTTTAAAAATCAGAAACAAAGATATAAAAATATTTTCCCGCAAAGTCAATCCTCTTACAGATTAAATTTCAAATTATAATCTGTCATTCAATGAATAATTCAATTTTATCAAAAACAAAGGAAAACTGTTAACATCTCGAATATAACTACACAGGATTACTTCACCTCCTCATTAATTTTTACCAACATGTTGTTCAAATTAGATGGAAATATATATAGAGAGGAGAGAAATAGATGGAAACACTTAGAGATAAATTGAAACAGATAGAAATATTTTGAAACAACCTGTACTTTCCAAAGAACAATCTCTGCGTCTCAGCACCTCCTCGGTGTATAATGATTCTTGTTAAAACAACAAACTAAAAGCAACATCCCTCGAAGAGACTTTTTTTCAGGGTACTTCTGAATAAACATAGGTGTCTTATCAGTAATGTCTGTGTATTTTTTAGCAGGATATTTTTATAAGACTCGACACGCTAATTTTTGCTAATTAATAATCTCAATTCGATTATTGCGCCACACTAATTATATGAGATTGGCCAAGATAATGGGAAGCGCGCAGGCCCGTCAAATAAGCGGGCCGGCGTGGGCGCGACGAAAATGAATGCAGGAATTCAGGCCTGTGGGTTGGGAAAAATTCATCGAGGAGGCGGGTGGAAGCTTTTATTTGACTAGCGTTTTTTGCTTCGTTTTTGGGGCAATGCCAAAAATGAAGTAGGGGCTGGGACGAAGTCCCGATAAAAAAAACATTAAATAGTATAAAATCGAATGAGGTTAATGCTCAATTTTTACTTCTTAAATCTAAGTACTTTCCTGGCTTATTCAGGTTAGGGCATAAATAAATCAATTACCAATCAACACCTTGACTTCCATCAAAGTGCGGTCATCACAGATAAGAAACAGGAAAAATAACTGTCCTAATCTATCGAATAAACGCGGTCATATCTTCGCCTTTTCCCATAGCCAGAAATGAGGTATTCTTTAAATTCTCCCGATTGTAGCGCATTCGCTTCTTCTGCTCAAGATCTATCAATTTAG
Organism: Marinilabiliaceae bacterium JC017; assembly: GCA_004296775.1. GTDB lineage: Bacteria > Bacteroidota > Bacteroidia > Bacteroidales > Marinilabiliaceae > JC017. Next base: position 99,414 of record RHGE01000007.1, read on the forward strand.
CACCGGCGGCCTCAAGAACGGCCTGACCGGCTGCCGTGTCCCACTCCATTGTTGGCCCAAACCGGGGATAGACATCTGCCTTACCAGCTGCCACCAAACACATCTTCAACGAACTCCCTACAGAAACTTTATCAACAGCTCCTTTGCGGGCCTCTACCCTTTTAATAAAATCAGCCGTCTCCTCAGAAAAATGACTAATACTTACTACCATGGTAATCTGCTGCGTTTTATCAGAAGGCAAATTCACAGGATTCAAATCCTTCTCTATCTCATCAAACGAACACTCTTTCCAATCAGCACTAAGCTTAAAATAATACGACGCCAGCCCATCGCCCACATACAGATCACCCAACCAGGGTGCGAAGACAACACCAATTACCGGATATCCTTCTTTTACCAGAGCTATATTAACGGTAAACTCACCATTTCGTTTGACAAACTCTTTAGTCCCATCTAAGGGATCTACAATCCACAGAGCAGACCACTCCTTTCTTTCATCATAACTCATATGACGCCCCTCTTCACTTAAAACAGGGATACCGGTTTGCTGAAGGTACTCTTCAATAATGGCATTACTCTTTAAATCAGCTTCGGTCAATGGCGAAAGATCTTCTTTGAGCTGCACTTTAAAATCGTCCCGATGATAAACATCCATAATGGCACGACCCGCACTTATTGCAGCCTCAACAATCAAGGCTGTATATTGGTTATGAAAATTCATGGTTCTAAAAATTTAATACTCATATTTCTTGTTGGAGTAAATGATTCTAAATCGACCCCTCTCAGTAATAAAAGGCCAGGCCGTGCTCCCGGTTCAATAACGCCTATCTTCTCTTGTTGAATTCGCTGTCCAATCGCACAAGTGTTTTCATGCAGTATCCTCAGGAACGTTTTGCTATCAGCATTACCAATTAATCCCAGCAATTTATCCCAGGCCAGTTGAGAAGGCCATTGAACCTGATTCATTGTCCCCTTTCTGAAACACACTTCTGGTTTCTCACGGTCTGCATATACCCGGGCAGCAGGGCAATCAGGTAAAATAACCCTGGTGGTTCCCTTTATAAAAAGCCGGTTAAAAAAACGACTTGTTTCAATTACATCCTCTAAAACGGAGCTTTGAAGAATTGATAAATCCTCAACAAACCCAGGAATAATAATCCCTCCATAAAATTCCAGCCCCGGCTCTTCTTTGAAGGCAACACCCATCTCCCTCACTTCTGTTATCACACCATGTTCATTCAGCGAAATGACAGGTTTACTTCCCCACGATCCATCGGGTTTTAAAAAGTAATGAGCAGCTATTTTCCGCATCTTACTTAAGTTCAAATTCTTTTTGAGGAATATATAATAGCTTCACATCCTCGATATTGACATTGGTTACTTCACTGGTATCATGATCGAGTAAACACCCGCTGATACTAACCACCTGCTTGTCTTTTGGAATAGTTAACGATACGTTACCATGTTTCTTTGTGAAGGAAACTTCAATTTGATAATCAGCCGAGTCGGCACTGCTATCAGCATATGCAGCCACCATCCTCATCTTGGCCATCTTTAACAAGTCTCCTTTATCAAATTTATAGAGTGCCACCAAACGCAAGAACCCCCGATTCAAAGAATCTACCTCAAGGGTAAAAGGCAGACACCGGTCTATGGTATCCTTCTTGGTTACTTTATAGGCACGCTCCCCTTTCCATAAATCTTCCTGCTCCGCCTTAAAAGGTTGCTTTAACTTTTTATCTTCATCTTCAGGTTTCGTAGCAAACTGCGCCTCTTTTTCACTTAATATGGAAATAGTCTGCTCATATACTTCTTTTAAAAGGTGCGGATGAGCCGAATACCATGCCAGGATGGTATCAAAATCATGTTTGGTTAATTCATGCTTATTTAGCACATACCGATAATAACCAGGAATCTCATTGTCACCGGAATGATAAAGATCACGCGACTGACTCAGGGTGGCTTCTGCAAAATGCACATCTGCCAGTATTTGAGCCATCTCTTCCTTTTGAGGAAACTCCCTTGGTACTTTTACTTTCTTTCCGCAAGCAATTACTGTTAACACAATCGCTATACCAATCCCATATTTTTTTATAAAACCCATTGAATCTATGCTATTTCATTTCCAAGCTCAAAAATAGAAAGAATTTTCACTGTTCTGACAAAGAGGATTTAACTTATTTGGAAAGTCAATGAAGAAACCGTACAAAAGCTTTTAATGCATGAATAACCATCTATGTTTTTCAGGAGTAGCCTGAAAAAAAAGCCTCTTCGTGGGATATTGCCTTTAGCTGATTGTTTTAACAAGATTCATTATACTCCACGGAGGCGCTGAGATGCAGAGATTTTTCATCAATTGGGAGTTGAGATTGTTCTTTGGCAAGTACAGGTTGTTTCAATGTATCTCCATTTATCTCTAAGTGTTTCCATCTATTTCTCTCCTCTCTATACATTCCCATCCAATTTGAACAACATGTTGGTTATAGCCTTTCAAGTAAAATAGAAACAATGCGTTCAGCTGTTGTTCCATCCCATAAGTCAGGAATTATGCTACTCTTCTCTTTTCCATTTAGAAAAACATCAACAAGCTTAGTCGCCTGAGTGAGATCATCCCCTACCAAATAATTAGTACCGCACTCAATTGTAATGGGACGCTCCGTGTTTCGTCTCAATGTAATACAAGGAATGCCTAAATAAGTTGTTTCTTCCTGAACCCCTCCACTATCAGTTATGACAATTCTTGCTGTCGAAATCAATTTTTGAAACGACAAATACCCCAACGGATCAGTCACTATAATATTCTCAGGAAGGGATTGAAAAAAATCATCCGCTACCATTCGCTTTTGGGTTCTTGGATGTACCGGCCAAACAATCTTAACCTTTTTAGAGATATCACACAACCAATTCACCAGTTCTCTGAATCTGACAGGATCATCTACATTAGACGGACGGTGCAAAGTGACTACTGCATAATTCTCCTTCTTAACAGATAAATCATCTAGTATCGTCTGACCATGAATACGTGCCTTATTCCAAACCAAAGAATCAATCATAACATTGCCAACGAAATGAACCTTTTCACTAGGGATTCCTTCATCATGCAAATGCTTCAAACCACTTTTTTCCGAAACAAATAACAAATCTGCAATTGAATCAGTGACTATCCGGTTGATCTCTTCTGGCATGCTGCGATCAAAGCTACGGAGCCCGGCCTCCACATGCACCAGCTTAACACCTCTCTTCACAGCCACTAATCCACAAGCCAAAGTCGAATTGACATCTCCCACTACAATCACACATTGCGGCTGCTCCTTCTCCATCACCTCATCAAACCGCATCATGATTTGCCCTGTTTGCCAGCCATGTGTTCCTCCATTAACCCCCAAATTATAATCCGGTTCAGGAATTCCCAACTCCTCAAAATAAACCTGACTCATATTTGAATCGTAATGCTGTCCGGTATGACAAAGCAACACTTCTACTGTCGGTACCTGATGTAATACCTGATAAAGAGGGGCTATTTTGATGAAATTTGGCCGCGCACCTGCCACCAGAATTATTTTGACCATATGGCTATAATAATAGATTGTTAGACTTTAAATAATGGATATGAGTCTATACCTATAAACTATCAATCTGTCAATTACGAATCTTTATCGACCTAATATAAAAAAAAATGGCTCCCAATTTATGTTGGAAGCCATTTTTTAAATCATATCAAGTAAAAATTTTATTTCCCATCAGCCCGAAGCATAGTGCGCACTGTCTTAAGAATAATTGCAAAATCCAGCTTCAATGACCAGTTATCAATATACTCTAGATCCATCCGCATCCAGTCTTCAAAAGAGATATCATTCCGAGAATTAGATACCTGCCACACACAGGTAATGCCAGGCTTCATTGACAAGCGGCGCAACTGCCAACGCTCATATTCTTTTACTTCCATTGGTACAGGCGGTCGGGGACCAACAATAGACATATCACCCATCAACACATTAAAAAACTGTGGCAACTCATCCAGACTGGTCTTTCTCAGGAAATTTCCCACTTTTGTAATCCTTGGGTCATGCGTCATCTTAAATGCCGGCCCATCCATCTCATTCTGACTCATCAATTCTTTCTTCAACTCCTCCGCATTGGTCACCATCGTCCGGAATTTATAAACCCAAAACTTACGCCCCCGCAATCCAACCCTTTTCTGTTTAAAAAACACAGGACCGGGAGAAGTAAGTTTTATCGCCGCGGCTAAACCTACGTAAACAGGAGAAAAAAAAGCGATTATAAAAAATGAGGCCAAAATATCCATCCCGGCCTTTACCTTCAATGACAGGTAATCCATCGGCGTATTAGAAATAGTTAACACCGGTGTTGTATCAAAATAGTGTAAATGTGTTTTATTGGTAAGCATGTTAAAAAAGGGTGTATACATGCGAAAAACAACCCCTACCTCACTACAACTCGTCAGCAAATTCTGTATCTCATCCATCCGGGCCTTTTCCTTACAATAGATAACCTCATCAATGGCTTTATTAGCCAATATGCTATCTATATCAGTGTCTTCAGAAAGTATAGGTGCTATGTCACCATATTTTTCTTCTAACTCATCACCTATTATCCCGGTTATACGGTATCCCCACTCTTTGACATTTTTCAACTGATTAATGAACGGACTGGCAGATTTATCTCCGATAATCAATATTGTTTTGTAATTCAAGCCTTTTCTTCTGGCTCCTTTGAAGAAAGCATAGATCAAAAGCTTGGCACCAAAAGTTAGAAACACATCGATAACACCTAGGTAAACCAGCGGCATTAATCCAATATAGTAAAGGTTAAAGGCAAAAACAGAAATACTCAACAAACCGGTTCCAATCGATGCCAACACAATACAATTAAACAGAAGAATAGAATAGGGCCTGGATCGATATAATTCATTTAAACGTAACGATTTGGACAATACCAACCAGATGAATAAAATCAATAGATACAGAATAACTGAATCCTTGTTACGTAAAAACGAAAACTGTTCAAAATGTATAAATAATGCCGCATTGAATGATACCCATGCAATAAGCACATCAAAAAATGCCAATACATTATTTATTACCTGTTCTTTCTCCCGTAGCATATATAGTTATTAATAAGACTGCTCAAAATTAAAAAATAAGGTTAACGAAAAAAACGAGTAGCAAGTTACATTTCCTTTTTTTGCTACTATTGTTAATAACTTTCAGTTTTACTTTTTAAACATGATCGTGGGTGTATAACAAATCCCTAATTTTCCTCCTACAGAATTGTATAAATCCCCGAAATCCATAGCTAATGTTCCTGACAGACTTACATCCCTGTTTTTAAAAGGCTTCCATTTCAACTCAACCATTGAATAGGTCTCCTTTTTAACCGATTCGAAATAGTAATTTTCTGTTTTCTCCCAACTATACCTTCCATGATACTCCTCGCCATAACTGCCATAATTCCAGGTAGCGGTTAATTTACACCGATAGCTCAACCGCTGATTAATCCATCCTTCCAATCCAACATGTACTCCTTTTACCCGATTGTTAATAAAAACTACCCCATCTTTAAATTTCCAATCAGGGGCATAAAGCCTCACCATATCGGCCGTATGAAACAAGGGAGTACCCATCGATTGTCCATGGTGTGTCCATCCCCCATAATAAATTCCGTTATTCATGTAATCATCCCGACCTCCATAGTTATTTCCATGATTCATCTCATCTTCCAAATAACGCTTCACCTCTGTTTCACCCCAGCCAGTTGTCTCCTCTCCAAAAACATCACACATAAAGGCATCATAGTCATCAATCTCATCTAACCAAATGATTTGTCCTTCCTTTGGGTGTCCTTCCGGATAAAGAGGATCCGGAATTCCTGCTCCACTCTGCCAATCAGTCTTTATCCACTCCAGAGAAATACCATTAACAAGCTGCTTTTTATCGGTTTTCAAATCAATTCCAATGATGTGATCTTTGTTATAACCCCAATTGAGAAACATCCCGGAACCATCTGCAAAAGGCTTCTGCCAGTAAAAACGGCCTTGCCAATCAAGCATATTAAAATAAGCACCAAAATCCCATAAACCCATATGCGCACCGGCTGCATTGGTCTCCTCACCGCCTCCAATTTTAGCCGAACCGGAAGCTAAAAAGGTCGCCCAAAAATCAATTGGAATATCTTTTCCATTAGGCTTTGTTCCTCCAAAAAGTGCGGAATGTTGCAAGCCTGCGTAGGGTTTAATTTTTGTATTCCCTAGCCGCATGTAGGCAATTTTTTCATGTAACAACACGTCAGTGTTTCCTTTAACGCCGCGGTCATCCAATAACCATCCCTGAGAAATACCGCCCTTTATCTCGACCCAATTATTCGTAAAACCTAATGGGAGATAGTTGAATATCCCCATTGAGATTTTCGGAACGGGCCGGGCATTCATTCCCGATATAAACGCACCAGAACTTAAATGGCTATTGTAACTTAATGACGAATATGCTTCTATTCCCATGGAAAAATCAATCCACCATGCATTTCCTTTCAGATACCCCTCATGCAGGAAACTTTTGCTTAGATCGTTTTTTACAACTCCAGCCACTCCCATTTCCAAGTTGAAGTTTCTCTTTTTAAAAATCTGATAAGTTCCTTTACCATAAAGCAAACCTTCACTCTTCTCATACGCATCAAAAAGCCCCCATTGATTGGAATAATTCCATAGGGGTTGTAAATCACTATCAGCAACTACTCCAAAAGTTGCCAATTTTATATTGATACTATCGGTTTGGGAATGGACATATGAGGTTATACAGAAGTAAATAGAAATAAATAGAAATAGCTTCTTCATACAAAATTCATTTAGTTTTAATCATTTAAGCTGCCGTTTTCCCTCTAAATAAAGAAATTGATTACTTAATAAAGCAATCAATTTCAATCTCTAACCTATATTTATACGAATAAAGGAGTTTAAGTTTTTATTTCTCAAATAGCGTAATTATTAGACAGGATTAACAAGATTTACATGATAAAGAACAGGTAATATATTCCGGCAAAATGTGGAGTATTTTCGGTAAACTCCAAATTCCTACTCTCCTCACACATATATCCTTCGGACAATCCTATCCCAATAGCTTAATTCGTATTATTTATAATTGATGTTTTTCATGTCTTATAAAATTCAGGTATATATCAAAAACACCAGAGAAGTTTCAATAGATTATGAAAAAATTACATTTACTATTTATCCAACCGCCAATTATACTAATTAAACGAATTTTAAACCAATACGTGGTTTTATGAGCTTTTCATCCAAAAGCAGTTCGTATAATTCGATAAAATCGTGGTTGGCAAAATACTTGCATAGCATGTTTTATAGGTGTTAAATATAAAAGAAAATGTCAACTTATTAAAAAGTCGGAAATTCCATATCCCCGTACATTCCTGTTTACGTTAGGAAGGACATACTAATACCATACAGTATTAATATCCCATCTTTTCCTCTCGCTCTTTAATAATCCGTAAACCAATATCATGAAACAATTCCCACCGATCTTCTGCCTGACGATCATACATAACCTGAACACCAGAAACATTTGCGGAAACAATGATCTGCCGGTCCATGGTACAAACCCTCGTTGTTGCATCCCGAAAATACAACCACACTACCCATTGATCAGCTTGCCAATTTTGGGGCAAATTAAGATAACACATCCCATCACCTCTATGACCTGCATTCGCATTCCACTGCCAACTATTCCGATCACTATTCCAAACCACATAAACTGCCTGACTCAACTCGTCTGACCTCCTTGTTAATGAACCAGGATGCCATCTCAAGATAAATTCATTTTTTCGCTCTACAATTAATTCCTCTGCCCCGGGGCAGCTACCTAAACTCCAATGCAACAAACAAGGCAACAACTTTTCATCTAATGACATACCTGCTTCAATGAAGAATAACTTATGAAGGCTAATAAAAGCATTGTGTGAATTCTTATAAGTAGGAATTCCACCAAAACAAAAATGTCGCAATAATTTATTTTGAGAGCTGATGCTATTTAACCTGGCATGCAGCAACCTATTTCTTTGCTGTTTTTCAGTACGTGGATTGGCTGGATGTGAATAGCTGCGAACTAACAGTTGCCCCTTGACTTCGTAAAAAACGACATTCTCTTCACGGCCAACATTAATTTGAGGATAATGAGGATGTTTGCGCATAGTAATAGCTTTTCATTTTTTTAAAAGTTAAAGTCTACTTCTCAAAACTACAAATCCTATATCTCTTAACAACCATCAACATACCTCAGTCGTCCATTAAATAGCTTCACTCTCATGGAGAATTCCTGGAACAACAATGACTTTTTTATTGCTAAACTATTCAATTTCAGCTCTCCATTAAGATTTTAACAAAACAGAACATACTACCATCATTTTCCTGAAGCCAAACAACTCTTTCTTCTCTAATACTGTACCAATGACCTGAATAATTTTACCTAAACCCATTTCGTCGTTAATAATAACTGACTTAAGAATGATCGCAAAATGATAACTGGTTTCCTATCAAACACAAAAAGCCCCATGAAAAATCATGGGGACTTCAATATTAACTCTAAAAATATCTTACAACAAAACCACCTGCTTGAGTACTCATTGCAATGACGGGACATTTTTCCTTCACATAAACGCTTATTCTTTTCAACTTCTTCGCGTAACTTCTCTAACTCCTCATGCTCACGCTTTAATTTTTCCCTCATTGGCTCTGCGCCGGTCATAAGCTACAAAACCAATTAATCCAAATATCCCGGCAATAATCACATACATCTGATTTTCCAACACATTAAAGCGTTTATCAAAAGAGGTTTCCATTGACTCAAACCTCTTATCGACTGCTTCGAAACACTTATCAACAGCGTCAAACTTAGCATTCATTTCCTGACGTAATGCCTCAATTTTTGCATCCAACGTATTTTGCCGTTCCTCCATCCGGATACTTCGATCCCTATCGGATTGGGGATAAGGAATGGAACGGTCACTTTGCCCAAATACAGAAATTGATATGAGCATTACCACACTTAATATGTACCATCGTTTTTTCATATACACTCTCTGGATAATAATACACCTGCCACTAAGATATAAATTTCCTTTCTAAATGACTCGTAAAAAGGACGCCAGGCTTTTCGTGTGATCTATATTTTGCAGGCTAAAACCAATGTCGTTTAGTTAAGCCATTATCATAAACGTTTGTAATTCATTGAGTATAGCTTTTTTGGTTTCTTTTTCCTTTCAAATACCCTATTCGGTCTGATAAGCTCTCTGGTTCTATATACAATATCGTCAAAAGCATGAAAGGCCAAA
>RHGE01000061.1 GCA_004296775.1 Marinilabiliaceae bacterium JC017
TCGCCCCAAAAAGGAACCAAAAAACTCTAGTCAAATAAACGCTTCCACCCGCCTCCTTGATGAATTTTTGCTAACCCACTGGCCGGAATTCCCGCATTCATCTGCGTCGCGCCTGCGCCGGCCCGCTTATTTGACGGTCTCACGCGCTTCGGATCATCACGGTCCAGCTCGTCGATTGGATTTTTGCGTTATTCTGTTGATTTGTATTGGAGATGTCAAAACTAGAGGTAGGATCCGGTTATAAAGTCGTCAATATGGACAACGGCCATCTCCAACTACTATATAACTCTTTAAATCCTCACTGGTTATTACAATCAAACCACCCCGATTTTCATTGCTTACTCAATGAAAATCATCTCTCCTAATTCTTTTAGGAGGGGAAAAGAGTGATCGGACGAAAAGAAAATGAATTACGAGTATTTGAATCCCTTTAGTAGATATATATAACAATCCTCTCTGCATCTCTTGGGATTTGCGGAAAATCTGCATGAGACCCAAGGTACTGGTAGCGTCAATTTAGAGTTATCTTACCTTTTGTTAGGTTGTCAAGCCTTGAAGACTCTGCGTTATAACTTCGTTAATCCTTTATCTCTAAGTGTTTCTATCTATTCCCCTCTAACTTCTGACCTCTATCCTCTCTATATATTTACTTGTTATTCGTCTTTTGGTATTCGCAGATGCTCCAATAACAAGTAATTACTAATCTAACACCTAAGTCAATCATTAATTAGAAGAGCCATCGGATTTTAAAAAAATAGCCTACCAGACTCTAAAAACACCTCATTGCCCCATTTTTTCAAAGAAAAAAGACGTCAAAACCCTTACCTGACAAGGATTTTGACGTCCTCTGCTGTAGTTACCTTTCAAAGCTAAGGCATACACAGCAATATTAGGATCATCCAAGTCACAAACATAGCTGTAGTTACCTTTCAAAACCAAGGCATACACAGCCTTTCTATTCTTAATAAGAAAGTTAACCTCGCTGTAGTTACCTTGCAAATCTAAGGCATATACAGCAAACGTATCTGATTCAAAAACACAGTATACAGTAAAAAATTCTTTCCAAAGGGCATCATAAAAAAACCTCCCGTCTAAGATAGATAATTATGCTTTACTCCAAACAATGGCTAAATAAAATCAGTACTGGCCAAAATAAATTTGTATTAACCAATGTGCTCAAGTCACATTACAATTCGATTACTTTCTCCCGCATTCAATTTCGGCATCAACCCGCCTATTTAACATGCTACCACCCATCCCATAATCATAACCCGAATCATATTGATTGAGTATAACAGTATCACACCCCAGCCAACTTTTATCACACCTCAATGACCCGTTATCACACCCTTATACCCCCTTATCACATCACCATGACCTTCTATCACACCGATATGACCCTCTTATCACACCCTTATACCCCCTTATCACACCACCATGACCTTCTATCACATCCACATGACGCTCTTATCACACCCATATGACCCGTTATCGCACCATAAAATCATGTTATCACACCATCTTGACCTTCTATCACACCCATATGACCCGTTATCACATGAAGTATTTACGAAAGAGTGCTCCGTATGTATTTCAGGTTGTGAACATGACACAAAAAAAAGAGGGTACTCCTTTCCTGAGCCCCCTCCTCTACTAAAGGACTGATTATTCATTGTTATCGATGCGAATTACTATAGTTGTGTTGATAACCAACCAAGCGTGCTTTCTCATTTTTAAATACAAAACGTCCCACCCGGCGCACTTCATCCACCGCCTCCTTCAGGTAGGTGTAAGCTTTATCGCGCAACAGTTTAGCTGAACTATCTTCCGCTTTTTCACCATTGGCTATTGCTAAAATACGCGCCAACTCATCAGATAAATTAAGGGCGGTATCCAAAATGGTTACATCACAATTCGTAGCTGTTAACAGAGGCACGTTATCCTTACCCAAAAGAGCCAGATCAGTCAAATCCTGGATCATGTCAGCATGGCCGTTTCCTTTTTTAGCTTCGTCAACACGAGCCAGCAAGGCCGGATACTGATGAAAAGCGAATTCAAATTCATCAATCAATCCATCTCTTAATTCATACCCTCCAGGTGCTTTCTCACTCCACTCCAACTGAGCTTCCTGCTTAGCATGCCGCTCTTTGAACCAAAGCCCCTGGGCATGCCGGCACGCCTTGGTACGCGGAAGCAGACACAATATCATCTCCTCAGTCAATCCTCTTCCTATCAATCGGTCTTTATCATCCAGGGCCCAATAGTGCAAATTTTCCGCTTCCTGATTAAAAACATCCACGGGAATACCAGGAATTAGCACTTTCTTTTCTTCAACGATGTTCGGCTTTAAAGCATCAAATGCCTCTTTATTGTTCATACGCTATCGGTTTTTTACGTTTAAAACTATTACCATTTTCTTTTACTTAAACGAAAATAGTATTTATAATCCAATTCAAACGCACGCCCTATACTGTTTTACAACAACCCATTAACTATTGTTTATTATGGCAGATTTTTTATTTTATGTGCAACACTATAATAAATAACTCACCCATTCCGCACCCCGCGTGACTTATCGTAATTTTTCACCGTTCAACATCCCTTTCATTTCTGCCATCCCAAGGTAACCTTGACAGGGAAATTTACATTGTGGTTATAATCCCTGTTAGGGTTCAAACCTGACCTCTTCCAACCAGCATAAAAACCTTTGATATTATAAAAACTCGCCAGTAGAAGTAAGCAACAAAAGACTGCTATACCGACGCCAGGCTTTTATCAATATTCTGTCACTACCCAGCTAAATCTGACTTTTACGAATGCGCTCGGCCAGGAGAATCATATGTTTGAGGTCTTCAATACTGGTGGCCTTTTTCCAGTTTTTAATAAACTCTTCATTCAGCACAATCTGAGCGATGGTGATAAGTGTTTGCAAAAAGAAATTTCGCTGATCCTTGGTGCCGGCCAAGGCAAAAATGATATGAATGGGCGCTTCGCCATTTTCAAAATCAATGCCATACCGGGAACGGAGTACCACCATGTCGAATTTGGCCTTTCCTTCAATCACAATATTGGAAATGGCCAACCCTTCGTGGGTGATAGAATCGAAATTATCTTCGTGCTTGAATAAACTAAGGATATCATCTGAGGGGATTTTAAACTTTTTCGAAAAAGCTTTAGCGATTAACCGATACAATCCTTTTTTATCTGTTTTCTTCACCACGTCAATGAAATTGGCTTTCTTAAATAGGGAGTCAAATTTATCTTCCACAATCTCATCCCTTTCAAAAAGAATATCTCTCAATTCATTGGGTAACACCAGTGACCGAATCTCTTTGGAAGTTATTCGTTCGACAATATGCAACAAGGCCGATTCTTTGAGGTTACGCGATTTGGAATAGATGTAATACCACAACAACGACACCACGAAAAAAATCAACGTAATAAAAAAGGGCAACACCCCCATCTTAATGATTAACAACAGATAGACAATAATACCAGAAACCTGAATCCAGGGATACAATGGCGCCTTAAAAGAGGGTTTATAGGAGGATATTTTACTTTCCCGCATGAGAATAACCGACACATTTACCAATGCAAACAAGATCAGCATCATGGTAGATGCCACCTTTACCAGCTCCTCCAGGTCCAGGAACACAATTACCGAAATCATAAAAAGCGAGGTAATCACAATGGATATCACCGGTGTTTGAAACCGCATATTCACCTTGGCAAACATGGAGGGTATGAGGTTATCCTCCGACATGGCCAATGGGATGCGCGACGAAGACAACAAGCCGGCATTTCCGGTGGTGACAAATGCTAAAATGGCCGCAACGGACAACATCCAGAAACCAAACTCCCCCAAATACCTTGAAGCCCCCAACCCAAGAGGATTGAAGGTTTGACCAAACTCCCCGGGTTCAAGCAACCCCACAACAATAAACAAAGAAAAAACATACAGAATGGTGGTTACTATAAACGACATAATCATACCTGCGGGAATATTTATTTTGGGATTTTTTATCTCACTGGCAACAGATGCAATTTTAGTCAAGCCGCCATAAGAGATAAATATCATCCCCACAACGGTAAAAACCGATTGCCAGCCATGCGGCTTAAAAGGTACATAACGATGAATGTCCAAATGATCGAACCCGGAGGCAATGAAATAGATCAAAATAACCAGGATAATAATCACCAATACTGATTGAAAAAAACTACTCACCTTAACCCCAAGAATATTTAATCCCGTAAAAAGCAACACCACCAACACCGAAAACAGTTTTATCAACTGAGGGGAAGCCTCAAAGAATATGGGCTCCAGAATTAACCCGATCCCCAGCAAGGCAAAGGCACTTTTTAAACTAAGAGAATACCACGATGCAAAACCGGCAAAGGTTCCTACCAGAGCACCCAGACTCCTGTGAATAAAGAAATAATCACCCCCGGATTTAGGCATGGCAGTAGCCAGCTCTAACTTAGAGAGCATGGCAGGAATCATTAACAGTGCTGAAAGGAAATAGGCCACAATAACCGCCGGCCCTGCTTTAGGATAAACAATAACGGGCAAAACAAACAGACCTGAACTAATCATTGTACCGGTAGCCAAACAAAAAACTCCCCAAAAACCAATATCCTTCTTTAATTTCATAAAACTTCAACTGTCTCTTTCCAAGATAATGCCATATCCGTTTATTTGACAGAGAAAGAAGATAAAAAATCCACCAATTGTAAGGACTTTTTCCCAATTTATATCTGTAGAAAAAACGCCTTCTCTGTGACGTCTCATTTCATTTTAATTGAATCGAAAACTGTTCGTTAAAGAGGCTCAAACAAGGAAAAAGAACAAAAGACAACTGTCGGTAATCAACAATTAATTTTACTCCTCCAAAAGATAAAACTTCACTTAATATGTTTTTCAAAAACAAAAAATTTATATCTTTGTGCCATTCCAATGCCTCTTTAGCTCAGCGGTAGAGCAGCTCATTCGTAATGAGCAGGTCGTGGGTTCAAATCCCATGAGAGGCTCCAAAAGCGGGAGTAGCTCAGGGGTAGAGCATCAGCTTCCCAAGCTGAGGGTCGCGGGTTCGAATCCCGTTTCCCGCTCTTTTTTTTATAACCTTCCAATTATCATATAACAATCAATAAGTATTTAAATTACCCTCTTTATCTTAAAACACCCAGGTTTTTTATTGTAAATTTTCACCATTGGCTTATTGGATGCAAGAAAAGATCAAATCCTATTCTTCAATAGATCATTAGATTTTAGATGATACCCAGAGATGGCCGTTGTCCATATTGACGTCAAGCTAATAACTTTACAAGCGTGTTAGATGATATATAGGTTTTTAGTCCTTCAGTAATATTTTATTGGGACGTTGTCCCAAACCCTACTTCATTTTTGGCATTGCCCCAAAAACGAAGCAAAAAACGCTAGTCAATTACTCACAGAGTGTTTATTCTTGTGTTCGTGATTTCCGCTTCGCTCCAATTAAAAGCTTCATCCCATCTCCTTGATGAATTTTTGCTAACCCACAGGCCAGAATTCCCGCATTCATCTTCGTCGCGCCTACGCCGGCTCGCTTATTTTACCCCTCCTTATAATAATAACCTTGGGGTAATGCCGATAGATAATTAAAGGCCAATTAAAAGCGAAGCGTATTAAGTGGGCATTTTAATTACTAATCGGCATGCCGGCTCCCACACTTCCCAACATCATGGTCCGACTCGTCATTTGGCTTTTTGTGTTATAGTGTCGATATATTCAAGGGCGACTTCGCGTTTGCACCTGCTAGCATCGATTTGCAATCGGTACCTTGTTATATGATAGAATTTAAACTGATTTACATTACTCTCACTTTTGAACCATCAATAGTTTTAGAAACCGGATTAAACGCAAAATATGGAATCTGAAAACCTGATATTTCTGCTCGTAATAATCAGAAAATCCGGCACGAAAGAATACTTTTTAAAGTCCTTCCACCATTTCCAGGATCTCCGTTATTAATCCCGTCCAACCGGTTTGATGGGAGGCTCCCAGACCTTTCCCGTTGTCTCCATGAAAATATTCATAAAAGAGAAGGTTATCCCGAAAGTACGGTGAGGATTGAAACAGCTCCTTATTCCCAAACACGGGCCGGTTCCCATTACTGTTTTTCAGAAAGATGTTAGCCAGTCGTCCGGCCAATTGCCTGGCAATTTCCAGCAAGGTGGCTTTCCGTCCCGATCCGCTGGGGTATTCCACCAGAAAATCGTCGCCGTAATAGCGATGAAAGACGACCATCGATTTTATAAGCATATAATTAATGGGAAACCAGATGGGCCCTCTCCAATTGGAGTTACCACCGAACAGGTCGCTGTCTGATTCGCCCGGCACATAAGAGATACACAAGCGCTGGCCTCCTCCAATGTAACAATAGGAATTGATGTGGTGATAGGCCGACATGGAACGCACTCCATAGTCCGACAAAAACTCAGTCTGTGCCACCATTTTTTTAACCAGACATTTCATACGATGCCCCCGCAACAGGGAGAGCAGATGGGTGTGACCTACCCCACCCTCTTCCCACCGGGAAACCAGCTTCGCCAGATCGGGCCGGTAGGTTAAAAACCATTTGAGCCGCGCAGCAAATTCCGGCACTTGCGCCAACAAATCGGCATCCAACACCTCCACGGCAAAAAGGGGTATTAATCCAACGATGGAGCGTATTTTCAATTGTTCGTTCCCAATACCCGGAATGTGCAAGACATCATAAAAGAACTCATCCTCATCGTCCCAGATTTGAATACCTTCTCCCCCCACATTATTCATGGCGCCGGCAATCAACAAAAAATGCTCGAAGAATTTGGTGGCCATATTTTCATACACATCATTGGCAATGGCCAACTCAAGCGCCATGCGCATCATATTAAGGCAATACATGGCCATCCAACTGGTAGCATCGGCCTGTTCCAGCCGACCACCACCGGGCAATGACGCACTCCGATCGAACACCCCGATGTTATCCAACCCCAGGAAACCACCCTGAAACACATTGCGATTATCCAAATCCTTCCGATTCACCCACCAGGTAAAATTAATGAGCAACTTATGAAAGATGGCTTCCAGGAATTTCATATCCCCCTGCCCTGTTTTTTGCTTCTCCATCTCATACACTTCCCACGCCGCCCAGGCATGTACCGGCGGGTTCACATCGCTAAAGTTCCACTCATAAGCCGGCAACTGCCCGTTGGGGTGCATGTACCACTCACGGGTCAGCAGGATCAACTGTTGCTTGGCAAAGATCACATCAATTTTGGCAAAAGAGATGCAGTGAAAGGCCAAATCCCAGGCGGCATACCAGGGATACTCCCACTTATCGGGCATGGAGATGATATCGGCATTATTGAGGTGTAACCATTCCCGGTTCCTCCCGTCCTGTCGCTCTCCGGGTGGCGATGGCATGGCCGGATCGCCGTTTAACCACTGGGGCACATCAAAATAATAAAACTGCTTACTCCACAACATACCGGCATAGGCTTGTCGCTGGATATTTTTAGCATCCTCGTTTTTTAATGCGGCCTGAATATCGACATAAAACGCATCTGCATCATTGATACAAGTGAGGAATAAATCATTGAAATCAACAAAAGGATCTGCTAATACTGCATTACTTAACCGCAGCGTCACCACCTTGGAGGCTCCGGGTTCTAAATCACAAGGGTAATTAATGGCTACTTTCGTACCGGACCGCTCCCAATTAATGGCATGATCCTGCCCCTTAACCACAAAATCATTGATACCATCTTTATAAAAAACAGAATCGCCCTGGTAGTCATACAGTCGCTCGGTATTGGTTTCATTGTCGCAAAAAAGAAGCTGCCCATCAGAATCACCGACATAGAGAAAATAGGGCTGAGTATTTAAGCGATCATCTTCTATTTTGATGTGCTTATCTTTTAAGACACACATACGGGGCCGGTAAGCATCATATCCCCAGCTCCAGGTATTCCTGAACCATAACTGGGGCAACAGATCAAGACGTGCCTGGGAAAAACCCCGATTGACAGCCGTTATGCGGATGAGCAAATCTTCAGGCCCCACCTTTCCATATTCTATGAACACGTCAAAATAAGCCTGCTCATCAAAAATGCCGGTATCTACTAATTCATATTCTTCCTGCTTATTACGCTTAGCATTTTCTTCGATGAGCTGTTTATAGGGAAAAGCTTGATGCGGGTATTTATAGAGCATCTTCATATAGGAATGAGAGGGCACATTATCTAAATAATAGTAGTACTCCTTCACATCCTCGCCATGATTTCCCTGGGCACCGGATAAACCAAACAACCGCTCTTTGATAAACGGATCATGTCCATTCCACAATGCCAGCGAAAAACAGAGGTATTGATTTTTGTCGCAGATACCGCCTATTCCCTCCTCCCCCCATCGATAGGCATAACTCCGGGCTTTGTCATGAGTAATATAACCCCAGGCATTGCCATCGGCACTGTAATCCTCACGCACGGTGCCCCATTGCCGTTCCGACAAATAGGGCCCCCATTTATTCCAACGGGAGTTCTTATCGGCTTTTTCTGCTATTCGCTCGTGTTCCGCTTTCATGAATCCTTCATATTTTTTCTGTTATGCTTTAAATTTCGACCATTTATCGGGGCAGCACAATGGGAATTCATTGAAACCAGAAATGTAAAATCCATAAAGAAGGACACCGGGAAACGCATATTCTGTTTTCTTGCATTAACAACAGATCGTTAGATTTTAGATAACGGACCTTGGACTGATTTACATCAATTTCATTTTTAACTCCCTATAATTTTCAGCCATCAGATAAATAAAACTGCTTCTCTGTTAATAATAAAAGTTTAACGAACCATTAATTAAACAATCTCAGCGAGGAACATGATAAACAGGGTTTCGTACTTATTATCGAAAAGCAGTGAAATTCCGGCATCTTCTTATTCAAATATTCCCCCACATATCACCAATTCTTCAAATTGGTAGTATTTTTATACCCGGAAGATAAAGCAGACAGACTTATGGGATTTGAACAGTTAATTCTTTTTTGCGGGGGACAAACACTGATATTGCTACTTATTTTACTTCAAAAGCGATTCCGGACGACGCCGAATCTCTTTTTGTTTTCCATGTTGATATTGTTACTGGGACACTATACCTTTTTCTATTTCATCTATTCCAGCCTCATTCCGGCTTCCTCCCCATTAACCTTTTTATATCCCCTTTTTGGAATCATTCCCCCGGTTGTGATCTATTACTACGGCAAAGCTGTGATGCATGGAAAAGTCTTCTGGTCAAAACAGAGCCTTTTACACGGGTTACCTCTGCTAATTAACCTGGCTCTTTTCCTTATTTTACTGACCAACCCCGATTGGAAGAAGGCGCTGATTCTGGCAGGATACGAATTGATGACCGTCATTTATTTATTCTATCCCTTTCTGATCGTTAAAAAGCTATGTGATTTCTATCACATGGATAAAGTCACATACAAAGTGTTTTCATACAATTTAAAGAAAACCAGTATGATTCGACTATTGATAAAAATACTGTTTATCCATGGTATTATTTTAGTGATACGCACGAATCTGCCACTTATCTGGCCACAAACCATTACTTTACTCGACATTGCCAACCTGATCTTCCTGCTTGTGTTTAGTTACATCCTCACCTATGTAATAATATCCGTGCCACAAACCATCCATTATGAAGATGAACGAGTAGGATTAGCGGGATTCAAGAAGTATGAAAAATCGAACCTGACACGCGAAAAAGCCTCCCACCTGGTTAGTCGTCTCAATGATCTGATGTTGTCCGAAAAACCTTTCTTAAACCCGAATCTTAATTTGAGCCAGCTGGCTGCCCTGGTTGACTGTTCCTCACATACCGTATCGGAAACGCTGAACGGCCTCATTGGACAGAGCTTCAACGACTACATCAATAACTTCCGAATCGAAGAATTTAAATCCCTGGCAACCCAACCCAAATACCACAATTACACCATTCTGGCACTGGCCTTTGAAGTGGGATTCAAATCAAAAGCAACCTTTAATGCCGCCTTCAAGAAATTCACCGGACAAACCCCCTCACAGTTCCTTAAGACAATACGTTAGAAAGAGGTCATTGATTTCAGATTCTTAATTAACTGACATTTCCCATATGTATTTAAAGCCTATAAAGCTTGCTTTGCAATCTTTTTGCCAACCGCGAATTAAACAAATTGCTTTTCGATGGATACTTTAAGATGTAGGATTAAGACTATTCAATACCTGTTTTTTTAATCTTTTCATGCCATGATACCAACCCTTCTTCTAACCTGGAACATCATACCCCGAACCAATAACTCATAACCTCCAACATCGAACCCCTGGCTTCAATCCGCCATCTCCCTCACCACGAATCATTCCCGCCATTTTTGACCGTCTGAAATTATTGGGAGGACGTCCGAAATTATTGAAATTGTCGATGAGACAGGCATTTGTCGTTTAATTAGCTGCCGTTGATAAATCTCCCATAGATATGAGCAATAAGGATGAAAAAACAAACCTGGGCCGGCGCGATTTCCTGAAAATAGGTTCGGCAGGAGCCGTTTTGGGCGTTGCAGGTATTACCACAATGCCTCAAAAAGCCGCCGGTGAAGTCTTGGACAAAGAGACCAAGAAAGCAGTAATAAAAGCCATGGACGGCTTTCCGGTCAAGGTGGCTCCGGAATATAAACCTTTCCGGCAACGGAACACGGTATTCAGCCGGGCGGTGGGAGGCATTGATCCCGAGTTGGGAGCCAAAGCCAGAACCTTTGAGCGCTTCGAAACCGATGAGTCACGTCCCGGATTCTCCCGCATCGACTGGGCCCTTCACCACGGCTCCTGGGCCGTTGAACATGCGGCAACACCCGGTTCCAAATTTGGGGTGCCCAACACGGGGTGGTATAGCTGGCAGCAAAACACGCATGAGCAGCGAGCCAACTTTCTTGATTTGAATTACCTGAATGACGAACGGCATGAGTTTGCCTCCAAAAAGGAAGCCTCAGCAATAATTAAACGGGCCGCCCGTCATTTCAAGGCCGACCTGGTAGGCATCACACCACGAAATAAAATGTGGGACTATGAAAAACATTTTGTAGCCCTGAATGGTCAGGAGATAGGCTGGGATCAATTTCCTTTTGAACCCAAATCAGTCATTGTTATCGGGGTGGAAATGGATTATGAGACAATGGCTACAGCTCCTTCCTATACCGTTGAAGGCGCCATTGGCGAAGGCTACTCCCAAATGGCCATCACCGCTTTCCAATTGTCTGTTTTTCTGAAAAACCTGGGCTACAAAGCAGTGGCTGCCGGAAACGACCTGGGTATGAGTGTGCCCTATGGCATTGCTGCCGGATTGGGTGAAGGGGGCCGGAATGGTCTGCTCATCAATTATAAATATGGCCCGCGCTTCCGCATCGCCAAAGTATATACCGACATCGATTTTGTGGAATACGATAAGCCGGTCACCTTTGGAGTACGTGAGTTCTGTAAGCGTTGCCAGCGATGTGCAGATGCCTGTCCGTCAAAATCGATTCCCAAAAATGTGGAACCAACCATGAAACCAACCCATGGTGGCGAAAGCTGGTTTAATAATCCGGGCGTGGAAAAATGGTATATCAATGCTAAAACCTGTTTTGAATACTGGTGCGAAGGCAACAACTCCTGTGCCTCATGTATCACCTCCTGCCCTTATAACAAACCCGATTTCTGGCACCACAAACTGGTGGATAAAGTATCAGCTCTCATGCCCGGACCAGTACACAGCTTTATGCGCGAGATGGATATCGTATTCGGTTATGGCGATACCTTCGACAAAAAAGCGGTGAAAAAATTCTGGGACGACAAAAACCGTGAATACAACGGCTATTAAGCGATGAGATGCCAATTCTTTATTCAATTTCTTAGCAACAGATTTTAGTCCGGTTTTAATCTGGCCCTCTTGCTGGTCTGTAAAAATCTTGACTATACAATAATCACCAGCTGTTTACAGCTAATTTAAAAAACAATTGACTATGATATTTTCCGGAAGTGAACTACTGTTTTTCATACTGGGATTCTTATCCTGTTTGATAATGATCGGATTCATCCGCCTGAACAAGGAGAACCGGCTGAATTGGAAAACCGGCAGTATCGTTGGACTGGGCGCATTCCTGCTAATGTTCTGTATTGCCTGGTCGGTTAGCTCGGTGCTGGAAGGCGAACCACGAGCTGCCAGCATGGGAATGGTAGTATTTGGAATGCCAGCGCTCATATTAATGACCCTTGGGTTGCGCTTGGCCTTGAAGAAGAATTAGAGAGATTGATGCCGTTTCTATAACATCTTTTCAAAATGAGAAAATGAAAATGTGAGAAATTGAAAAACTGAAAAGGTGAGAAACTGAAAAGGTGAAAAATTGAGAGGATAGATAATGTGAAACGACCTTGATTGATGGTGCTAAGCACACAAAAGAATCAAAAGATCAACGAAGTCAATGATTTAAAAAGGAAAACTCTGTGTCTCTGCGCCTCTGTGTTCACAGTCTATTATCTAATCTCTATCAGTCTATTGTCTAAACAAAAAACAGATGAATAAACTCATTCAATGGCTGGCTTACGGAAGCCTGGTTGCCGCTTTCGTGGCCGGCCAATTACATCATTCAAAAAACAATGAGATCCATTCCCTGGATCTGACGCAGGGCTTCACGTTAGAGAAAATGGGGTTAATGGACGAGTTGTATGCGGCCAGGCAGGGAGATACTCTGATGGGTTATCTTGCCTGTGGCCAGGCCCAGGGGTATGGCGGACCGTTGGAAGTAGCGGTTCTCTCCGATACCTCCGGGCACATTCAAAACATGGCATTAAAGCACCATGTGGAAACCTACTCCTTTGTGGAAAAACTAAAAGCCAACTACTATTTCAGACAATACAAAGGGAAAGTTTTAGCAGACAGCTTTGCCGTGCACCGGGATGTCAATGCGGTGTCGGGTGCTACCATCAGTTCGGCAGGTATTGCACGAGCCACCCGTAAAGCATCATACACCATCCTGGAAAAAGGGATGCAGCAACATGCCCCTGAAATAGAGAAACAGTGGCGCGTTACACCCAAAGAAGGCATCGTGTTAATCCTTTTCATGCTGGGCGTAATGGCGACTTTCATGAAAAAGAAAAACCTCAGGTACCTCACATTGGGATTGTCGCTGATCTTTTTCGGCTTTCTGTTCAACGCCTCCATTACCTTGTCGCATTTTGGAAGGATCCTGTTAGGTTACTTGCCGGACATGCACCATCACCTGGCCTGGTGGATTCTCATGGGTGGTTCCTTAATCACCATCGTCGTTTGGGGACGTAACGTCTATTGTCATGCCTTATGTCCTTTTCATGCCACACAAATGTTGTTGAATAAGGTATCGGGCATCAACATGAAGTTTGCCATGAAAACCATGCGCATCATCCGTAAAATACCAGGCTTTTTGGTCTGGCTGTCATTGGTATTGATCCTGCTCTCGTCAAACCCAACACTGGCAGGGTATGAACCATTTGCCATGCTGTTTTCACTGGAAGGTTACGGTGTTCAGTGGTACATTTTACCGGCAGCCCTGGTGGGATCGCTCTTTATCTCCGACTTTTTCTGCCATTACCTGTGTCCGGTTGGAGCGACATTTAAATGGATTAAAAAGCAACGCCGGGAGGTCAAAATCCTGTTTAGTAAAAAACAAAACGCACAAGAAGATGAGCAACCAAAAAAAACCAAAGAAAGAAAAATCGCTTGAAAACTCGGGTGCCCTGGTATTATACCTGATTGCCCTGGGCACCATCGTGGTATTTCTGGCCGTCCAGTTTATGAATTTTTTCCATAAGGGATAAAAATTAGTGGGTTTATATTCTTTTTAGAAAAGGAAGCAACCGAATTTAAGCTTCCTTTTCTTTTACACACCCTCGAACACCCATCTGACTGAATGAAGAATTCAAGCACAATTACTGATCCTGGCGTTGCCTATTCAAACCTTTAACTCACTTTCCTGATGGATTTCTCCCATCACACCACCTTCACCCTTATTCATTCATTTCACACTTACACCAGCCAACGGATAGAATCAATGAAATACATCCACTAAAACGGGCTTTTACTGACTTTTCTCATATATATTTAAAGCCTATAACCAAATCCTGCCCAAAAGCATTTACATTATTCATTAAAGTAAGGTACCCCCCGTTCAGCAAAGCGTCTCGCTTAGCTGTAACCACCCGGTTTCCGACCGATTACTAATTCACCCACTACATTTTTGTTTTATCCTTAATTATAAAATCAATAGTTTGATTCCACCGATTGATAATAACAACCCAACTTTTTTGTTACTTTCATCGGCACAAAAAAAAACAGAACTATTATCCATAGAAATGAAGCCACCTTTAATACTACTATCTGATTTATGGGGAAATGAAAAATCAGATTGGCTAAATTATTATCAGGAACTTCTGGAGCCTGTATTTGATTTAAAATATTACGACTGCTGTGAATTAGGGAAAATTGACAAGAAAAGCTTAAACGAGGAGATTATTCATTCCCAATTTATAAACGGTGGAATTGAAAGGGCCAGTGAAAAACTTTTGGAATTAGAAAAAGATAAAGTAGACATTATTGCATTTAGCATAGGCGGAACAATTGCCTGGAAAGCGGGTCTAAAAGGCTTAAAAATTAACAATCTGTATGCTATCTCTTCAACAAGATTAAGGTACGAAACCAACAAACCCAATTGTACCATTAAACTTCATTTTGGAGGGAAAGACCTTTTTAAGCCTGATTCAACCTGGTTTAAAAACATGAAGGTACCCTACGAGATAAAAGAGAACGGGGAGCACCAAATTTATAGAGAAAAAGAGTTTTCAAGGAAAGTCTGTGATGAAATAATTACGCACTACAATACTTAAGCATCTTTTTCGATTACCCCGTTCAGCGAAGTGTCTCGCTACGCTATGACCACCCGACCGAATTCAAATTCATGCACCTCATTTTTACTATCTTCAACCGAGCAGAGGTAACTGCTTTGTTATCGTCAGCGAGGGAGATACCCCCTCGCTTCCTGTAATGATTAATGATAATTGTAGCATCCGAAACAAGCCTCTGAAAAATGGCTTCGCCTCCGGTTCATAGAGCCTTTAGTAGATTAGTGCTCATACTAAACACAATAGTTCGTTAAGCTTTTGTAATTAACTAAAGACCAACTTATGCCTATTTGATAGTCAAGATTTTCAAAAGCCTAAATATGAGATTAATGTAAATCAGTCTAAGGTCTATTATCTAAAATCTAACGATCTATTGAAACATCTGCCGACATTAATCTTCCACTTTATCTTTAATCTCTTTGCCCAGTTTCTCCAACTTCTTCCCTAATTTCTTTCCACTCTTTTTGGCCTTTTTACCCAATTTTTTCAAATCGCGTTGGAGCTCTTTGGTCCAAATATGGTGCTTAAACTCTGCTTTACCTTTTTCAAACAACTCTTTAGCCTCATTGTAAACAACACACTCCCCCTTTTTCAATTTACTTTTTTGCTCTTTCACATTTAACTCTACAGTTCCTTCGTCCACTTCCACCTCAAGCTGTTCGTCCTGTGTTTTCACATTAAACTCTGTTCCCAATACTTTTATCTCCCCTTGCCTGGTTGCCACCACAAATGGCTGTTCGCCCGGCTGCACATCGAAAAAGGCTTCACCATCCAGCTCAATGTGCCTCTCATCGAAATTTTTGTCGTACTCAACACAGCTATTCCTGTTTAAAAGAACAACGGAACCATCTGGTAAATTAACAATCTTTGTCTGCTCGCCGCTACTAACACTGATGTTAGAACACGAAGTAATAACAAATAACACACCCGTTAAAAAAGCAGCTGACAACACTGATTTAAACCCCTTCATCGAAACTTTCTTTAAAATTTGGCCCCAAAGATAAAAATTAAAGCCTTCTTTTCTCTCCCCATTCAAAAACCCGGTGTCATCATGATGACACCGGGTTTCTTTTAAATACCAACAGCTATCTACCGATTAATGCTTATGCTCTTTCGAATGACTTTTGGTTTTGGGCCGGTCATATTTACAACAACCCGGCAATTTATTATAGACGTCATCCTCTGCCTTGTACATATCAGTATCATGCCCGACTTTGGCAATCGCTTTGTGAATGGCATCCACATTGGTTTTTGCATTGTCATAGGTCACCACCACTACCTTGGTTTTCTTGTCCCAATCTGCAGCAGACACGCCATCAACCGATTTAGCAGCTGTCTCAATCCTTTTTTCACACATGCCGCAATTGCCATACACTTTGAATTGTTCACTCTTACTTTGTGCCCAAAGCGCCACTGTTCCCAACAGGAACAGGCTCACGATGCTTAAAATCTTTGTTTTCATACCTCTTTGTTTATTATTATTAACAACTCTTCCTACATCTATTTTATCCAACATAAAACTCCTCATTAGTATTTCAACCTTTCATACAAACAACAACCAGGCAACTCGTTATACACCTCATCCTGTGCTTTATACTTCTCCGTATCATGCCCCACATTAGCAATAGTCTTTTGAATGGCATCCACATCGGTCTTTTGCGGATCGTAACTCACATGCAGTTTCTTGGTTTCCGCATTCCACTCGGCAACAATCACCCCGTCCACCGACCTGGCTGCCGTTTCGATACGGTCTTTACACATGTCGCAATTGCCGGCCACTGTAATCATCGCATGTCTTGTTTTTATGTCTGAAGAAACCTTACTGTCTATCCTTTCAAACCGGCAACATCCTGGTAAGGTCTCATACACTGCCTCATCAGCTTTATATTTCTCCGTATCATGCCCCACCCTGGCAATGTCTTTTTGAATGCCATCCACATTGGTCTTTTGCGGATTAAAGTACATGTGCAGCATTTGGCGCTCGGCCTCCCAATTGGCAGAAATCACCCCATCCACCGACCTGGCAGCCGTTTCTATACGCTCTTTACACATGTCACAGTTACCGGCCACCTTTACGGAAGCATGGACTCTTGATTGATGTTCCTCCAAGCCGCTCCTGTCACCATGCTGATGACCCGTAACAACTGCTCCCCCCATGGGATTCATCATACTGGGAACCCCCATCAACTGGGCCGCGGCATCGATCTTGAAGACACCATGGGTAGCGATCTCCTCACCTTCTTCCAGACCGTCAGCTACCACAAAGAAAGCGCCTGCTTCGGGTCCCAACACCACTTCCCGGTATAAAAACGAAGGAGTTTCCCGGTCGGGAATTTTCACATAGACCACCGACCGCTTACCGGTCCAAAGAATTGAGGATTTGGGTATCAATAACACTTTAGCAGCTCCGGCCTTTTGTGATTCCAGCAAACCTGAAGCAAACATCTCCGGTTTCAATGTCAATTGAGGATTCTTCACCTCCACCCGCACTTTGGCAACACGTGTTTTGCCATTAATAAACGGATCTATGTAACTGACCTTTGCCGAAAAATTTTCCCCTGGTAAGGCCTGAATGGTAAAATCAACCTTGTCCCCCTTCCTGATCCAGGGCAAATCGCTTTCATAGGCATCAAACAACACCCAAACACTGGTTAAATCCACCACGTGAAACAATGGCATCCCTTCTTTCACGTAATCCCCCACAGCCACCTGCCGCATGGTAACTGTACCGGCAATGGGTGACAAGACATCAAAATAAACCTGCGGTTCACCTTGCTCCTCAATGGCCAGGATTTGTTCATCCGTTAAATCCCAAAGCTTTAATTTACCTTTGGCTGCGACATAAAGCGAAGGCCGACTATCCCGGATGGCCAAGGCTTCCAGCAATTCCTGCTGGGCCGCCACCAAATCAGGAGAATAGATCATGGCCAACTTTTGACCTTTGCGTACATGCTGCCCGGTAAAATTGATAAACAATTTTTCAATGCGCCCTCCAAACCGGGCGGTAAGCTGTGCCATGTTCCGTTCATCAGCCTGCACTTTTCCTTGCAGGTATAGTATTTTGTGGGGCGTCCCTTTTTTAACCACCGAGGTTTGTATCGCCGCCAATTTAGCAGCCGACTCACTCATCGCAATTTCATTGACATCCACATCATCGCCAGCTGTTTTCATCGCGGTAAGCGGAATTAAATCCATGGCACAGATGGGACACAATCCCGGTTTGTCCTGCTTAATCTGCGGGTGCATGGAACAGGTCCAAACAGTTGGTTCCTCAACGCTATGATCATGTCCTTCGTGTTTTGCTATTTCACGACTAGACATGACAGAGTCGCCGGAAGAATGAAAGAAAAACCATCCCAGGAATATCCCTGCAATTAAAACACCAATCACCAGCTTATAATTCTCTTTTATATTTTTAAATAGTTTTTTCATCGGTTTAAATTTAGACAAGAGATTGATAGACAAGAGATAACAGAATATAAACACAGAGACACAAAGGCACAGAGTTATTGATTCAATCATCTTTTTTTACAACGAACAATTCGCCTTTGCAGGAATAACTTGGTTCTTTCCCTTTAGTTCATCATGTAATATTCCTCCGTTATTGCCAAAAAAAATTAACAATCGCTATTGTGCTCAAGCCGCGCGGACTTTTACTTTTTTACCTCAGTCAAAAAGAATATAAACACTGAGACACAAAGGCACAGAGTTATTGATTCAATCATCTTTTTTACAACGAACAATTCGTCTTTGCAGGAATAACTTGGTTCTTTCCCTTTAGTTCATCATGTAATTTTCATCACACTTTGTTAAAACAATTTGTAATCTCTCTTGTGCTTAAGCCGCTCGAGCTGATATTTCGTTACCTCAATCCATAATAATGTAGAACACTAATATTTATCTACCGCTCATTTTCCCATTAAATAAGTGATGAATGAAATCGCTGCCTGTTTATCAGCTTTTGCTTTTTCCAATTCAAGATAGTATTTGAGCAGCTTCCGTTCCATGCGCAGGATTTCCTCAAAGCCCGTTTTACCCGTTGCATAATCTGTCTCCAAAAGCTTCAATGATTTTTGAGCCAAATCCAATTGCACCTCGTATAAAGCAATCCGCCGGTCACCATCCCGGTAATCCTTCCACCCTTCCTCAAAAATCGTTTCCAACACATTGGCTTTATCCATCTTTTCATTTTCTTTTGCTGCCTCCAGGTAAACTACTTCCTGTACCATGGCTTTGTATTTATTGCGGTAGAGGGGTATGGTAATCCCTACCTTGGGAAACATAAAGGCGTCAGTACCGGCCATGTTGCCATCGCCTTTTCCAACAAAGGTGTAATCCATGCCTATGGTGAAATTCGGTTTACCATTCTTACCTGCCACATCACGTCTATAACGCAAAGCATCAACTTGCCTGTCGACACTCAGCAACTGGTGATTGTTCAGTCGCATGGAATCCAAGGCGGCTTGTTTGGACAGACTAAAATCAGGAGTTCCTAACTCATGGGGAACAATAACAGGCTTCTGCTCTTTCGTATTCAGCAAATTATTGAACATCACCTCCCAAACGAACTGCTTATCCCTTAACAGCGCTAACTGGTTTTCCAGATCACCTATCTCCATCTCAATCCGGTATTCATCCACCAGGGATGCTCCTCCGGCCTCCACCTTTACATAAACCAATTGCCGAAAAGTATTTAAGATGCCGATATTCTCCGTGGTAATACCGATCGCTTTCTGAATAAAGTAAAGGTTGTAATAGGTAGATCGCACCTCGTTAAACAACTTAGATTTAGCTTCCTCAAATGCTTCATACTTAGCTTTAGCTGTTTGAATGGCTATATTTTCTTTGGCTTTGAGGGTACCAAACCAAGGAAACATCTGAGAGGCCGATAACTTGAACTCCTGTGGCCCTACCCGTGTCTCCACCGGTTGAATGAAATAACCAAATGACACCTGCGGATCAGGCAAGGCCTTCACCTGCGGTGCTACCTCCAAAGCCGCCATGTATGTATTGAATTTGGCTTTGAGGCCAGGATTGTTTTCAGCTGCAGTCTGTAGATACCCGTTTAGCTCATTCTGCCCTGTTGCCGGGGATATGCAAAAAATGGAGATGGATAAGAATGCGTAGAAACAATACAATCTGCAACTATTCCGGTTTGCTGAGGTGGAGAAATACGTGGAAATAGATGGAAATAGGTAGAAAAAAGGAAATAAATTGAAATAATAAGAAACAGGTGGAAATAGATGGAAGCTATATTTACTGTATCTCGATCTTAAACTATTCCGGTTTACTGACGAAAAGAAATAAGTGGAAATAGATGGAAATAAATAGAAAAAAGGAAATAAATTGGAATAAGTAGAAATAGGTGGAAATAGATGGAAACTAGACTTTCTGTATCTCGATCTTGAACTATTCCGGTTTGCTGAGGAGGAGAAATACGTGGAAATAGATGGAAATAGGTAGAAAAAGGGAAATAATAAGTGAGGACAAAGAGGCTTCCTCTTATCCTGTACTCCTATATTATTTGTAATACTATTTTGAATCATTTTTACTCTTTTAATACTGATTGTTGGAATTCATATTCCCCTTTACAGAACCAATTAACAATTAGCTGATCAGAAATAATCTGAGGTAATTTTGAACCAAATAAATCCCTTAACATCATGGAACCAGTTGCTTTTTTGTTACAGCAATAAAATTATTCAGCTTAACCTCTAACACTTTCCCTAATTGCTCAAACTCCCTGTGCTTTTCTTCAGAAACCACTTCTCGTTCAAAAAGTAAATTCAACCAATGCGTTTGGCATTCCGCCAGAGAAGCCCTGCTGTAATAATAAAACTTCACTTTATCCTTATAATGGTATCGATGGTATCCTTCAACAAGATTAGCTCCAACGGAATCCGTTGACCTAATAAATTGATCACCCATTATTTTCTTATGTTCCCAGGATAAACTTTGGTAGATATCCCATCCTAACGAGGATAAACGTCGAGATAGTTGATAAACATTCAGGTCAACAACATTAATATATTCACTCATTGCTTTTCGTTTTTAGATAATTCTTCAACCAGAAACTACAACTTATCACTAAGATTTTCAATCATGTTTCAATTGCATTTCAAACCATATCCTCCTCTATCCTATTTCCACTGCACTTCCACATATCTCAATATCTTTTATTTCCATCACACCTCCACTTATTTCTATTGTATTTCAACCTTGTTTCAACTATATCTCAATCATATCTCCACTAACCTCAACCTTATTTCAACTGTATTTCAATCATGTATCCACCTAATTCCACTGCACTTCCACATAGCTCAATATCTTTTATTTCCATCGCATCTCCACTTGTTTCAATTATATTTCAAACATATCTCCATCTATTTCAACTTTACTTCAATTGCATTTCTAACCTCTAACCTCTATTTTTCCACTCTCCCCTCCCTCCACATGCAATACAGCACCGGCACCACAAACATGGTCAACACCTCAATGATCATTCCTCCGAACAGGGGAATGGCCATTGGCACCATGATATCCGATCCTTTACCTGTAGAAGTGAGTACCGGCAGCAGGGCGATTATGGTAGTGGCGGTTGTCATAATTGCCGGCCGTACTCTTTTTGAACCAGCTTCAAGGACCAATGCCCGCACTTCTTTTATGGACTTAGGTTTATGTTTATCCTGCAACTGCCTCATGTAAGTACTAATCAGCACCCCGTCATCGGTTGCCACGCCAAAGAGGGCAATAAAACCAACCCACACTGCCACACTTAAATTAATGGTATGCACCTGAAACAGGTCGCGCATACTCATACCTGCCAGTGAAATATCCATAAACCAAGGCTGTCCATAGAGCCATAGCATGATAAAACCACCGGAGAAAGCCACTATAATACCGGAAAAAATCAGTGCTGTGGAGGTAACCGATCGAAACTGAAAATAGAGGATAAGGAAAATAATGAGCAGAGAAATAGGTACTACTATCATCAGCCGTTTGGTAGCCCGGACCTGGTTTTCATAATTCCCGGTGAACACATAACTCACACCCGCCGGCATCACCAATTCACCATCTTCTATTTTTTTACTGAGGTATTTACGGGCATTCTCCACCACATCCACTTCAGCGTATCCCTCTTTTTTATCGAAAATAACATACCCCACCAAAAATGTATCTTCACTTTTTATCATTTGTGGCCCGCGGGTATAATGAATCGTTACCAGTTCACCCAATGGCACCTGCGTGCCAGCAGGCGTGGGGATCAGAATCTTCTTCATATCTTCCGGATTATCTCTGTATTCACGGGCATACCTCAGGCGCACCGGGAATCGCTCACGTCCCTCCACGGTAGTTGTCAGTTTCATGCCCCCGATCGCACTGCCAATAACAGACTGAAGACTTTTAACAGATAGCCCGTAACGGGCGATGGCATCCCGGTCAATCGCCATCTCCAGGTAAGGTTTTCCAACCACACGGTCGGCAAAGACCGACATACCTTGCACGCCTTCTACCAGTTTCAGGTGATGTTCCAACTCAAAACCAACCTTCTCGATACGCTCCAGATCAGGCCCAAACACTTTTATTCCCATGGGCGCCCGCATACCTGTCTGCAACATCACCAGCCGGGTTTGTATGGGCTGTAATTTGGGCGCCGAAGTCAAGCCGGGAATGGTGGCCTGTTCAATGATCTCATCCCAGATATCATCGGGTGATTTAATCTCATCACGCCACTGACGAAAATACTCCCCATTCCGGTCTTCAATTAAAAATTCATGGATATTGGTTATAATAGATTGAAATAAGTCGGGAGTCAGGTATGGTTCTGCCCCTTCCCAAGAATCACCCACATATATCAACAACGCCTTTTTCCGATTATCATACCTTAACCCCCTCTCCTTTTCTACTTTAATTCCATCTGTTCCAACCTCATTTCGACCTATCTCTACTATATCTCTATTTGTTTCTACTTCATCGCCATCTATTTCAACCTTATCTCCATTTATCTCTACTTTATTTCTATTTATCTCAATTTCTTTTCGTTCTATATCTACCCTATCTCTATTTGTTTCTACTTCATATCCATCTGTTTCAACCTTATTTCTATTTATTTCTACCTTACTTCCTTCCATTTCAACCTCACCCCTATTTATCTCCCCTCTATCTCCATTTATCTCAACCCCTTTTCGATCTATCGCTACTATATCTCTATTTGTTTCTATTATTTCCCGGTTAATCTCATCACTATCTATTTCAATTTTACTTCCATCTATTTCTACTTTATTTCTATCTGTTTCAACCTTATTCCCATCAATTTTACTCCTACGTCCATCCACCTCCATTCCCTCATCCTTTTCCTCAAAATCATCCGATGCGAGAGAATAACCCAAAACAAACCGCCCCTTCCTGTCCACCTCAAACCGCATCCGGTGCCCGTCTTCATTCAGAATATATTCGGATTTATAATTGATCACATTTTCGTACATAGATGTTGGTGCCGGATCAAGGGCAGAATTTACCCGTCCCCATTTCCCTACCACACTTTCCACTTCAGGAATGGCATTAACTTTTTTATCCAGAATGCGAATAACTTCAAGATTCTCTTCAATACCGGAATGTGGCATCGTTGTTGGCATCAGGAGAAAAGAGCCTTCATCCAGGGCCGGCATAAACTCCCGGCCTGTTCCCGGAAGAGCCGTATGTAACCCTTGATAAACACTTGTCTTTTTAATGAAATCAGGCATAAAACCAAAGAGTTTATCAAAGCCCTGCCAACTGGTAATCCCAAAGGCAACCATAAAAATGGGGATCACCAAAAACTTCCATTTGTTATTCAGGCTCCACCCCAATATCTTCGGGTAAAAGATCACCACCAGGGATAATAAACCCAATACTGCCGCAACGATGACAATCACAAATAAGAAATTAACAAAAAGGGTATTCTGCGCTCCTAATGGCATCCAGGCCTTGGTCAGAAAGAATACAACAACCACAATCGTAATGGCAATATTTAACCTTGCTTGTTTTAATTCAGGCCATCTTACAACCAAAATGCTATTCAAACCATAAGCCGTAATTGCCAAGACAATATAATAACCAGTAGAAAAGGAAATGATCAATCCAGCTGCAACAAGGCCTATATTCAAGAACCTATAAAGCTTATTTCGATCGAATCGTATGGAAAAAACCAGGTGTGCCAGCGTGGGGATAATGATTAAACCAATGAGTAAAGCGGCCAGTATGGTGAACGTTTTAGTAAACGCCAATGGCTTGAATAATTTTCCTTCTGCCGCCTCCATCGCAAACACCGGCAAGAAACTAATAATGGTTGTGGCCAACGCCGTCATGACTGCTCCTGCCACTTCAGTCGTGGCATCGTAAACCACATTCAACAAACGCTTTCCTCTGGCCCCGGTATTTTCAGGCTTTTCCACATGATGGATGATATTTTCAGTAAAAATAATACCCACATCCACCATCACGCCAATAGCTATGGCAATTCCAGAAAGAGCCACAATATTGGCATCCACGCCAAACCGGCGCATGGCAATAAACGTAATCAAAACCCCAACAGGCAATAAACTGGAGATAAGAAAAGAGGCTCGCAGGTTTAGAACCAAAACAATGACCACCAGAATACTAATCAACAGCTCCAGTGTAATGGCTTGCTCCAAAGTTCCTAAAGTCTCCTTAATCAATCCAGTACGGTCATAAAACGGCACAATGGTCACCTTGGAAACAGATCCATCATCCAAAGTTTTGGAAGGCAACCCGGGTGTTATCTCGGCTATTTTCGCCTTTAGATTATCGATCACCTCTAAAGGATTAGCACCATATCGGGCCACCACAACTCCTCCAACAGCCTCCGCACCGTCTTTATCCAATCCACCCCTGCGGGTAGCGGGTCCGAAATTAATCCTTGCCACATCTTTTAACCGGACAGGCACATTGTCATTCACTGCCACTACACTTCTTTCAAGGTCTTCCAGATTTTTGATGTATCCCAAAGCCCTGACCAAATACTCTACCCGGTTAAATTCAATAGTACGGGCGCCAATATCCAGGTTACTGTTTTTCACAGTCACCATTATTTGAGCCACATTTACACCGTGCTCTTTCATGGCATTCGGGTTGATGTCAATTTGGTATTCCTTCACAAATCCCCCAATGGACGCCACTTCGGCAACACCTTTGGCTGAGGTAAGAGAATAACGTACATAATAATCCTGAATAGTCCTTAATTCATGCGGGTCCCATCCGCCGGACGGATCGCCCTCTTTATCACGCCCCTCTAAAGTATACCAGTAGATCTGCCCCAAGGCAGTTGCATCGGGTCCCAGCGCTGGTGAAACACCTTCTGGTAACAAGCCTGCCGGAAGAGCATTTAATTTTTCTAAAATACGGGTTCGACTCCAATAGAATTCAACTTCCTCCTCAAAGATGATATAGATACTTGATAAGCCAAAGATGGAATTACTGCGAATGGTTTTAACACCCGGAATACCCAGCAAGGCAGTGGTTAGCGGATAGGATACCTGATCTTCAATATCCCGAGGCGAACGACCGAGCCATTCCGTATAAACGATTTGCTGGTTTTCACCTATATCAGGTATGGCATCAACAGGTACCGGATCGGTTGGCAAAACATTTGTCCCCCAGCCAAAAGGAGAATTAACTGTTCCCCAACCAACGAAAACAATGAGCACCATAAAGGTGACCAGTTTGTTTTCAAGAAAAAAACGTATGGTTTTATTCAGCATCTGAAACCAATTATTATTTTAATCTTCAATTAAATAACCGCAAACGATCATTCAATCAATTAAAAAGCCTTAACGAACCATTAAGATACAAGCCATCATATCATTGTGGCAACTACACAACAACACAATGCTTCTCGCTGAAGAAAAAAATCATAAAAGGTATCTCTACAAAACGGAGAGAAAGGATTGGATATTTAGAGGGGGTGGTGTTTCGATGGAAACCAACAACGGATTATTTCCTGGCATTTCTTCGCTCACTAATTGAAAAGAAACCGACATAAATGCAATCAATTGCTCAAAATTATAATGCTGGAAAGAGGCTGAAAAGTCATCCTCAATTTTTACGGTAATTGATTCATCGTGACAACAGCCTGATGGAATAGCACAACAGGATTCGGGGGCTGAGAAGATGCTAACCGATTTTAATTTATCACCGCAGTAATGTTTGGATACAGTCACTCCCATTGTTGTAATCAACAACAAAACGGTTAATAGTATATGACCGATTTTCTCTAACATCATCCTAACCTAGACAAGACAGAGAAGTAAAAAGTATCAAGTACAAAGTATCAAGATGATTTAATGCTCGCCAAAATATTTTGCCAATAAATACCCCAATATCACCCGTAGGACACTAATAATCAGAATACATATACAATTGGGAAGATCAGGATAATTGTATAGAATTTTGTGAAAGTTGTGTGAAATTTTGAGACAGCTCTGCTATTATAACTTCTTTAAATTTCGTCCAACGGTTTCCTGTTAATCATCTTATTTTTCCGGAACTGACCGGGTGTCACTCCTGTCACCGATTTAAACTGATTTGAAAAATGTTGACTACTACTATAATTTAACTGAAAAGCAATCTCACTCATTGTTAGCTCGCCATAGAAAATCAATTCTTTTGCTCTTTCAATTTTTTGAAGTATCAGGTATTTTTCAATTGTTATACCTTCCGCCTCAGAAAACAACCGACTTACCGATGCATAATCCATACCAACATACTTGGGAAGCTGAACCGACAAATGTCCTATTTTCTCGGGTTCATTTTGATGGTGTACCACCTGAATGATGAAATTCTTAATCTTCTCAACGATCTTACTCTTTTTATCACTCAACAATTCAAATCCCAAACTCTCTAATGCCTGTTTCAGCCTGGCAAACTCAACCTTTCCCAATGACTTTTCCAATTTAACCACCCCCAAAGTCACTTCAGTATAACTGATGTTTAAGTTTCTGAGTTCTGTTTCGACTGCCATAATACAGCGCGGACAAACCATGTTTTTTATATACAAGGCACATTTATTCATAATGGCATGTTCTTTTTTACAATAGCTCGTTAAATCTTTGTAATTAACTGAAAGACAACTTGTGCTTACTTGATAAGTAAAACTTTCAGGGGCTTAAAAATGAGATTGATGTAAATCAGTCTAAGGTCTATTATCTAACAATCTATTGTTTTTAGCACTCTGCAAATTAATCCTTCCTTTCAAATTCTCAATAAATATCACACTAAAAACACCCCTACACCTCGTTCGTAATATAAGAACATCTCAAATCAGATTACTAAACCTTATCAATACAAAAAACAACATCACCAGAATTCCTCGCCTCATAAAAGCGGAACAAAAAAGGAAATAACTTATCCCTTTTTGTTAGGAATAAGAATTCTCAATGAATTCATGTTACCACTTGAAAATCTGATTATTTGCAAAATAGTTATATCACTGACATTTTCCATATGTGATTAACGCCTATAAAGCTTGCTTTGCAAGCATTTTGCCAACCGCGAATTTATCGAATTATACGAATTGCTTTTCGATGAAAAGCTCATAAAACCACGCAGTGGTTTAAAATTCTTTTAATTCGTATAATTCGCGGTTAAAACAACAGTAAAAGTAATTTATTCATAATCAATTAGCACTCCTCTAATACTTTTTGCAGGTGCTAAAATTTCAGCGTTTTATAAGACATGGAAAACTTCAGTTACATAATAGCAGTATTATCCAAAACAACTTGTAATCTCTATTGCGCTCAAGCCGCGCAGGCTTATACTTATTTGCTACAGCCAAAAAAAGTATATAGAAAAGGCCGCCGCTCTCAATAAATAGCTAAAATTAAATTCCTTTTCGCGAAAAGAAAATAACTCGCTCAAAATTCACCCTTTGAATAGTTCAACCATACAATTTTCAGCATAAAATATAAATCTATCATAGAATCCAAAGCATTATCTTCCTTAAACAAAATCCAAAAACACACTCTTTTTTTGCTGTTTACCTAACATCTACCTATACTTATCAATAATTCAAATCTATTCACAACAAAACATGCCATCACATTCCCATATTTCTTAATTTCGATATGGAACTAAGAATATAATTACATGACAGAATCAATAAATTATCAACTATTGAGCAACGAAGAGTTGTTCACCTATGGTCAACAAAAGCTTGACATTATAAAAAATGTCAATTCTAAAACCCGGAATCTCGCTCCTCTGATTTCATCCATATCTGAGTCTCTCTCAAAACTTGAAGCGTCACTGAAAAAAGACAGAACCGATCCGTTCGCTGCCAAACTGGCATTACTCGATTCAAATTGTGATAATGCATTTTTAAGTTTTCGATATTACGCCACCTCCTGTTCTTTCTCAAACAACACTAAAGTAGCAGAAGCTGCCAGATATGTGCTAGAAGAGATAAAAAAACACGATTCAGGATTGCATTCCAAAAGATATAAAATTGAATCAAGTCGACTTTCGGCTCTTATGGACTCTATGGAACAAGATCGAGCGAAGACTTACATCAACACCATGCAAGCTACTTCACATGTCAAATATATGAAGGAAGCCCATCAGGCATTTGAAGCACTTTGGCAGGAAAAATCAGAAGCCACAGTATCCTGTCTCACATTAACAGAAATCCGAAAAGAACTTATTGCCAGACTCCGATCCTCACTTGAATGGATTGAAACCCAAAACCGGTTTTGGGGTGGCGAAGAAATGCAAAATCTTATTCTACGCCTGAATGAATTAATTAAATCCACTATGAAAGTTACCAAACCCCAATCATCTCTAACAATAATTAAGGAATCTAAAAACTAAAATTACGGACTCATATCACTATTTACAGCTAAACAAGAGCCTGGTTTCTCCGTAATGACCGGGCTCTTCTTCTCTGGATAACACTGCACTTACTTCCAAACAATAAATTTTCTAAAAAAGCTTCTTCTTCCTAAACCAAAACACACCCAACAGCGATAACAAGATTGATACCAGAATTATTCCGGCAAATCCATACCTACTATCTTCAAGAAAATTAATAGTATTCATCCCATAAAAGCTCCCGATCAATGTAGGAATCATTAGAATAATAGTGATGGAAGTAAGCTGTTTCATGATGTTATTCAAATTATTGGAAATAACATTGGAAAATGCTTGCATCATGGAATCCTGAATTTCACTATAAATGGTAGTCATCTCAATGGCCTGGCGGGTTTCAATAACCACATCATCCAACAAATTTTTATCAATCTTTCTCACATCATCTCTCCGTCCAACACTAAGTTTAT
Organism: Marinilabiliaceae bacterium JC017; assembly: GCA_004296775.1. Taxonomy (GTDB): domain Bacteria; phylum Bacteroidota; class Bacteroidia; order Bacteroidales; family Marinilabiliaceae; genus JC017. The sequence goes on from RHGE01000061.1 coordinate 29,292, forward strand.
TCAGCAACAATTCGTTAGACTTTAACGAAGCCAAAAAGTACACCAGACATTTCTGCATCTTCAACAACTTGTGCAAATCCTCATTATTAGACATCTCAACCAATTCGTCCTCGATCTGATGAGCCTGCACATTTATTCTTTTCAGGTATATCAGGTATTTCTGAGCAGTATGCAAAAGAATATTTAAAAAGAAATTCCGAGGCTCCGACAATAATGGATTAAAATCGGTAAAACCCAATACTCTGCTACTTATCCGTTCCCGCTCCTTACAGATGGTTATAATGGTATCATCGGACACAAACACCCCCATACTTATCGTTTTATATGGTACCCCATTACTGGGAGAATAAAGTGGAATCCTTATAATGTGCATTGACCAATCTCCTGACCACTCGGAACGAGCTCGTTCATCAGGATCTAATGTATCATAAACAAAGTCTTTAGGAAGATTAAATAGCTTACAAAGAATCTGTACTTCGCTTGCACCAGGCACTTGCACCTTCACCCAGCTATACTTTTGCCACTTATCAATTTCAGGGAATCCTTTACTTAACTCTAGGTATTGAATCATATACTATCCTCCATCAGGTTTCACAGGAGAAATAGCATCCTCCCCCGTTAGTAAATATTATTAATTATCCAGGAATTTTTCTGGTGATAGTCGTCCATTTCTGATTTTTCTTTTTTTAGACGGTGCAAAAATAAAGGAATAATTAACTCTTCCCTGCCCTGCAAGTTTTTTTTAATAATTTACCTTGCATCGATACTCAATAGATCATTAGACAATAGGCCTTAGACCAATTTACATCCTGCTCATTTGTATGGTCAAAGGAGATCCGGCTAATATTGGACCATAAAATATGGATCAAACTTTTTCAAAAGCCAACATCATAAAAAAACCTGGCATGTCATCACGCCAGGTCTTCCATTCTTGCATAATATGCAGATTGAAACTCAACACTTATTTCTCAACAGTTATCGGGACAGGAACCAGATATTTCTTTAACATTTTATAGAATAATTCTTTCTTTACCGGTTTTGAAATAAAATCATCGCCTCCACAAACTTTAGACAAATAGCGATCTTCTTCAGAAGCAGAAGCTGTTTGAATAATCACTTTAACTTCAGGCAAAAGATTCTTTATTTTTTGTGTGGCATCAAAGCCATTCATTCTGGACATCTTAAGATCCATAAGCACCAAATCGATATCCTTATATAACTGGCAATATTCAACCGCTTCAAGACCATCCTTAACATGAATTACCTTAACATTAGGATACTTCACCTTAAGTAAAGTTTCAAAATATAGGGAACTAACCCGATCATCTTCAACAATCATCACATTAAACTGATTCATGTTTTTTTCCCGGTTCATTTTCTGTTTCGCAGCCCACAGCCCTTTCACTTTCTCTGCCGGACAAGGACGATACGGTATTGTAAAGCAAAAAGTAGCACCCTGACCAAATTCAGAATCCACTGATATTTCACCCCCTAACAAAACAACATTTTTCTTTGCGATAGACAATCCCAATCCAAGCCCCTGGTACTTGCGTGACAACCGCTTATCCGCCTGGGAAAAACGATCAAAAATAATCTCATGATATTCCTGACTTATCCCAATTCCGGTATCTTTCACAAAAAACTGCAGGTCATTACCCTTTAACTCATACCCAATCTCAACATAACCCTGATAGGTATAACGCAATGCATTATCTATAAGGCTTTCAAGAATCCGTCGCAATTTGGATTCATCGGTATAAATTATGCTCTGAAAATCATCAAGCGTATTTCGAACCGTAAATGAAATGTTATTAGCATGGGCTTTTTCCTTATAAAAAGCCTGTAATTCCATCATTAAATCATTCACGTTGGTCTCTTTTACAAACACCTGAATTTGCTTTGTTTCTAATTTAGAAATTTCCAATATATCATCAATAATTTTTAACAGCTGGTTACTGCTATTGACTATGATGTTGGTATATAATTTCTGCTGATCACAAGATAGCTCAGGTTCATTTAGCATCTTTGCAAATCCAAGAATCCCATTCATAGGGGTTCTGATTTCATGGGACATATTGGTTAAAAATTCTGTCTTCAATTGATCACTTTCCTCAGCCTTCTCCTTGGCAAGCAACAGTTGGTCATTAACAGAAATTAACTGTTGCTCCACTCTTTTTCTGACAGATAAATCTCTTATAATAGTAATGAAATGATTTCGCCCTAATCGATTTGTATTCATCTCAACAGGAATCATTTCTCCGTTTTTACCCACCATTATTCTTTCAAATATTACTGGTGTCCCATTATCAACCAAATCAAATCGAAGTGGTCTTTCAACAAGGGAATCAACGGAAAAGAATAACCTTAAATGTTTATTGATTACTTCACATTCCTCTAAACCACATATTGAATAAAACCCAGGATTTGCTTTTTCAATAATCCCGGTTAAGTTCCCCAACAAAATGCCGTCTCCTGCATGGTCAAATATTGTTTTAAACTTATCTTGATCATCTGTAAAATCCTGTAATTCATTAATGCGCTGAAAAGTACGTTCCTCACAATCCACACTTCTGATTTCAGTAATCCCAATGTAAGCTCTTTCTTCTTTCTCACCTTTAATTGTTGCACATTGAGCTTCTATGAACTTATGGATTTCATAAATACTATTACACTCTTTCACACGCGAATCTTGTAATAGATCATAAAGAGATAACCACTTTGACCTTTCAAGATCTAATACCCTTCGCAGATGATTTGTCTCACTTAATAATTCTTTATAAGAAGGTTGCTTCTCCATATTCTACCAAAAGATAGATGTCTTTAAAAAAAATAATTCAAGCATTTCCCCTTAACTTGAATCGGCTAAAAATATAAAACAATTTCTCCCTATTTTATAACTTTACATTAATCCCACATATTCTATGATAAAAGCAACGATATTTTATACTAATCCTTTAAAATAATCCCCTTTTATAAAAATATCAGTATACACTGATAATATATAGACATGAAAAAAGGGCCATTTAGGCCCTTTTAATAACATTCTAATATCCTATCTATTTTTGCAATAACTTATCCATAGCAGCGGCTTTATCTTTAAGTTCTAATCTCAGGTAACAATTCTTTAAATATTTGATATAGGAAGTGTTTTCAGGATCTAGAGCATGAAGCTTTTCAAACTTATCACGTGCACTGCGATATATGTTTGATATTTTCTTCAATTCCCTCTTTAAGTATACATATTGAGTGTAATCCTTCTTTTTATTGTATTTGGTCATTTCACTTTTATACCACTTCTCAGCACGATTGTAATCATATTTACCCAACCACTCTAAAGCAGGTATAAATTCGCCATCTAATCCCAGTTCCTTCTTACTATATTCAAGAGCTTTCTTTTCTTCACCGAGCTTATCAAGTACAACTATATACTTCCCTTTAATATCTTTAGTTGGATTTTCTATTTTTTCAAACACATCCAATGCTTTTAAAAAATCATTCTGGCTTCGTGCCAAATCAAACACTTGTGAAAAAGCAATATCATATAATCCCACTTCTTTCAATCGCGAAGAATATTTTTCAACCACAGCCTCCAGCTCATTCAAATCTCCTGCCTCATTATAAGTTTTTAATAAACCTTCCATGGGCGCCTTACTTTTACTTAAATCAATAGCATGCGTATATAATAATCGGGCCTGATCCATTTTTCCCTCCTGAGTAGCAGAATTACCAGCTTTCAAATAAACATCAAAAGGCACTTCAACACTTGATGCTTTATATAGGTCTATGAGCGATAAATATTCAACAAGTGCAGTGGAGAAATTGGATATCTCATAGGCATTATCAGCACTACGTTTCTGAACTTCAATCTTCTTAAGCGGACTACATGCCACAATAAGCACCACCCCTACAACAAACCACAATCTTCCGGTATACTTCATAATTTCAATAATAATGATTTCAATTCTTACAATATAACTAGAAACACCATTCGCAAAGGTAAAAAAAAGCACACTGAAACCCAGTGTTTTTGGGGATTTCAGAAAAAAAGTATTGTTTTTCTCCTTGTCAGATCTAAATAAAATTCTACATTTGCATCGCAGTTAAGGAAAAACACAACACACGGGTGTAGCTCAGTTGGTAGAGCACTGGTCTCCAAAACCAGGTGTCGGGCGTTCGAGTCGCTCCTCCCGTGCTTTATAAAAAAATCCCGGTAACGATCGGGATTTTTTATTCTAAAATTATAAAATGGCCAATACAATATTTTTTTGTACTTGACCAACATTATTGGAGAGGTGACAGAGTGGCCGATTGTGCACGCCTGGAAAGCGTGTGTACGGGTGACCGTACCGGGGGTTCGAATCCCCCCCTCTCCGCTGAAATAGATTATTACATAAGATGATTATATACGGGTGTAGCTCAGTTGGTAGAGCACTGGTCTCCAAAACCAGGTGTCGGGCGTTCGAGTCGCTCCTCCCGTGCTTTATAACGAATCCCGGTAATAATCGGGATTTGTTAGTTTAAGACTCAAAAATGGTCAATGTAAAAAGAATTTTCATATTTGACCTAGCATTGGAGAGGTGACAGAGTGGCCGATTGTGCACGCCTGGAAAGCGTGTGTACGGGTGACCGTACCGGGGGTTCGAATCCCCCCCTCTCCGCAAAAACAGGATTCCAAAAGTGGAAATTCCTTGATTAGAAAATTATTTGTGAGTGTTTTAAATACAATAACACTCTACACAAAAGACAATAATACACGGGTGTAGCTCAGTTGGTAGAGCACTGGTCTCCAAAACCAGGTGTCGGGCGTTCGAGTCGCTCCTCCCGTGCACTGGAGAGATGGCAGAGTGGTCGAATGCGGTGGTCTTGAAAACCATTGTACCGCGAGGTACCGGGGGTTCGAATCCCTCTCTCTCCGCTAAAACCCTTGGAACAATAAGTTTCAAGGGTTTTTAATTTTATACTTCTCTCTGTATTTTTCACAATAGTATTAAAACAAACCCAAGCTACTGATAAAAAAAAAGACCAAAATCAATTATCAGTCTGCTTAATGATAAAATAGTTTGTTAAACTTTTGTGACCAATTAAAACCTGTCTGTGTTCATACAATAGCCAAAGTAATTAAGGATCAAGCGTAAAATATGGGTCTGATGAAAAAAGTACTTAAAACCCGTCTGTGTTCATCCAACAGACAACGTTATTAATGATCTAAAAATGTGAGCAATGCAAATCAGTCTAATGTCTATTATCTAAAATCTAACGATCTATTAATGATAAACTCCTGCTCAAAATACTTCAAAAGAGTATAACTCCCGAAAATCGATTCCACAATATATATAGGTATCTGCACGGCGGGGTAACGTTCAACAATAAGCACATATTCAGCGGAGCTGAAAACGATGCTTAAATGTTGTGTGAAGTTACATTTTGTTTTCCAAATTATTTCATAGTTGACAAATCATCGTGTAATCTTTAAATATCTCATACCAATCATTGTCATCCGGATTAACATCTCTGGGAAAAGATCCGGTTAATTCATACGTTCTGTACCACTCACGATTTGCCTGTGTAGATTCATGTGATGATTCAGTCTTAAAAACCGAATAATTTCCAGGTGTAAAACCAGCTTTTTCCCAGATAGGTTTTGGTGGCTTTGGTGAAACAAGCCACTGATATTTTGCTTTACCTGAGAAAATACAACCATTAGCCACAATTTTACTCCAACCATTTTCTTTTGCCCATTCTTTGAGGTATTCTAATAGTTGAACAGAGAGTTCGTTACCACGATATTGTTCTTTAATCATTAAACAATTTACATAAAGAACAGAATCAGAATTGAAAGGTGGATTTTCAATCTCATCTAAATGTTTCATTCCTTTATCAATCAATTCATCATCGCACATGTAAAATCGTGGACACCATTGCGGACAAAAATCAACAAAACCAATAACTAAATCCTTATCCATCGCAAGGATAGCTGTTGTCCCATAGCGTTTAATCATCCTCTTACTTAGGATTTCAAAATTTTTAGTTGGAGTCATATTCCCGCCAGCTCTCATATCACAATTTGCAGGACACCTTCCTTCTCCTCCCTGAATTATGAAAGAATTATCCATTGGTTTAAGAACAATAATCCTCGAATCTTTTAATTGGATATGTTTCATAACAAAGTTTGCAATTTCACACAATCGAGATAGGATGGCAGATTACTCTGCCTACCCCTCGCAGAACCGGACGTACAGATTGCCCGTATCCGGCTCCTCTGCTATTACGTTTCGCTATCTATCAGCGTAAAATTAAACATTACTATGAATAATCTTTGTCCGGGAAAGTTTAAAATGCCTCAATAGTTCCGCATATCCCTTCCAGGTGTAACTATTGCGTTGACTCCTGCGATTCAACCATTTGAACCACATGAAAATCGCGACTCGATACATCCGGTAAATGGCGATGTAATTGCCTCTTATGTCGTAGTACTGATACAATCCTCTTAATTTGGAACTTAACAACTTACATTGATCTTTCAGCTTTTCGTGCCGGTGAAGCCTACAGGCATCCGTTATATTCTTAATGGCTTTCTGTAATTTTTTCTTCATAGTACGACGCTTGACAATGTGGTTACCCCGTTGGCTTTTTGTCCAATAATGAGTAATTCCAAGAAAATCGAAGGTTGGTTGTTTGCCCTTTTCATCTGGCACAAACTTTATTAGTTTGCTCTTCTCCAGATAAAATGTTAATGGGGAAACATTTGGTTCCGGTATTTTTTATTGATGGTACACCTGAACCATTGGTTTATCAGGAGCAATACAGATCTCCCAAGTTCCGAAGATTTTCCTTTGTATTCATGCCATGCGCTATGACCACGGTAGTTCTATAAGCCTTACCGTAATGCAAACTTATAGTTGCTGCCTTCAGGTAACCGTACGCCCTCGGCTTAACTACGAATTAATATACAATTTTTATGAATAGGGATTCAATCTATATGGGATTCATGATCTCCCTCCGGTCGATTCGGGACTGAATAACACGGCCTAAATACTCGCTTGCCAGATACTCTTCTGCTATCCTCACGGAATCACCCATCTGGTTCGCTACCATCCTGCTTACGGGCTTTGGATGGACAGGAATTGCACCTACTGAAAGGCGCAGCCTTCATGAATCCCTATTAAAATAATATCCATGAATAAAATCAATAATAAATATCTACAGTCCATTGACTGTATCCCAATATTTTCGGTTTACAAAGAAGTTACCTTACAAATAGCCTTCTTCTCTTGGCGTACACGGTAAATTGTATGAGTAGTGGCAGATTGCGGGCTTCTTTCCTGTCAAACTGCTACACAGTTCGAGCGGGCCACAAACCTTGATATTTAGCACTTTGCCTGCCATTACTTATACAAAATATTATATGCTTTTAATAAGGAATAATCAAATTATTCTAATTTTTAAGTCATCGGTATAGTGCTTTTGATTTCTTGAAGTAAATCAAGTAATTCTTCTTGATTTATATTAATTCCATTTTTATGTAAAGATCCCAATGGATTATTTAAAAACTCCAATGTATTCTCTCTACTAGAAAACATAGTTTTAAAAACTTGGTCTTCTATAGGTTTTAATATTTTATTGATTTTAACTTTTTGATTTTGAGATAAATTCAAATTTTCTTCAATACTTCCTATTTTATGAAGAGATAAATTTAATTTCGCATTTTCTAGTTCAGTACTTTTTTCTTGATCTACACTTGAGATGCTATTTAGTTCTTCTCTTCGTAAACTAATGACAACCTTATCGTTATGTAATTCGTGACTATCTTTTGAATCATTCTTTTTAACTTTTATTTCCTTAATGATTTCAGTTTTCACATTGTTATCATCTTTAGGTTCCTGTAAAAAGGGAATAACACCACCAATTTGTAATGGAGAAGGAAGATTAAGTTGCGAAAGAGTAAAATACTTTTGATAGTTCCATGTAACACAATTAGGTATTACAATTGGCAAACTCGAAGTAACTACTTTTTTAATAGTATTATTAACTAAAGTTGTAATTATTAGATTAGTAAGAGAAATTGTTATTGCGAACACTAAGCCAGCTACAGTTCCAGTATATACTAAAATAAGAGCAAACATTACAGCTTCAATCAATAATAACCACCATACAATATGAACATCTGAATTGAAATAACTGGATTCTTTATCCACAATAAAAGAGATGGTTTGTTTCTTTTGGTTCAAAGCTGTAGACATATGAAATTTAGCTGTGAAATCTATAGAAAAAATAGCAGTTCTAGTCTGTCCTTTCACATTAACCACTAAACCATCATCAACAGTTGCTTCTAGAAGGGAAATATTGATATCATAATCTGAGATTTTTGCCTTGATATCAATGTTGTTAATTATTTTGTAAGCATTAGTGATAGAAGTCTCTACAATATCAAACGAATCTAATCCTTCTTTTAACTTAAATGCTTTTATAAGTCCTGGTTTGATAATATATTTTAACAAAATCTCATTAGAACAGATAGCTGCTGAATTACAATACACTCCTTTATTTGGAATAACTCCTCTTTGTAAGGAAGGAGAACCCTGACTTTTCGAAACTGTTTGCATCAAAATCCCAAAAGAGGAGTTATTTTTCCCTGAATCTAGAATATATTCTTCAATTGCATACTTAAAGGTTTTAGGAACAATGTATGGATAGTTTTCTTGTAAAAAATCTAAATTCACACTGGCAATTTTATAACAAGTGTCTGTGAATAAATCAGCAAACTTTGTATTTAGGATAACTTTTATATCATCTAAACCTTCTGGTAAATTGGGAGTATCAATTAATACACTCTCTAATGCATTTCCAGTAAATTTGATTACTAAATCACTTATTTTACCTTTTTCAGGATCAGTGATAACATTATCAATCTTCGTAAGAAATAGATTGATTTTAAAGACCCAGTCTTCAATGTCTACAGATTTAACCTTATCTTCATTTTTAATTGAAAATACGCCTTTCGTCAATGGTATTTGCAAGCTAATTATTTCACCAGAACCTCCTTGGATTTTCCAAGGTCCAACTTGTGTTTTAATTTCACATTTTAGTACAAAAAAGCCCAAAAAACTATAGGTAAAACTTTTGTTTAATTCTGAAGTAAGCAAGCCTGCATCATATGCTTTCCTTAATCCAATATTTAAATTGGTTAATCTTGTAGCAACTACAGTATCCCAACCATTTGTTAAATTTATTCCCATGTTGCAATATCTTTAAATTATTTTGGCATTGTGAAAAAGGCTTCTGCTCCATAGCTTTCAAAATCTCCATTAAAATCATATAATACTCTATAAGATTTGCCACGTTCAAGTTTTACTCCTTCTTTTATATGTAAAACTAATTGCCCAACAGCAGAGGATGAAAAGTTTCCTCTAATATTTAAAACGCTATCTCTATTTATACTTCCTTCTGCATCAAATATATCTATGTACTGTCTGTTTAACTCAGGATTGTTGTTTACTGGTGTTACAAAACCAACTGAGACTTGTGAGACTCCTACTGAACTAATATAAACAGCAGATTGGAAAACGGATACTTCAGTTCCACTAACAAGTGAAGAAAAAGAACATACTGAACTTGGTTTATCTCCCATCAAAAAGCCAACACAATAAACACCATTATAGAAGTTAACCCCAAGCGAGTCGCACTTTATAGTCATTGCAGCCTTTGAGCTATTACTTGGAATATTCTCTATTGTTAACACATTTTCATTTAACGCTTCATAAGGAGGTGTGAGATTATTTTGCCAAATAATAATTTGGTAATTGTCCCTATCAAGATTTACAAAATCTAATGAATCCACTTTAATATCTAGCTCATTTGCGTTTAATACTGTGACCTCAATATTGGAGATTAAAGAAGGAGATTGCTTAAACTCTAATGACATTAATTTTCGTTGTTCCATTTCCTTTGATTTTATTATTCTTACGTTTAAAATGTTTATATTTTAGACATGTAATCGGGATAGAATAGCGGATTACTCCACCTATCCCCCCGCAGATCCGGACATACAGATTTCCCGTATCCGGCTCCTCAGCTAATATGTTTATTATCTGAAGCGTAAATTTAAACATTATAGTGTATTATCCTTGGCCAAGGGAAAGTAAAGTACTTTAATAGTTCCCTGTACCCCTTCCATGTATAGCTGTTGCGCTGACTCCTCCGGTTTAACCATTTAAACCAACCATAGATGACAGCCCGGTGCATCCGCCTTAATGCAATAAAGTTACCTCTTATCCCATAATACTGATACAGACCACGTAG
>RHGE01000556.1 GCA_004296775.1 Marinilabiliaceae bacterium JC017
AAGTGGTTTAAAATTCGTTTAATTCGTATAATTCGCGGTTAAAACAATAGCAAATACAATTTGCTCATAATCAACCAGTGTTTCCCTGGCATTCTTTGCCGACACTTAAAAATTTTAGTGCTTTACTACATCGAAAAAACGATCCTGATTATTGCTTTGCAGGTTTTTGATACCAAAGCAACAATAGCTTATTCCGAAATCACAATAAATAACTATCTGACATTTTCCATACGCATTTAACACCCATAAAGCTTGCTTTGCAAGTTTTATGCCAACAACGAATTGATCAAATTATACGAATTGCTTTTCGATGAAAAGCTCACATAAAACCACTAAGTGGTTTAAAATTCGTTTAATTCGTATAATTCGCGGTTAAAACAATAGCAAATACAATTTGCTCATAATCAACCAGTGTTTCCCTGGCATTCTTTGCCGACACTTAAAAATTTTAGTGCTTTACTACATCGAAAAAACGATCCTGA
>RHGE01000557.1 GCA_004296775.1 Marinilabiliaceae bacterium JC017
AAGCAGCCCAAGCGAGACTTACTATATCCATGTGAATTGTGTCCCCTACCTCTATGAATATGAAGGAATTATTCCATTATTGCTCACTAATAATAGTGGAATCAATGGTGCAGAGTCAAAAAAAAGGAGGGTGTTCTGGGCCAACACTATTGATGAACTAATCCAATAAATCCACTTATAACAAGTTCTTATATGATTTCTAGTAGAATCTGGAAACATTAAGCCCAAGCAAAATAACAACAGGAAGGGACACCCTTAGAAGTATCGAGGGAATGTTACTAATAGAACATGTAGGATAATCAAACCTAGTGTTTCTTTTTTTGTCCTTCATAAGTAAAAGGCATAAAAATACGGAATCAAGACAGA
>RHGE01000558.1 GCA_004296775.1 Marinilabiliaceae bacterium JC017
TTTAATCATTATTGAAAATTTTTATTTATTGCAAAAATAAAAACTATCCAAAATCTACCATATATAAGTATTTGTACAAAAATAAACATATTTTTCTATAAAAAAAATCATTAAACACAACAGAACTATAAATTATTCTCCATAACAAATTATTAATAAAAAAAGTGACACGTTAAAAGAACGCGCGTGGAAATTATACTACATAAATAATAATTGAATTTCATTTAATTATATATGATATTCTTAATTAATTACAAAATTTAAACTTGCAATTTTTTTTTATCAAATGTACGTCTTTAATTTTGTATTAAAATTTCTATCTGGGAAGAGAAAAGGTCGAACCGGCATTGCCCGTGTCTCGTAC
>RHGE01000559.1 GCA_004296775.1 Marinilabiliaceae bacterium JC017
GGGGCCATTCTGCACCATGATCCTGGGCGATCTCGGTGCCGACGTGATCAAGATCGAGTCGCCCGAAGGCGACAGCGTGCGCACGCAAGGGGCGAAGGTCGAGGGGCTGAGCTGGTACTTCGCCGGTTTCAACCGCAACAAGCGCTCCGTCGTCCTCGATCTCAAGTCGGCTGACGGCAAAAGCGCCCTTGACGCGCTGACCCAATCGGCCGACGCCCTGGTCGAGATCTTCCGTCCCGGCGTGCTCGACCGGCTCGGCTATCCGGAGGCCCGTTTGCAGGACCTGCGGCCCGGCCTCGTCGTTGGCAGCATCAGCGGCTTTGGCGCCGACGGCCCCTACAAGGATCGCCCGGCCTTCGA
>RHGE01000560.1 GCA_004296775.1 Marinilabiliaceae bacterium JC017
GCTGCCGGAAGAAGTGAAGTTAAGCCGGTCTTCACCATCATTGAAATTGGCCGAAATAGTAATAGTTGCGCTGGATAGATTGGTGTTATCCATATCCTGCACGGTGACGTCATCGAGTATGGCAACGGCGCCATTATTTTCAGCATAGCTTAACGTCGTTGTGGTAGGGGATTGTAGTATCGGCGGGTCATTGTCAGCTGATACAGAAATGTTGCGGGTTAAAATATTGGAGTTAATGGAACCGTCATTTGCGATAAATGAGATGGTTCTGGGGGATGTGGTGGGATTACTACTTATGTTTTCATAGGTCACTGAACGCAAAGCTGCCTGGTAATTTGCCAAAGAAGCATTTCCTGAA
>RHGE01000561.1 GCA_004296775.1 Marinilabiliaceae bacterium JC017
TTTTGTTTCTCGGAAAAACGCAGAAACGCAAAGAAATCACATTAAAACAATTCGTCTAATTCGCATAATTCGCGGTTCGAAAAATCATGTAAATCCTGTTAATCATGTCCACATTCTTTTTTAACGCGGAGCCGCTGAGACGCAAAGAGGATTTCATTGAAATAATTCGTCCAATTCGCGGTTTTAACCCCATTACATTAGTGCTTCTACTTTATTCTGTCATACCTACGGCACTCTGTTTAATGTCTCCTTAATTAACTACCATACTGTCGTGCCGATGGCACTAATGCTAAATCACAACAGATATAAAATACTTGGTGAATAAACTGGTGTATTACCGTGCGACTCCGGCTGGAG
>RHGE01000562.1 GCA_004296775.1 Marinilabiliaceae bacterium JC017
CTGTTGGGAAAGTAACCAATCACACGGTCATTTTCCTCATCCACACAAAAAAATTCGACCATTTCCCCTACATCAAGCGTCTGTTTGTATCATCCAAACAGTGTTGGACGTAGCATGGGAGAGCTTGTATCCATCCTTGTTTTAGGACTGCTTCACCCACTGTGTTATCACCCACTAAGACTTGGAGGTGACGTAAAAACTGTGACGGCGACMGATCACCTAGTGTTTCACCTTGAAAAAGTCTTTGAATTCTTTGACTATCTGATAATGATAAACGATTCATTATCTCTCGTCTTAAGATGGTGTATGGTTGTGGTGATGGTGGATCTAAAATCAAGTCACGGACTTCTTTGG
>RHGE01000062.1 GCA_004296775.1 Marinilabiliaceae bacterium JC017
GTCCCAAACCCTACTTCATTTTTGGCATTGCCCCAAAAACGAAGCAAAAAAGTCTAGGCAAATAAATGCTTCCACCCACCTCCTTGATGAATTTTTTCCAACCCACTAGCCGGAATTCCCGCATTCATCTTCGTCTCGCCTTCGCCGGCCCGCTTATTTGCCGGGCTCGCGCGCTTCGGATCATCACGGCCTGGTTGGTAACTTGGTGATTTGCGTTATCGTGATTTTTAAAAAAACTCTGTGCCTCGGTGTCTCTGTGTTTAAAATCGGGACTTTGTCCCAAACCCTACTTCATTTTTGGCATTGCCCCAAAAACGAAGCAAATCTAAATCCACTGTTAATTGTTTACTGTTAACTGCTAATTGAATAAAGCCTCCTTGATGAATTTTTGCTGACTCACAAGCCAGTAAAAATAATTGCAGTATGTCGAGTGGGTTTTGAGATGGGATTGAAAAACAAGATGTTTTAATAAAACACTTAAAGATTTATAACGCTAAAAATTTTAGTGGTTTCTGTGTGTCATGTAGTGACGGCCTGATTGTGCATTTGGATTACATGCATCAAACAAAAAGTTATTTTGATAGGCATTTGTCTTTGCATTTGTCCATTTTTGAGGCGGGGTGGTTATCTTTTTTTTGTGCATTAGTTGTTTTGAATCAATTTATTCGGGGATTAGCTCCCCTGGTGGACTTAAATAATTTAAACATTTGCTTTTGTTTACGTCAAAATCTATATTTGTAGACTTTTTAAAATTAAGGGAAAATATAACTTCAATGAGCGCGAAATTTCCAGAGTATAAAGGACTAGATCTATCACAGGTAAATAAAGAGGTGTTGAAATCCTGGGATGAAAACAAGGCGTTTGAAAAAAGTATTTCAACCAGGGACGGTCATCCTACCTATGTATTTTATGAAGGACCACCGTCGGCCAATGGAATGCCGGGTATTCACCACGTAATGGCACGGACAATTAAGGATATTTTTTGCCGTTTTAAAACCCAACAGGGGTATCTTGTTAAACGAAAAGCCGGTTGGGATACACACGGGTTGCCTGTGGAGCTAGGTGTGGAAAAGTCGCTTGGAATCACCAAAGAGGATATTGGAAAGAAAATTTCTGTTGCAGAATATAATCAGGCCTGTCGCACGGATGTGATGAAATACACCGACATGTGGGAGGAGTTGACCCACAAAATGGGGTATTGGGTGGACATGCATGATCCTTACATTACTTATGACAATCGTTACATTGAAACATTGTGGTGGTTGTTGAAGCAATTGTATTCAAAGGGCATGCTGTATAAGGGGTATACCATACAGCCTTATTCACCGGCTGCCGGTACCGGTTTGAGTACACACGAGCTTAATCAGCCTGGCTGTTACCGTGATGTGAAGGATACTACTTGTACGGCTCAGTTTAAAGTAGTCAGGGATGAGAAATCAGAGTTTCTTTTCGAAGGGGTTGATTCTGATCTGCATTTCCTTGCATGGACGACTACGCCATGGACATTGCCATCGAATACGGCTTTGGCAGTTGGTCCGAAAATTACTTATAAGAAAGTAAAATCATTTAATCCTTATACTGGAGAACCTGTGACGGTTATTATAGCGCAGGATCTTGTTAATAGTTACTTCAATCCGAAACATGCGGAGTTGGCCTTTGATGCGTATAAGCCAGGAGATAAGAAAATTCCGTTCCAGGTTATAGGAGAGTTTGGAGGTACTGAATTAGAGGGTGTACGTTATGAGCAACTGATGCCGTGGGTGAAACCTGATGGCGATGCGTTTCGGGTGATCTTAGGTGACTATGTGACTACCGAAGATGGAACCGGGGTGGTTCATATTGCTCCCACATTTGGTGCGGATGACGACCGGGTAGCGAAAGTTGCCGGTATTGCACCACTTATTTTGATTGACAAGGAGGGAAAGCAGCAACCGATGGTTGATAAAACCGGTAAGTTGTTTAAGATTGAAGATCTGGATCCCGACTTTGTAGCTGGATTTGTAAACAGCGAAAGCTATGGTGAATTTGCCGGTCGTTTTGTGAAAAACGCTTTTGATGATTCATTGAGCGAGGAGGATGCTTCGCTTGATGTTGATTTGGCCGTGATGTTGAAGAAGGAAAACAAGGCCTTCAGAATAGAAAAACATACGCACAATTATCCACACTGCTGGCGTACTGATAAACCGGTGTTGTATTATCCATTGGATAGCTGGTTTATTAAAACAACAGCCGTTCGTGAGCGGATGATTGAATTAAATAATACCATTAACTGGAAGCCAGCGTCAACAGGAGCCGGTCGATTTGGTAAGTGGTTAGAGAACCTGGTGGACTGGAACCTGAGTCGTTCACGTTACTGGGGAACTCCTTTGCCTATTTGGCGTACAGAGGATCGAAAAGAAGAGAAGTGTATTGGTTCTGTAGAAGAATTAGTGACTGAAATCGATAAGGCTGTTGCAGCTGGTTTAATGGAGAAGAATCCGTTTGAAGGTTTTGTTGCTGGCGATAATTCTAAGGAGAACTATGAAAAAATCGATTTGCACCGCCCACATGTGGATGATGTTATTTTGGTTAGTGATAGTGGACAACCTATGCATCGTGAGCCAGACTTAATTGATGTATGGTTCGATTCTGGTGCTATGCCTTATGCACAGATGCACTATCCGTTTGAGAACAAGGAAGGGTTTGATCAGGTTTATCCTGCTGACTTCATTGCTGAAGGGGTAGATCAAACGCGAGGCTGGTTCTTTACTTTGCATGCGATTGCTACCATGTTGTTTGATTCGGTTGCATTCAAAAATATTATCTCTAACGGGTTAGTGCTGGATAAAAACGGAAACAAGATGTCAAAGCGTCTTGGTAATGCCGTTGATCCGTTTGCGTCAATTGAGAAATATGGTTCCGATCCTTTGCGCTGGTATATGATTACCAATTCACAGCCATGGGATAACCTTAAGTTTGACCTGTCGGGTGTGGATGAAGTGAAACGTAAATTCTTCGGAACATTATATAATACTTACTCGTTCTTTGCATTATATGCTAATGTTGACGGGTATACCGGACAGGAAAATTTAATTCCGGTAAATGAGCGACCAGAGATTGATCGATGGGTTATGTCTTTGCTTAATAGTTTGGTGAAAGAAGTAACCGAAAGTCTGGATAGTTATGAGCCAACAAAAGCCGGTCGTGCCATTCAGGATTTTGTGATGGAGAACTTGAGTAACTGGTATGTGAGGTTAAATCGGAAGCGTTTCTGGGGAGGCGAGTTTGGTAAGGATAAGTTAGCGGCTTATCAAACATTGCATACTTGTTTGGAAACTGTGGCGTTATTGGCTGCTCCTATTGCACCGTTTTACATGGATCAGTTATTTAATGATCTGAATAAAGTCTCCGGGAAGTTCGAAGAGGTGTCTGTTCATTTGGCTGCTTTTCCAACGTGTGATGATAGCTTGATTGATAAATCTCTTGAAGAACGAATGAAATACGCCCAGGATATATCTTCCATGGTATTGGGGCTGCGCCGAAAAGTGAATATTAAAGTGCGTCAACCACTTAATAAGATTATGATTCCGGTGCTTGATGACTCTTTTGAAAGGCAGGTGGATGCTATCAAAACGCTGGTATTAACAGAGGTTAATGTTAAAGAGTTGGAGTACCTTAAGGATACATCTGGTGTTTTGGTTAAGAAAATTAAACCTAACTTTAAAACGCTTGGACCAAAGTATGGCAAAATGATGAAAGCCATTTCCGGAGCGATTAATAGTATGGTTCAGGAGGATATTGCTACTTTTGAGAAAGAAGGACGCTATGTGATTAATTCCAATGGTGAAGAGGTTGTTATTAGCCTGGAAGATGTGGAGATAATGTCTGAAGATATTCCGGGATGGTTGGTTGCTAATGATGGACGTCTCACGGTAGCATTGGATATCAATATTACACCTGAGTTGAGGGAAGAAGGTATTGCACGTGAATTTATCAACCGAATTCAAAACCTGCGTAAAGAATCGGGGCTTGAAGTGACTGATAAAATTAAGTTGGAGATTCAACGACATGATGCAATAAATGTGGCGGTAGAGAAACATCAGCAGTATATTGCGTCACAAACCCTGGCTGTGGAAGTGAAGCTGGTTGATCAGTGTAACGATTCAGCTGCCAAGCCCGTAGATATTGATGATGAAATAAATACCTGTATGAGATTAGAGAAAGTACAGGCTTAATATATCAATCTTTAAACCTATCCGTATGGCTGAAAAAATGAGATATACCGATGAAGAGCTACAGGAATTCAAAGAGATTATCTTGCAAAAGCTTGAAAAGGCCCAAAAAGATTATGAATTGCTAAGGCATACCATTACCCATGAAGATGGTAATGATACTCAGGATACCTCTCCAACATTTAAAGTGTTAGAAGAAGGTGCAGCAGTTTTATCTAAGGAGGAAGCTGGTAAGTTGGCGCAACGTCAGCAAAAATTTATCCAGCACTTACAGGCGGCTTTGGTACGTATCGAAAATAAGACATACGGAATTTGCCGTGAAACGGGAAAGTTAATACCTAAAGAACGATTACGTGCGGTGCCTCATGCAACGTTAAGCATTGAGTCCAAACAAAAGCAGAAATAATTATCCGAAACTATTTGTTTCGGATATGTATAGACATTGGGTGGCACAGTGATGGTTAAGCATCCTGGTCACCTATTTGTATTTAAAACGGGAATGTATGAATGCATTTAAAAAATCGATTATAATTATTGTGGCGATCCTTTTTGTTGATCAGGCCTTTAAGTTTTGGATAAAAACCCACATGATGCTTGGAGAAGAATTTTCCGTATTGGGTGACTGGTTTTTGATACACTTTGTGGAAAACAATGGGATGGCCTTTGGAATGGAACTGGCTGGTAAATTTGGGAAAGTATTTCTTAGTGTCTTTCGTATTATTGCCGTTGTTGGTATTGGTTGGTACCTTTATTCTCTGTATCAGAAGAAAGCACCGATGGGATTAATGGTGAGTGTTTCATTGGTCTTGGCTGGAGCTTTAGGTAATATAATAGATAGTGTTTTTTATGGGATGATTTTTAGTGATAGTTATGGGCAGTATGCTACCCTATTTCCTGAAGGTGGGGGTTACTCTTCTTTTCTGCATGGAAAGGTGGTAGATATGCTATATTTTCCCATTGTTGAAGGGAATTATCCCGATTGGCTTCCTTTGAAAGGGGGAGATCCGTTTATTTTCTTTCGGCCGGTTTTCAATATTGCTGATTCAGCGATAACCATTGGTATCCTTTCGATATTGTTATTTCAAAGGCGTTTTTTTAAAGAAGAAAGAAAGATTTCGTAATATCACTGAAAATATATTATGCTGAAAGAAGAAAGAAGAGTTCAATATAGACTCTTCTTTTTTTTTGTGCTTTTTTTTATGATGAACGGATTGATTTGCCTTTAAATAAGGGTTTTTTACGGAAGAGTAATTGGAAGGTTACGTTGTTGTTTTGAACTGTCAATTCTGTTAAAAATCCTACATGTTATTGGTGAAGTGGCGATTTAATTTGATATATTTGCTGCCCGAAAATGATAGGGTAAATCATTTTATTTTTTGAGTGAGAAATATTGGTGGCAAGATTGCGTTTTAAGAATGATGCATTAGAGGCATCATTGTTTTTGTTACCAAGTTTCAAGTCTGCTGATCTTCATTAACCGAAAATAGGGTGATGGGAGTCAGGAGGCGGCAGCGTGCTTAAAAACTATCTTTTATCTATTCTAAAGTATCATTAAGATGCATAAAATCACCTGTTTATTACTTTTATTTTTCCTGGCTCTGGTTGTGCCTGTTAGTGGGCAAGAAGTGGATCCGCGCTCTGTTGATGTTAGTTCCTTGTCGGATCAGCAAATTATGAAGTTGATGACCGAAATTGAGAAACGAGGTTTGTCAGAGAATGAAGCTATGGCATTGGCTCGTGCCAGGGGAATGAGCCAGGCACAAATAGATGCGTTGAAAAGGCGTATGGAGGAAATGAAATATTCCTCTGAAGATACTAAAAGAGCTTCTGAGGATGGAGAGTTGATGCCATTGGAAGATGAATTTTCAGAAAAAGCTGAAATAGATACCACAAAGGTAGATGAACGGATATTTGGTTTTTCATTTTTCAATAATGAAAAGCTTAGTTTCGAGCCTAATGTTAATTTGCCGGTACCGTCTTCTTATGTGATTGGGGCAGGTGATGAAATATTCATTGATGTGTGGGGTGCTTCCCAACAGAGTTATCAAATTGAAGTGGATCGAAATGGTAATATAAATATTCCAAATATAGGGCCGGTACATGTTGGTGGAATTACACAGGGAAAGGCTTCAAAAGTTATTTTCGATAAACTGACGTTGATTTATCGTGATCTGGTTAATGAACAGCCACGCACATTTGCCAGTATTAATATGGGCACCATTAAGGCGATTAAGGTTAATGTTATCGGTGAAGTTTTTGCACCGGGAACTTATACGTTGCCTGGGACAGCTTCTGCATTTAATGCGTTGTACTTAAGCGGGGGGCCTAATATGACCGGTTCTTTCAGGGATATACAAGTTATTCGTGATGGCAAGGTTATATCTCATTTGGATGTATATGATTACCTGATAAACGGGAATGGCAGTGTTAATATGCCTTTACGTGACGGGGATATAGTAATGATTCCTACCTATATTAACAGGGTTAAAGTGGGTGGAGAATTAAAGCGTGAAGGCATATATGAAGGAAAGGATGGAGAAACCATAAGTGATCTGATAAAGTATAGTGGTGGTTTCACAGAAGAAGCCTATACGCATCGGTTGGAACTTTACCGAAACACTTCCCGGCAGAAACAGTTTAAGGATGTCTTGAATACGAAATTTGAAACTACCGGATTAAGTAATGGTGACAGTATATTTGTTGGGACTATTCTTGAGCGGTTTGAGAATAAGATTACCATTGAAGGGGCCGTATTTCGTCCGGGCAACTATGAGATGAGTGAAGGATTAACACTAAAGGAACTCATTGATAATGCCGACGGCGTACGTGAAGATGTGTTTCTCAACAGAGGGTTAATAACCAGGTTGAACGAAGATCTGACTCTTCAAAATATTTCTTTCAACGTTGGGGAAGTACTTCGTGGAGAAAAAGATATTGCGTTACAACGGGAAGATATAGTCATGATTTCTTCTATTTATGACATCCGGGAGTTACAGTCAATTAAAATATTTGGTGAGGTTCAGCAACCGGGTGAATTTGATTATAAAGAGAATATGAGTTTAGCTGACCTTATTTTATCTGCAGGAGGTTTTAAAGAGTCAGCATCAGAAGCATTCGTAGAGATTTCCAGACGACTTAATCGCGAAGAGATTAAGAATGTAACTGAAAAGGTAGCACATGTTTTTCAATTCACAGTAACAAAAGATTTACAGCTTAGTGATGAAGATAAGCGATTTGTTTTGAAGCCTTTCGATCAGGTTTTTATTCGACGAGCACCAGGATTTACAGAAGGTGGGAATGTTAAAATTCTGGGAGAAGTGAAATTTGCCGGTGATTATAGTCTCACATCTAAGAAGGAACGGTTATCTGATATCATAAACCGGGCAGGTGGATTAACACCGGATGCCTTTGCTAAAGGCGCTATGTTAACACGTAAAAATAAAGTTTCTCAAACCATTAAGCGGTTGCGTGAGGAGTTGATGGAAAAAGATACGTCACTTAGTTTTTCTGATATTGGTTTTGATGTGGTTGGGATTGATTTGGAAAAAGTCATGAAAAATCCAGGTAATCGGGATGATGTTTTTTTGCAACCGGGAGATGAGCTGGTTGTTCCTCGTGGAATGCAAACCGTTAAAGTGTCCGGGGAAGTTTTAAATCCAATATCCACAGCATATGTGAAGGGAAAAAGTTTGAAACACTATATAGACCATAGTGGTGGATTCGGACTACAGGCGAAAAAGAGTAAAGCCTATGTAATATATCCCAATGGAGCGGCGGCATCCACAAAGAAATTTCTCTTTTTCAACCGGTATCCGGATGTAATCACAGGTTCCGAGATTGTGGTTCCAAAGAAACCAGAGCGGCAGCCCATGACAGCATCGGCCTGGATAGCCATAGCAGGTAGCTTGGCTTCTTTATCATTAACAATAGTGACGTTAGTGAATAAAATGTAATTGAGCATTGATATTTTTGGTTACTAATTCTGGGAATGAGTTATATAAATATGCAAAACGAAAAACACAATAAAGAAATTGGCCCTATCATAAAGGATGATGAAATAGACTTGGTTGCTTTAATGAAGACTATTTGGAACGGCCGGAAAACTATCTATTATTCAGTTGGAATTGCGGTGTTTATTGGGTTGATTATTGCTTTTGCCAGTCCGGCGAAATATACTGCTTCTTCTACTTTATTGCCTTCTGCGGAAAAAAAAGGAGGTAGTCTTGGTAATTTAAGTGCCTTAGCTGGAATGGCAGGAATAAACTTGGGCTCCATGATGGGAGAAGCATCGGGTATTTCTGCAGATATATATCCACATGTGGTGAATAGTTATCCTTTTCTGAAGGAGATGATTCCTCAAAAATTTAATTTTGAGGAATATGAGCAACCTATTTCTGTGTATGATTATGTGGTGGCTGATACTATTGAGTCGTTTGGATCCAAAATCGCTAAATATACCATCAGTTTACCTTGGACAGTGAAAGATGCTATTTTTTCAAATGGTGAGGAGTCTGATATAGAAATAGCTGATTATGGTTTGCTAAATTTAACGGAAGAGGAATTAGCAGCGATTGGATTTATGCAGAATCTTATTCAAATTGAAGTGGATAAAAAAACAGGACTTGTAGTTGTGTCAGTAGAATCCACGGAGCCTGTTTTAACTGTTCAATTTGTTCAGAGGGCTGTTGATTTTTTACAGGAATACGTTATTTCATATAAAACCAAGCAAGTCCGTGAAAATTTGGATTTTGTGCAACAACGTTTTGATGAGAAAAAACGAGAGTATGATGAGGTGCAAAAGGCATTTTTCGAATATAAGGATAGACATAGGAATATGATTTCTGAGCGAATGGATGCTGAGTATCAACGATTGAGTGATGTTTATGATATTGCTTCTACTGTTTATGAAGGATTAGCTCAGCAATTGGAACAGGCTAAAAAATAACAGTGAAGGAAGAAACGTCGGTGTTTATTGTATGGAAAGCTGCGAAAGTACGTAGTGAGAAAAGTGAGCTAAAAACAACCATAATAATTGCAGTTAGTATATTGTTAGGATGTATTTTAGTATTAGGAATAATGTTTGGTGAGTTGGGTTGGAATAAACTTAATAATTGCATTTAGTTTGTTAGACTGTCAAAAAACAAAGGAATATCCGAGTAATATTAAATCTTATACTTTTGTATTTAAATTATTACACATATGAATATGCCAAACAAAATAGCAAATATCTGTTGTATTGGTGCGGGTTATGTTGGGGGGCCTACCATGGCTGTTATAGCTCAGAAGTGCCCGGAAATAATGGTTAATGTTGTTGATATTAATGATCGAAGAATTGCAGCATGGAATGATGACAATTTGGATAATCTTCCGATATATGAGCCAGGTCTAATAGAAGTTGTTAGGGAAGCTCGTGGACGAAATCTTTTTTTTTCTAATGATGTGGATAAGGCTATTGATAAGGCAGAAATGATTTTTATCTCTGTGAATACCCCTACCAAAACTTATGGTGTTGGGAAAGGAATGGCAGCTGATTTAAAATTTGTTGAATTGTGTGCTCGTAATATTGCTAAAGTTGCTAAATCAGATAAAATTATTGTAGAGAAGTCAACGCTTCCTGTACGTACTGCTGCATCGATAAAAACTATACTTGATGCAGAAGGTAATGGGGTTAAATTTAAAGTGTTATCTAATCCAGAGTTTTTGGCTGAAGGAACAGCAATTGATGATTTACAAAATGCTGATCGGGTTTTGATTGGTGGAGATCAGGATGAAGAAGGATTGAAAGCTATTCAATGTTTAGTAGATATATATATGAATTGGTTACCTAAAGAAAGAATTATTTCTACTAATTTGTGGTCGTCTGAGTTATCGAAACTAACAGCAAATGCTTTTTTAGCTCAGAGGGTATCTTCGATTAATGCCATTTCAGCCTTGTGTGAACAGACGGGTGCCAATGTGGATGAGATTGCTAAAGCAATAGGGGCAGATAGTCGAATTGGTCCAAAGTTTCTTCAAGCTTCTGTGGGATTTGGTGGTTCATGTTTTCAAAAAGATATTCTTAATCTGGTTTATATTGCTCGATCTTATGGCCTGGAAGAAGTTGCTGATTATTGGCAGCAAGTAATAATACTCAATGATTACCAAAAAAGACGGTTCGCAGAAAAGATTGTCAAGAATTTATTTAATACAGTGTCAGGTAAAAAGATTGCAATTCTTGGGTGGGCCTTTAAGAAAGATACCAATGATACGCGAGAGTCAGCCGCGATTTATGTAGCTGATCATTTACTAAACGAGCAAGCAGAATTGTATATTTATGACCCTAAGGTTCAAAAGGAACAGGTTTTTGCCGATCTTGACTATTTAAATACGCGCTCCGAAGAAGATAACAGGAAACTAGTAACAGTTGTTGAGCAACCATATGATGCACTATCTAATGCACATGCAGTAGCCGTTCTTACTGAATGGGATGAGTTTATAACTTATGATTGGAGTAAAGTATTTAAGGAAATGTATAAACCAGCCTTTCTTTTTGATGGCCGTAATATTTTAGAAAAGTCATATTTTGAATTAGTAGGATTTCAGGTTTACAGCCTGGGCAATAATGAGTAATATGAAGTCGAAACTAAAGTATAGTTATTCTAGTGATCTACAGTTAGATAATGAGGAAATTGATCTTGTTGCATTAGTAAAGAACATTTGGGAAAAAAGAAGAATTGTATATCATACAGTTGTAATTTGTTTGTTATTTGGTTTACTATATTCTTTTATTAAACCTGTTAAATATTCATCGTATGCAATTTTATTGCCGTCAGCAAGTATTTCTTCTGATAATATGGGTGGTATAGGTGCGATTGCGGGATTGGCAGGGATTAACATAGCAAGCTTGGGAGAAAGTGCTGTTACAATTCCTCCGGAGCTATATCCCGAAATTATCGGAAGCCTACCTTTTCAGAGGGAGTTGGTAAATGAACATTACTCATTCAAAGAATACCATGAGCCTGTTTCATACTATGAGTTTTACATGTCAGATACTATTGAATCATTCGGTGATAAAGTTTTGAAGTATACCGTTTTATTGCCATGGACAATCAAGGATGAAGTTAACGGGGAGAGGATTTTACAGGATTCGAAGGATACCTCTGTAATATGTTTAACTGAGCAGGAAGTTGAAATGTATAAAGAGTTTGCTGAAAAAATTCAGGTTGATTTTAATAATAAATCTGGACTGGTTGTAATTAAAGGGGTCTATGAAGAGCAGTTGATTGTAGCTCAGCTTGTTAATAAAACAGTTGAAAAATTGCAACGATATGTCACCGCTTATAAGACAAAACAGGTTAGACAGAATCTTGATTTTATTCAGGCGAGGTATAATGAAAAGAAAGAGGAATATTCGCAGTTACAAAAAAGACTATATGCCTATAAAGATCAGCATAGAAATGTCGTTTCTGAACGAATAGATATGGAATATAAGCATCTGAGTGATGAATTTAGTGTTACATCTGATGTGTTTAATAGCCTTGCGCAACAGTTGGAACAAGCGAAAATTGCAGTTAGCGAAAATACACCTGCCTTTACAATCCTGGAGCCGGCAAAAGTACCTTTGGAAAAAGATGGTCCAAGAAAGTTAATAGTACTTGTTATTTCCGGAATTTTGGGAACTATCTTTGGAATAACTCTATTGCTTTTAAAGGACTATTTTGAAATCATAAAAGGTCGATGGAAAAGGCTAGATTAATTTTAGTACAAATGATCTTATTAGCATTAATATATCCAAAAACTAAGATTTATGAT
Source organism: Marinilabiliaceae bacterium JC017 (assembly GCA_004296775.1). Taxonomy (GTDB): domain Bacteria; phylum Bacteroidota; class Bacteroidia; order Bacteroidales; family Marinilabiliaceae; genus JC017. Next base: position 12,003 of record RHGE01000062.1, read on the forward strand.
TAGTCATTTTGAATCTTTTGTATTTTTCGTATTGTATATCTTTGCCTTTTTCTTTGTTTTTCAATTAGGATCCTTGTTGTTTTGTTATGCGTTTACCTTATTTAAAGGTAAAAGAGAAGAAGAAAATAGGAGGAGCGTTAAAGAAACTGGCGGTGTGAAAGAATATAAGAAGCCAGGATTTAAGGGTATAGTAATTCGATATATGAACGGTTATTACAGGTATGTAATATTAATGGTTGGTAAAATGCCTTCGCATCATATTAGAAACATTATTTACATGTCTTGTTTTAAAGTAAAAATGGATAATCGTGTGGTCTTTTATGGTGGGAGTGAGATAAGAAGTCCCTACAACCTGAGTATTGGGAAAGGCACCATAATAGGTGATAATTCAATTTTAGATGCACGTTATGGAATTATTATTGGTGAAAATGTAAACTTTAGTTCTAACGTAAGTTTATGGACACTTCAACATGATTATAACTGTCCTGATTTTTCAACCGAAGGACAAGGAAGAGCTATTATAATTGGAAAACGAGCCTGGATTGGGCCTAATGTTACTATTTTGCCAGGAGTTCGAATAGGTGAAGGTGCTGTTGTCGGTGCTGGTTCTGTAGTTACGAAGGATCTTGAACCATTTAAACTCTATGGTGGGATCCCCGCAAAGATTCTAGGTGATAGGAACACCAATCTAACTTATGAGTTTCGCGGTAACTATTTGCCATTTTACTGATCTTATAGTATGTAAAAAATTATAATATCGATAAACATATGAGGAATGTAGCAATCTTGTGGGCGGATCCTTACAATACAAATTTAGGGGTTTCAGCTTTAGCTTATTCAACTTTAATGCTTGTTGTTGATTCTTTAAGAGCATCTGGTGAGGATGTAAATATAAGTTTCGTTGGAAGTAAATATACCAAGTCTGATAAAATACAGCTAGGAGATAAAGAATATAAGTTTGAAACCATTGAGGGATTGGATTACTTTAAGTTAAAATCTCTAGCAAAAGTAATACTTCAAAATAAAAGGTATAAACCTCGAAAGTTGCTTGGTTTTGATAGTATTATTGATATTGGTGCAGGAGATAGCTATTCTGATATTTATGGAATGGTGAGGTTTAACCGGATGTTTAATTCTAAGCGTTTGTTTAAGATGTTTGGAAAGAAACAACTTTTGTTGCCACAGACAATTGGACCGTTTGAAAATAAACGTGTTCAACAAAAAGCAATGGATATTCTTAAAAGTTTTGCTTATGTGTTCGCTAGAGATGAGATGAGTTATAATTATGCAAAAAGATTTATCTCAGAGGAAAAGCTAAACGAATCTATTGATGTTGCATTTTATTTACCATATGAAGCTTACCAATTTTCAAAGGAAAAGGTACACGTTGGTATTAACGTGTCTGGTTTGCTATGGAATGGAGGATACACTAAAAACAATCAGTTTAATTTAGTCTGTAATTATCAAGAACTAATTAAAAATACGATTGAGTATTTTTTAAATAAGGAAGAATGTGAAGTTCATCTTGTTGGGCATGTACTTCCAGAGAATGATCATGTTGAAAATGACTATGCGGTTTGTCAGAAGTTAAAGGAGGGATATAAAGCAGTTACCATGGCACCAAGGTTTGCTACACCAATGGAAGCAAAGTCATATATCGCAGGCTTGGACTTTTTCACTGGAGCGCGGATGCATTCCACGATTGCAGCATTTTCATCAGGAGTGCCTGTTTTTCCAATGGCTTATAGTAGAAAGTTTAATGGCTTGTTTATTAATACACTTTATTATAAGTGGATGGGAGACTGTGTTAATCAGGATGCTGAATCAGTTTTTCAGGGAATTATTAAAGCTTATAAAGATAGAAACCTATTGAAGGATGCAATATGTGATTCTCATGCCAAAATAATTTCACCAAGGTTAATTAAACTTAAACAAAACTTAAGGGAGTTTTTAGTAAGCTAGTATGCACGAATCAGTAATAAGATCTATTGATAAGGCCAATCTTTGCATTGGTTGTGGCTTGTGTGAAGCTATATGTGGGAAAGAAAATGTTAAAATGAACATTGAGAGCGATGGTTTTATACATCCTAAATTGTTGAATTCCCGCGTAAAAAAGAAGGATGGCAAAATTATCTCCAAAATCTGTCCAGCAGTAAATGTTAGAAATAGCAATCGACTGATTAAGAGTGAAAAGGTGTGGGGGACAATTTTAGGATGTTATTCAACTTATTCAACTAGCAAAGAAGTTAGAAATAATGGATCATCAGGAGGAACCATTACTCAGATATGTATCTCTTTATTGAAATCTGGTAAAGTTGATGCAGTACTTCAGGTTGGAGGATCAAAAAAAGATTATTCAAAAAATGAACTTAAGGTAAATAAGACTGAAGAAAGTATTTTAGAATGTGCATCATCCAGATATGCGCCAGCGTTTGTCTTTCCTGATATCTTAAAGTTATTGTCTGGTTCTGATGAAAAATATGCGTTTGTTGGAAAACCATGTGATGTAACTGCGCTTAAAAACCTTCTTGTGCAATTTCCTCAATATGCGGAGAAGATTAAGTATACCATTGCAATTGTATGTGCAGGAATTCCATCATTTATTGGAACCGATAATGTTATAAAAAAGCTCAAAGCTGTATCCCCGGTAAGTAATCTCAGGTATAGAGGTGACGGATGGCCCGGATATTTCTCTTTTCAAGATGCTAAGGGAGAAAAGCATAAGATGAGTTACAATGAATCCTGGGGAAAAATATTAGGAAAAACAGTCCACATTAGGTGCAAAATATGCCCAGATGGTATTGGATTTCATTCAGACATTGCTGTTGGAGATGATTGGGAAACAAAGGATGGTTACCCTGATTTTAATGAAAAGCCCGGACAAAGCCTTACCATAACCAGGTCGAATAAAGGAGAAGAACTCATTGAGGAATTAACCAAATCAGGAGAATTAAGCAGGAGCGAAATTGCCATAAGTAAATTAAAGGTCATTCAACCTTATCAATATAAGAGAAGGATTTACGTTGCTGCACGGATATTAGCCTTCATGCTAGTTAAAGGTAGGGTGTTGAATTTTAGGAATATGGGGGTAATGTCTAATGTGGTAAAAGTGAATGGTTACATATTTGTTAGAGAGTTTTTAGGCTCAATGAAGCGGTTTATTAGGAGGCGATAGGTAGATGAGTGAAAAATTTAAGTATATATTGAAGTCATTTAGCTGGGGGCTTTTATCAAAGGTTTTGGATGCGGCTATTAAGGTTGTCACTGTCCCTTTATTGCTTAGCTATTTTGGAAAGGAGGATTTTGGACTTATTACTTTAGCCATTTCCGTAAATGCCTATCTGCAATTGTTGGATTTAGGAATGAATACGGGGGCTGTTAAGTACTTTTCAGGTTGGATTGACAATAAAAAATTTATACTACTTGATTTAGTTTCTCGAACAGCAATAAGTTTTTATGGAATAATAGGGATTGTTAATGCAATAGTGTTAATAGCAGTAGCTTTTGGGGGCATCAATTATTTAGGATTAAAGGATCAACAGGTTCAACTGATGCAAGTAATGCTCTTGATTCTTGCGGCGTTAGCTATTTTGAACTGGAGTTCTTCTGTTTTTAACCAGCTACTCGTAGCTAATCAAAAAATAGCAATAGTTCAGCAGGTTTTGGTTATTCGTAGCCTATTTTCCTTATTATTGGTTTATTTTACAATCAACCAAAAACTTGGTATTGTTGATTATTTTTTATGGTTTTCCATTATTAATAGTTTACAATTGATACCGTTAGCAGTTATCGCAAAGAAAGATGGATTGATAAAGAATTTCTTACCTTCTTTTAACTGGAAACTCTTTCGACCTGTTCTTAAGTACAGTCTTTCGATTATAGCGATTGGCGTTTTTTCTATGACAGCCACTAAGATGCGTCCAGTAATCTTAAGTATATACTGTAATGAGGGGGTTGGTATAGTTACGGAATTCAGGATAATGGAGACAATAACATTATTCATTATCTCAATTGGAGGTATGTTAATAAAGATATTTCTACCCATGAGTACCAAGATTATCCAAAATAATAATACTAAGGAGATGTCCTTCTTTGCTCAAAATACAACTTTTTATACCTCTATCATTTGTGTTATGCTTTGTTTTCCTATTATTATTAATGCAAGAGAGATCATTAGTATTTACGTTGGGAAGGAATTTTCTGATTTAAGTATTTGGTTAATCATATGGGTTTATACTATTGTTGCCTATCTGCATAATTCACCTGTATCTAGTTTAGTGTTAGCTAGTGGTAAAACTAAAATGCTAATAATAAGTTCGGGTATTTCATGTGTTCTTTCTTTGGTTCTTAATGCTTTATTAAGTAATATCTATGGTGTGGGTTCCGCAATAATAGGTTATGGGCTGTATATATTTATACAGATGAGTTTTTATTATTTATATTTCAATACGAAAGTTTTAAGACTTAACTCCAAGGCTATATTTGTATCATTTATCGTACCTTTTCTTTGTGGAATTTTTCCTGTCCTGTTAATTAATGGCAATATTAATTTTCCATGTTTGTATATAAATATACTAGTTAAAACGAGTATTTGGTTTGTATTATTTGTTGTATTGTTATTAGCAGCTAATAAGGTAATGGGAATAGGCGAACTTAATCTTAGCATTTTAAAAAGAGATGAGCCTTTAGTATAAATGTTGATTAATTGTGATATTAACTCCAAATAAGATTGATACATGAGTGTCTTATTATTTAACCTTTTATTGTATTTGGTACCATGTATTAGCCTTTTATTAATAGATAAAGGATTAACATTACGGACCATATTATTATTATTTATCTCATTTAATGCTCTATGCTCAATCTATACATGGAATAATGGGATCTATTTAGAATTTTCAAGTGGTTTATATTATAATGAAATAAGTGTTCTTCCAGCCCTATTAATCTGGATTGGTCTCATGATTGTCTTTCTGCCAATTTTACAATTCAGAGAGAAAAGCATTGAGATTATTCAGCTACCACCTCCAGGAAAGATAAAATACTTTAGCATTTTTGGAACAGTTCTGGGATTATTACTCATAGCAATGATGATTATACCTGTTTTGAAAGGATTAATGTCAGGATTTGGGGAACTCTATGTAGGTAGTAAAACAGGAGAAGCTTTGTTTTCCGGTATAGTTTATAAATTGTATCACTTATATTCTTCGATTCAAATTCCGCTGATGCTTTATTGGGGTTATTATATCTCGTTTATAAAAAAAAGCAAGCTTAATTCACTGCTCTTATTTATTGCTGCTTTTATACCTTCAATAATATATGGTATAGGCGGGGCTTCCAGAGGAATGTTATTTTTTAGATTTATCGATGCGTTTATTATACTTCTTATATTCAGGAAGTTCATCGATAGGAGAATGCTACAAAGAGCTGGTGCTGTATTAATTCTATTTGTTGCATTTCTTCTCTTTGTTTCTATATTAATTACTAAAGGTAGATTTGGTGAAGGAAATATTATTTTTAAAATTATTGCGCAATACTTTGGTGAATCCTTCATTAACGCAAATATTCACTTCTTTGAAAATGTGAAGAGTCCTTTATTTGGGGAAAGAATGTTTCCTGATTTATATACATGGTTTTCAGGGAATTCTATAGAGAATTTTAGTTCAAAGTTTGAAGCTTGGTCATATTATACTAATAAAGTAGAAGTTTATATTCATTACTTTAAAACGCTTCCAATTGATTTTTATATTGAGTTTGGCGTAATTGGTGCTGGAATAATAATTTTATTTTTATCAATTGTCGGGAAAAGATATATAAAAGAATCAGCAGAAATGCCTTTTTATCGCTTATTTTGGGTTGTGTATTTTTATCAGATTTGTATGGGATCTATATTTGGCTTTACAAAAGCAGGTCATGATAACATGCTTCGTTTCTTAGGATTGGTTATTCTTTATCTTTTTTTTAGGATTAATTTCTCAAAAATAACTTTACAACGAATTTGACAATTATTATACGAGAAGAAAGATGAGGAATAATAATCGATTAGCTATTGTAATACCAGCATATAAAGAAATGTTTTTGGATGAAGCCATCGGATCAATTGCAAAACAAACATGTAGAGATTTTAAATTGTATGTTGGAGATGACTGTAGCCCATATGAAATAAAGTCAATTGTAAATAAATATACGAATATAATTAATATCGAATATAAGCGCTTTGATTCGAATTTGGGAGGGAAGGATCTGGTTGCACAATGGGAAAGGTGCATTGATATGGCTAATAATGAAGAATGGATCTGGCTTTTTTCAGATGATGATATTATGGAGCCGAATTGTGTGGAGGAATTTTACCGGTTTGCATCGAGAAATTCTGATGCCGATATTTTTCATTTTAATGTAAAGATTATTGATCAGTATAATAATGAGTATGTAAATGCAAGTAATCTAACCTTTCCCGATAAGATTTCCAGCATCGATTTTTATAAAAAACGAATGTGCGGGGATTTGAATAGTTATGTTGTTGAATATATCTTTAAAAGGGATACATTTTATAATGTAAATCGTTTCGAGAGTTTCGATTTAGCTTGGGGAAGTGATGTTGCTACTACTCTAAAACTATCTTTGAAGAAAGGGTATATTACAACATGTATGAAATGTAATGTAAAGTGGAGAAGAAGCAACGAGAATATATCTCCAAATGTAAAAGGTGATTTCCCACTAAGAAAGTTGACAGCTGTGGTGAAATTTCTATTGTGGTCAGAAAGTGTTTTGAAAACTGGAAATAATATTACGTTCTTTAATTTTAAGATGTTACTTAGCCGTATATTGCAGTTTTCTCCTCATATAAAAAATGGAGAGCTGTTAAAAATATTAAAACAATATTTTGAAAATAAAATAAATGTTCCTGTGATTAAAGGTGTATTTATCTGGTCAGTAATACTCTCCTGCAGGGTCTTGAATTGGTTTAAAAATAGAGCAAAGTAAATAATATGTTATTAAAAATAAACAAGCTAGTTAAAATAATTATACCCGAAAAAATAAGAATATGTCGAACCTTATTAATTGGATACGGATACGACTTAAAGAGATATCATAAGTACTCCAATTCATATAAGAAAATGGATTCTTTGCATAAATACGAGGCCTTAGCGACTTATTATTATCATGTCGTCGAAAAAGGTTTAACTATGCCCGAAACACGTCTTGGATTTGGGAAAGAGAATTTGTTTAGGCTAATTAATTTATGTGTAGAATATAAAGTCAACGGATACGACACAAATCGGAGAACATTTAAACATGTAATTGGGGTTTTGAAGGAATACATGGCATTTCATGAAGAAAGAAATCATGATTTACAAGAAGATCTTAAGAGCAGGATATTACAAGTGTTACAAGTAGAAGGGGATGTTTCATCTACAGAACAGTTTAACTTTACTTCAAGTGACTTTTTTAAATATAAGGATGCTAATTTTACAGATTTCTGTTTATCACGACATACCGTTAGAAACTATTCTACCAAAGATATTTCCAATGAGGTCTTCGATGCTTGTACTAAATTAGCTCAGAAATCACCATCGGCATGTAACAGGCAGCCAAACAAAATTTATATAGTAAAAGATGTTGAGAAGCAAAAAAAGATTCTTCAATTGCAGAATGGCAACAGGGGGTTTGGTGATTTGGCGAATGCATTGGTTGTTTTTACAGGCTCTTTAGCATGTTTTCGACTGCAAGGGGAAAGGAATGAAGTATATTTTAACTCCGGAATGTTTGCGATGTCTTTTATTTACGCATTACATCACTATGGTATTGGCTCTTGTTCACTTAACTGGAGTGTAGGACCAAGGTGGGACAGGAACTTGCGTAAGTTGATTAATCTTCCCGAAGAAGAAACCGTAACACTTATTCTTTCATGTGGATATTTACCGGAAAATGTTAAAATTGCCTCTTCTCCACGTAAAGATTTAAACGAAGTTATAACATACATCTAACAAATAAAATAAGGTTGAAAAAAGCTGCAATCATAACTATTCTGGATAACCAAAATATCGGTACATATCTTCAGGCCTACGCGTTAGTCGCAACTCTTAGGAAAAATAATATTTCCTCAAAAGTTATTAATTATCAAAGAAAAACAAGGTCTCCTCTCAGTATTGCAAAACATATCTGGAAAACTAAGAAAGGTTGTTTAGGGGCCGTAGCATCTATTGTCTATAGAATTCCTATTTTTTTCATTGTTAAAAAAAAGTGTAGAAGGTTTTTAGAGTCAAAAGTTCCTTTTACGACACCTTATAGCTCATATGAAGAATTAAAGAATAATCCACCTAAAGCGGATATATATATTACAGGAAGTGATCAGGTATGGAACAGTGTTCATAATAGAGGTTTTGATTCAGTATTTTATCTGAAATTTATTGAGAGTTCAGCGGCTAAATATTCTTATGGGTCAAGTATTGGAATGGCAAGAATACCTGCGAATGAAAAGAAGCTAATGAAAGATAGTTTAGAAGAGTATAGGCTGATTTCTACAAGGGAAAGCTCTGCAAAAAAGTTATTGGGAGAAATTGGAATTAATAATGTTGAAACAGTCTTGGATCCAACACTACTACTGTCCAAAGAAGAGTGGAGTTTAATTGCAAAAGAAAATGGGTTTAAAAAAAAGGAGCCATATTTACTTATTTATTCTGTAGAAAGTGAGAGAAAAGAACTAATTAAAAAGATTGCGTTTGAGATAGCTAAACAAAGAGGTTTAAAAGTATATTCTATTACATCTGATTGGTTTAGAGAAGGCTTTGGTGGTGATAAGTCATTTTATTTGTCTGGACCAGAAATATTTATTAATCTCTTTATGAATGCCGATTTTGCTGTTGTAAGTTCATTTCATGGTACTGCATTTTCTGTCAATTTTAATATCCCTTTTTTATCAATTACTCCAGGACGTTTCAATAGTAGAATTAAGAGCTTACTAAAAATTGTTGACTTAGAAAGTAAAATAATTTCAGATGTAGAATTCGCACTTAATGAAGCAGAAAAGAGTATAGATTTTAACAAAGTAAATGTTATTCTTGGGGAGAAAAGAAAAGAATCATTATTATTTTTGGATAAATTCTAATAAAATTTGCACACGTATAAAATGTTGTAAACTTGTTAAGTTTTATAGCTAGTATTATAGTAGAACTATTGTTGGGTGTTTGTTTTTTTATTTTAGGCTTTAATACTCAAAAAATAGATTTAGGTTATCATATAGTAAAAAGAACCAGGTTTTGGGTAAATGCGACCTTATTTGTAGGTACATTGTGTGGATTACATGCTTTAATTGCAAAAGAATTTAATAACTTCCATATATTTTTGGCGGTAGGGATTAGCCTTTTCGGGCTGCGATTCTTTCAGGATAATATTTCCATAAAACGAGCTTCTTATCGTTCTTTGGTTAATTTCTTCTTTTTTTTATTGATTTTCCTGAGCAGTATTGTAGAGCTAAAAAATCCCACTACAATATTCTTCTTATTGTTCCAGTTTGTTGCTGTACATGTTGCTATATGGCTGATAAATAGATTTTTTTACAACAGATTTTCTATTGTAGTATTTGTGTTGTTTTTATACTTGCTAATTGATGCTTCAATTGTACAAAGATACTTTAATACATTTTGTCCATGGGGAGGATTTATATTGGGTTATTTTGTTTGTAATACCAACTTCAGTTTTCCTTACAGGAAGAGAATTGAAGCATTAATAAATAATAGAGTTATCATACTGTCGGGTTTTATAATAACTTTATTACTGGTATTCTTTTCTGGATTAGTGGATTTAAGTCAATATGATTACGTTGTTTTTCTGATAAGCATGGTGTGTGCTGTTTCAGTAAATTTGGTGTGTTTAAGAAATTACATTCCATTTACACTGAATTTAATTTTCCTAATAAGTCTACTATACTCTAATGTCGGTGTTAACATTATCGTGGGATTTGGCGTTGCTAACTTAATGTCAATACTCTTTTTTAGTACCTTATATGGGAAAGATAAAGTGTATATTCAGAAAAGAACTCCGGAAAAGAAATCGGAGGCCTTAAATAAGAATATAAATGATGGGAATTTTCCGGATTTTAGTTATGCCGGGAGCGATGACCCACGAATAATAGGTGATCTACCACAATTTAATGCTGTCGATTATGGAATAATCCCTAACTGCAAAAATGATCAAACGGAAGAAATAAACCGTTTTATCGAGGATATAGGAAAAAAAGGGGGGTATTATTATTCCCAAAAGGAAAATACCATTTAAACACGGAAAAAGGGAATCAACGAAACATACGTATTAATTATTACAATATATACATAAAAGGAGAAATTGAGAACGGCAGTATTGTTTCTGAGTTTGTATCCCATAACCATACGTTAGTTGGAAATAAAAACCCATGGCTATCTCCATTTTTGATTCATTTTGGTTTACATTTTCAGGAAAGCAATAAATTTTGGGGAGTTCAGTTTGCAAAATGGAAAAAGGAAATTACCAAAAGTGATTCCATAACCGATCCGGGAAGTACAGGTGAGATTCAGGATGCTGAATATTTAACCAGAATCACATCTGGTTGCGATATAGGAGGTGATGTCTTTGAGGTCGAAGATAGCCATGTTGTTAAGGGGCAGCGATTTGTGCTTATAGCCCTCTTTAATACTTCAGGGGAACCAGAGTTAATGAAGAAATTGTTGAATGTAAAAGAACTTCATCCTCACTGGGGAAATCCTCTTAGGGCTGGTATAGAAGAAGCTCCTTCACTTCAGTTATTGGTTGAAATTGATGAAGTAGAAGGAGATAAAATTAAACTGAAGGTGCCAATGAAGTTTGATATCGACTTAAAATATAATCCTAAATTGTATGCTGCTCCTTTAATTGAGAATGTCGGGATTTTTGATCTAAAAATTAAATCAGAATGGGATGGTCTCTTCCGTCATCATGGGGCTCCTTTTTATTATAGTAAAGAGCAATCCCAGGCGATGGATTACGGATGGAATGGTATTAATATCTGTAGGGTAAGTAATGGGTATTTTTCCAATTTATTGATAGATAATTTTACAAATCCGATCTATGTACAAGATAGCCTTAATTGCACTGTTTGTGATTCGCTGATTAAAGGTCACGATGGGCATCAGGGAATCAAACTATATGGGCATTCCTGTGAGAATTTATTTAAAAGGATAAAATTTGAGAATCATTATGCTGATATGATTGGGGGAGAAGGAAATTGTTATGGCAATGTTTTTTCTCATATAGTATACAATAATAAGGAAAATATACCAGTTGACTTTGATTTTCATGGCTGTTCAGAAGGACCATTTAGCCCTCCTTCGTTTAATTTATTCGAAAATTGTGAAGGATTTAGAGGGATAAAAGGTGCAGGTGCCTCATATAATCAACCAGCTTTAGGGATAAATAATGTATGGTGGAATATCCAGGCAGAGGGATTTGAAGGTACATCGGAGTTATTTTTTCACGCATCCTATCAGGAAAAATCTTGGATTCATTTAGTTTCTTCTGGTATTTTCTCAATGATAAAGGAGGTTCTTAAAACAAAGTCTTTTTCTCTTGAAAAATTGAAAATAGTATATACTGCAAAGATAAGTAAGGCCAGAGAATTTTCGAATCCAATTAATACACATTATAAACTCTTTAAGAATTCCATTATATGCGGGTATTATAATGATTATAATATGACCATTGGTGGAGAAATAAAATCGCCAAATGAAGATATCGTCAAGGTTTATTCCTTAAATGAGGGAATGGTTGAGCCGTATTCTTTGTATGAATGGCAAAAGAAAAAGCGAGAAAGTAAAGATGGCAAACAATAAATCATTCTACGTTTATCCTACATATACTCCGGAGCGAGACAAATCGGGAAATACCTATATCAGGGATTTTGCCGATGCTTTTTCCGGCCAATATAGAGTTCATAATGAGAAGGGAAAACTTGGAATTATAAGTGTTTTCTTTAATCTAAAAGCTGATTATTTTATTTTCCATTGGGTTGATTTAATAATAACTAAGCAGAAAGGACACCTTCAGGTTTTATTTTTCTTTATTGAGATTAAACTGTTAAGGTTATTAAAGAAGAAAGTGATCTGGGTTCTTCATAATAAGAAGCCGCATCGCATTAACAGTAAACTCGCGATGTATTGCATGAAGGTAGCCGCTCACCATTCCGATATAATCATTTGCCATGCTAAAGAAGGTAGGGAATTTGTTGAGCAGAAATATGGGCTTAAATGTGGTGAAAAAGTTAGATATATTCCACATCCGGTATATTCAGACAAAATAGTAGATAGTCTTCCCAAAAAATGGGATATCGTGATATGGGGAACTATAGCCAGGTACAAAAACATTGTCCCGTTTCTAAGGTTTGTTAAGCAATCGGGTAAGTTTAAGCAATTTAAAATATTGGTTTGTGGGTATTGTCCGGACAAAGAATATGAGAAGGAGATTTTGGAGGAATTATCACTCAATATTTGCTATGTTGATAGATTTCTTACCGATGACGAATTGCAAAATGAATTGAGAGCAACTACTAGTATTTTATTCACATACAAACTGGATTCAGTTTTGAGTTCCGGTGCTTTGGTATATAGTTTGAATTTTAATAAAAAGATAATAGGACCATCAGGAGGAGCTTTTCAGGATTTGATGCCGATGGTGACTTGTTATGATACATTCGAGGATCTGGAACAGGTTGATTTTAATGAGAAAGTAAGTGTTGATTATTATCAGGAATATCTGTCGCAAAATACATGGGATAAAGTACCATTAAAAATAATAAATCTAAGTATATCATGAAACTTGCTTTGGTGCGAACAGCTTCCAATCAATTGAGATTTGGATCTTATAATATACAAGAAATTGGCCTTGCAAGGTCAATACTTTCTTTTGGTGTGAGCACAGATATTTATGCTCGTTTTTCTAATCTGATTGAAGAGCAGGTGGTAGAAGAGTATAATGGGGCAAAGGTTACCATTATTCCATTGAAGGGGCGTAGAATATTTAAAGAAATAATGTACTATCCTAAATTAAAAAGTCAACTCTGCAAGGGAGAATATAATGTAGTGCAGTTGTTAGATGAGTCTCAAATGATGTTGCCCTATCTGTTTAAGGCTCTTAAGAAACGTGGTGTAAAAACAATTTTATGGCAGGGAATGTACAGGAATTTTTCTGGGCGAGTTGCAAGAGTAATGCAAGTCGTTTATGATAAACTATTTGTTGATACTATAAATAAACATTCAGATTTTAAAATTGCGAAGACTCATTATGCTGCTGAGTATTTAAAGAATAAAAAGTACGATACAGTGAATGTTCTTCCTGTCGGATTAAATCATATTGATTCAGAAATTGACACAAAACTGCTCGATGAGGTTGAATGCTTTAAAAAGAATCACTCGAGGTTATTATTTTATATCGGAGCAATAGAAAGGCGTAGGGATATACCATTTTTATTGTTGGTGTTAAGCCAGCTAAAAAAAGAAGGATATGGGTTGGTATTGGTTGGTAGTGGACCGGATAGTGATTTGGTTGATCAAATGATTAATAATAGAGGATTGAATAACGATGTACTTCGTTATAAAAATATAGCAAACAATAAGATTGCTAATATTTTTCCATATATACAATGCTTGGTATTGCCAACGCAGTATGAAATATATGGTATGGTAATGTTGGAAGCACTTATAAATGGTGTTCCTGTAGTAGCTACTCCTGAAGCGGGTCCGTGTACTATATTGGAGAATGATGAACTTGGAACTTGTGTTCCCTTTAATACAAATAAATGGATTGAAGTCATTAAGTTTTATGAAGGAAATTATTCAGGTGAAGAATCAAAGAGCAGAAGGAAAAAACAAGTAATGGACAAATATAATTGGGAAGCCATTGGAAAAGAGTATTTCCATAAGTATTTAAGTAACTTATCTCGCCAAGCATTAGTTTGATAATTTGCATTATTTTATATAGAATATTTGAAATGTGTAAGTTGTTCGTGTACATGTAAGAGTTGTAATTAAAGTTAGCAAAGCAAAATATGCAAAAAGTAGGAATGCCAACGGACGTATCAATTATCACCACTTATAGGTGTCAGATGCGATGTAAGATGTGCAATATTTGGAAATATCCATCGGATGAAACAAAGGAGATTACAGCAAGGGATTTAGAAAAATTACCTAAGCTAAAGTTTATTAATATTACTGGGGGAGAGCCTTTTCAAAGGCGAGATTTAGAAGAATTAGTGGAGGTAGCATTCGCAAAGGCTCCCAGAGTAGTAATATCCACTTCCGGTTGGCATTACGACAAAATTATTAAGTTGGCTACGAAGTTTCCCAATATTGGAATTCGGGTTAGTATTGAAGGTTTGGCGGAGCGCAATGATGACCTTAGAGGTAAACGGGGGGGGTTTGATAGGGGGATGCGCCTTTTATTAAAATTAAAGGAATTAGGTGTCAAAGATATTGGCTTTGGAATAACTGTATCAAATCAAAATTCAGATGATATGCTTTGGCTATACAAGTTGGCTAAAGAAATGGAAATGGAGTTTGCTACAGCTTCTTTCCACAATTCATACTATTTCCATAAGGAAGATAATGTGGTGACTAATAAGGATGAGGTAACTCAAAATTTTGAAGTCTTAATTAATAATTTACTCAAAGAGAATAATCCTAAGAGCTGGTTTAGGGGTTTTTTCAATTTAGGATTAATTAATTATATACATGGGGGTAAACGCATGTTACCCTGTGAGGCAGGTACTGCTAATTTCTTTATTGAGCCCTATGGTGATGTGTATCCCTGCAATGGGTTAGAAGATAAGGTTTGGAAAGAAAGCATGGGTAATATCCGAGACTTTGATAAGTTTGAAGATCTTTGGTATGGAGAACAAGCGCAGAATGTACGCGAAAAAGTGCGTAAATGTCCTAAAAACTGCTGGATGGTTGGTACTGCTGCACCGGTAATGAAAAAATACATTAAACATCCGGTAAAATGGGTGTTTAAGAATAAAATGAAGTCATTAATGGGTAAGTCTGTATGTATTAACGATATTCCTTACTATAATGTTGGTCAGGATCCTCGTCAAGGGGATTTGAATTATCCAAGGATGAAGCCTTTTACGGATAAAAATGGGGTTAAACCGGATCCTGCCTTGCCATTAATTGAGGAGTAATATGCAAATTCATAAAGTGATTAATTTAAGAGCGGTTTCAAAAACTGCTTTTGTTTTAAGAATGACAAGGGAAGGTATAGATTTTACGTCTTGTTTGCATATTTCACTAGTGGTGTGATTCGCAATTTATAGGATTTATATTTAGGTTCGTTATTTCATATGGCACTCAAAGAATACTTCGGCAGATAAAGTAGATAAATTTGTTGTTATCTTTGTTCTATGGGAAGAAAAGCTGTTAAAATAGTCCTTACTAATCGGGTAGAGGTTTTAATAGAGAAAGAAGTAAAAAGACGTCAATTGGAGAAGCATTTTTATGAACGGTTCATTATATTTTAAGAAGTGCAAGGGGTATGTCTAACAAAGCTATAGTAAAAGAATTGTGCTGTAACTATTGAAAAGTAAGCATGTGGCGTAACCGTTGGATTGAGAGTACTGAAAATTTTGATATAACATTAGATCAAGATGGTAGTTTGTTATCAGACAGAAATATTATAGAAATAATAAATATTCTATTATCAGACAGATCAGGTTCTGGTTGCCCTTCTGGATTCACAGAAGAAGATCTAATGCTGTTGCAATTATTAGCATGTGAAGATCCTCAGAAATATAATCTCCCATTTACAAACTGGACTCATAAGGAATTATCAAAACAAGCTACCAAAATAGGGATAAATATATCTCCTTCCTGGTATGGAATTCTCTTAAAAAACGACTTGCGACCTCAAAAATCGGAATATTGGATTTTCCCTAAAATAGAAGATGAACAAGAATTTGTGGAAATAATAACAAAAGTCAGCCTAATCTACAAAGAAGCTTTAGAACCTAATAATAAGATAGTGGTTACTTGTACGGATGAAAAGAAGGATATTCATGCTATTAATAGTATGAAAACCAAACCTGCGGAAAAAGGCAAGCCCCAAAAGATAGATCCCGAGTATAAAAGAAACGGCACAACATGTCTTATAGCTGGCTTAGATGTGAAAACAGGAAAAATAGCGCATTATTCTCAAGGTCAAACACGACAAGAAGATGATTCCTAAAATATATTCAGGGGATTGTAAAAACAAATCCAGATGCTACATATATTATTGTTTGTGACCAATTAAATGCGCATAAATCAGAATCTTTAGTCAAGTGTGTTGCAAAACAAATCAATTACAAAGGAGAACTTGGAATCAAAGGGAAATCAGGTATATTGAAATCAATGAAAATCAGAATGATGTTTCTGGAAGATAAAACTCACAGAATCCGTTTTCAATTTACACCTAAACACTGCTCCTGGATGAACCAAATTGAAAATTGGTTTAGTTTCTTACAAAAAAGGGTGATTAAAAACGGACAATTTAGGTCGGTTGAAATACTTGAAGAAAATAAAGATGCTTTTACAATATTATGACCAATACTTAGCCATGGCTTTTTAAGGGCGAAAAATACATTCGTAAACTTACAATTTGAAGTACTAGTCGAACGAATGAAGGAGATACGAATGGGCGCGTCACAGAGGTATTTAAAAGTATCGATGTTAGCGAATTTATATATTTTTCTTTTACGGAAGGTGCGATATGTTGGATGATGTATATGATTTACTGGAAGAGAAAGGCGTTGAGCGTGGAAAAATAAAAACAGAAGGTTATTTTAATGAGAATAGTTGTAACAGGAACCCGAGGTATCCCGAATATTTTAGGCGGGGTTGAAACACACTGTCAGGAATTGTATCCAAGGATTGTTGATGCCGGACATGAAGTTATCCTAATAAGGCGAAAAGCCTATGTCGACGAAAAGCCTATTCTTATAAAATATAAAGGTGTTAAATTAAAAGACATTTGGATTCCCAGGCATAAGAGCTTTGAGGCAATCATTCATACATTTCTGGCGGTACTGTATGCCAGGAAGGTTAAGGCAGATATATTACATGTTCATGCTATTGGACCGGCTATAATGATTCCATTTGCCAGATTATTAGGTTTAAAAGTAGTGATGACACACCATGGTCCTGATTATGATCGTCTGAAATGGAATAAAGTAGCCAAATCAATATTGAAAATTGGTGAATATCTGGGTGTATGTTTCGCAAATAAAGTAATTGTCATTTCAAAAGTAATCGATGAAATAGTTAAGAATAGGTGCATAAAGGCGGATACTGAATTAGTTTTTAATGGGGTTGATGTAGTTCCTGTTCAGAATAATGATGAATTATTGGCAGGCTATGGGTTGAAGAGTAAAAATTATATTGTGGCCGTAGGTCGTTTCGTTCCGGAGAAAGGATTTCATGATCTGATATGTGCCTATAAAAATATCGAAACATACATGCCCCTTGTACTCATAGGTGATGCCGATCACGAGTCAGATTATAGCTTGGAGCTAAAAAAGCAAGCAAAAGCAAACAATGTTATTTTAACAGGATTTAAATCCGGAGATGAGTTAAGAACTTTATTTGGAAATGCACAATTGTTTGTTTTACCATCTTATCACGAAGGCTTGCCAATTGCTTTACTGGAAGCGATGTCATTTGGTTTGAGTGTGCTTGTTAGCGATATTCCGGCCAATAAAATGGTGGATTTGTTAGAAACCGAGTACTTTAAGGTTGGTGATTGTCAGGATTTGAAAGAGAAAATTATGCTTAAACTTAGCAATGAAAACTTTAAGGATTATAGATATTTGATTGAGCAGAAATATAATTGGGATAAAATTGCGAATAAAACCATTAGCATTTATAAACAGGTTAAGCATAATTAAATAAATTTATAATTCCATCTTATGAAAGGCATAATACTAGCCGGAGGTTCTGGTACACGTTTACATCCAATAACATTGGCAACCTCAAAGCAATTATTGCCGGTGTATGATAAGCCCATGGTTTATTATCCATTGTCAGTATTAATGTTAGCAGGTGTTAAAGAGATGTTAATTATTACGACAACGGAAGACCAGGCAGGTTTTATTCGCATATTAGGTGATGGTTCACAATGGGGGATAATTCTTGAATATATTGTTCAGCCTTCGCCGGATGGTCTAGCGCAGGCTTTTATATTAGGGGAAGAATTTATTGGTGATGAAGATGTGTGCTTGGTATTAGGAGATAATATTTTCTATGGTCATGGATTTGTTGAATTATTAGAAAATGCTGTTCAAACAGTATCCAAAGAAAACAAGGCGACTGTATTCGGGTATTGGGTGAATGATCCGGAGCGTTATGGCGTTTGTACCTTTGATGAAAAAGGCAATGTAACAACTATTGAAGAAAAGCCGGATGAGCCGAAATCTAATTACGCTGTTGTTGGATTGTATTTTTATCCTAATGATGTGATTCAGGTAGCAAAAACCATAAAACCAAGTGCGAGGGGAGAACTGGAAATAACTACCGTTAACCAGTGTTATCTAAATGAAAGTCGATTAAAAGTTGAATTGATGGGTCGTGGTTATGCTTGGTTAGATACAGGAACGCATGAGTCATTATTAGAGGCCAGTCAATTTATTGAAACTTTGGAAAAGAGGATTGGATTGAAAGTTGCTTGTCCGGAAGAGATTGCATTCTCGAAAGGATGGATTTCCCGAGAGAAATTATTGATACAGGGAGAAAAGTTAAAGAAAAATCAATACGGTCAATATTTGTTGTCCATTGCTAAGCGAAAGATATGAAGTTCATAGAGACAGAAATTAAAGGATTATTTATCATAGAACCTCGGATTTATGGCGATCACCGGGGTTATTTTTTTGAGTCTTTTAACCAGCGAGAGTTCGAAGAGAATGTGGGGAAGGTACAATTTGTTCAGGATAATGAATCATGTTCCAGCTGCGGTGTATTAAGAGGTTTACATTTTCAGAAACCGCCTTTCCATCAGGCTAAACTGGTGAGGTGTGTTAATGGGCAGGTTTTGGATGTGGCCGTCGACTTACGTAAAGGATCGCCAACATTTGGCAAGCATGTATCGGTTGTACTTTCTGATGAAAATAAACGTCAGTTTTTTGTGCCTAGGGGATTTGCACATGGCTTTGTAGTGTTAAGTAAATCGGCTATTTTCTCTTATAAGGTGGATAATTGGTATGCGCCTGAACATGATTCCGGTATTACCTGGAATGATCCAACATTAAATATCGATTGGCAAATTCCTGAGGAATCCATTCTGCTTTCGGGAAAAGATAAGTTGCTTAAATTATTGTCGGATACAGAAATACCTTTTTAATATGCACATTTTAGTTACAGGTGCTAATGGTCAATTGGGCTCAGAGTTGCGAGAGTTATCCTCTGATAGTAAGGATGTATTCTTGTTTACCGATGTCCAGGAGTTGGACTTATGTGATAAAGCTGAAGTCTTTTCTTTTTTTGAGAGTAATAAGGTTGATGTAATTATCAATTGTGCTGCCTATACTGCAGTTGATAAGGCGGAAACGGATGCAGAAATTGCACAAAACGTTAATGCAATGGCAGTAAAAAATTTAGTGGATGCTGCATTAAAGTGTGATATAAAATTAATCCATGTGTCAACAGATTATGTTTTTAATGGACAGCATTATAAACCATGGCACGAAGAGGATGTTGTTTCGCCGTTGGGTGTGTATGGTTATACAAAGCGAGAAGGTGAGAACTATCTATTAGAGTCATATGTAAAAGGTGTTGTGATTAGAACCTCCTGGTTATATTCATCCTATGGTAATAACTTTGTGAAAACCATGATGCGCCTTGGAAAAGAGCGTAGTGAGTTAGGAGTTATATTTGATCAGATTGGTACGCCAACCTATGCGAAAGATTTAGCAGAAGCGATTCTGCATATCTGTCAGCATGATGTATTTGGGTCCGGTAAAAAGTTATTGCACTATTCCAATGAAGGGGTGGCTTCTTGGTATGATTTTGCAAAGGCAATCATGGAAATAGCTGATGTGGATTGTGAAGTTAAGCCAATCGAAACAAAAGATTATCCGACACCGGCAGCCCGGCCTTTTTACTCCGTGATGAATAAAAAGCTGATTAAAGAAGAATATGCTATAACGATTCCTTATTGGAGAGATGCGTTGAAAAAGTGCATTGCTAAGATCAAAGAAAATTAAATAATTATGCAATCAATATTACTAACTGGAGGAGCTGGTTTTATCGGTGCCAATTTTGTGCCGTATTTTACTCAAAAATACCCGGAATACAGGATCATTAATCTGGATAAATTAACCTATGCCGGAGATGTCAGTAACCTCAGTGAAGTTGAAAACGCAGACAATTACGAGTTTGTACAAAGTGATATTTGCAATCGCGAGTTGGTTGAGTTTTTATTTACGAAATACGATATACGAGGTGTCATTCACTTTGCAGCAGAGAGTCATGTGGATAATTCCATTTCTGGTCCCGAGATCTTTATCAAAACCAATGTCAATGGTACTTTTAATTTGCTGGATGTAGCAAAAAAGTATTGGATGGAGGCACCGTTTCAGTATAAGGCAGGCTATGAAGGCTGTCGTTTTCACCATATTTCCACCGACGAGGTGTATGGTACATTGGGCGAAACAGGCTTGTTTCGTGAGGATACCCCCTATGCGCCCAATAGTCCTTACTCCTCATCAAAGGCGAGTTCCGATTTATTAGTGCGAGCGTATTTTCATACCTTTGGCATGAATGTTACTACCAGCAACTGCAGTAATAACTACGGCCCTAAACAGCACAATGAGAAATTAATACCAACCATCATCAGAAAGGCATTAGCTGGTGAGAAGATTCCTATTTATGGCAATGGTAAAAATGTACGTGATTGGTTATATGTGTTGGATCATTGTACCGGCATTGATTTAGTCTATCATAAAGGACGCGCCGGTGAAACCTATAACATTGGTGGTAGAAACGAGCGCGATAACCTTTTTATCGTAAATCACATCTGTGAAATACTGGATGGCAAGAAACCTTGCAAGGATGGGTGTTCCTATAAAGAGCTGATTACTTTTGTAAAAGACCGTGCTGGCCATGATAGAAGGTATGCGATTGATGCAACAAAAATTGAAACAGAATTAGGTTGGAGAGCTAAAGAAAACTTTGAAACTGGAATTATAAAAACGATTGATTGGTATTTAAGGAAATTTGAATAATAAAATATTGTAATACATGAGTCCCCTCCAAAAAGTGGATTTCGGCAATTTTACAATTAATGCCATGCTGTATATTATATACTATTTTTAGAAAAAAATCTACCTTAAAATTGGTTTTCAAAGTGGATTTAATGAATTTGTTGAAGGTTTACCCTCTTTTCTCGAAGAAGGGAAACCTTTTTTTGGTTTCTTGGGTGTATAATAAGCATATTATAGTTATGTAATAAACTGCACAGTGGGAAAATATATTAAGAAACAATCCATTCCGTTAGACAGGTAAGTTTTTAGCTAACTAGTAGCCTCTTGCTTGATTGCCTGCGGATGGAATTAGTACCTTCGATAATGCCATTCATTTAGCTTCATGTCGAATTCTACAGTCGTTTTTGAGTTGTTTATCTAATGAATGTTTTCCCTGATACATAACTCTTATGTCGTGTTGGCTTTATTTTTGATTAACGAGTGAAAGTTGAATTTTTGCCTTCAGATTTTGGGTGGTCCGATTTGGGTACCTGGCGAAGTCTTTGGGAGAAACGTTTTAAGGATGCCAATGGGAATAGTGTGGTTGGTTCAGATGTATCTTTATATGACTGCGAGGATACGAGTGTTACTGTTCCGGATGATCGTGCTGTGGTGTTGCAGGGATTGAAAGATTATATCGTGACGGAAGCCAATGGAGTGTTTATGGTATGTAAGAAACAGGAGGAGCAGCGGATTAAGGAGTTTCAAAGGGAAGTTAAAAAACGAAGTTAAGGTTTCATGCGGAGGCGCTAAGGCTGCAAAGCAATGCTACAAAAATGTAATAAACCTTTCAGGCGATGAAACATGCCGGTTTGTTATAGGAAGAGGAATCAACAAGCAAAGGCCGCAAGTAAATGTTTTAAATAAGCGCACTTTTTGAGTCATATTAGCTGTTTTAGCCTCAATGTCGTTTAGTTAATAAATATCTCTAAATAGTACATTTATCATAGCTATATCTGACTGATATATAGTATATTTACACTGTAAGAATCAGAAAAAACTTTTCTGATTTTCGAGTAAAAATCACAGAAAATATCAATTATGAGCTTGACACAACAGAGTTCCACCGTAACACAGTACAGTGTTGCGAAAAAAAACTTTTTGTTCGCAAACGAGAGCTCACATTAAGAAATGTCATCTTATTAATCATGTCTCTACACCGAGCAGT
>RHGE01000563.1 GCA_004296775.1 Marinilabiliaceae bacterium JC017
TAAGGATAGTTTATATGTAAATTGTTATAGGGATTTTGATCTGTTGACTCTTTGTGATTTGAACGGACAACTTGTTTGTAATATTTATGGTCCAGGTTGGAAAGAGAAGGATGAAAAATGGAATGCATATTATTCAGATGTGTATTTTGTAAATGAAAATATAATAGCAAGTTATGTAGGAGAGAAAGCTTTTATTTTTGATGAATATAAAAGACCACGGGGTAATATGCCCACTCATTTTGTTCTTTTTGATAAGAACGGAAAATACAAACAGACGCTTGATGTAGGGGAAATGGTCGAATTTTTTTGTGTGGATGAGGAAAATGACCGTGTGATTGGTTACTTTCCCAACAG
>RHGE01000564.1 GCA_004296775.1 Marinilabiliaceae bacterium JC017
ATCATGAATGTGATTATTTAATTAAACTACTCCTAATCCAAACCAAATCACAATCATAATAAGCCATCACGGCATAGCCCATCTCTCCCCGGTGTATAGCATTCATTGAAGCATAAAGTAAATAAATCCAAAATACCCAAATACATGTCACACAAATCATAGACAAATTCATGCTCACAACATATACAAGAGATTTAGAATTGAAGATTTATATATATTCAAGGATTCAAATACATCATCCAAATTGTATTACATAAAAATGAAACAAAGGAAAGTCAAAGAGAAGAAAATACTTGGCTAGGGTTTCATCTAGAAACCCTAGCTAGGTGGCTAGCCCATAGTGAGAAGAGGAG
>RHGE01000565.1 GCA_004296775.1 Marinilabiliaceae bacterium JC017
AAAAATATGCTTAATAGCACCATTTCTATGAGTTACCCTGATGTTGTAATTGCATGTATAGAACATAAGGTGTCTCTGGAAGCATTCAGAGCAATTGAGGCAGCGTTGGTGAAGCACGATAATAATATGAAGGATTATTCCCTGGTGGTTGACTGATCACCATAACTGCTAATCATTCAAACTATTTAGTCTGTGACAGAGCCAACACGCAGTCTGTCACTGTCAGGAAAGTGGTAAAACTGCAACTCAATTACTGCAATGCCCTCGTAATTAAGTGAATTTACAATATCGTCCTGTTCGGAGGGAAGAACGCGGGATGTTCATTCTTCATCACTTTTAATTGATGTATATG
>RHGE01000566.1 GCA_004296775.1 Marinilabiliaceae bacterium JC017
CCGGCCCGCTTATTTGTCCGGGCTTACGCGCTTCGGATCATTATGGCCTGGTACGTAACCTGGAGATTTGCGTTATCGTGACCTTTTAAAAGACTCCGTACCTCGGAGCCTCTGTGTTTTCACCTGTAGGTTATTGTAAACATCACTTACTTCTGTCGTACCTACGGCACTTGTTTGGCTCAATGGTTAATATCTACCATACTGTCGGGCCGATGGCACTGGATGATACTTCTTTGTTATCATTTCTCTGTGCCTCTGTGTTTTTATCTGGGACGTTGTCCCAAACCCTACTTCATTTTTGGCATTGCCCCAAAAACGAAGCAAAAAACGCTAGTCAAATAAAAGCTTCATAAAAGCTTCAGCCCACCTCCTCGATGAATTTTTTCCAACCCACAAGCCGGAATCCCCGCATTCATTTTCGTCGCGCCTGCGCCGGCCCGCTTATTTGTCCGGGTAGAGCGGTTCGTTACCTCCCCGCTCCCCCACAGATCCGTACGAGCAGATTTCCCGCATACGGTTCCTCCTAAACTGG
>RHGE01000569.1 GCA_004296775.1 Marinilabiliaceae bacterium JC017
TGCTGGGACCTACCGTCATTATGTTTATCACTATGAGAGACTCATGAGTTGATGCGGATGATAAATACTATAGCGCCTGACCAAGGGCTATAGGAGGAGGTTATCACTGAGGGGCCTGACGTGGTACAAATCCGCCCTAAGCCGATGGCTTGGCATTTCTCCCGCTGGCTAGCTACCAGGACGAGGGGTTGCTGTTTGGAATGACGCGTAGGACAGGATTAGCCAGGTGATCGATGCCGTTGGCTAAGATCGACCTATAATCCTGTGGTATTCAAGGATCGAGTGTTCGGGCGCCCGACTTCGATGCCTTTCTGTGTGATCGCCAGTTCGGGTTCCGACTGCGATATCT
>RHGE01000063.1 GCA_004296775.1 Marinilabiliaceae bacterium JC017
ATTAGTGTTTTATAAGACGTGGAAAATAGCAGTCGTTAATACTTGACCATTAATTAAACGTTACATCTATTGTAATTAACGCTTTAAAAACTCAGTATCTGAATTTACTGATAATTTTCATATGTGTTTAAAACCTATAAAGCTTGCTCTGCAAGCATTTTGTCAACCGCGAATTTATCGAATTATGCGAATTGCTTTTCACTGAAAAGCTCCTAAAACCACGCAGTGGTTTATAATTCGTTTAATTAGTATAATTCGCGGTTAAAAAAAGAAAAGTGTAATCTACACATTAGAAACATACATTAAATCAGGAAAGAAAAATACCGGCAGAAACGGCATGGACCTTTGGTGAATTTTGTGCTGGCCCAGTTGCGTTTATGTCTGAATATCAGTTATGAAATGCTTCATAACCTGGACAATAACCATAAAACCTTACGGCACTTGATGGGAATTGAACGCGATTTAGGTTATAACCCGGTAGAATTTGAATATCAAAATATTTACGACAATATTTCTGCGTTAAGTGATGAGATGGTAACCGAGCTTAATGCGGTTATTTTGGAATTTGGACACCGCGAAGTGTTTAAAAAAAAAGAAAATACAGCATTGCGCTTAAAGTCCGATAGCTTTGTAGTGGAAAATAACGTCCATTTCCCTACTGACTATAACTTATTGTGGGACTGTGCTCGCAAATACCTGGACACTGTTTCTAAATATCTTCAAAAATATGATTCAATCAAAGGTTGGCGAAAGCTTGCTAACTTGAAGAAAATTGGTCGCCAGTTGCTAAAACTGCAATACAAGAAACTCACGACTAAGGCCGCAGCACAGTAAAAAGACCTTCTGGATACAACTATTATGGGAAAAGTACGTCAAAATTATATTGTTTTTAACAAAAAATTGGAGATTTAACAGGTTTTCAATCGTCTCATTAAATGTTTTGCGCTCGCTAATCAATTGACGGGGTTCGGTTATGATTTTTTTAAAGGCACTGGTCTCCGCCTTCAATTTCGTTTCCATCTCACTGGTCAGACCATAATCGTTCATTTCGTGGATGATGGGTGCTATGCGTTCAGACAGGCTTGCTGCATAATCCAACAATTCCTGGTGACGCATCTGGTTTGATAACTTATTCTCTGAACAAACCAAAAAGTTAGCCAGGTTTTCATTTTTAGTGATAAAAGCATACACTTTTACCACATTACTCACTTTTAACGTGATAGCCACCAATTGACCACGGCTCTTTTTTTATTTCCGGCAATTTTCGAAGGAATACCTTCCTCTTTAACAAACAGACTATTGATTTGAGTAACCAATTTTTCAAAATCTGAAACAGCTTTTATCATTACAGTTACGACGGCATATTTCTCTCTATTATTTTTTAAGGTTAACACAACTTACTGATTGGCATTGTGTCTGGATTGAATTGTTTTTTCATAGCAATTCGGTTTAATATTTATTTTTCTCCTTACTTTTATTAGTTGATATTAACATACAGTTTGGTTCCCTTATGTTTATCGAAATAACAATATATAAAAAGAATACCATTATTAATAAACCAAGAGGGTATGTGCATTGATTTGCACCAAGTCCGTTTCTCCCGAATTTACCAGTTTTTGATAATAATGACATATCATCCTTGATGCGTTCCAAGTCTTCCATGAAAAACTTCGCTTTACTTGTTTTCCTGCTGATTTTAGAAGTTGGGAGTACTGGTGTAAAAGGTTAAAATCCTCTAAATTTCTCGGAGCCTCGGTGCCTCAGTGTTTTAATTCTCCCTGTTTCCATTTATTTCTACTTACCGTGGGGGCAGCGTTTTTCAGACAAGGTGTAGGGAAGGGTATTTTTTAATTTAGTCAGGAGCTTCACGCGCTAACAGGCCGCTGGTTTCATGTCAATCTGTTTCCTCTTATTTCCAACTATTTCTATGTATTTCAATTTATATCCACCTAATTCTATTTACCAAAAGGCGCGGAGAGGGGAAGGACTTTTCAGAAACTACGCGCGCTCACCTATCCACATTGATGAGTAAAATTTGCGGTTAATAAATCTGTAATTACGCCTCCCGGGTTTCGATATGTACCGTCGCCGAAACATCGAGTTTCTCAGCAATCAATAGCTCATACCGGGTAGCAATGGCGTGTGCTTGTGTGAGAGAATAGTCCCCTGGCAGGTAGATGTGCAGTGTCAGCTCGGTGTGGTTGCCATATTGGTGAATCAACAGATGGTGCGGATCAAGGCTATAATCGCATACCTGCTCCGACAGGGCTATGATATCCTGCTTCAGCTCCGGCTCAATATTTTCCCCCAGCAACACGCTTATGGTGTCTTTCAGGATGGAGTAGGTGGCGTAGAACAAGAGCATGGATACCATGATTCCGAGGACACCGTCGATCCACCAGAACTTTTGCCCCAGGAATATCCCCGCTAAAATAATTACCGAGGAGATGGCATCGGACCGGTGGTGCCATCCATCAGCCAACAAAGATTTTGAATTGGTGCGTTTCCCGATGATAATGGAATATTGAGCCATGACTTCTTTTACCACAATGGAAGCAATGGTTACAACAATAGCCACCAGACCGTAATTAAAGGTCTCCCTGCTCTGTAATTTCAACACCGATTCAACCAGAAAATTAAACCCGATAACCGCTAATAAAATACCCACAACCAATGAGGCCACCAGTTCGGCCCGGCCATGGCCATAGGGGTGGTTGTCATCAGCCGGCATGGCCGATACTTTTAAGCCTACATAAACAGCAATGGAAGAGATGGAATCACTCAGGGTGTGCCAGGCATCGGCTATCAGTGCCACCGAGTTGGATACTATGCCGGCCCATAACTTAATGCCAAAAAGGATAATATTCAGAAACAAAGAAATAACTGTAGCATATATTCCACTTTTATTGCCTTTCATAATGTTCTACTTTACTGGTATCCGTTTCAAATTTTTGTCTCTTCCATTTATTAAACCCACCAACTAAAAAACCAATGTTTTTATATCCTTTCTCCTTTAAAATATCTACTACGGCTTCGGCCCTGTGACTTCCATAACTGCAATAAACCAATACCATTTGATCCTTGGCTACGGAAGGAAGTACTTCTTCCAAAACTCTTTTTTCACCCACCCAAATGGCATCCAGGATACGGCCTTCACTGTATGCTTCAAAAACCCGCACATCCAATATCACCACATTACTATCGGCGGTCATGCTTTCGTAAAAACGCGACGGCTGGAGATAGCGCACCTTCTGCTGCTTCTGACCATTAGAAAAAGTAAGTATTCCCCCTAAAAATAATATAACCAAGAAAGCCCGCATCATTCACAATAAAATAAATCAGCAATAATATTATCGGTCACAAACAACCGTTCTTTCCGCACCCGGTAAAATCCATCCTGCAACACCACGTTGCCATTCGTTTCGTGTTTCTTGATGGAGGTCATAAACTGGGTAAACAACTTCTCTCCAACTTTGTTTTGCATCAATTCAAGGTCCAACCCTTTGGCTGTCCTCAGTTGAATCATGATAAGCTCATTATAGATATCGGTCAAAGAAAGTGTTTCACTCTCAAAAATATCTTTTACTTCCGACAATCCGGTAATATAGGTGTTAATATCACTGATATTCCATTGTCGCATTTTTCCATCGAAAGAGTGGGCCGAAGGACCAAGGCCTAAATAAGACAATCCCGCCCAATAGGAGGAGTTGTGCTGCGATTGTTTGCCGGGCTTGGCAAAATTGGAAATCTCGTAATGATCGTATCCATTCGCTTTAAGGGTTTGCACCAGGAATTGAAACTGCTGCAGACTCTCATCTTCCGACGCTTCTTTCAACAAACCTTGCTTAAGTTTTTCATAGAAACGCGTGCCTTTCTCAAAGGTCAGGTGATAAGCAGAAATATGTGGCGGATTGAATCCGATCGCTTTATTAACGGAGGCTTTCCAGGTGTCAATATCCATGGAGGGCAAACCATACATCAGATCAATACTGAAGTTATCAAAGCCAGCCTCACGCATCATGCTGATGACATTCTCAGCCTGCCGGGTATCGTGTCGCCGGTTTAGCAAAGTAAGCAATTGATCATTGAAACTCTGAATACCTACACTCAACCGGTTAATGCCTATTTTCCTTAATTCTCCCAGGTATTGAGGTAAGGCATCATCGGGATTCATCTCCAGGGTGATCTCCTTCACGGCGGATAAATCAAAAACAGCACGCAATTTATTCAGTATTTCATCTATTTCAACAACGGTTAATACCGAAGGGGTACCGCCTCCAAAATAAACAGTCTGAATGGATTCGTTTTTGAGAAAATCCTTTCTACTTTCGATTTCCAGAAATAAACTCTTTAAATATTCATTTTTTAAAGAGAAATTTGTGCTCTTATAAAAATCACAATAGTGACACCTTTTATAACAAAACGGAATGTGTATATAAATCCCTGCCATACTTTGATATGTTTCAAATGAAACCGTAAAAAATAAAACGCTGTTAACACCTTTTCAACAACAAACTCAGCCTTTATAGTTTTATAAAAAACCGAAAAAGACACTTATGAACATCCTTGTTAAATATCACAAAACCATCCTTGTAACAGCTACCATCATCTTTCTGAGCCTGGTGAATGTTCAAAAGATAACACCTGATGATTTACCCCTATTTAAAAACTTCGACAAAGTTGTTCATTTCCTGATGTATTTCGGAATAACCAGCATTTTTTTATTGGAATCTTATTATGCCGGGACAAAAATAAACTATAAAATAAGCATCCGCCTCGACCTTTTCCCTCTTTTTCTGGGAGGAAGCATGGAAATTCTTCAAAGCTTACTTACACCTAACCGGTCGGGCGATTGGATTGATTTACTATTCAACATGACGGGAATCGCCGTAGCCAGCATCGTTTTTCACCTGGTGAAAGATAATGACCTTATAAAGAAATTGGTGGCCTTTCCTTTTCGTATTAGTAGTGTGGAAAGAATCAAGTAAATACAGTTATTCCGAACGTAATCAACAATTCATCAACAACCCTATACATCACGCTTTTTTGCTCTTTTTGAGGGTTATTGGTAGCTCTATAAGCGGTGATGGGTTGTTTTTATTAGTAAGACTGCGTCCCAACCTTATTTACTTTTTAGCATTTCTTCAGGGAAATCACTTATTAAATATTCTTTCGTACCTGCGCCACTAAAAATACCTTTAGGCGCTTAGGCCGCAACTTTTACCAA
The DNA here is from genome assembly GCA_004296775.1 of Marinilabiliaceae bacterium JC017. GTDB lineage: Bacteria > Bacteroidota > Bacteroidia > Bacteroidales > Marinilabiliaceae > JC017. The sequence goes on from RHGE01000063.1 coordinate 5,228, forward strand.
CATGTTGTCCAAATTGGATGGTAATATATAGAGAGGTTAGAGGTCAGAAGTTAGAGGGGGAAAATGAATGGAAACAGGTTGAGATAGATGGAAACAGATAGAAATATTTTGAAACAACCTGTACTTACCAAAGAACAATCTCAACTACCAATTGATGAAAAATCTCTGCGTCTCAGCGCCTCCGCGGTGTATAATGAATCTTGTTAAAACAACAAACTAAAGGCAACATCCCTCGAAGAGGCTTTTTTTCAGGATTCTCATGAAAAAACATAGGCGCTTAGGAAGCAACTTTTACCAACATGTTGTTCAAATTGATTGTTGTTTATGCTGTTAATAGTTCGTTAAGTATTAGTGATTGTATGAGAATCATTTCATAATTCAAGGTGTTATGAGATTGCCAATGAGCTTGATATAAGTAGGTCTAATGTCTATCATATAACAAGGTACCGATTGCAAATCGATGCTAGCAGGGGCAAACGCGAAGTCGCCCTTGAATATATCGACATTATAACACAAAAAGCCAAATGACGAGTCGGACCATGATGTTGGGAAGCGTGGGAGCCCGTCATACCGATTAGTAATTAAAATGCCCACTTAATGCGCTTCGCTTTTAATTGGCCTTTAATTATCTATCGGCATTACACCAAGTTCATTCTTAAATAGGTTTGGTGTCAAATAAGCGGGCCGGCGTAGGCGAGACGAAAATGAATGCGGGAATTCCGGCCTGTGGGTTGGAAAAAATTCATCGAGGAGGTGGGGTGAAGCTTTTATTTGACTAGACCTTTTTGCTTTTGGGGCAATGCCAAAAAGTAAGTTGGGTTTGGGACGAAGTCCCGATAAAAAAATCATTAGATAGCATCAAATCGAATGAGGTTAATGCTCAATTCTTACTATTCAAATCTAAATACTTTTCCGGCTTGTCCAGGTTAGGGGATGATGTCAGATTCTTATTAACTGAGAATTCTATGGTATTCGATTAACTATTCAACATGTTTAACCCCCTTATTATCACTAACACAAGAGAGTTGCTAACACCTTATTAATACACTATTAAAGCTGAATATACTCCTCTTTATTCTCCATCTTTTTGATGATATCTCCAATGCTTTCTGATTTAAAGAAATCTAACAGTTGCGTACGTATAGAACTGTATTGTTCATGAACCGGACAAGGAGGTCGTCCTTCTTCTGAACGTTTACAAGGCTGTAAGCCGATCAGACAATTAGTAAATATGTCGGTTCCGTCAATAATCTCTACAATGTCGTATAAACTGATTTTCGATACAGCCCGTCCCATTCCAAACCCACCGTGAGGCCCCTTGGTACTGGTAAGCAATTTTTGTTTAGCCAGGCTTTGTAGAATCTTTCCTAAAAACGGCGTGGGGATATCTAAATCTTTTGATATCTGTTTTATCCCTATCTTTTTATCTTCCGAGCCGTTGAGCGCCAGGTATATCACGGCGCGAACTGCATATTTACACGTATTAGAAAGCATGGAGAATTGTTTTGCAATAGTTCGTTAAACTTTTGTGATTAAACAGACTGTTAATAACTAAATGCGCATCGGAATGGCTAATGACATAGGTAACCTGGCTACCTATTAATCGCCTGTCTATTATCTAAAGTCTGGCAATCCATTGATTTTATACATGGGGCAAATTAAAGAAAATCATTTAAAAATCTTTATTTCTCCTTTCTTTTTGCCCATTGCTTGTTGAAAGACTGTTTAGGAAAAGAAGATAAATAACGTTTCGGTCCTAATAACCATTTCTTAAAGGGCTGAAAATAGTTTTCATTCTACCTCTAAATATGTTCAGGTAGCACTGTTTGGATAAAAACAATTCCATGCCTTTCATACCTGAGCGTTCCCCGGCTGGTGAACAGCCAGCCTGTGCACTTTTATTCCTAACCTGGACAATCCAGAAAAGTACACAGATATGAGTATCAAGTATCAAGATATTTACATGACCGACGTTGCAATATCCTGCCAAAAAATACACAGACATTACTAGTAAGACACTATGTTTTTTCAGGAGTAGCCTGAAAAAAAGCCTCTTCGAGGGATGTTGCCTTTTGCTGTTTGTTTCAAAAAGACAAAAGATTGTTAGATAATAGTTTTGACACCTCCAATACAAATCAACAGAATAACGCGAAAATCCAATCAACGAGCTGAACCGTGATGATCCGAAGCGCGTAAGCCCGTCAAATAAGCGGGCCGGTGCAGGCGCGACGCAGATGAATGCGGGAATTCCGGCCAGTGGGTTAGCAAAAATTCATCAAGGAGGCGGGCGGAAGCATTTATTTGACTAGAGTTTTTTGGTTCCTTTTTGGGGCGATGCCAAAAAGGAACTAGGGTCCGGGACAACGTCCCGATTAAAATACAGAGTCTTCAAGTCTTGACATTTTAACAAAAGGTCAGCCAGAGATGGCCGTTGCCCATATTGACGACTGTACAACCCGATCCTACCGTTACCTTCAAATCAGAAAAGATAGAGATGATTCTCTCTACCTGGAAAAATATACTCTTGAATATCTTAAGAATAAACTAATACACCTTGAACAAACCGCATCCAAGACAAAGACACTAATCACTGACAGTGAGTTACTTTGTAAGTTTGTTATATGATAGACATTAGACCTACATATATCAAGATCATTAGTAATTTCATAACACCTAGAATTATGAATTAAAATACAACATTCAATTTGGACAACATGTTGGTAAAAGTTGCGGCCTAAGCGCCTAATATATAAGAATAGTAGGGAATTGGAAGCTTCACCGGGTATCAGCACCCCATAACGCCTTGGCTCCCCATTTGGTAATGTTTTGTTAGAAGGAGTTGAGTAATTCGGGAAGCTTTTTTAAAGCTTCCCTTTTTATATAGGCGGCTCGCGCTTTAGCTATATCTAATTTAGAATAACGGGTACGTCCTCTTTAACTATAGCATCGTACCTGTAAATATTAAATTGAATCTTTTCCTGATGAGCGAAATCAAAAGCAATCTTCCCGGAAGATTAAATGAATTTTGATTTTCCACCACCCATGTTAACAACTGTTTATTTAATCGGAATTTTATCAATTCTTCCCTGATGTCTACCCCCTTCAAACTCGGTATTAAGGAAGGTATCAACAATTTCAACAGCTTGTTCATAGGATAAATAACGGGCTGGTAAACTACAGATATTCGCATTGTTATGCAATCGTGCCATGTAGCTTATTTCATTTTGCCAACAAAGGGCAGCCCGTACTTCCGGGTACTTGTTAACGGTCATGTTAATGCCATTTCCACTCCCACAAATAGAAATACCTATTTCATACTCTTTACTGACAACAGCACTCGCCATAGGATGCGCATAATCAGGGTAATCACAGCTTTCTTCCGAGTAAGTTCCAAAGTCTTTTACCTCGATTCCCTTTTCAACCAGGTAAGTTTTAATTTGCTCCTTCAGAGCATAGCCGGCATGATCTGCCGCCATGGCAATTGTTTTAAACATCATCTTTTTGCCGCAAAGATAAGAATTAATGAAGATTGCTTTCTATGACTTATGCCCTGTTGGTTTATTAACGAATTCTGTTCAACGCGTGTTAATAGGTGGTGAAATACCATTCATTACTTTTAAAAAAAAAGTCTTGAATATTTCTCAAATTTTATCAATGCAAAGAATAGAAATGAGATCGTTTTTAATAACTCAATTTTTCTCCCCCCTTTTACAAACACCTAAATGTGCCTCTTTAAACAATTTTTTAAGCATTAATTATTAGTTTTGTCCAGTCTTAACAACATGTTAATAGGAGGAAGTAGTTCTCTTTAATTCAAATCATTGTAATAATGAATCTCTGTTTAAAAAGCGTTCATTAATCAACGCATTCATTTGATAACGCAAAATAAAAGGAATTCACTACTTATTTTTAAACGATACTAACAGGCTATCATTATTACTATATATTTTTAAAAATCTTTAAATATGAATATAAAGGATAGTTGGTTGAAAGAAGGATTCGTTAATGAACCCATTTCAGAAGGATTGGATTTACGTGCAGAAATTAAAAAGCTGAAGCAGGAAAAGAATGCTATCATAATGGGGCATTTTTATCAAAAGGACGAAATTCAAGACATCGCCGACTTTGTTGGTGATAGTTTAGCCCTGGCTCAGGAAGCCGCCAAAACAGATGCTGATATCATTCTTTTAGCGGGTGTTCATTTCATGGGAGAAACAGCTAAGATTCTATCACCGGAAAAAAAGGTGTTGGTTCCTGATATGAATGCGGGCTGTTCTTTAGCTGATAGCTGTCCTTACGACGCGTTTGAGGCATTCATTAAGGATCATCCCGATCACACGGTTCTTACCTACGTAAACACCACTGCAGCGATTAAATCTTTATCGGATATTATTGTTACCAGTACCAATGCCAAGGCTGTTGTTGATAGCTTACCTAAGGACGAGAAAATAATCTTTGGACCCGATAGAAATTTAGGTAACTACTTAAACAGTGTTACAGGACGAAATATGCTGTTATGGGATGGGGCTTGTCATGTACACGAAAAATTTTCAGTGGAGAAGATTGTGGAGTTGAAAAAGCAACATCCCGATGCCGAAGTATTGGCACATCCGGAATGTAAAAAGCCATTGTTGATATTAGCCGATAAAGTTGGTAGTACAGCTGCGCTTTTAAAACACACCATTCAAAGCAGCACCAAGAAATTTATTGTAGCTACTGAGTCAGGAATTATTCATCAGATGACCAAGGCGCATCCTGAAAAGACATTTATTCCTGCTCCGCCTAAGGATTCTACTTGTGCTTGTAATGATTGCGAGTTTATGAAGTTGAATACCTTAGAAAAAATTTATAATTCTTTAAAATACGAATGGCCTGAAATTCTTATTGATGAAGAACTTCGTCAAAAAGCTGTGAAACCAATTGTAAAAATGTTAGAGATTTCTGAAAGGTATGGACTCTAATATTGAGTAGAATTAGCCATATTTGTATAAATTCAATGATAGCAAAGTATCATTACGATGGAAAAATTAGACAAGCATATATCCATATTACTTGTTGAAGACAATGTTCTTAATCAGAAGTTGATATTTCTGAATTTATCCAAATATGGTTTTGTTATTGATGCCGCCAATAACGGAAAAGAAGCTCTTGATAAAGTATCTTCTCAAAACTATGATCTTATTCTTATGGACCTGATGATGCCGGTTATGGATGGATTAGAATCGGCAAAAAAAATTAGAGAGAAGGAAAAAGAGAGTGGCAATCATATACCCATCATTGGATTAACGGCCAATACATTTGATGCAGACAGAGAAAAATGTTTGGCACACGGGATGGATGAATATATGCCGAAACCTTTTGATATAAATTTATTTGAGAACATTCTAAGGGAGCTAAATATATTGTAAAGAGGGTAGTTAATGAGTTTCGATATAAGGAAGACGGGAGAGAAAGAGAGTGACGTTGAAAAGCAATTAAGACCCCTTGCTTTTAGTGATTTTCAGGGACAGGATAAAGTTGTTGAAAACCTTGAAGTGTTTGTTGAAGCTGCCATGTTAAGAGGGGAATCATTAGATCATGTACTGCTGCACGGCCCGCCGGGATTAGGAAAAACAACCCTCTCCAATATCATAGCCAACCAATTGAATGTAGGATTTAAAATCACTAGTGGTCCTGTTTTGGATAAGCCTGGTGACTTGGCAGGGATATTGACTAGCCTGGAAGAGCGTGATGTTTTATTCATCGATGAAATACATCGGTTAAGTCCTGTGGTAGAGGAATATCTCTATAGTGCAATGGAAGATTTCAGGATCGATATCGTTATTGATAAAGGTCCTGGTGCCAGGAGTATACAGATAGATCTTAATCCATTTACCTTAATTGGAGCCACCACCCGCAGCGGATTGCTGACAAGTCCGTTAAGAGCACGATTTGGAATTAATAGTCACCTGGAATATTATGATACCAAGGTATTGGCAGGTATTATCAGAAGATCTTCTGAGATTCTCAATGTTTCCATTAAGCCTGAGGCATCTTATGAAATAGCCAGAAGGAGCCGGGGAACGCCTCGTATTGCTAACGCTCTATTAAGAAGAGTGCGTGATTTTGCCCAAGTGAAAGGAAGTGGAGAAATAGATATGGAGATTAGTCTGTTTGCACTTAATTCACTAAATATCGACAAACACGGACTGGATGAGATGGACCATAAAATCTTAATCACAATCATTGATAAATTTGAAGGTGGCCCGGTAGGATTAAATACCATTGCCACGGCTATTGGCGATGATTCCGGAACAATCGAAGAAGTATACGAACCTTTTCTAATCATGGAAGGGTTTATTAAAAGAACGCCGCGGGGACGGGTGGCCACACCATTGGCTTATGCACATTTGGGAAAAGAACTGAATTCCTCCCAGGGACAACTTTTTTGAATTTAGAGACTTTGAGTAAAGTAAGAAAGCTAGCAGGTGATACGATAATCTACGGATCAAGTACAATTTTAGGACGATTATTAAATTGGTTATTAACACCTTTTTACATACGAACACTAACACAGGCCGATTTTGGTGTTGTTGTTAATATCTATAGTTACATTGCCATTTTTTTGGTATTAAACACGTTAGGTTTTGAAACTGGTTATTTCCGTTTTGCAGATAAAGGAAACTCCAAAAAGCTGAAGGATTCGCTCACATTTGGGGTATTTATTGTTGCTGTACTCTTCACTTTAATTGCTTCATTTTTTGGACAATCTTTCTCGAATTGGATGGGAATTGGCACGAACGGTTATCAAATTTTAATGATGGCGGTGTTAATTGTCGGACTTGATTCTTTAAATTCGATACCATTTGCTGAACATCGTTTCAACAATAAATCTCTTGTCTATTCTTTTTACCGATTAATGCAGGTTTGCATTACCATTGTTTTTAACCTGTTTTTTCTGGTATTATGCCCTTATTTGATTAAATGTGGATACAATATACCTTCATGGATCTTTAATGAAGAAAATCGTCTGTTTTACGTGTTTTTCTCTAATCTGATTGGTTCTGCCGTTGTCTTCCTTTGCTTCCTTCCAAATTACTTTAAAGGAAAATTAGAGATACAGAAACAGTTACTTCTGAAGGTTTCAAAGTATTCTTTTCCCATTGTAATTGTCGGATTATTTGGGATGGTGAATCAAAACCTGGATAAGGTTTTAATGCCACATCTAATAAAAAGTTCCGATCCTTTTAAGGAACTCGCCATTTATGGGGCCAACTTCAAAATTGGTGTATTAATGGCTTTGTTTACGCAATCCTTTAGGTTGGCATTCGAACCGTTTTTTTTTAAAGAGGGAAAAGAACGTGCTTCCCGAGAGCTCTATGCGCAGGTACTTAAGTATTTCGTTATTTTTGGGATGCTTATTTTTGTTGGAATCCTTCTTTTCATGGATGTTATAAATATCATATTAACTCCTGAATATTATGAAGGCAATAGGATAATTCCCTTGATATTGCTGGCCCAATTGTTTTTCGGGATATATTATTCGCTTTCATTGTGGTATAAATTAACCGATAAAACTTACTTTGGTGCTATCATTAGCGCAGCGGGTCTTGGTACTAATTTTATTTGTAATCTTATATTTGTTCCTTCCATGGGATATATAGGAGCTGCAATTAGTGTCTTTTTAGGTTTTTTTATCATGGTGATTATGTCTTATTTCACCGGTCAGAAGTATTATAAAGTACCTTATCCTGTAGGTAAAATATTATTGTATATTATTTCAGGTATTGTTGTTGTGTATGTAGCCAGTTACCTGAATCCAGTTAATATGATGGTAAGGTATTTGTTGAAAGCTTGTATTTTTATAGTTTATTTGGCATTTATCTTTTTTACGGAGAAAGATTTAAGAAAATATTTGAATTATGGCAAAAGTTAGAATTGTAAATAAAAGCGATAATAATTTACCTGAATATAGTACGGTTCATTCAGCAGGAATGGATCTCAGAGCCCATCTTGATAGTGAAATAGTTTTAAAATCCTTGGAAAGAGTTTTGGTACCTACCGGGCTTTTTATTGAATTACCAGAGGGGTATGAGGCGCAAATTCGACCTCGTAGCGGCCTTGCTTTAAAACATGGCATAAGTGTTGTTAATACACCAGGTACCATTGATGCGGATTACCGCGGAGAAATTAAGGTCATACTTATTAATCTTTCCAATGAAGATTTTATCATCAACAAAGGGGAGCGAATTTGTCAAATGGTGATAAAAAAGTATGAAAAAGCAGAGTTAATTGAAGTTGATACACTCAATGATAGTGTAAGAGGAGACGGAGGATTTGGACATACGGGAAGACACTAATCAATTCAGAAAATAGTATGAAATACAGTAGCCATATAACCATATTTCTATTAGTTCTTTTACTAGGTTGTAAGAGTGTAGGAAGCATTACAGAAAAATCGGAAGAGGAGATCATTAAGCCGGTTCAGTTAGATGAGTTACAGCAGCGAAAGTTTGATTACTTTTTTTACGAGGCTAATCGGGAAAAAATGAAGGGTAATTATGAAAAGGCTGCTATGTACTACAGTGAATGCCTTAAAATAAATCCGACTAGTTCTGCATCCATGTATGAGCTGGCAAACATTTATTTAATGTCTAATGCGTTTGCTAAGGCTCAGGGATTACTCGAACGTGCTGTTAAAATTAACCCGGATAACGTTTGGTATAAAATGCTTCTGGGTGAATTATATCAACAGAATAAATTAGGAGCTAAGGCGATTGATGTGTATGAAGATCTGGCTGCTAAATATCCTGATAATGAAGAATACCTTTACGGATTGGCTCAGTTATATCAACGAAATGGTTATCCGGATAAGGCTATTCATATTTATGACCAGTTAGAAAAGAAGATTGGGCTGAATGAAATTTTAATCCTGGAAAAGCAAAAGATCTACCTGGATGCTGGTAAAGAAAAAGCTGCCTTAAATGAGCTAATGAAGCTTATTAAAAAGTACCCTAAAGAACCTCGTTATTATGGTTTCGTAGCAGATTACTATTTATATGTAAAAGATTACGATGAAGCACTTATTTATTACAATAAGGTGCTGGAGGCCGACGAAAATTATGGTAATGCATGGTTTAGTATTGGTAATTTAAATCTTTTACAAGGTGATACAACTACTTGTATTAAAAATTACAAGAAGGCACTCACGTTTGGTAATGTACCATTTGAGGTTAAAATGCAGCGAATCCTCCCCTTTATAATGAGTAGTGATAAATCAGATGTTATAAAAGCGAGTATTCCTGTTTTTTTTGAAACAATTATTGATACTCATCCATTTGAATCGGAAGGGTATGTTTACTATGGTAATTATTTGAAGTCAATTAATAAAAAGGATAGTGCAGTCGTTCAGCTTAAGAAGGCCATCGATATTGAACCATCAAATGAGTTATATTGGCAGGATTTGTTACTGCTCCAAATGGAAAAAGGGGATGTTGATGGGTTAAAAAATGATAGCGAATTAGCGATTGAGAAATTCAATCAAAACCCTTTGTTTTATTTATTATCAGCTTCTGCCTATATGCAGCTTAGTAATAATGAGGAAGCGTTAAAAAGGCTTTTAATAGGGGTTAATTTTGCAAAAAATAATGAGGCTTTAAAAGTCCAGTATTATGCCAGTCTGGGAGATGTATATTATGCATTAAAAAAGAAGAAAGAGGCTTTTTTCTCTTATGATGAAGCGTTAAAAATAGATGAAAATAATTTAGTTGTTCTGAATAATTACAGTTATTACCTATCTATTGAAAAAATGGATTTAGATAGGGCTGAAAAAATGAGTAGTAAGTGTGTGGAACTGGAGCCTGGAAATAGTACTTATCTTGATACGTACGCATGGGTTTTATTTCAAAGAGGAAGATACTTTGAAGCCAAATACATTATCGAAAGAGCAATTGACAATGGAGGAAATGAAAGTGCTGTTATCGTTGAACATTATGGAGATATTTTATTCAAGAATAATGATATTGATGGTGCGCTAATACAATGGAAAAAAGCAGAGGAAATGGGTAATGATTCTATTGTATTGAAAAGAAAGATAGAAAATAAAACGTATTTAGAAGAGTAAAGAAGTGAGGTTTAGAAAAGGAATTTGGTTTATACTATTGGGATTACTCTTTTTTTGCGGATGTAAAAGCCATGAAAATATTGTCGTAAAAAGAAAAGGAGAGTTAAAGAATATACATGATTCAAAACTTATAAAGGCTACTAAAAGTAATTTTTATGAGTTTGAATCGTTATTTTATAAGAAATTTCATGCTGAAATTAGCTTTAATGGAGAAAAAAATTCTTTCAAAGGAAACCTTTACATTAATAGAAATAAAGAAATAATCATCTCCATTTTTCCTTTAATGGGAATAGAATTGTTTAGATTTCAATTAATGCCAGATAGTCTGTTGCTCATGGATAGAACTAAGAAGACTATAACGTATGGAGATTATAGCCTGTTGTGGAATAAATTATTTGTCGACATGGATTTCACCACTGTTCAAAGTGTCCTGACAAATAGTTTCTTTTGCTATCCAATGGAAGATAACATTGATGATGGAATTAAGAAATACAAGCATTATATACGTGATGATGTTTATACCTTGAAATCGATAAAAGACGGTAAGTTTAATCGGCTTTATAGGAAAGAAGGATTTGATGATGTTATTCTGCATGAATTTGAAATTTTTCCTGAAAGCTTTAAAATTGGACGGTCTTATATAAGGGATTTCAATTCTAATTCTTTGATCGATATTAAATATTCTTTTTTTAAAAAATTTGATGAAAGAGTTATTCCCACTAAAATTGAAATAGAAGGTAAGCAAAAAGGAAAAAAGTTTAATATAGCAATTACATTTAATCAGATTGAAATTGACGGTGATACAAGGTTGAAGTTTAAATATTCAGACAAATATACTTTAAAACCTTTTGCGAGCCATGAGTAGGCTATGTAATATATACTTTTGGGTTATTTGTCTTGAAATGTTATTTCAATTCGGATTGCAGGCACAAGATTTATCAGATTTAAATAAAGAGAAAAAACAAATTGAAAAAAAAATCGCTCTTTCAAGCTCTTTATTGAAAGAGTTAGATGTGAAAAAGACATCAAGCCTTCAGAGTATCAGAATTCTTAATGCCCAAATCCAAGAACGTCAAAAATTAGTTTCTGTATTCAAAAGGGAGATAGATGTTTTTGATGCAAAAATCACCCAGAGTGAACAGTCAATTAGCTTGTTGAATAAAGAGATAAATAAGGCAAAAAGTGATTATTCAAAATTAATTAGAACAACCTATAGGAGAAGTAGGATGTATAATGAATTCGCTTTCTTTTTAGGATCTGATAGTTTTAATGAAGCTTATCGGCGATATATTTATTTGAAGCAGTACAATAGGTATCGAAGAAATCAGGGCCATATTTTAATGGAATCAAAAGCAATCCTTCAAAAAGAAGTGGGTGTTTTAAAGAAATTAAAAAGAAAAAAGACTATTTCATTATCCAATATTCAAAATGAAAAAGTTGAATTAGAAAAAAATATTGCATCAAAGAACAAGTTTATTCAAAGTGCTATAAAAAAAGAGAAAATTCTTCGGCAACAACTTCGACAGAATGAATTAGTCATTAAAAATTTAGAAAGAAAAATTGTTGCAATCATCAGTAATGTAAAGGAGAAAAAGGGAGCATTTAGCGAGTTTAATCGTATGATGGGAATGTTAGAATGGCCGGTTGATAATGGAATAGTTGTAAGTAAATTTGGAGAGCATGCGCATCCCATGTTAAAGCAAGTAAAAATCAAGAATAATGGGGTAGATATACAAGCTGCTAAAGGATCTGAAGTATTTAGCATTTTTGATGGAGAAGTGAGTAGAGTTGTTGGTATTCCAGGGTATAATAAGGCTGTTATTATTCGTCATGGAAAATTTATAACAGTATATGCCAATTTAATTTCAGTTTATGTAAAAAATAATCAAGTAGTAAAAACTGGCGAGAAAATTGGAATTGTATATAGTGGAGATGGAGATAATGCGTCAGTGCTGCATTTTGAAATATGGGAAGAGAGTAAAAAGCATGACCCAATCAAATGGCTGAAAAATTAGAAATTTGATTTATTTTTGAAAAAAAGTGGAACGTTTTTAATATAAAGTAGTATAAGGAGGCGAATACGTGGGTAGTTTCTGGTAAAATTTGCATCACTGGTTTTTACAAACGAAAAATCTTCTTAAATTTAAAGAAATTTTAATGGAATTGACTGTGGCTAAACTGGTTTTTAAATCGAATACCAAAAATATAAATTTGGTTGAAAAACTAATTGATGATTTATCAACCAAATATAATCTGCACAGTGATATATATGGAAAACTATTATTGGCGATTGTGGAAGGGGTCAATAATGCTATTGTGCACGGTAATAAATTGGATGATAGCAAAGATGTAATAGTAGAATATTCCATTGATAAAGAGAAAATAGAGTTTTATATAAAAGATATGGGAGATGGATTTGATTTCTCAAATATTCCGGATCCTACAAAGCCTGAAAATATTGAAAAAACCCATGGGCGGGGGATATTTCTTATGAATCATTTGGCAGACGAAATTGAGTTCTTAGAAAATGGTTCCAATGTAAAATTAGTTTTTATTCTTTAGTTACGTGATAGAAATTTTCAGTGAGGATGTTGATTTTCCTGCAATTAATAATGAGGAGGTCAATAAGTGGTTAGTAAAAGTAATTGAAGGAAATAATAGAACCACTGGTGATATATCTATTATTTTTTGCTCGGATTGTTATCTTTTAAGGATTAATCAAGAGTATCTAAAGCACGATTATTATACGGATATAATTACTTTTAATTATTGTGAAAAAGAAGTTATATCTGGCGACTTGTTTATAAGTATTGATACAGTACAATCAAACTCCGAAAAGTATAATGTAACTTTTCAAAGTGAACTTCACCGAGTTATCGTTCATGGCATTCTCCATTTAATTGGTTTTAATGATAAAACAGAAATGGAATCGAAGGAAATGCGTAATGCCGAAAATCAGTCACTATCTCTTTATAAAACTTTTGAATAGCTTTGTTGTTATTTTTTAGTTATCTAAGACGTTAATTTATTTCTTATGGAATTTAGTTACGATGTAATAGTCGTGGGGGGAGGTCATGCTGGCTGTGAAGCTGCCGCAGCTAGTGCAAAAATGGGATCTAAAGTTCTATTTATAACCATGGATATGTCTAAATTTGCCCAAATGTCATGTAATCCTGCTGTTGGTGGAATTGCAAAGGGGCAGATAGTGAGGGAGATAGATGCGTTAGGTGGAATGATGGGGATCATTACAGATCGTAGTTTAATTCAGTTCAGAATGCTAAATCGTTCTAAAGGCCCTGCTATGTGGAGTCCACGTGCGCAATGTGATAGAATGGTTTTTTCATCTGAATGGAGAGATGAACTTGAAAAAATCGAAAACATTTCATTCTGGCAGGATACTGTTACTGAACTAGTGTTAGAAGATAATTGTGTTCATGGAGTACGAACTCGAACCGGAGTAGTGTTTAATGCAAAAGCTGTAATTCTTACTAATGGTACTTTTCTAAATGGTTTGATGCATATTGGTAAAGTACAGATAGAAGGAGGACGTATTTCTGAACCTTCATCTTACGGATTATCAGAGCAATTGTTAAATACTGGTTTTGCAGTTGGAAGGATGAAAACAGGAACACCAGTACGAATTGATAGTCGTTCGATAGATTTTTCAAAAACAATAGAACAGGCAGGAGAGGAAGGGTATTATAAATTTAGTTTTCTTCCAGGCGAAAAGAGTAACTTAAATACTCGCAGTTGTTATATCACTTATACCAATGAGGATGTTCATGAAACTTTGAGAAATGGATTGGATGATTCACCAATGTATAATGGAACAATCCAAAGTGTTGGTCCAAGGTATTGTCCAAGTATTGAAACTAAAATTATCACTTTTGCTGACAAAGATAGACACCAGTTATTTCTTGAACCAGAAGGTGAGAAAACTGTTGAATATTACCTAAATGGATTTAGTTCTTCTCTATCTCTTGATATTCAAGTAAATGCACTAAAGAAAATTCCTGGATTAGAAAATGCAAAAATATTTCGTCCTGGTTACGCTATAGAATACGATTACTTTGAACCAACGCAATTATCGCATTCATTAGAGACTAAATATGTTAAAAACCTCTTTTTTGCTGGTCAAATTAATGGAACTACCGGATATGAGGAGGCTGCTGCCCAAGGATTGATGGCAGGTATCAATGCACATTTAAATATTAATGGTCAGGATAGTTTTGTACTTAAGCGCGATGAAGCATATATAGGAGTTCTTATTGATGATTTAGTAACAAAGGGAGTAGATGAACCATATCGAATGTTCACATCAAGGGCTGAGTATAGAATTCTTTTACGCCAAGATAATGCAGATGTAAGGTTGACTACTAAAGGATATGATTTAGGTCTCGTTTCTGATTACCGGTTGAAGCTACTAAATGATAAATTATCCATAAGAGATGAGATTATTGATTTTATTTCTAAATTTAGTGTAAGAAAGGAAGAGCTAAATACCTTTTTATTGGAAAAAGGAACCAACGCCTTAAAACAGGGTGTAAAACTTAGAGATGTACTTCTGAGGCCACAAATCACATTAAATGATTTAATTACACAATTACCAAAGCTTGCCGATAAGATTAATATCATACCTGATGATAGGAGGGAAGAAATAATTGAGTCTGTAGAAATCTCAATTAAATATGAGGGGTACATTAATCGTGAAAAGGTTATTGCCGATAAATTCAAGAGATTAGAGAATATTAGAATTAAGGGAAAATTCAAGTATAGTGATATAAAAACAATTTCAACTGAGGGGAGACAAAAGTTGGCAAAGATTGATCCTGAAACTATTGGACAGGCTTCACGGATAAGTGGGGTATCTCCTAGTGATATAAATGTTTTATTGGTACTATTAGGAAGGTAGAAACTAATGTTCCACGTGGAACAAAATTTTAGGAATATGAGTTTTGCAATTAGAGGAAACATCGTTGATGTAAATATACGTGAGCTTTATTTTGGAGAGCTTACCAT
The DNA here is from genome assembly GCA_004296775.1 of Marinilabiliaceae bacterium JC017. GTDB lineage: Bacteria > Bacteroidota > Bacteroidia > Bacteroidales > Marinilabiliaceae > JC017. Next base: position 20,349 of record RHGE01000063.1, read on the forward strand.
AAAAGACGGAAAAATAAAAAATATAAGTAGAATTAGTGAAGGAGTAGTTAATGCTCCTTTTCTTTTACCTGGTCTTGTGGATTCTCATGTACATATTGAGAGTTCTATGTTAATACCAGTAGAGTTTTCAAATGCCGTTGTCCCTCATGGAACCGTTGCTGTTGTTACAGATCCTCATGAAATTGCAAATGTACTTGGTATTCGAGGGGTACAGTTTATGATGGAAAATGCAAAAAAAGCACCATTAAAATGTTTTTTTGGAGTTCCATCTTGTGTTCCAGCTACTGAATTTGAAACAGCAGGGGCTTCTATTGATACAAATGATGTAAAAAAGTTATTTGACGAAGGTGCTTATTTCCTTTCTGAGATGATGAATTTTCCGGGAGTTATTCATGGTGATTCGAAAGTTATTGAGAAATTAAAGATAGCCAAGGAAAGAGGAAAAGTTATTGATGGTCATGCACCTGGATTAATGGGTAGCGATTTAGAGAAATATATTAAAGCTGGAATTTCAACAGATCATGAATGTAGTACTGTGGAGGAAGCTTTAGCTAGAATTGGTCACGGTATGAAAATACAAATAAGAGAGGGAAGTGCTGCCAGGAATTTTGAACAGCTTCATTCTCTTATTAAGACACATAGCAATGATGTTATGGTCTGTACTGATGATAGTCATCCGGATGAAATAATAAAATTTGGACATATTGATAAAATTATAAGGAGGGGATTAAAGAAAGGGTATTCTATATTTGATCTGTACAAGGCTGCATGTATTAATACTGTTAATCACTATAATCTACCTGTTGGGTTGTTAAGAAAGGGTGATTTTGCTGATTTTATTGTGGTAGATAATTTAATAGATTTCAATATTTCAGCTACCTACATAAATGGAAATTGTGTTTTTGAACAAGGAAAGGACAATCGAACTGAGCACAATAGTGAACCAGTAAATGCTTTTAATGCTTCATCAGTAAAGGTTGAACAATTGAAAGTTTTTTTAGGGAAAGATAAAAATAACGTTCGGGTGATAGAAGTCCTGGATGGCGAGTTATTTACTAAGCAATATAATTGGTGTCCAAAAACTCCTCCAACAAGCGAAGTGAAAGCATCTTTAGAGGAAGATATTATTAAAATAGTTGTTTTAAATAGATATAAATCGGCCTCTCCGGTTGTTGGTTTTGTTAAAAATTTTGGCCTAAAAAAGGGAGCAATAGGGGGAACTATCGCTCACGATAGCCATAATATTATTGTTATTGGTGTTGATGATGCAAGTATTGTTAAAGTTTTTGAGCATTTAATAGAGATGCGAGGCGGTATTTGTGCTGCATTTGATTCAAATATGGAGAAATTACCCCTTCCTTTTGCTGGTTTAATGACCAATGAAAGTGCGGAAATTGTAGCAGAAAAGTATAAAAATCTCAACAAAATGGTGGTTTCAGAGATGGGTTGTAAGTTAAAATCACCATTTATGACTATGTCGTTTATGTCTTTGTTGGTAATTCCTGAACTAAAAATAGGGGATAAAGGGTTGTTTGATGTAAATCAATTTAAATTTGTAGATGTAATATTTTAGGTTTTGAATACAGTAGTTACTGCTATAAATGAATGCCAACTTTAATAAAAATATTGAATTTTTAAAAGAAAAGATTTCCGTACTTCCTGATACACCTGGTGTTTATCAATACTTTAATGAGGAAGGGAAAATCATATATATTGGTAAAGCTAAAAACCTAAAGAAAAGGGTATATTCCTACTTTTCAAAGGTGCCTGAAGATGGAAAAACAAGGGTTTTAGTCAGGAAAATTGCCGATATAAAGCATATAGTTGTAGAGACAGAAGAAGATGCATTACTTCTTGAGAACAATCTGATTAAAAAATATCAGCCGCGATATAATGTTTTACTTAAAGATGATAAGTCTTTTCCTTGGATTGTAATAAAAAATGAACCTTTTCCTAGGGTTTTTCAAACGCGAAATCTTATTAAAGATGGCAGTCAATATTTTGGGCCTTATACTTCAACAGGGGTAGTGAGGACGCTTCTGGATTTATTCAGGCAATTATATCCTCTTCGTACGTGCAATTACAATCTTTCAAAAGAAAACATTAATAAAGGAAGCTATAAAGTTTGCCTTGAGTACCATATAGGGAATTGTAAAGGACCTTGTGTTAATGAGTTTGATGAAGAGAAATACTTGGAAAATATTAGCCATATTAAAGATATTTTGAAAGGAAATATCTCTTCAGTTATAAAGTATTTAAAAGATTTGATGTATAAATATGCTACGGATCTGAAATTTGAAAAGGCTGAAGAACTAAAGAAGCGTATCAATATGTTGGATGGGTATCAAAGTAAATCTACCATTGTAAGCCCTAAAATCAATAACATTGATGTTTTTTCAATTATTGAAGATGAAACTAATGCGTATGTCAACTTTATGAAGGTGGTAAACGGGGGAATAATTCAGTCTCATACCATGGAATACAAGAAAAAGTTAACAGAAACTAAAGAAGAAATTTTGTCGTTAGCTATTTCTGAAATAAAAGACCGTTTAAAGATTTTAGCTCGTGAAATTATTGTCCCAATAATGCCTGATGTATCATTTTCTGAATCAAAATATCTTATTCCAATGATAGGGGACAAGAAAAAATTACTAGATCTTTCAGAGCGTAACGTCAAATACTATCGGTTGGAAAAACTAAAACAACATGCAAATAGAAAAAAAATAAGTAGGGAGGATCGTATCTTAAATACGCTTAGAGAAGACTTGAGATTAAGCTCTTTGCCTGCACACATTGAATGTTTTGATAATTCCAATATACAAGGTACTAATCCTGTGGCTGCTTGTGTGGTATTTAAAAATGCTAAACCCAGTAAGAAAGACTACCGTCATTTTAATATCAAAACAGTTGTAGGACCTGATGATTTTGCATCTATGGAAGAAGTTGTTTTTAGGCGATATAAACGTTTAATTGAAGAAAACGAACCATTGCCTCAATTAATAATTATTGATGGCGGAAAAGGGCAATTAGGGGCCTCTTTAAAGGCATTAGAGAAGCTTGGCCTAAGAGGGAATATAGCAATTATTGGAGTTGCCAAAAAACTCGAAGAAATCTTTTTTCCTGGTGATCCTTATCCATTGTATCTGGATAAGAATTCTGAATCACTAAAATTAATACAGCATCTACGAAACGAAGCTCATCGTTTCGGAATAACTTTTCATAGAAATAAAAGGTCAGGTAGTTTTATTAAATCTGAGCTTGATCAGATAAAAGGGATAGGAGGCAAAACGAAGGAGATACTTTTTACACATTTTAAAACTATTAGTAAAATCAAATCGGCATCAAAAGAAGATCTTGAAGCAGTAATTGGGAAAGCAAAGGCTCAATTAATTATTTTTCATTTTGGGAATAGAATTTAAAAGAAGGCTTTTAACAGATGGTTTTTAACGAAGGAAGGATATTGAAGGATGAATTTATTAATTTGAGTGCATACTGTACTTTTTTTGTGTTGTTTTCCTAAAAATAAATGGGGTAAGTTTTTAATTTTTTTATTCAAAGCCGCATGGTTACATTTCATAGAAATATTAACGATTATACCTTTTTCTACGCTGATTTGACTCTCCAAATGGCACCCATTTGTTATTCTTATTCTTCTCTTAAGGCTATAATGAGGACTATAGCCATAATTCCAATCCCATGTTTCATATTTTTCTTTTACTAAGCTTAAAATGGATGATCTTGTATCGTCATTTTGGGAGTATAACTTTTCTGCAGCCAGCTCATTTATTAGAGAGGAAAGTACTTTAGATTTAAATTGGTCAAATGAGATTGGTAAAGGGAGGTTATTTACAATATTGGTTACTTCACTTCGGACTGATTTTATTGCTTTGTCGGAATATTTTATTGGATCAATTTTTAGGCTTCTATTTAACGTGTCCAGATTCGAATTAAAGAGAAGTGTTCCATGGTGCATTACCCGGTTTTTAAAAATGTGTGAGGCGTTCCCTGAAATTTTCTTACCATTAATTAATAAATCATGTCTACCCCCAAATTTGGCATCTACAGAAAGTTTTTTCAAAGCGTTTAAAATAGGGAGGGTGTATTTATAGAAGTTTACTAATTGTCCTTTTCTTTCATTAGTTATAAAGCAAAAGTTTAAATTGCCGTAATCATGATAAACAGTACCCCCTCCAGACAGACGGCGAAAAACGGGGATTTCTTTATAATCAATGTAGTCAAGGTTAATTTCTGCAAGTGTATTTTGATGTTTTCCAACAATTATACTGGGAGAATTGACGTATAGGAAAAACAGATTTTGCTGCATATTTTTTAGCAAATATTCTTCTGTCGCTAGGTTATAGGCAGGATTATTCGAGTTGCTAACAATTCCAATCATAGGTATTCTTTACTTTTCCAACTATAACCTCTATAGAAGATATTTGTTTAGTTTTGCTTTCCAGTTGTTTATATATTAATTGAGTAGATTTAAATTGAAATGTAAACGGGATTTGTGTGCTTGTGTAAGGTGCATAAATGAATAAGGCAATATTAAAGCTGTATTGATGCTTGGTCAAATATAATAGTGTTAGTCGCTTTTGTCTTTATTATGAGATTAAAAACACATATAAATGAAGGTAGTTATTCAACGGGTATCAGAAGCTTCTGTTGCTATTAATGGAGGCGTTAAATCATCTATTAAAGGTGGGTTGATGGTATTGGTAGGTTTTGAAAAAGAAGACGTAAAAGAGGATTTAAAATGGATTTCTAATAAGGTTTTGAATTTACGTATATTTAATGATCAGGATGGCGTAATGAATCGGTCCATTCAGGAAATTGATGGAGATATTTTAGTTGTTAGTCAGTTTACCTTACATGCCAGGACTAAAAAAGGAAACAGACCATCTTATGTTGATGCTGCGCCACCTGAAATTTCAGTACCACTCTACAATCAGTTTGTTTCGATATTGCAAGAACAAGGAGGTAAAGCCGTTTTAACCGGAGAATTTGGTGCAAATATGAAGGTTAAACTAATAAATGATGGACCGGTTACTATTATCATTGATAGTAAAAATAGATTGTGATGACGATAAACGAAGCTCAAAATAAAATTGATGATTGGATTAAAACATATGGTGTTCGCTATTTTAGTGAATTAACTAATATGGCGGTTTTGACAGAAGAAGTGGGAGAACTTGCACGAATTATAGCACGTAAATTTGGCGATCAATCATTCAAAAAAACAGAAGAGCAGCTTGATTTGGCTGATGAAATAGCTGATGTTATGTGGGTGCTAATTTGTTTGGCCAACCAAACAGGAGTAGATTTGGAAGAGGCATTGGAAAAAAATATCGCTAAGAAAACACTCCGGGATAAAGACCGACATAGAAATAATAACAAATTAAAGTAGTTTTAAAATTAAAATAAAAGCTTATGAGTCAGTTACTGGAAAAATACCCGATGAATTTTAGTATCGATAAAATGATCGATCGGGTAAATGAGATTAAGCAAAAATCACAATCTCTAAAAACTGAGACAGTGGTTTTGAAAAAGATATTTAACTGTATTGATTTAACCACTTTAAATTCAACTGACTCATCTTTTAGTGTAAATGAATTGGTTGAAAAAGTAAATAAATTTAAAAGTGAATATCCCGGAATGCCTGAAGTAGCAGCCATGTGTGTGTATCCGGTTTTTGCACCAGTACTTAAAGGGTCACTTAAATGTGATTCAGTAAGGAGAGCTGTTGTTTCTGGTGGTTTTCCTGCCTCTCAAACCTTTTCCGATCTTAAGAAGATGGAAACGCAAAAAGCACTCGATTTTGACGTTGATGAAGTAGATATTGTGATTTCAGTGGGGGAGTTTCTGGAAGGTAACTATGAATTTGTAGGCGAAGAAATTGTAATGATTAAAGAAATCATGGGGGAGGCTCATCTTAAAGTAATTCTTGAAACGGGTGCTTTAAAAGATCCAGAGGAAATATGGATGGCCAGTATTTTGGCTATGGAAACCGGTGCTGATTTTATAAAAACTTCTACAGGGAAACTGGAACCTGCTGCAACACCGGAAGCCGGATTTGTCATGGTTAATGCTATTAAAACGTTCTATGAAAAGAATGGAACGAAAATCGGTTTTAAAGCAGCAGGAGGAATATCAACAACAGAAGATGCCTTGTTTTACTACCAGCTCGTGAAGGATGTTTTAGGAGAGGAATGGTTAAATAACAAGCTTTTTCGAATAGGTGCAAGTCGCTTGGCCAATAATCTATTAACTGATGTTATTAATATCGAAAAGGGAAGTTCTTTTGATATAAAGTATTTCTAGTAGAAGTAATTGCTGATCAGCATAGTTTTTCTAAAAAAGGCTGGTAATCTATTGTTTATAGACTACCAGCCTTTTTTTATTAGATAATTATCTAATAAAAAAGCTGTTATTTTTTTCTGTTAATGGTATATTCTACAAAATGCATCAATGATTCTTTCGCGCTGCTATCCTCATAGGAAGCCAAGCAATCAATTGCCTTTTGACTGTACTCCAGCATTTTTTCTTTTGTATATTCCAGTCCACCTTTTTGTTTGACAAATTCAATGATCTCTTCCACTTTTTTCTCGTTTTTATGGTATTTTCTTACCAATGAAAGGACTTTTCTTCTTTCAGATGGGGTGGAGGTGTTTAGGGCATAAATAAGGGGAAGGGTCATCTTCTTTTCCTTAATGTCATTGCCGGTAGGTTTGCCAATCATGCTGTTTTTTTCATAGTCAAATAGGTCATCTTTTATTTGGAAGGCGATTCCCAGGTTTTGTCCAAATTCTTTCATGGTGTTTATTGCTTCCTCAGAAGCGTTAACGGAGTAGGCTCCGGCTTGAGTACAGGCAGCTATTAAGGTGGCTGTTTTTTTTGTTATTATATCAAAATAAACTTCTTCTGTAATATCCAGTTTGCGTGATTTCTCTATTTGCAAAAGTTCTCCTTCACTCATTTCTTTTACAGCATGAGAAACAATCTTTAAAACGCCAATTTGATCATTGTCAAGAGCTGTGAGTAATCCTTTTGAAAGGAAAAAATCACCCACTAAAACAGCTACTTTTGACTTCCAGAGTGCATTAATCGAGAAATAGCCACGTCGTTGATAGGTTTCGTCAACCACATCATCATGGATTAGAGTAGCCGTATGTAATAGTTCAATTAAGGTGGCGGCGATATATGTTGGTTCGTCTATTTTTCCGTTTATCTTGGCTGATAAAAAAACCAGCATTGGACGCATTTGTTTTCCTTTCCGGCGCAAGAGGTAATTGGTGATAATATCAAGAAGGGGTATACGGGTTTTTAATTGAGCCTTGAAAAATGGTTCGAACTTTTTCATTTCTTCCCTGATCGGCTCTTTAATCTTTTCTTTAACTAACATGTTTTGGCGCTAAAATGTATTATCTAAAAACTTAGGTGTAAAAATGTGTTTTTATCACTTTCGTTAAAGGAGTCCAAATTTAGGAATTAATCGCGATATCAAATAATTCATATTAAATCAATCTAAATATTTGAATATTTTTGACTTTCGCATAAAACACATCGAATATATTTATATATTTGCATTCGTTTAATATCAAAGGCTTTTGAGACGATGAAGATAAAAGATTTAGATACTGAGATGTTAGAGAGAGCTGCCAGTATGTTGAAAGCGATTGCACATCCCATGAGAATTGCAATACTAAACCATTTGGAAGAAGGTAAGAAACTGACTGTAACGGAAATTCATAATCTTCTGAACATTGAGCAGTCTACAACATCTCATCATCTTGGAATTTTAAAAGATAAGGGTGTTTTAGCCAGTAAAAGAGAAGGAAAAAATACCTATTACTTTTTGAAGCACAATAGTTTGAAGAATATTGTAGAGTGTGTAAGTAAATGCACTATTAATAAGTAGTAAGAAGATAACCTTAATATAAAGACTGATAAGGTTTTATCAGTCTTTTTTGTAATGTAGAAGCAGGGAATGAGAAAGATTAGAATTACAAAAGAGTTTAGGTTTGAGATGGCTCATGCATTATGGAATTATGATGGTTTGTGTAAAAACATCCATGGTCATTCCTATATTTTGGCTGTTACTATTATTGGAGAGCCGGTAGCAGATGAAAACAATCCTAAATTAGGAATGGTGATGGATTTTGGGGTGTTGAAGAAGATTGTAAATGAAGAGATAGTTGGAAGGCTTGACCATACTTTGGTTGTGAGTTCTAAGGCACCGGCTGAACAATTAAAATCTATTCCACAGATGGTTGAAAGATATGAGATTGTAGATTACCAGCCGACCTGTGAAAATCTTTTAATTGATTTTGCTTCCCGACTTAAGAATAGATTACCAGAGGAAGTAGCACTTCATAGTTTGAAGTTGAATGAAACCTCTAATTCATATGCGCAATGGTATGCTGCAGATAATAAATAGAATATCCTTTTTTATATATAAACCTGGTAAACTTTTTTACCAGGTTTTTTTGTTCCTGAAGGAGAATGTAAACGGCCTCTTTTAGTAACATACTGTCTTAGATAAGACAGTATTATTATATTTATGGAAAAATAGATAATGATGACAAAATTAGCTGAGAATCGACTTTTTTTATTAGATGCTTACGCATTAATATACAGGGCTTATTACGCTTTCATTAGAAATCCGCGGATTACATCCAAAGGAATGAATACGTCGGCCATTTTGGGATTTACCAATTCCTTACTTGAAATCTTACAAAAAGAGGAGCCTACACACATAGCCGTTGCGTTTGATCCGTCTGGGCCTACATTTCGAAATGAAATGTTTCAGGAGTATAAGGCTCAACGGGAAGCTACACCTGAGGATATTAAAGCAGCCATACCATATATAAAAAGATTACTTGAAGCCATGAATATTCCTGTAATCGAACAACAAGGGTATGAGGCTGATGATGTGATTGGTACACTGGCCCAACAGGCCTCTGAAGAGGGCTATACAACTTATATGGTAACACCGGATAAGGATTATGCCCAGTTGGTGAATGAAAAGGTGTTCATGTATAAACCGAAATCTAAAGGAGGCGGTAATGATATTTTAGGGATTGAAGAAGTAAAAACGAAATTTTCAGTTGAACGTCCCGATCAGGTTATTGATATATTGGCGTTATGGGGTGATGCGGCGGATAATATTCCAGGGTGCCCGGGAGTTGGGGAAAAGAGAGCCAAGGATTTGGTTGCCAAATATGGAAGTGTACAAGGGATTTATGATCATGTTGAGGAATTGAATGGCAAGCAAAAGGAAAATATGATTGCCTTTAGGGAACAAGTCGAAATGTCGCATAAACTGGTAATAATTAAAACAGATGTGCCGTTGGGAGTTGACTTATCCACCTTAATCGCTAAGAAACCGGATTTACAGAAAGTAAATAGATTAATGGAAGAGCTGGAGTTTAAAGCATTATCGACCCGTATTAGTCAGATATATGGTGTTAAACCGCAGCAGGGCAGTTTGTTTGATACTACACCTAGAGAGTCTCAGGAACAAGTAAGTTATGGTTCTTCATTAGAGACCATTAAAGATGTGGCACACAATTACTATTTGGTAGATAATGATATGGCAATCGCCTCATTGTGTGCAGAACTAAGTGTGAAAAAAGCTTTTTGTTTTGATACGGAAACAACTTCTCTGAATGCTCTTGATGCCGAATTGGTTGGGCTTTCTTTTAGTTGGAAAACCGGCGAAGCTTATTATGTACCTGTCCCAGCTGATCGGAAAGAGGCAGAGAAAATTGTGGAAGCATTTAGACTTGTTTTTGAGGATATTAATATCACCAAAGTAGGTCAGAATATTAAGTATGACTTATTGATTTTGATGAACTATGGCATAAAGGTAGGAGGTGCGTTGTTTGATACCATGATTGCCCATCATTTGCTACATCCGGGATTGAAAAATAACATGGATTTCATGGCGGAAACCTACCTGAAATACAGTCCTGTTTCCATTGAAACATTGATTGGGAAAAAAGGGAAGGGCCAGAAAAGCATGCGGGATGTTGCTCCTGATGTGATCAAAGAGTACGCTGCTGAGGATGCTGATGTAACCTGGCAATTAATGGAGCTGTTTAAAGTACAACTCGAAGACAGTTCTGTAAAGGATCTTTTTTATGGGGTTGAAATGCCCTTGGTAAAAGTATTAGCCGATATGGAACACGAGGGGGTGAAGCTGGATGATAAGGCGCTTCATGAGTATGCCGGTAAGTTAAGAGATAAGATTACTTCACTGGAGGAAAAAATTATATCTCAGGCCGGGATGGAATTTAATATATCCAGTCCGCGGCAAGTGGGTGATGTGTTGTTTGAGCATTTAAAATTGGATGAGAAAGCGAAAAAGACCAAATCAGGACAATACAGTACCAATGAAGAGGTATTGCAAAAGCTGAAGGACCGACATCCTATTATTCAGGATATTTTGGAATACCGAGGCTTAAAAAAACTGGTTTCTACTTATGTGGAGGCATTACCAAAACTAATTAATACCAAAACCAACAGACTGCATACTTCCTATAATCAATCGGTGGTAGTAACCGGTCGCTTGAGTAGTTCCAATCCCAACCTGCAAAATATTCCTATCCGTGATGAAGAGGGCAGAGAGATCCGGAAAGCTTTTATTGCTTCTGATGACACGCATATCTTCCTCTCAGCTGACTATTCACAGGTAGAATTGCGATTGATGGCGCATTTTAGCGGAGATGAACACTTAATTGAGGCCTTTAGACGGGGTGAAGATATTCACGCGGCAACTGCAGCCAAAATCTTCAAGGTGTCGCTCGAAGAGGTGACATCGGATATGAGGCGTAAAGCTAAGACCGCTAATTTTGGTATTATTTACGGCATTTCAGCCTTTGGTTTGGCTGAACGATTAAATATACCCAGAAGTGAAGCAAAGGCAATAATTGATGGTTATTTTGAGAATTTTCCAGGGGTAAGGCAATTCATGGATGAGAGTATTGCGCATGCCCGTGAAAAAGGGTTTGTGGAGACTCAGTTTGGTCGCCGACGCACACTCGATGATATCAATTCCAGGAATGGGGTGGTACGTGGTGTGGCTGAAAGAAACGCCATAAATGCACCTATTCAAGGGACTGCCGCTGATATTGTTAAAAAAGCTATGGTAGAGATATATAACCGGTTGGAAACAGAAGGGTTAAAATCTAAAATGATTTTGCAGGTGCACGATGAATTGAACTTTGATGTGCATAAATCAGAGTTGGATCGCTTGAAGGAAATCGTGAAAGAGGGGATGGAGTCAGCCTGTGAACTCAGTGTACCATTGATTGTAGATATGGGTGTTGGACAGAATTGGTTGGAAGCTCATTAATAGGCGCGATTAAATTATTTTAGCAAGCACTATAAAAATGCTCTGTCTTAATCAATTTTTGATTAAGGCAGAGCATTTTTTTTTTGATTGTATTGTTACAAAAAATCTCTGGTGGGAGAGAGGAGACCTGATAAACGGGTTGGCTACCGTTTAGGAGGATGGATCATTAACCCATTACTTCCTCTACTTTTTCAGTATGTTTTTCAACCTGTTTTCTGTATTGGTAAATGTCTTCAATCGTAACAACGGGCATGTCATGTTTTTCTGCGAATTCAATTATTTCAGGCATTTTTGCCATGGTTCCATCTTCGTTGGTTAATTCACACAAAACAGCTGTATCACCTAATTTTGCCAGGCTAACCAAATCGATGCTACCCTCTGTGTGTCCACGTCTTTCAAAAACGCCATCTTTTTTGGCCATTAAAGGAAAAACATGTCCCGGATGTGCCAGATCTGATGGTTGGGCATTTTTGGCTACGGCAGTTTTTATGGTCTGTACCCGGTCTGCTGCAGAAACACCAGTCGTTACGCCTTCTTTGGCTTCAATGGAAATGGTAAAGGCTGTCAGGTTTTTACTGTTGTTATGACTCACCATTGGACGCAATTCCAGTGCGGCACATTTTTCAGGTTTCAGGCACAAGCAAACAATTCCGCTACACTCTCTTATCATCAGCGCCATATCTTTAGCTGTCATTGTTTCTGCTGGAAAAATGATATCGCCTTCGTTTTCTCTGTCTTCATCATCAACCAATAGAATTCCTTTGCCGGCTTGCAATTTGCTTATTGCATTCTCTATCCGTTCTTTGTAGTCAGCCCCAAAATTTGTAATTGTTTTCATTTGTTTACCCTTTAATTCTGATTTACAACAAATAGTAATTCGTCAGGGCAAGTCAATTCCTTGAAGTAAAAGAATCGCTTAGAAGTTATTTTCTTCTCTCATCCAGACTATAACTGTCGGTTTTGGAATTTCACCAAATCAATCCTTTAATCAAGGAGTCGCGGACTATTACCGCCGGTAGGGAATTACGCCCTGCCCCGAAGAAAACTCAATGTATAAGTAATCTGTTTTTATTTTCTTTTTCTCACCCCAAGAATAGTTAGAGGTGATTTTTCGAGGGGTAAAAGTAGGAAAATATTGGCAAGAAGGCTCTTTTATGGCCAAAAACAAGGTGAAGTAAGTGATTGAAGTAAAGAAGATGGTCTGTGTTTATACAGGTTATCAATCAGTGTTACTGACATTAGAAAGTTTGATAGCTATTAAACTTTTATTTCATACCTATAAAACTAAAATATCAAAGGGGAGGTGTAGCATGAATGTCGTACAGGAATATCATAAACACACTAATGCAGGTTGATCACCCTCTTTCTATCTTTTTTAGGCGCTTAGGCAGCAACATTTACCATTGCGCCGTGCAAGTCCGTGAGATGGGGATTTTATAGGCGTATCAATTATAATGAAACATCTCATAGTAGCCCTGTAGGTAATCAATCCTACCCGGTAAGGCTTGGTCAGCCACCGGAAGCGAGTTTTGCATAGTCAACAG
>RHGE01000570.1 GCA_004296775.1 Marinilabiliaceae bacterium JC017
CTACCCAGGACAACCTTGATCTGATAAAAAGCAAAAATTACGATTACATCTGCGTTAGCCGCACACGACCGGCAAAATTTGATTTCCTATCTGAAAATGCTACGATCATAAACGATAACCGGGGTAATAAAATCGAGGTTCAGAAAGTATTTGTGGAAGACAAAGATGACTGCTTTCTTCACATCAAGAGTGATCAAAAAGGGCTGAAAGAAGCGTCAATGGATGAGAAGATTACACAACGCTTTGAAGAACGGATGAATCATTTAAAACAGGGACTGTCACTCCCCAGAAGAACAAAAACAATAGTAGCAGTACACGAAACCATCGGCAGAATAAAAGATCAATTCT
>RHGE01000571.1 GCA_004296775.1 Marinilabiliaceae bacterium JC017
CCGGATGGTAGCACCGAAGCGAGACGCTTCGCTGAACGTGGGTCTGGTTCATATCTCCGTTCGGCAAAGCGTCTCGCTTTGTCGTTTAAACCATGGCCTCTGGCCGGAAGAATAAAGTGAAATAGTTAATTCCAGTATAGATGTATCGTATTTGTTGTGCTTCTATTCGTGATGTAACCGTTGAATTATAACCGGGTTAGTTCTGGGCGAGGCGTGATCGTAAATGAATCGGAGGCATAATAGTATACGTCCGGTACCATCCTTCTGACAGCTCAAAATTGGTATAGGCCGTGGAAATTATAGCCGTAATAAAAACAAACGAAGTGCGAATTAATATGCGGCCGGAG
>RHGE01000572.1 GCA_004296775.1 Marinilabiliaceae bacterium JC017
TATTTTTGCCGTCCCACATGCCGGAATTCTCGCATTCATCTTCGTCGTGTCTGCGCTGGCCCGCTTATTTGGCGGGCTCACCCGCTTTTCATCATCATGGTCTGGCTCGCAACTTGGAGATTTGTGTTATTCTGTTGATTTGCAAAGGCGTTTCTGGATTAATGGCTTCTCTGCAGATCTTCGTGTTACGAGTAATGTTTATAATCGGGACGTTGTCCCGGAACCTACTTCATTTTTGGCATTGTCCCAAAAACGAAGCCAAAAGGTCTAGCCAAATAAAAGGATCTGCCCACTTCCTTGATGTATTTTTGCCGTCCCACATGCCGGAATCATTCATCTTCGTCGTGTCTGCGCTGGCCCGCTTATTTGGCGGGCTCACCCGCTTTTCATCATCATGGTCTGGCTCGCAACTTGGAGATTTGTGTTATTCTGTTGATTTGCAAAGG
>RHGE01000573.1 GCA_004296775.1 Marinilabiliaceae bacterium JC017
AACCCTGTGCTGTTACAGACACTCCTTTGGAGTTTATCAAGTTATACCCCACCTATTTACCTTCGTTGATTTTCAAAGTGAAGGAGTAAGTTTTATAAGATTCAGGCCTGAAAGGCCATTTGTATCAGCATAGGGTTTTAACCCTATGGTTATTGGAGTTTGTAAATCCAACCCTGAAAGGATGTTTGTGCTGTATAGTTATGCTGGTATATGCTACATATCAGGCCTTCAGCCTTCCTTCTTCCCGTGATTGGAAACACAGGGTTAAAACCCTGTGCTGTTACAGACACTCCTTTGGAGTTTATCAAGTTATACCCCACCTATTTACCT
>RHGE01000574.1 GCA_004296775.1 Marinilabiliaceae bacterium JC017
AGACCAAGGCGATACACATTAAGTGCAAATGGGGCCTTTTGGTATGGAGTGGCATAGATTCGATAGAACGTGCTGTGGAACACTAACAAATAGCATTGGTGGATGTGAATGAAGCCTTGTTCATTCATTCTAGGTCATTGGTTCTCTCATTAGAGCTCAATTGTTACCCATAGACCAAGGCGATACACATTAAGTGCAAATGGGGCCTTTTGGTATGGAGTGGCATAGATTCGATAGAACGTGCTGTGGAACACTAACAAATAGCATTGGTGGATGTGAATGAAGCCTTGTTCATTCATTCTAGGTCATTGGTTCTCTC
>RHGE01000575.1 GCA_004296775.1 Marinilabiliaceae bacterium JC017
CAAGTAGAATGAACAAGGCTTCATTCACATCCACCATAGCTATTTGTTAGTGTTCCACCGCACGTTCTCTCGAATCTACGCCACTCCCTTCCAATAGGCCCCAATTGCATTTAATGTGTATCCCCTTGGTCCGAGGGTAACAATTGAGCTCTGATGAGAACCAATGACCAAGTAGAATGAACAAGGCTTCATTCACATCCACCATAGCTATTTGTTAGTGTTCCACCGCACGTTCTCTCGAATCTACGCCACTCCCTTCCAATAGGCCCCAATTGCATTTAATGTGTATCCCCTTGGTCCGAGGGTAACAATTGAG
>RHGE01000576.1 GCA_004296775.1 Marinilabiliaceae bacterium JC017
AAATACGATACATCTATACTGGAATTAACTATTTCACTTTATTCTTCCGGCCAGAGGCCATGGTTTAAACGACAAAGCGGGACGCTTTGCCGAACGGAGATATGAACCAGACCCACGTTCAGCGAAGCGTCTCGCTTCGTTGCCACCATCCGGCCTCCGGCCGCATATTAATTCGCACTTCGTTTGTTTTTATTACGGCTATAATTTCCACGGCCTATACCAATTTTGAGCTGTCAGAAGGATGGTACCGGACGTATACTATTATGCCTCCGATTCATTTACGATCACGCCTCGCCCAGAAC